>NZ_JAKSYD010000235.1 GCF_022829605.1 Methylobacterium sp. E-065 | reverse complement strand
CGCCTTTTCCCTTCCCCCTTGCGGGGAGGGGTCAGGGGTGGGGGTGGTTCAGAAGGAAACGCGGCGTTCGATCCTGCGCCCCCCTTACCTCCAACCCCTCCCCGTCAAGCGGAGGAGAGACCCAAGCCGCCACCGATCGGTCAAATACGATAGCTGTCTCGGCGGGAGACGCCGCAAACGCCGCGCGTCGTCCCGCAGAATCCCGCCTCGGCTCAATCCATCAGCGGCCGTGCTTCCTCGGGCAGCATGATCGGGATGCCGTCGCGGATCGGGTAGGCGAGCTTGGCCGAGCGGCTGATCAGCTCCTGGCGGGCAGCGTCGTATTCCAGCGTGCCCTTGGTCAGCGGGCAGACCAGGATTTCCAGGAGCTTCGGGTCGACGCGGGTCGCCTCGACGGGGGCTGTCAGCTCGTTGCTCATCGTGCGTGAAACCTACTGCATCGTCGATTCGGGGCCTGCGCCGCGAATCAGTTCCATCTGGGTGACCGCGATCAGGATCTCGGCCCGGGTCTTCAGGTCGGGGGCTTCCAGCATCGCCTGCTTCTCGCGGACGCCGAACGGACTCATCATGCAGAGGGCGTTGACCAGCGCCTCGTCGGGCGCCTCGTCGATCCCCGCCCAATCCACCTTCAGGTCGTTCGAATCCACGAAGTCGCGCAACGCCTTGAGCACACCCGCACGGTCGACATGCTCCTCGCCCGCGCGGGGCGCGAAGTCCACCGCGAAGGTGTCGTACGAGACGTGGCAGCGCCGGTACAGGCTGGCGGAGGCCAACTCGCTCTCGATGCGGAAACGGCTGACGCCGGTGAGCGAGATCAGGTAACGGCCGTCGCCGGTCTCGGCGTATTGCGTGATCCGGCCGGCGCAGCCGACGCGGTAGAGCTTCGGATTCGTGGCGCCCGAGTTCTCGGGATCCGGCTGGATGATCCCGATGATCCGGTCGGTGCGCATCGCGTCGTCGACCATCGCCAGATAGCGGGGCTCGAACACGTTCAGCGGCATCTGACCGCGCGGCAGCAGCAGCGCGCCCGAGAGGGGGAAGACAGGGATCACCGCGGGACAATCCGCCGGGCCCTTGTAGCTCGATTGGGTGCTCATGGCGCCTCCCGAAGGGACTAAGCAGTGTCGCGTCGGCGGGCCGACGCAACGGTGCTTAGTTTCTTGGCCGCTCGCAGGTTTTGATCGCAAAACCGGCGGCCACTTGTGCTGAACCTGCTTGGGGCGCTGTCCCCGATCGCCGCGCGATCCGGTCCGCCCCAGGGCCTAACTGTGATGCGTTCGCCTGCGCCGAGCTGAAATCTCTTCGGCGAAGAGCGCCCTCACGGGTGCCCCGGTCGCGGGACGACGCCTTACGAGAACAGAAGCGTCGAGAGCTTGCGCCGCCCGCGGATCGTGTCCGGATCCATCACGCCCCAGGCCTCGAAGAATTGCAGGAGCTGCTTGCGCGCCCCGTCCTCGTTCCAGTCCTTGTCGCGCTTGCGCAGCTCGATCAGGTGATCGACCGCCTGTCCGCGCTCGCCCCGGGCGGCCAGCCCCAGGGCAAGGTCGAACCGCGCCTGATGGGCATCCGGATCGGCCTCGACCGCACGCTGCAGGCCGGCGAGGTCGCCCAGCGAGGCGGCCTGCTCGGCGAGCTCCAGGGCGGCGCGAATGCCGGCGAGCGCCGGGTCATTGGCCTTCGCCTCCGGCACCATCGCCATAACCTGCTTGGCGTTCTCGACCTCACCGGCGTCGAGCTGCATCTTGGCGAGGCCCGCCAGCGCCGGCACGTTGTCGGGCTGCTGCTCCAGAACCGCCGCATAGATCTCGGAGGCGCCCGCGAGGTCGCCCTCCTCGATCAGGGCGGCCGCATCCGCGAGCGCGGCCTCGACCGGATCCTCGGCCGGCCCGGCGATCCGCCCGATCAGCTCCTTGATCTGGCTCTCCGGGACCGCGCCCATGAAGCCGTCGACCGGCTGACCCTTCTGGAAGACGATCACCGCCGGGATCGACTGGATGCCGAGCTGACCCGCAATCGAGGGATGCTCGTCGATGTTCATCTTCACCAGGGCGACGGCGCCTGCGGCCTCCTTGACGACCTTCTCCAGGACCGGCGTCAGCTGCTTGCAGGGCCCGCACCAGGGCGCCCAGAAATCGACCAGGACAGGCCGATGCATCGACTCGGCGATCACATCCTGACGGAAGCTCGCGGTGGTCGTATCCTTGATCAAGGAGCCGGTATCGACGGCCGAGGGAGCGCCTCCGGCGAGGCTGTCATTGAGCATCGGTCTGGCTTCGGAACCTTTTTGCTGGAGCCTGTTAAATGGGGCTTGCAGGCCCGTCTGACCAGTCCGGATCGGCGACCCTGCTCAGCGAGCTGGCGGGGAGGCCGGCGCGCCTGCGGCGGCTCTGGCGGCCGTCACGAAGGTCCCCGCGAAGGGGCGCCCATCCGCCGCGCTCGCCTCGCAGGTGATCGCCGTGCGCCCCGGCTCCGGTGTGGAAAAGCGGCAGGCGCCGATCGCCAGCGTCGGGGCTGCGTCCTTGCCGATGGTCACGACGTTGATCGGCTGCAGCGGGTCGGATTCCTCGGTGGCCTCCTGCTGCGCTCCGTTGCCGCTGAAGCCGATCGTCTGGCCGTCCGAGGTGGTGAAGTCGAAGCTCGTGCGGTTGCGGCTCACCGCATTGGTCAGGACGTTGCTGCAGGCGGCGCTCAGATCCTGCGTGCCGATCACGAGCTTCTCGCAGGTCCCCTCGAGCCGCAAGGCCGCCTGGGCGTGCGCGGATGCGGGCAGACTGGACAGGGCGCAGAACAGGGCAAGGCGCAGACGATTCGTCATGGCGTGTCGGGCATCCTCCGGTTGAAGGCCGAACTAGGCTCCGCGCGCCGGCCGTCGAGGCCCACGGCCCGACGGACGGGTGTCGGGCCGCGGGACGAACACGGTCGGGCCCGTGCGCCGAGCGAAGCCGCGCAGCGGTGACGCGGGTTCCGGCTACGCCGCGTATCGCAAGGCCCGGTCGTTGGGCGCGGAAAAATCGAGCTCCGGCCCGAGCGGCACGATGCCGGTCGGATTGATGGTCGGGTGGCTCTCGTAATAGTGCCGCTTGATGTGCGTGAGATCCACGGTCGGCGCGACGCCCGGGAGCGCGTAGAGATCGCGCAGGTAGTTCGACAGGTTGGGGTAGTCCGCGATCCGGCGCCGGTTGCACTTGAAGTGGCCGACATAGACCGCGTCGAAACGCACCAGGGTGGTGAACAGCCGGACATCCGCTTCGGTCAGCCGGGCGCCGCACAGGTACCGGCCGCGGTCGAGGCGCGCCTCCAAGGCGTCGAGTTCCGCGAACAGGGCCTCGAAGGCGTCCGCGTAGGCCGCCTGTGCGGTGGCGAAGCCCGCCTTGTACACGCCGTTGTTCACCCGGTCGTAGATGCGGGTGTTCAGCGCGTCGATCTCGGGGCGCAGATCCTCGGGATATAGGTCGGGTCCGGTGCCGCCGAAGGCGCCGTTCAGCATCCGCAGGATTTCGGCGGATTCGTTCGACACGATCGTGGAGCGCTGCCGGTCCCAGAGCACCGGCACCGTCACGCGGCCGGTATAGGTCGGTTCCGCCGCCAGATAGACCTCGTACAGGCGTTGCGCGCCGTGGATCGGGTCCGGTGTCGCGCCCGGCGTGTTCCCGAACACCCAGCCCTCCGCGCCCATATGCGGATCGACCACCGAGACGCCGATCGCCGCCTCCAACCCCTTCAGGGCGCGGCCGATCAGGGTCCGGTGGGCCCAGGGACAGGCCAACGAGACGTAGAGGTGGTAGCGTCCCGGCTCTGCGGGAAAGCCGCCCTCGCCCGAGGGCCCCGGCGAACCATCGGCGGTCACCCAGTTGCGGAAGCTTGACGCCTTCCGTTCGAACCGGCCGCCCGTGGCGGCGGTGTCGTACCACTGATCGCGCCAGACGCCGTCCACCAGAAGTCCCATCGTCGTATCCCGTCCCGTCGTATCCCGTCCACGCGCGATCCGTCGCTCAGATGGGTCTCGCGGCGTTCGCGGGAAGACGCCGGTCGCATTTCGGCCGATGCGCAAGGCGTTCCCAGCGGCCCGCGATTCCCGCGCAAGGCAGGCTTGCGCGTGCTCTTCTGTTGCAGTGCAGCAAAATGCGCCATCTCTCCATCCGGCGCGGTCGGACCGGCCGAGCGAGACCTGTATGGAGATGGAGTGATGACGTTCGCGCTGGTGCCCGTCGCCGAGGCGGCCCTGTTCACGTTCGGATGCCTGGTGATCCACGCTCTGAGACGCCACGCGGACGTGGTCACGGCGACGCTGGCCTGCCTCGCGACCCTGCTCGTCCTCATGATCGGGATCGCCTACGCTCCGGAATCCTTCGCCAAGTATCAGGCGGCGAGCATCAACGACTTCGCCGTCATGGACACCGCGACCGCGATCTACTGACCGGCTGCCGATCGCGCCTCCAGGCCGCCCTGCCGGATCTGCGCCAGTCGTCCGCCGGTGCCGCGCTGGCCCGCGACCGTGACGTCGAAATCGTCCTTCGGCAGGCGTGCGAGGAACCGCTCCGCCACCTCGAACAGCAGGATGTCGGGGCGGACGCGCTCGATGTAGGGCCAGTCGAGGCCCGACGACCAGACGAAGTGGACCTCGCTGAAACTCTCGGCGAGGAGCCCGGTCAGCATGAACGGGTCGAAATGCGCGCAGGAATCGCCGAACAGGACGAGCCGGCGCGGATCGGCGGTGGGCGTGTCGTTCCGGTAGACGACATGCGCGCCGACATGCACCTCTCGGTCGCGCCCCTCCGCCTCGTAGGTAGCCAGCAGCGGCCCGGTCTCGACCCGGCGTGAATCGCGCTGCAGCATGAACCGCTCGATGCGCTCCCGCGGCCGCTCGCGGAGCTTCTCGCCGAGATCCATCAGCTCGTCCGAGACGATCTGCGGGCGTGCCCCGATATCGGCCGGCGGGATGGCCCCGAGGACCCGCATGATCTCGCGGTAGGCGAGCAGGCAGCCCTGCAGGGTCCAATGGGTGTCGGTGCGCAGGTAGAGCGGCACCGCCCCGCTGCGCGCGGCTCGGAGCGGGGCGAGGAGATCGAGATAGGCGGGGTGACGCGCGAGAAGCCTTGCGAGGCGGCGGGTCGAGGCCTTGGCCGGGTCGTAGCGCAGGCCGTCGGTCCTGTCGTCGTAGACCGACAGCTTCTCGGGTACGATCACGTGGAGGCAGCGGATGCCGAGGCGCTCCGCGCGCCGGGCGCGGGCCCGGATCAGCCGCGCCCAGCCGCGCAGCAGCAGCCAGTGGCGCAGACCGCCGCGATAGCGGTCGAGGACGCGGTTGGTGCCCCCGATGAGAAACAACCAGCCATCGCGGCCGACATGAACGCTCTCCCTGCCTGCAGACATGGCGGTGCTTTAGCCGCACCGCGACCGGGCGACTAGACCGGACCCGCGACGTGCAGCTCCGCGTTCGACAGAGATGCCGTCCTCCCCCGCCCTGGCTCTCGAAGACCCCGTCGAAGCGCCGGTCGGAGCGCAACGCCCGGCTCGCCTGTGGCGCCCGCGCCGGGTGCTGGTGACGCCGGCGGCGCTCGAGCATGCCCATGGCCGGGCGATGCTGGCACGCGCTGAGGCGCTGGGCTTGGCCGTCGAGCGCCTGTCGGCCAATCGCCTGCCGAGCCCGCGCGAGCCGGACCCGCGGCGCGCCTACACGGCCGCCAAGGCGACCCTCGCCCTCACGGTGGCACCGCCGACGAAGCTGCGGCTCCAGCCGATCCCGCCCTCGGCCGACTGGCGCTTCGACCTCGCGGAGGGCTGCCCGGCCCATTGCCAGTATTGCTACCTCGCGGGCTCGCTCCAGGGGCCGCCGGTGACGCGCGCCTACGCCAATCTCGACGCGATCCTGGGCAACCTCGATGCCTATCTGGGGCGCGGCGCGGTGACCTCCGCCTCAGCCGAGCGGGCCCAGGAGGGCACCACCTTCGAGGCCTCCTGCTACACCGATCCGCTGGGCATCGAGCATCTCACCGGCTCGCTCTCGGCGGCGATCCGGCATTTCGGAGCCTGGGATGCGCCGGTGCAGCTGCGCTTCACCACGAAGTTCGCCGCGGTCGCGCCGCTCCTCGACCTGCCGCACAACAGGCGCACCCGCATCCGGGTCTCGGTCAACGCCCGCCCGGCGGCCCGCTACGAGGGCGGAACCGACACCCTCGACGCGCGGCTGTCAGCGCTCGGCCAGATGGCGCGGGCGGGCTATCCGGTCGGACTGACGATCGCGCCGATCCTGCCCGTGCCGGATTGGGAGGCGGCCTACGCCGCCCTGATCCGCGATGCCGCCGACGCGCTGGCTGGCGCTCCGGATCTCGATCTGACCGCCGAACTCATCACCCACCGCTTCACGCCCGGCTCGAAGGCGGTGCTGCGCGGCTGGTATCCGGGCTCGGACTTGCCCCTCGACGAGGCCGATCGGGTGGAGAAGCGCACCAAGTTCGGCACGGTGAAGCACGTTTTTCCGAAGCCGCTGATGCAGGCGATGCGCACCCATCTCACCGAATGCCTCGCCCGGGACTTGCCGGCGGCGCGGGTGCTGTACTGGACGTGAGGGCTCCAGGCGCCATCTCGGCCCGATGCAAGACGCAGCTCCCCTGATCCTGACGCTGGCCTTCGACGAGCCGACCTTCGCGCGCTTCGACGGCGAGCGGCGCCGGTTCTTCCCCGAAAAGCTGAATTTTATCCCGGTTCATGCGACGCTGTTTCACCACCTGCCCGGCGAACGGGAGCGCGGCGTCATCGAGACCATCACGACGCTCGCCCGGACGATGCCGCCGCCGGAGGTCGCCGTGACGGGCGTTCGCTTCACCGGCCGCGGTGTCGCCTATGTTCTTGAATCCGAAGCCCTGACTGCGTTTCGCGGCCGGCTCGCGAAGGCGTTCGAGCCCGATCTCACCGCACAGGACCGGCAGGGCTGGCGCCCGCATGTGACCGTTCAGAACAAGGTCACCCCGGACAAGGCCCGCGCGCTCCACGCAGACCTCCAGGCCGGTTTCGCGCCGTTCCGCTTCACGGCCCCGGCGACGCAGCTCTGGCGCTATCTCGGGGGACCCTGGGAGGCGGTCGCGCGCTTTGCGTTCGGGGAAAACGCCTGATGACCTCCGTCCTGTCCCCGGAGACCATGCCGTGAGAGTCTCCGGCAGCCTGCGGCACAACCGCCTGATCGAGCCCGCCACGGCGGTTTGGCTGCGGCTGCGCCTCAACGAGGTCGGGCCCCTCGTGGCGCTCCTCGGCCTCAGCATCCTGGGCTACGGGTTCTTCTATCTCGCGCACGAGGTCGGCGAGGGCTCGACCGCAGCCCTCGACCGCCGGATCCTGCTGGCTTTGCGCAACCCGGCCGACCTCGCCGACCCGATCGGGCCGCCCTGGCTCGAGGAGACGATGCGTGACATCACCGGGCTGGGCAGCGTCTTCACGGTGTTGTTCCTGACCTGCGCGGTAGCGGCCTATCTCGGCGTCTCCGGCCGGCGGCGGATCGGCCTCTACGTGCTCGGCGCGGTGGGCGGCGGCGAGCTGGTCTCGACGGTGCTGAAGCTCTTCTACCAGCGGCCCCGGCCGGATCTCGTCCCGCACGGCATGGAGGTGTTCACCGCAAGCTTCCCCAGCGGCCACGCCACCATGTCGGCCATCGCCTATCTGACGCTGGCGACCTTGGTGGCGCGGGTGGAACGGAACCGGCGCGCGAAGGCCCTGATGCTCGGCCTCGGCGTGAGCGTGACGCTGCTCGTCGGGATCAGCCGGATCTATCTCGGCGTCCACTGGCCAAGCGATGTGCTGGCCGGCTGGTGCATCGGCGCCGCCTGGGCCTGCCTGTGCTGGTTCGTCGCCCTGCAATTGCAGCGCCGCGGCGAGGTCGAGGCACCGGATCCGCCGCCGGCCGCGTGACGACGCAGCTGTGCGCCGCGGGAAACACCGCACGGCCTGACGGCGTTCAATGAGCGAGCGGGCCGGCCCTCGGCGGTGCGCGGCCCCTCCCCTGGCGCCCCGGCGCGCCATTCCGATCAGCAAGACGGCGAGGCCCATGGCGGACGACACACGGCTTTCTCGACGCACCCTCCTGGCTGCCGGCAGCGCCCTGGCGGGCGCTGCGATCGGCGGCAACGGCGCGCAGGCGGCGCCTCCGGCAGCCGCGGTCCCGGCCGATACCGGGGCGGTGCAGGGCGGGAAGGTGATGTTTCCGAACTGGCGCGGATCGGGCGACCGACCGCCGGCGCCGACGCCCGCTCCGCAGCCTCCCAGTCAGCGGCTCGGCTACTGCGTCGTCGGCCTCGGGCGCCTGAGCCTCGACGAGATCCTGCCGGCCTTCGGCGAGACCAAGCGCGCGCGGCTCGCCGCGGTGATGTCGGGCTCGCCCGACAAGGCCAAGCTCGTGGCGCACCAGTACGGGCTGCCGGAGGATGCGGTCTACGGCTATGACGAATGGGATCGGCTGAAGGCCAATCCGGACGTCCAGGCGGTCTACGTGGTGACGCCGAACGGCGTGCATCGCGACAACGTCGTGGCGGCCGCCGCCGCCGGCAAGCAGGTGCTCTGCGAGAAGCCGATGGCGGTCTCCTCGCAGGAATGCCGGGACATGATCGCGGCCTGCGCGGCGGCCAACGTCAAGCTGATGATCGCCTATCGCTGCCAGTACGAGCCGCACAACCGCGCGGTCATCAAGCTCGCCCGCACCGGCGAGTTCGGCAAGCCCCGCATGATCCAGGCGTTCAACGGTCAGACCACCGGCCTCCCCGAGCAATGGCGTCTGCGCAAGGCTCTGGCGGGGGGCGGCTCGCTGCCGGATATCGGGCTCTACTGCCTCAACACGACCCGCGCGGTGCTCGGCGAGGAGCCCGACCTGATCCAGGCGCAGATCCATTCACCGCCCGACGACCCGAAATATCGCGAGGTCGAGGAGACGGTGAGCTTCACGCTGCACTTCCCCTCCGGCGTGATCGCACAGTGCCTGTCGAGCTACGGTGTCTACGAGGCGCGCAGCCTGACTCTGCACACGAGCAACGCGTCCATCGATCTGCAGAACGCCTTCGCCTACCAGGGCCAGCGCCTCTTCGTCGGCCACCGCGACGGCAAGAACGCGGCCCGGGACGAGCGCATCCTGAGCCCGAAGAACCAGTTCGCCCTGGAGATGGACCACTTCGCACGCTGCATCCAGGAGAACCTGCGCCCGCGCACGCCCGGCGAGGAGGGGCTCCAGGATCAGGTGCTGATGGAGGCGATCTACGAGGCCGCCCGCACCGGCGCCCCGGTAAAGGTCGGCCCGCCGCAGGGCGTCGGCACCGGGCTCGACGTCACCCGCGGGCCGGAGCCGGAGGAGGCGGGCTGAAGGCGCGTCGGGGCGAAGGGGTGAGTCGCGCTGATCACCGCGCCGTTCGAGCCAGTAGGGTCATCGGCGTTAGCGTTGTGGGGTGAGGGCGAGCGCATCGGCCGTGTCGGACAACCGGCTGCCGCAGCTCGAAACGATGTTGTAGGATCAGGCTCGATCTGGAGGCCTCACCATGACGACGTTGACGATCACCGAGCAGGGCCAAGTCACGTTCCAGAGCGACGTGCTGGATCATCTGGGGATCCGGCCCGGTGACAAGATCAGACTCGATCTGTTGCCGAACGGACGGGCCGAGCTGACGGCGGACCAGTCCCAAGGCTCGTGGGACGCACTGCAAAACTTTTTCGCGGGCAAGACGAACGGTAAGCGGCTGTCGATCGAAGACCTGAACGAAGCCATTTCCGATGCGGCCGCAGCGGCGGTTCAGGCCGGTCTGACGAAGGGATGAGGATCACCGTCGATACGAACGTGCTGCTGCGCGTCGTAGTCCCCGGGGATGAGACGCAACAGATGCAGGCGATCGAGGCGTTGAGGGCGGCGGACTCGGTCGCGATCAGCGTCCACGTGCTTTGCGAGCTCGCCTGGGTGATGGAGCGG
Source organism: Methylobacterium sp. E-065 (assembly GCF_022829605.1). Classification (GTDB taxonomy): domain Bacteria; phylum Pseudomonadota; class Alphaproteobacteria; order Rhizobiales; family Beijerinckiaceae; genus Methylobacterium. The sequence continues at coordinate 73,318 of NZ_JAKSYD010000235.1, read as the reverse complement.
GCCTACAACGCGCCGCGCGCTGAGATTGCCGCCGCGATCCGGCTGTTCATGAAGACGTCGAACGTGGTGCTGAACCTGCCCGCGGTCGAAGCAGGGCTCGTCTTGCTCGATGCCGGCGGCGATTTCGCCGACGGGGTCATCGCATATGACGGTATGCGGCTCGGAGGTCAGACTTTCGTGTCCTTCGACAGGAAGGCGGTGAAGCTTCTCGCTCAGCGAGGCTTCTCCGCTCAGCTGCTCGGCTGAGTGCGGCGCGCGGTTCGAGCAGGCCGCCTCCCGGACGCCGCCCTGCAACGAGAGGATCGCTCCGCCTCAGAACGGCAGCAGGATATCCACGATCTGCTGGCCGTAGCGCGGCTGCTGCACGTCGGTGATCTGGCCGCGGCCGCCATAGGCGATCCGGGCTTGGGCGATCTTGGCCGAATCGATGGTGTTGTCGGATTCGATGTCCTCCGGCCGGACCACGCCGGCCACCACCATCTCGCGGATCTCGAAATTGACCCGGATCTCCTGCTTGCCCTCGACAACGAGGTTGCCGTTGGGCAGAACCTGGGTGACCACCGCGGCGACGTTGGTCGTCACGGTCTCGGCCCGCTGAACCGAGCCGGCGCCGTCGTTGGCGGTCGCCGAGGTGGCGGCGAGCAACGCCGTGCCGCCCACGCCGAGCGACTTGCCGACCGCATTGTTCTCGAGACCCAGGGCGTTCGGCAGGCCGAAGCTCTCGGTGTTGGCCCGGCTCCGCTTGGTCTCGTTGCTGATGTTGGCCTGATCGGTAACGTTGACCTTCACGGTCAGGATGTCGCCGAGCCGAGCGGCGCGCTGGTCCTTGAAGAAGGCGCGCGAGCCGGTGCGCCAGAGCGAATTCGGCGCGTAGGAGACCGGCTGCACGTCGGGCATCGGCATCCGCACCGGCTTGTAGCCGGGCTGCGTGGTCGGGTCCTCGATCGCCGACAGCGCCGGGGTCGCGCCGACCTGCGAGAGCCGGTCGGCGGTGTTGCAGGCGCCGAGCGCGCCGGCGATCAGCGCGGCGGCGAGCGGCTTCAGGGCGATGCGAGGGGCCATCGGGGACTCTTCCGGGATACTCGTGAACGCGTGCGGAGCGGACGATCAGCGCAAGGAGGCGGTCGCCTGGAGCGGGGCGGCCGCGGCTGCTTGTTGTTGCTGGGGCGCGGGGCCGGGGCCGACCGAGACCCGGCCGGGGCCGATCACGGTCGCCTGCAGGACCTTCTGCGAGGCGGTGTTGACGACGTTGACGACGGCACCGAGCCGCCCGCCCTGGTTGGCGAGGCCGCGCATCGCGAGGCTGACGCTCGGCGTCTCGTACACGATGGTCACGTTCTCGCCCCGGGCGACCAACTCGGGCGGGGCCGTGTCGCTGATCCGGAGCACGGTCCCGGCCGCCAGCGCGTGCTGGGCGACTTCGCCGACGACGGCGCCGGCGTTCGCCTGCGCGTCCGCCGGGACCGCATCGCGCGGCCGGCGTTCCAGGGCGAAATCCCCCTCCTTGACCGCCTCGCCGCGGTCGAGGTTGCGGGCGAGCAAAGCGACCTCGCGCATTTCGAGGACCACGCCGGAGACGCGCAGCGACGCCTGCCGCTCGCCGAGGCTCACGAGCCCCGCAACCCGGCGGGAGCGCGGATCGTAGCTCAGGTCGAGGGCCGCGGCCTGGCCCGCGAGGTCGGCGGGGGCCAGGAGCGTCGGGCCGTCGCCGTCGAACCGGACCGACAGATTGCGCGGATCGAGGCCGTAGCCGGTCTCAAGCCCGCGCTTGAGCGCGGCCTCGATCTCCACCGGGCCGATGCGGCGGGCAGCCCGCTGGACCGCGATCTGCATCCGGCCGCCGGTCTCCAGGCCGGTGAGGCCGAGGGCGGCGGCGGCGTCAAGGATCCGGCGGCTCTGGATCGTCCCGGTGGCCCCCAGCGCGGGCGCGCGGAACAGCGGCCGCGCGGCGAGCGCCGTCGGCGCTTCCTCCACGAGGTCGGCCAGCGTCAGCACGTCGCCACGGGCGGTCACGTCGCCGCGCAGGCGCAGGCCCTCGGCCCGCGCCATGGCGGGGATCGCCAGTGCGCCGAGCGTCGCGAAGGCCAGCACGGCCAGCACCGTCCGGAGCACCACGGCCATGCCGAGGGGCGCGACCCGCGGGCGGGCATGGCGGACGATCGGGCTGAGATCGCTCTCGTCCGCCGCCGTGCTGACGAGCGGCAGGATGGCGGCCTCGAAGGCGGAGTCCGATGAGGCGGGGTCTTGGTGCAGGCCGGCATACATCGTCGGGAACCTGAGGGCTGATTGTCTGATCGGCATCGTCGTCCGCCGGCGGCCGGCGGCCATCGTTCGGGGCGATGCGTTAGCCGCGGAACATCTGCGAGGCGGTCGAGAGCATCTGGTCGGCGGCGGTGACGACCTTCGAGTTCATCTCGTAGGCGCGCTGGGCCGCGATCAACGACGAGATCTCCGTGACGGCGTTCACGTTGGCCTCTTCGAGGTAGCTCTGCTGGAGGTTGCCGAAGCCCTCGGACCCCGGCAGCGCGCTGATCGCCGGGCCGGAGGCGGCGGTCTCCACGAACAGGTTGTCGCCGATCGATTCGAGGCCGACCTTGTTGACGAAGCGCGAGAGCTGGAACTGGCCGAGCGCCTGGGGCGCGGTCTGGCCCGGCAGCGTCGCCTGCACGGCGCCGGTGGCGCTGATCGTCACCGAGGTCGCGGTCTGCGGCACGGTGATCGCCGGATCGAGCAGGTAGCCGTCGCGGGTGACGAGTTGGCCCGTGGCCGAGAGGTCGAAGGAGCCGTCCCGGGTGTAGCCGGTGCGGCCGTCCGGCATCGTCAGCCGGAAGAAGCCCTCGCCGCGGATGGCGACGTCGTAATCCTTCTCGGTCGAGGTGAGCGTGCCCTGCGACATCACCCGGGCCGTCGAGGTCGTCTTCACGCCCGAGCCGATCGCCAGCCCGGCGGGGAGCTGCGTGTTCTGCTCGGAGGTCGAGGAGCCGGCCCGGCGCAAGTTCTGGTAGAGCAGATCCTGGAAATGGACCTGCTGGCGCTTGTAGCCGGTGGTGCGCAGGTTCGCGATGTTGTTGGAGATGACTTGGACGTTCAGTTCCTGGGCCGCCATGCCGGTGGCGGCAGAGTAGAGGGCGCGCATCGCTCAAGGCCCCCTTAGGCGACGTTGGCGAGGCGGCTGATCGCCGAGCCCCGCAACTCGTCGAGGCGCGAGATCATGCTCGACACCATGGTGTAGGTGCGGTTCACGTCCATCAGCCGGGTCATCTCGAGCACCGGGCGGACGTTGGAGCGCTCCAGCGCCCCGGCTTCCAGGCGGCCGTCGAGCCCGGCCGGTTGGCCGGCCTCCCCGGAGGCGAACAGGTTGCCTCCCTCGTTGGTGAGCTGCTGCGGGTTGGCGAAGCTGACGAGCTTGATCCGGCCGCGGATGCCGAGGTTGGTCGAGACCGTGCCGTCCGCTCCGATGGCCAGCCCGGTCTCCTGCGCGTTGATGGAGATCGGGCCGCCGTCGCCCGCGACGGGGTAGCCGTCGCTGGTCACCAGGGTGCCCTGCGGATTGATCTCGAAGGCGCCGTTGCGGGTGTAGCGCTCGCCCTGGGGCGTCTGCACGGCGATGAAGGCCGAGCCCTTGACGGCGACGTTGAGCGGGTTGCCGGTCTGCTCGACCGGGCCCTGGCCGAGGTCGAGGGTGGTGCCCTGGTCGATGACGTAGGAGAGGCGCCGATCCGGGCGCGCGAAGGAATCCGCGCTCGCCACCGGCATCAGGTACTCCTGGAAGCGGGTGCTGCGGGACTTGAACCCGTTGGTCGAGACGTTCGCCATGTTGTTGGCGATCACGTCCAGCTCGCGCTGGAGCGCCACTTGGCTCGATACGCCGATGAAGAGGGCATTCTGCATCGTGAACTCTGGGACTCGCCGCCGCGGTGGCGGCAACGATCCATTCAGCATGCGCCGTGCCAGCGGTGCCAGATCTGATTTTACGAACTGTTTTAAAGACTTAGGTCGGAGTCTGTTGGCCCTGGCGGCAGGTCGCGGCTGTGCTGCGGCAATCCTCGCCCGGCAGGAATTGCCGGCTTAACGGCGCGTTAACCCTGATGCTTCGATATCGGGCCGTACCCGAGCGCGGATATCCGCGAGAGAGCATTATTCCATGGCCAAGACGCCCAAGAAGGCCTCTGCCGAGGAGGGCGAGGCCGGAGCCGCCGCCGCCCCGAAGGGCAAGAAGAAGCTCATGATCATGGTGGCCGCCGCGGTCTTGCTGCTCGGCGGCGGCGGGGGCGCCTTCCTGATGATGGGCCGCGGCGGACATGGCGACGGCGCGGAGGCTGCCGGGGATTCTCACGGGGGCGGGCATGGCGGTGGCGACAAGGCCGGCACGGACGGCAAGAAGCCGGTGGTGTTCGTCGAAGTCCGCGAGATGATGCTGAACCTCAGCGCCGATCTGCCGCAGGACAAGACCAAGTACGCCAAGGTCCGCCTCGCCCTCGAACTCAAGGATGCCAAGGTCGAGGAGGAAGTGAAGCCGATGATGCCGCGCGTCGAGGACGCGCTGCAGGTCTACATGCGCGAGTTGCGCCCCAGCGACCTGACCAGCTCGCTCGGTCTGTTCCGGCTGCGCGAGGAGCTGCTGCGCCGCGTAAACATCGCCCTCTATCCGGCCCGGGTCGAGGCGGTGCTGTTCAAGGACGTGATCGTCCAGTGACTCAACCCCTTCCCGTCACCGTTTCGGCGCACGCCTGATGGAACCCGAGGACGAACTCCCCGAGGACGACTGGTCGGCGGCTCTGCTGGAGCAGGGCGCCGAGGGCGGCGACTCGTCGCTCGCCGAGGAATGGGGCGCGGCGCTTGCCGAGCAGGGCACCACGCGCAGCGCCGGAGACGTCGCCGCCGAGTGGGCGACGATGATCGAGGACGGGGAGAGCGACAACCTCCCCGAACTCGCCGGCAACGACCGGGTGCTCAACCAGGACGAGATCGACGGCGTCCTCGGCTTCTCCATGCGCGAGCTCTCGGCCTCCGGGGCCGGGGGCGTGCAGGCCATCGTCGATTCGGGCGTCGTCCAGTACGAACGCCTGCCGATGCTGGAGATCGTCTTCGACCGGATGATCCGGTTGCTGTCGACCTCCCTGCGCAACCTGTTCCAGGACAACGTCGAGGTCACGCTCGACAACATCACCTCGGTCCGATTCGGCGACTACCTCAATGCGATCCCGCTGCCGACCCTGCTCGGCGTGTTCCGGGCCGAGCAATGGGAGAATTCCGGCCTCGTCACGGTCGATTCCAACCTCGCCTACGCGACTTTCGACCTGTTGCTCGGCGGCAAGCGCGGCGGCACGTCGAGCCGCCTCGACGGGCGGCCGTTCACCGCCATCGAGATGACGCTGGTGCGTCGCTTGGTGGAGATCGTGCTGGGCGACCTGGAGATGTCGTTCCAGCCACTCTCGCCGGTGACCTTCGGCATCGACCGGATCGAGACCAACCCACGCTTCGCCACGATCACGCGGCCGGGTAACGCCGCGATCCTGATCAGCCTGCGCCTCGATGTCGACGGGCGCGGCGGCATGCTGCAGATCCTGTTCCCCTACGCCACGATCGAGCCGATCCGGGAACTGCTCACCCAGAGTTTCATGGGCGAGAAGCTCGGCCGCGACCACGTCTGGGAGGGCCACCTCGCCACCGAGATCTGGCAGGCCGACGTGACCATGGAGGCGGTTCTGCACGAGATGATGCTGCCGTTGAAGCAGGTCATGAACCTCAAGGTCGGCGAGACGCTGATGTTCGACGCCAAGCCGTCGGATCTGATCACCGTGCGCTGCGGCGACTGGGCTCTGACGCAGGGGCGGATCGGCCGGGTCGACGGCCACATCGCCGTGCAGGTCACCCGCCCGCTGCGGCGCTCGCGCACGACCATCCAGGCCTACGAGGCCTCGATGAACAACCGGTCGGACAATTAGGGTGTTGAGGGTGCCGTCATGAGTCTCTTCGTCACCCTCGCCGCCGACATCCTGGTGGCGGTTCTGTTGGCGGCGACAATCGTCACCTCCCTGCGGCTGTCGCGCCGGATCGGTCAGCTCAAGGGCGACGAGGCGGCCCTGCGCCAGACCATCGGCGACCTGATGGTGGCGACCGGCTCGGCCGAGCGCGCCATCGCGGGCCTGCGCGCCGCCATCGACGATGCCGACCGCACCCTCAATGCCAGCCTGGATTCCGCGGCTGCCCGATCCGCCGAGCTGAAGCTGCAGGTCGAGGCCGGCGAGACGGTGGTGACCCGCATCGGCGCCATCGTGGCGCAGATGCGCGCGGTGCCGGCCCGGCCGGAGCCCGCGCATGTGCCTGTCCCTCCCCCGCAGGTCGTGACCGAGCCCGAGGTTCAGCCTCTGCGTCGACCCGAGCCGTCGAGCCCGAACGGGGAGCGGCTCGGGGCCGCCGCCGCGGCAGCACTGGCCATGAGTGAGCGCGCGCTCGCCCGCGTCCGGGCGCGCGCCGCGTGACTGGAGTCAAAGCTCCGAAGATCCCGCCGCCGAAGCCGGATCCCGAGGCGAAGATTCGCCGCGCCGGCACGGCGCTGCGGAGCGCGCCCCCCAAGCCGGTGCGCGCCAAGCCGGCATCGACGAGGCGGCTGCGCCTCGTCGATGCCGTGGCGCTGGCGGCGGCGGGGCTCCTCGTCCTCAAGCTGCTCAGCCTGATCCAGGTCGGCCTTCCGGAGAGCGGCGCGCTGCCGGATTACGGACGGGCGGTGGCCCGCGCCCGCACCGGTTTCGACGTCCCCGACCCCGTCACCACGGGCTCGGTGGGCGGCAAGGAGGAGAAGGCCGCTCCCGCCGAGAAGCCAGTCGAGAAGCCCCCGGAGGCGCCGCCCGCCGCACAGGGCCCGGCCTCGCCCACAGAGCGCGTGCTTCTGGAAAAGCTCGGTGCCCGGCGCGACGCCCTGCGCGAGAAGAGCGACGAGCTGGATCTGCGCGAGAAAATGCTGGGTGAAGCCGAGCGGAAGCTTGAAACCGGCCTCGGTGATCTCAAGAAGGCCGAGGACAAAGTTGAAACGGTCGCCAAGGCGAAGGAGGATGCCGAGAAGCAGGGGCTCAAGAACATCGTCACGATGTACGAGTCCATGAAGCCCAAGGACGCCGCACGGGTGTTCGACCGGCTGGGCCACGACGTGCTGGTGCCGATCGTGCTGGCGATGAACCCGCGCAAGATGGCCGAGGTACTGGCCGTGATGCAGCCCGAGACCGCCGAGCGCCTGACCGTGGCGCTGGCCAATCGCGCCCGCGGCACCGGCGGCGCGCAGGCCCAGGCCGGCGCCGGACTCCCCGCGGGCGAATTGCCGGCGATCGATCCGGGGGTACCGGGGCGGTAGCATCACGCGTCGCGCCGACAGAGCCCGCGGTACACCTTTGACCGGTGGTGCCGATCCGCCGGCGCGGTATAGCATCCGGCGTCATCGCGCTGGCCGCCGCGCTTCCTGAGCGCCGCCCTGGGAGATCCCGAATGTCCGAACTCGCAACCCTGCGCGGCCTGTCGGGCCTCAGCCCGGAGCCCCCTGCCCTGAAGGGCTCGGCGCTCGTGCTCATCGATCTGCAGCAGACCTACCGCGAGGGCATCATGCGCCTCGACGGCGTCGAGCCCGCGATCCGCGAGGCGGCGGATCTGCTGGCCCGGGCGCGCGCGGCCGGTATCCCGGTCTTCCACATCCGCCACGATGCCGGGCCGGGCTCGCCCTACGACGTCACCGCACCGATCGGCCAGATCAGCCCGGAGGTGGCGCCGCAGGGCGACGAGCCGGTGATCACCAAGGCTTATCCGAGTTCCTTCGTGGGTACGGATCTCCAGGCGCGGCTGGAGGCGGCGGGCGTGAAGGACCTCGTCCTGGCCGGCTTCATGACGCATATGTGCGTGAATTCCACCGCCCGCAGCGCCTTCAACCTCGGCTTCCGCCCGACCGTCGTGGCCTCCACAACGGCGACGCGGGACTTGCCCGGGCCGGACGGCTCTGTGGTGCCCGCCGCCCAGCTCCAGGCGGCGAGCCTTGCCGCCCTCGGCGACCTGTTCGCCGTGGTGGCACCCCGGCAAGCCGATATTCCGGACTGAGGCTATCGGGCCGAGATCCGAAGGGCGGCGGCGGGGCTCAGCTCGCTATCCGCGCCAGCGCGGCAGCCACCTCCTGCAGGGTAGGCCGCAGGGCCGGGTCGGGCTGCGTGCAGCTCCGTTCCAGAGATCGCAACTCCGCGGGCGGCGCATCGCAGCGGTCGAGCAGCTCGCTGAGCAGGATCCCCATCGCCCGCGCCTCGATCCGCGCCAGCGCCGCGCCGTCTGGCCCGGCCGGCAGCGCCGAGGCGGCGCCGAAATCGCTGAGCACGGCCGCGCCGGTTCCGGCCTCCCAGAGCGTGTTGTGCGCGTAGAGATCGCCATGGAGCAGGCCGCGCCCGTGCAGGTGGGCCGCCGCCGCCGCAACGGATCGCGCGATCCGCAGGGCCCGCTCCGGATCGAGCTTGAGATCCGGAGCGTAGACGTCGCGGCTGCAGCTCGCGAGGCTCGGCGGCCCGGCCAGCACGCGCCAATCCGCTGGGAGAAGCCGGAGCAGAAGCCCCTCGGCCCCACCGGGATGGCCGTCGAGCCGGCCGAGCGCCCCGGTCAGCGCCGGATGCGTGCCGGCGGCGAGGCAGGCTTCCATCTCGCGCGCGGGCCGGCCGTCGCTCGTCATCGCGCCTTTGAACAGCTTCAGCGCCACGGCCTGCCCGCGCCAGACCGCCCGGTGGACCCGGCCCGAGGCCCCCTCTCCCAAGAGCTCACCGACCTCCAGTTCCGCCCACGGCACCCGCGCCGCCGGGGTCGGTTCCGTCACGGGCTCGGCGGGGTTGCCCGCATAGGCGATCCAGGCAAGGCGCGGCAGGCGCGTCAGCCAGGGCGGCAGCGCGTCGAGCCGGTTGCAGGCGAGCCGGATCAATTCGAGGTTGTCGGCTGCCGACAGGCTGTCCGGCGGCGTCGAGAGCCGGTTGCCGGCCAGCATCAGTTTTTGCAGGCGCGGCCGTTCCCCGAGCGCCGTCGGCAGGGTCTCGATCCGATTGTCGGTGAGAATGAGCCAGCGCAGGTCGCGCGGCAGCGCCTCGGCCGGCACTTCGCGGATGCCGCAGCCACGGAAGCCGAGCTGGCTCAAGCTCGGGCAATCGCCCAGCACCGGCGGCAGGCGTTCGAACGGGTTGCCCGAGGCGAACAGCACCCGCATCCGGTGCAGCCGCCCGAGATCCGCCGGCAGGTCGGTCAGGCTGCCGCGGCCGAGGTCCAGCACCTCCAGCGTGTCGGCCAGCGCGAAGACCTCCGGAGGCACCTCCGTCAGCCCGTCCGGCAGGCGCAATTCACGCGCGCCAACGAGGTCGCCGCGTCGCAGGGAAGCGAGCGTTTGGGTCCGGTCCAAGCCTCAGCTCCGCTTGAAGAAGGCGTCGGCCGCCCCCTGCGCCGCTTGCTTGGCTGCCCGTGCCGCCTCGATCCGGGCGATCTCCGCCCGCAGGAGCGCGACGCGTTCGTCGAGATCCGCCAGCGACAGGGTATCCAGCGGCTGGCCGATCTCGTGCGCGACGGCCTTGCGCGGCCGGTCGTCGTCGTCCCGCATCGTGTCCTCCTACAGGAAGGGTGTTCCGGCGCCGTCCCAGGGCAGGCCGAGATGGGCCGCCACCGTGGCGCCGATATCCGCAAGGCTGTCCCGCCGGCCGATGGAGCGGCCGGCCACGCCGGGGCCGAAGGCCAGGACCGGCACCTGCTCGCGGGTGTGGTCGGTGCCGGCCCAGGTCGGGTCGTTGCCGTGATCGGCGGTGATGAGCGCGAGATCGCCGGGCCGGAGTGCCGTCCTGATCTCGAAGACCCGGGCATCGAACGCTTCGAGTTCGGCGGCGTAGCCCGGCACGTCCCGGCGGTGGCCGTGCTCGGTGTCGAAATCCACGAGGTTGACGAAGATCAGGCCGCCGTCCGGCAGATCCTTCAGGGCGTCGAGCCCCGCCGTGAGGCAGGCGGCGTTCGGCCCCGGCTTGAGCTCCCGGCCGGTGGCCCGGTGGGCGAAGATGTCGCCGATCTTGCCGACGCTCACCACGGCGCGGCCCGCCGCCTCGGCCCGGTCGAGCAGCGTGACCCCCGGAGGCTCAACCGCGAAATCCTTGCGGTTGCCGGTGCGGCGGAAGCCCGCCCCCGCCGAGCCCACGAAGGGCCGGGCGATCACCCGGCAGACCCGGTAGGGGTCGCACAGGCGCCGTGCGAGGCGACAGAGGTCGTAGAGCCGCTCCAGACCAAAGGCCTCCTCGTGGGCGGCGATCTGAAAGACGCTGTCGGCCGAGGTGTAGCAGATCGGCCGGCCGGTCCGGACATGCTCGGCGCCGAGTTCGTCGATGATGGCGACGCCGGCCGCATGGCGATCCCCCAGGATGCCGGGCAGGCCACCCTCCGCGATCAGCGCCTGGGTGAGTTCGGGCGGGAAGGCCGGCCGCGTCTCGGGAAAGTGTCCCCAGGGCTCCAGCAGGGGCAGGCCGGTGATCTCCCAATGGCCCGACGGCGTGTCCTTGCCGGCGGCCGTCTCCACGGCATGCCCATAGGCGCCTTCGAGCACACCCACGGGTGCAAGACCGGGCGGGATCCGGCCCGAGGCGCCGGCGGCGGCCAGCCCGAACCCGAGGGCGGCGAGGTGCGGCAGGTGCAGCGGCCCGGTGCGGAGCCCCGCCCGGTCGCCGCGTCCGGCCGCGCAGGCTTCCGCGATGTGGCCGAGCGTGTCGGAGCCGGCATCGCCGTAGGCTTCGGCATCCGGCGCGCCGCCGATCCCGACGGAATCGAGGACGATGAGCAGCGCACGGGGCACGGTCAGGCGGGCTCCAGCTCGGTCGGCGCGTCGCTGTCGAGCGCGAAGGCGGCCTTGAACAGGGCCCGGGTGTAGGCGGTCTGCGGATCGGAGAAGATCGTCTCGGCGGGGCCTTCCTCGACCACGCGGCCGTTCTGCATCACCATCACGTAGTTGGCGAGCGCCCGCACCACCTTCAGGTCGTGGCTGATGAACAGGTAGGCGAGGCCACGCTCCCGCTGGAGGTCGCGCAGCAGCGTCACGATCTGCGCCTGGACCGAGCGGTCCAGCGCCGAGGTCGGCTCGTCGAGCACGACGAAGCGCGGGTTCAGCACGATTGCCCGGGCGATGGCGATGCGCTGGCGCTGGCCGCCGGAGAATTCGTGCGGGTAGCGGTCCATGGCGGCCGGGTCGAGCCCGACATCGGTGAGCGCCTTTGAGACCACGGCCCGGCGCTCGGCCCGCGAGCGCACGGCGCCCTGCACCACCAGCCCCTCGGCCACGATATCGGCCACCGACATGCGCGGCGAGAGTGAGCCGTAGGGGTCCTGGAAGACCACCTGCATGTCTTTTCGCAAGGGCCGCATCTGCGCAACGGAGAAGCCATCGACGGTCTGGCCCAGGAACACGATCGGCCCTTCAGAGGCGGTCAGCCGCAGCAGGGCGAGGCCGAGCGTGGTCTTGCCGGAGCCGGACTCGCCCACGACCCCCACGGTCTCTCCGGCACGGACCTTGAGCGAGACCCCGTCCACCGCCTTGACGTGGCCGACGACCCGCCGGAGCAGGCCCGCCTTCAGGGGGAACCAGACCTTGAGCGGCCCGGCTTCGAGCAGCGGCGCGGCATCGGGCGGGATCGGGTTGGCGCGGCCCTTCGGCTCGGAGGCGATCAGGCGCTGGGTGTAGGCGTGCTGCGGGTTGGCGAACACCGCCCTGGTCTCGCCGGCCTCCACGATCTTGCCCTTCAGCATCACGCAGACCCGGTCGGCGATCCGCTCGACGATGCCGAGATCGTGGGTGATGAACAGCATCGCCATGCCGAGCCGCTTCTGCAGGTCGGCGAGCAGCGCCAGGATCTGCGCCTGGACGGTGACATCCAAAGCCGTGGTCGGCTCGTCGGCGACGAGCAGGTCCGGCTCGCAGGCCAGCGCCATGGCGATCATCACCCGCTGGCGCTGACCGCCGGAGAGTTCGTGCGGATAGGCGCCCATCCGGCTTTCCGCGTCGCGTAGGCCGACGAGATCGAGGAGTTCGAGGATCCGGCGCTTGGCCGCCTTGCCGGTGAGCCCGCGGTGGAGGCCCAGCACCTCGCCGATCTGCCGCTCGATCGTGTGGAGCGGGTTGAGCGAGGTCATGGGCTCTTGGAAAACCATGGTGATGTCGGCGCCGCGGACATCGCGCATCGCGCGTTCCGGCAGGCTCGTGAGGTCGCGGCCCTTGAACAGGATCCGCCCGCCCTGGCGCGCGGCCCCGTCGAGCAGCCGCAGGATCGCCAGCGCCGTCACGGACTTGCCGGAGCCCGATTCGCCGACGAGCGCCAGCGTCTCGCCGCGCCGGATGGTGAAGCCGATGCCGTCGACCGCCCAGGTCTCGCCCTCCCGCGAGCGGAAGGCGACGGACAGGTCCTCGACGGCGAGGAGCGGCTGGGATTCATCCAACGTCATGCGGCTCCTTATAGCGCGCCGGGCCGGCGGCCCTAGTCTATCCTGCTGCGAAGAAGGTCCGCCCGGCCCAGGCGGATCGCGCGGGAGATCGCGATGACGGATGGCGCCCACGCTTTCGCGGCCCGGATCTGGCAGGCGCTCGACGGACCGCCCGGCGCCCTCGACACGCTGCATGTCACCGGGACCGGCGCCCTGCCCTCCGCCTTCGCGGTGAGCGATCTGGCGGCCGGCTCGGTCGGGGCGGCCGCGCTGGCGCTCGCGGAGGTCGCGGGGCTGACCGGTGCGGTCACCGTGGACCGGCGTCTCGCGTCGTTCTGGTTCGCGCGGTCGCTGGAGCCCGAGGGCTGGCGCGTGCCCGACCCCTGGGATCCGGTCGCGGGCGACTACGAGACCCGGGACGGCTGGATCCGGCTCCACACCAACGCGCCCCACCACCGGGCGGCGGCCGAGCGCGTGCTTGGTCCGCAAGTTGATCGCGCCGGCATGGCGCGGGCGGTGTCGGGCTGGGCCAAGGCCGAGCTGGAGGCCGCGATCCTGGCCGAGGGCGGGTGTGCCGCCGAGATGCGCGGGCTCGCCGACTGGGCGGCGCATCCGCAGGGCCGCGCGGTGACGACCGAGCCGCTGGTGCATGTGGACCCGGGCGTCGGACGATCCGGATCGCCGTCTAGATCTCTTTGGACACCCCAGCCCGGGCGTCCGCTCGCCGGCCTGCGCGTGCTCGACCTGACGCGGGTGATCGCCGGGCCGGTGGCGACGCGTTTTCTTGCGGGTTTCGGGGCGGATGTGCTGCGGATCGACCCGCCCGGCTGGAACGAAGCCCCCATCGAGCCGGAGATGACGCTCGGCAAGACCTGTGCCCGACTCGACCTGCGCCGCGACGCCGACCGGGGGACCTTCGAGGCGCTGCTCGCGGGGGCGGACGTGCTGGTCCACGGCTATCGGCCCGGAGCCCTGGACGGCCTCGGATATGGTGCGGAGGCTCGGCGAGCCCTGGCGCCGGGTCTCGTGGAGGTCTGCCTCGACGCCTACGGTTGGACCGGCCCCTGGGCCGGGCGGCGCGGCTTCGACAGCCTCGTGCAGATGAGCACCGGCATCGCGCAGGCTGGGCAGGAGTGGCAGCAGGCCGCCAAGCCGGTGCCGCTGCCGGTCCAGGCCCTTGACCACGCGACCGGCTACATGATGGCCGCGGCGGCTCTGCGGCTGCTGGCGCGCCGGCTCGCCGATGGGTCCGGCGGCGTGGCGCGGCTCTCCCTCGCCCGCACGGCGGCGCTGCTCGTCGAGGCCGGTTCGGCTGAGCCCGAACCCCCCTGCCCAGTCGTCGCGCCGGAGGATCTCGCGCCTGCGATCGAGGCGACGTCGTGGGGGCCGGCGCGGCGGCTGCGGCCGCCGGTGGTGATACCCGGCGTCCCGATGCGCTGGGCGCGGGCGGCGCGCCGCCTTGGGGACGATGCGCCGACCTGGTCAGCCGACGGCGTGGCGACCTGATGGAGCCGTTTCGCGGCGCGTCTCGTGCTGGGTCCCGGGACGCATTCCGCTGACGCTGCATGCGCCCGGGAAAGAGCGTCGCGCCTCATCCCTCGCCGCACCCTGTCCCGGACGGGTGGAGCGTAGCGGAACCCGATCCGGGAGCCAGCATAAGAAAAAGCCACGTAGCGGCTCGACTGGACTACATCTCAGAGCTCCATGCGGCCACCAGCATCAATTGATCCGCAACCGAAGGTCGCTACAACGCCGGTGTGACTATCGCACGCCTGCGCCTCGGCGCCCTCCTCGCCCTCCTCTGCGTTGCGGCGCACCCGGCTCGGGCCGTCCCCTCCGAGGGGGCGACCGAGACCGTGGAGCAGGCGCTGTGCCGCCTGATCGACGAATCCGCGAAGGCCCGCAGCCTGCCGGTGCCGTTCCTGACGCGGCTGATCTGGCGCGAGAGCAGTTTTCGCGTGGGCGTCGTCAGCCGAGCCGGGGCGCAGGGTGTCGCCCAGTTCATGCCCGGGACGGCGCGGGAGCGCGGCCTCCTCGACCCGTTCGACCCCGAGCAGGCGATCCCGCACGCCGCCCACTTGCTGGCGGACCTGAAGACCCAGTTCGGCAATCTCGGCCTCGCGGCGGCGGCCTATAACGGCGGTGCCGGCCGGGTGAGCAAGTGGCTCGCGGGCGATGGCGGCCTGCCCGAGGAAACCCGCGCCTACGTGGCCGCCATCACGGGCGTCCCGGCCGACGCGTGGCGGACCGGCCCCGGCAAGGCGATCGAGTACCCGGAGGGCGGCGCGCCGGAAAAGCCTGAGACGAAGGACGCCAAGGCGGCCAAGCCGGAGGCACCGCAGACCTGCCTGCAGGTCACCGCCAGCCTGCGCATCCCGTCCCGCGGCGACCGCTTCGCGTTGGGCGCCAACGAGGGCCCGGCCGCGCCCTGGGGCATCCAGCTCGCCGGCAATTTCTCCAAGTCACTGGCGCTTCAGAGTTTCAACCGGGCGCGGAGCACCTATGCGGGCGTGATAGGCGAGGTGCGGCCGATGATCATCGGGACGCGGCTGCGCAACCGCGGCACCCGGGCTTTCTACCGGATCCGCATCCCGGCCCAGAGCCGACAGGCCGCCGACGACCTGTGCGGCCGCATCCGGAAGGTCGGCGGCGCCTGCTTCGTGCTGCGGACCTGATTTTTCGCGCTTCGCCGCGCGAGCGTCATCAATCCGCCCCGAGAGCGGTGCCGTATGCGCCGGTCGCGACAACCGGACGGGATATGACACGACTCCTCACCGCGCTGGCCAGCCTGCTCTGCCTCGGACTCGCGGCGTTTGGCCTCAACGCCGCCTCGCCGCTCGCCCTGTTCGACGCGATCGGCCCGCGCGACCCCGGCGGGCGCCTCGCCGCGAAGGATCAGGCCTTCGGCGAAGGCCCCCGCCGGCGCCTCGACGTCTACGTCCCCACGGCGGGCGCCGAGAACGCTCCGGTGCTGGTGTTCTTCTACGGTGGCTCCTGGCAGAGCGGCGCGAAGGACGACTATGCCTTCGTCGGTCATGCGCTCGCCGCCCAGGGTTTCGTCACGGTGCTGCCCGACTACCGGCTCTATCCGGAGACCGCCTTCCCGGGCTTCCTGGAAGACGGGGCGGCGGCACTGGCCTGGGTGCGCGACAACATCGCGGCCTATGGCGGCGACCCGCGCCGGATCGTGTTGGCGGGCCATTCGGCCGGCGCCTACAACGCCCTGATGCTCGGCCTCGACCCGCGCTACGTGATGGCGGCGGGCGTCGATCCCAAGGCGATCAAGGCGGTGGCGGGCCTGTCGGGCCCCTACGACTTCCTGCCGCTCGATCAGGACACCACGACCAAGGTGTTCGGCAAGGCGCCCGATCTGGCCGCGACCCAGCCGGGCAGCTTCGTCGGCCCGCTCTCGCCCCCCGCCTTCCTGGCGACCGGCGAAGCCGACACGGTGGTGAAGCCTCGGCACACGGTGAGCCTCGCCGCCCGCCTGCGCGCCGAGCACGTGCCGGTGCAGGAGCGGATCTATCCCGGCCTCGACCACAAGGACACGCTGCTCGCCCTGTCGGTGACCTTCCGCTCCAAGGCGCCGGAACTCGCCGAGATGGCGGCGTTCCTGATGCGCCAATCCGCCGGTCGGACGCAGTACACGATGCGGCGCTGAGGGCGGCAGGCCTTCGTCAAGGTTATCGCGCGATCTCTGGGCGCAACTTTTGATTTGCCATCGCCCGGGGCGCAAGCGGGCCTAAGATGAGTTTGCGGCCGACGACGGGAGCGACAAGCGTCCAACCCAATCCCCTCATCCTGAGGTGCCAAAGCGCAGCGAAGGCCTCGAAGAAGCCCTCCAGGGATCGCGCGGCTGGCTGGAGCCCTTCTTCGAGGCCCGCCGAGGCGGCGGGCACCTCCGGATGAGGGGATGGGTGGGACGACCCGGCCGCTTGGTGGGACCTGACGGGTCGCAGGTTCAGCGGTGGGACGACATGGCTTCTGCGGACGCGGCAATTGGCATCCCGGCTGACGGACGGCAGCGCGGCCTCGCAGGCCGCGACGTGCCGGACGTTTTGCGCGTGCTCCTCAACGGGGCGGTCTTCGTCCTGCTCTGGAACCACGTCTGGCTGAAGGACCTGTCCGACCGGTCGATCCTGGCGGCCTCCGAGGACGGGAGCCTGCTGACCCAGGTGCTGTTCCTCTCCGCCGGCACCGCCATGGCATTGGCGATCCGTCGGATCGGCGTCCGGCACCTCCAACCGCTGATGACCCGGCCGCTCGTGCTCTGTGCCGTCTGGCTCGGCCTGACGACGCTGCTGTCCATCGAGCCGAGCCTGTCGCTGCGTCGGCTGGCGCTGTTCGTGATCGCCGCGATGCTCTCGGCGGGGGTTCTGATCGTCGCCCGGTCGCCGCGGCAGCTCGCCCTGAGCCTCGCCGGGGCGGCCCTGGTGATCGTGCTCTCGTCCTATCTGGCGGTCGCCTTCGTGCCGAGCCTCGCCATCCATTCGGCCTTCGACGTCAATTCCGATCCGAGCCATCCGGGCCTCTGGCGTGGGATCTTCCCGCAGAAGAACGAAGCCGGCGCCGCCATGGTGATCCTGGTGATCGTCGGCCTCTACGTCGCCACGGCCGCCAACCGGTTCCTCGGCTGGGCCATCGTGCTGCTGGCGGGCGGGTTCCTGCTGGCGAGCGGCTCCAAGACCGCCATCCTGCTGCTGCCGGTGATCCTCGGCGTCACGGGTCTCTGTCAGGTGCTGACGGGCGGGTTCGCCCGGCGCCTCCTGCTGCTGGGCCCGGTGGTCGGGTTCTCGCTGGTCTCGATCGGCTCGGTGCTGGTGCCGCCGATCCAGGAGGCGGTCGGGTCGCTGCTGACCGACGCGACCTTCACCGGCCGCAGCGAGATCTGGCAGTTCGCCATCGACAATATCCTGATCCGCCCCTGGCGCGGCTGGGGGATCGGCGCGTTCTGGATGACCGAGCGGACCATGTATGGCGGCTCCGAAGAGGTGACCTGGGTCAACACCGTCGATCACGCCCACAACGCCTATCTCGACACGGCGCTGATCGGCGGCCTGCCCTTCCTCGTGCTGACCGTGGCGGCCTTCGTGCTCGCGCCGATGCGCGATCTGCAGCGCGTGGCCGGCGGCGCCCGGCTCGACGCGGAGACGATGCTGTTCCTGCGGCTGTGGTTCCTCGGGCTGGTCTCGGCCTCGTTCGAGACGGTGCTGTGGAACGGCAACAACGCCACCTGCTGCCTCTTCATGATGGCGGTGTTCGGCCTGCGCCTGCGGACGCGCTACCCGCTGGCGGCGGGGTGAGGAAAATACGGCCCTGTCGCGACCCGTTCACCGCTCTCAATCGATCGGTCAGCCCAGGGGCGCCGTCTCCCGTGCAAGCCAATCGATGACCGCTTTCAACGCCCCGCCCTCGCTGGCGCCGCCGTCGCGGGCGGTGGTGTAGGCGGCGAGCTGGCCGGCTGCGCTCGAGCCGTTTCGGGCGATCACGGTGGCGTGCGCCACCTGTGCCGTGCAGCCCAGCGCGGCCGCGTCCTCGGCGATCAGGTCCAGCAGTGCGTCCAGGGCTTCGGTGACGGAGACGGCGCGCTCGGCCGTCTCGTCGATCAGCGACGCGCCCGTGCCGTCGCGTTCGGCCCGCCACAGGTTCTCCATCACGAACCCGCGCGAGGCGCCGGTCAGGCCGGCGTGGATGTCCGGGCGCCGGTCGAGCAGACGGACGAGGCAGCGATAGAGCTGGGCGACGGTCAGGGTGTCGTCCAGCCGCGTGCAGCTGTCGGCGACGCGCAGCTCCAGGGTCGGGTATCGGATCGATGGACGGATGTGCCACCAGAAGTACGTCGGATCGGGCACGGCACCCGCTGTGGTCATGATCCGGACATACCGGGCGTAATCGGCGTCGTCGTCGAACAGCTCGGGGAGGCCGGTGCGCGGCAACTCGGCGTAGGCCCGCAACCGGTAGCCGTGCAGGCCGGTGCGACGGCGGTCATAGAACGGCGAGGACGTCGAGAGGGCCAGCAGCAGCGGCAGGAACGGATAGATCCGCCGCATGATGTCGACCCGCTTCTCGGGGCGCGGCACCTCGACATGGACGTGCATGCCGGCGACCACGGAGCGTCGCCCGGTGATCTGAAGGTCGTCCATCATCCCGCGGTAGCGCGGCTTGTCCGTCTCCTTCTGGATCGACCAGATTGCGGTGGGGTGCGTGCCGGCGGCGAACAGCTTGAGCCCGTGCGCGCGGGCGGTCGCTTGGAGCTTGTCGCGCAGGTCGCCGAGCGCCGCCCGTGCCTCATCGACGCTCGCCGTCGGCTTCGAACAGATCTCCACCTCGTTTTCGAGGAGTTCCCGCTCGACCGAACCCAGACGTTTGGCCGCGTCGTGGAAACCCTGGATCGACGCGCGCGGCGCGCCCCGCGAACGGGCGCTGGCGAGGAAGAACTCCTCCTCGATGCCGAACTTGAAGTCGTGTCCCGACCGCTGCGCCATCGTGTGGTTCCGATCCCTGGACGTGCGGCCGCCGGCCACGCGCGCCGAACCGGCAGCGCTGCGAAAGCCGAACTGATCGACATCATGCGCGATCCGGGCCAACGTGGGTAAGAGGCGATCCGCGGATCGGGCCGGGGATGCCGCCGACGGCTCTGCTGCCAGGCTCAGCGCCCCACCACCTCCGGCGGCACCGCCCGCGGGCGGCGGTCGTCGCCGATCGCCACGAAGGTGAAGGTCGCCTCCGTCACCTTCATGGTCGCCTCGCTGGCCCGCTCGCGCCGCCAGACCTCGACCTGGATGCGCAGGGACGAGCGCCCGACCTGGACGAGCCACGCGTAGAGGCTGACCTCGTCGCCCACGAAGACCGGGTGATGGAAGGTGATCGCGTCGACCGCGACGGTGGCGCAGCGCCCACGCGAGCGCCGCGCGGCGACATTGCCGGCGGCCAGATCCATCTGGGCCATCAGCCAGCCGCCGAAGATGTCGCCGGCCGGGTTGGTGTCGGCCGGCATCGCGATGGTGCGGATCACCGGCGGCCCGCGATCCGTCGGCTGGGCCTCCGCCCGGTCGCCCGCGCTCTGCGCCTCTGTCATGGTCCGGAAGAGTCCCCGCCTATGGCTCGAATTCTTCCGGTCAAGCTCGGCCGTGGTCAATCGGGCAGTGCGAAGACCAGCACTGCGTCGCCGGTCCCGAAGCCCGACGCCTTGGTGTAGGACGCGCCGCCCGCCGCCACCGCCACGTATTGCTTGCCGTCGAGCGCGTACGTCATGGCCGGTCCGCTGATCCCCGCGCCGCACTGGAATCGCCAGAGCACGCGGCCGTCGCGCGCGTCGTGGGCGTCCAGATTTCCATCCTCCTCGCCGGAGAAGACGAGACCGCCCGCGGTCGCCAAAGTACCCCCCGAAAGCCGGCTCGCCGACCGCACCGACCACGCGATCTTGCCGCCGTGGTTGAGATCGACGGCGGTGAGCGTGCTGAAGGACGGCTCGCCCTTGGCCTCGCCGGTCTCGGTGTAGCGGATCTCCGGCCGCCCCGCGGCGGCCGGCACGGTCTTCACCGTGTAGGTCGTCGCTCCGTGGCGGACCTGCACGTAGGCCAGCCGCCCGTCATAAGCGGTCGGCGGCCACGAGACCGCGCCGAGGGGCCCGGGCGCCACGACGGTGCCCTGCGGCGTCGGCGGCGCGAACAGGTTCTTCTGGTCGAGGAGCGGCGCCGAGCGCTCCAGCAGCTTCCCAGTCGCGCGGTCGTGGACGTAGATCCAGCCGGTCTTGCTCGCCGAGGCCACGGCCTTGGTGCCGTTCGGGCCATCGAGCAGGAAGGGCGGCGCGGCGACGTCGTAGCCCCACTCGTCGTGCGGCACCTGCTGATAGTACCAGCGCAGCTTGCCCGTTTTCACGTCGAGGGCGACGAGGCACATCGTGTAGAGGTTGTCCCCCGGCCGCGACAGGCCGAAATTCTGCGGTGCCGGGTTGCCGGTGCCGAGGAAGATCAGGCCGAGATCGGCATCGTAGGCCGGTGTCATCCAGAGTGAGCCGCCGCCGACACGCCACGCGTCGCGGTTGGCGGGGGCCGCGGCCTTCTCAGCGGCGATGTCCCGGTGAAGCGGCGTGCCGTCGGCGGTCTTCTCCACGAAGCCACCCTCCCAGCTCTCCGAGGGTGTGACGTACCAGCGCCAGCGCTCCTCCCCGGTCTTGGCATCGTAGGCGGCGAGCCAGCCGCGTCGGCCATAGCCGCCCTCGATCCCGACCACCGCGCCGCCGTCGAGGCCGCCCGCCGCATCCTCGATATGGAGGCCATAGCCGGCGCCGGTGACGCCAATGATCACCAGCCCGTCGGCGACGAGCGGCGGCATCTTGAAGCCGAGCCGGCTCGACCCCTGCACCGGCTTGCCGCCGAGTGTGGCCGCCAGGCCGGAGGCGGTCTCGGTCTCGCCCTCCTCCGGGCGGACCGCCTCCTTGTCCCAGACCATCGTGCCGGTCTTCGCGTCCAGCGCGATCAGCCGCCCGTCCATGGTCGCCTCGAAGACGAGCCCGCCGGAGACCGCGAGCCCGCGGTTGGACGGCGGCCCGAAGATTTTTTCCGTGCGCGGCTTGTGGGTGTAGGTCCAGAGCGGCTTGCCGGTCTTCGCGTCGAGGGCCGCGACGTTGTTCTGCGTGGTGGAGAGGAAGAGCGTCCCGTCCACCATGACGGGCTGGGCCTGGAAGTAGCCGGTCACGCCCGTCTGGAAGATCCAGGCGGGGCGTAAGCGAGCGACCGAATCGCGGTCGATCTGGGTCAGCTCGGAAAAATTGCGGTTGCTGGAATCATGCCCGAAGGCTGGCCAGGGCGTCTCGGTGGCGGAAGCCGCGAGCGGCGTGGCGAACAGCGCCAGGCAAGCCAGGTAGCATCCCCTACCCCTCAGGATGGCGTGATGAGGCACGGCGTTTCATCTCCCGGGTTCGCGCGGCTGCCCGTGCCGGCGTTGGACGATCGCCCGCTTCGGCGTTGATGGCTTTGTGGCGAGACGTATCTTATGGGATACTTTCCAAGTGCCGCGGATCGTGACGACGGCTTACTTCGATCAGTGGATCGAAGGCCTGCGCGACCGCGTCGGCCGAGCGAGAATCCTCCGGCGGATCGTTCGGTTCCAGGAGGGCAACCCAGGGACGGTCGCCCCTGTCGGTGGCGGGGTCAGCGAGATGAAGATCGATAGCGGTCCGGGCTACCGCATCTATTTCGTCCAGCGGGACGATGGCACGATCGTGATCCTGCTGTGCGGCGGCGACAAGGGTAGCCAAGCGCGCGATATCGCGCGGGCTCGTGAACTCGCATTGACAGTTTGAGGATATGCCCATGGCGGCTTCCGAGTCCCCTTCCGAGTCCCCTCCGAAGACCCCGACGCGGCCCTTCGAAATCGCGCTGCATCTCCGCTCGCCCGAGGATGCGGCTGCCTACCTCTCAGCCGCTCTGGAAGAGAAGGACCCGGCGGCTTTCCGCCGGGCGTTGGGCGATGTCGCCCGCGCCGGACGCATGTCGGCCGTCGCCGAAGCCACCGGCCTCGGGCGCGAGAGCCTATACAAGGCCCTTTCGCAAACCGGCAATCCGAGTCTCGAGACCGTGCAGCGGGTTGTCGCCGCGCTCGGCTTCAGCCTTGCAGTCGTGCCGAACAACGAAGCACCGGTCGATCCCGGCTGAGCTCACCCTGCCGGCCGCGCCGCCCCGTCGAGCTGACCCGGCGTCGCCTGCGCGCCCATGGCCCGGGCCATGTCGGCGGCGCTCTGGCCGGAGCCGTCGCGCCGGTCCGGGTCGGCCCCGTGCTGGAGCAGCAGGTCGACCATCTCGGTCCGGTCGAACATGGCCGCCGTCATCAGGGCGGTGCGGGTGCCGTCGCCGGTGCCATCGACCGTGGCCCCGTGCTGCAGCAGCAGCCGCGCGATCGCCAGATCGTTCTTGAAGGCCACGCCGGCGAGCGGGGTCTGGCCGCGGTCGTTGGCGAGTTCCGGGTCGCCGCCGGCTTCCAGGATCACCCGGGTCGCCTCGGCCTGCCCGTTATAGGCGGCCAGCATCAGCAGGCTGTCGCCCTTGTCGTTGCGCAGGTTCGCCGGAAGCCCCTGGCCGAACAGCTCCGCGAGCTCTTCGGCGTGGCCCATCCGGGCGTACTGGAAGACCCGGGCCGCGAAGGCCAGGGTGTCGTCGTCGAGGGCGGGGCGTGCGTTGGTCTCGGCTGTCATCGCGTCTTCGCTGGGATGGTTTCGAGGTTTGAAGGTCTTGGGCCGATCCGGGCCGGTGCGTCATCCGCGTCCACCCGTGCTGGGAACTGTTGGGCTGCGCTGTTCGTTGCAGCGGCCACTCGGTCCGTGACGGCCCGGTTTTTCCGGAGCGACGATGCCCCGTCCTTATGAGCCCTATGCCGATGCGCTGCGCCTCGCGCGCCAGATCGCCCGGGACCGGGTAGGCGATATCGCGGAGGCAGCCGTTCGGGCGGATCCCCATGCCTATGACGAGGCGTGCCATGCCCTCGTAGCCTGCATCGCGCAGGCCATCATGGATGCGTCGGAGGCTGCCCGGCACCGCGATATCGAGGCCGCCTGAGACCGCGGAGGCGGCCGGTCAGCCCCGCTTGCGACCGCCGCCGCCCTTGTATTTCGGCTTCTGGCCGCCGAGCCCCTGGGTCGAGCGAGGCTTGGGCCGCTCCTGCCACGGCACCGCGTTGGCCGGCATCTCGCGGTCGGTGCCGGGGCCCATATTGTCGAGGTCGGGCTTGGAAATGCGGCTTCCCCCTGCCCCGCGCGGGGCTTTCCGGCCGAACTTGCCGGCCTCGCGCTCCACGTCGCCCTGCCGGGCCATCGGGTCGTCCGAGACCAGGAGCTCGGTCGCCTGAAGCCGCTTGAGCTCGTCGCGCAGGCGGGCCGCCTCCTCGAAGTCGAGATCCGCGGCGGCCGTGCGCATCCGCTTCTCCAGATCCGCCATCACGGCCTTGAGGTTATGGCCGATCGTGACCGCATCCTTGGCGAGCCCGGTATCGACCTGGACGTGGTCGCGCTCGAACACGCTGCTCAGGATGTCGGCGATGCCGCGCTTCACGCTCTGCGGCGTGATGCCGTGCTCCGCGTTGTAGGCGAGCTGCTTGACGCGGCGGCGCTCGGTCTCGGCCATCGCCCGCTCCATCGAGCCGGTGATGTTGTCCGCATAGAGGATGCAGCGGGCATCGGCGTTGCGGGCCGCGCGGCCGATGGTCTGGATCAGCGACGTTTCTGAACGAAGAAAGCCTTCCTTGTCGGCGTCGAGGATCGCCACCAGGGCGCATTCCGGAATGTCGAGGCCCTCGCGCAGCAGGTTGATGCCGATCAGCACGTCGAAGGCGCCGAGCCGCAGGTCGCGGATGATCTCGATCCGCTCCAGCGTGTCGATGTCGGAGTGCATGTAGCGCACCCGCACGCCGTTCTCGTGCAGGTACTCGGTCAGATCCTCGGCCATGCGCTTGGTCAGCGTCGTGACCAGCGTCCGGTAGCCGGCCTGCGCCACCTCGCGCACCTCGCCCAGCAGGTCGTCGACCTGGGAGCGCGCCGGGCGGATCTCGATCACCGGATCGACGAGGCCGGTCGGGCGGATCACCTGCTCGGCGAACACGCCGCCGGTCTGCTCCATCTCCCACTTGCCGGGCGTCGCCGAGACGTGGACCGTCATCGGCCGCATCGCGTCCCACTCCTCGAAGCGGAGCGGGCGGTTATCGAGACAGGAGGGCAGCCGGAAGCCGTATTCGGCCAGCGTCGCCTTGCGGCGGAAGTCGCCCCGGTACATGCCGCCGATTTGCGGCACCGTGACGTGGCTCTCGTCGGTGAAAACGAGCGCGTTGTCGGGCAGATATTCGAACAGCGTCGGTGGCGGCTCGCCAGGTTTCCGCCCGGTGAGATAGCGGGAATAGTTCTCGATGCCGTTGCAGGCGCCGGTGGCCTCGATCATCTCGATGTCGAAGGTGCAGCGCTGGTCGATGCGTTGCGCCTCGATCAGCCGGCCCATCTTGGTCAGCTCCTCGATCCGGCCGTTCAGCTCGTTCTTGATGCCCTTGATCGCCTGCTGCAGCGTCGGGCGCGGCGTGACGTAGTGCGAGTTGGCGTAGACCTTCACGAACTTCAGTTCGGAGAGGGTCTTGCCGGTGAGCGGGTCGAACTCGACGATGCTCTCAATCTCGTCGCCGAACAGGCCGATGCGCCAGCCGCGATCCTCCAAGTGGGCCGGCCACAGCTCGATCGAATCGCCGCGTACCCGGAAGGTGCCGCGGGCGAAATCGGACTGGATCCGCTTGTACTGCAGGGCCACGAGATCGGCGATCAGCTGGCGCTGCTCGATCCGCTCGCCGAGGGACACGGTGAACGACATCGCCGTGTAGGTCTCGACCGAGCCGATACCGTAGATGCACGAGACCGAGGCGACGATGATCACGTCGTCCCGCTCCAGCAGGGCGCGGGTCGCGGAGTGGCGCATCCGGTCGATCTGCTCGTTGATCGAGGATTCCTTCTCGATGAACGTGTCCGAGCGCGGCACATAGGCCTCGGGCTGGTAGTAATCGTAATAGGAGACGAAATATTCCACGGCGTTGTCGGGGAAGAACGACTTGAATTCCCCGTAGAGCTGCGCCGCCAGCGTCTTGTTGGGCGCCAGGATCAGGGCGGGGCGCTGGGTCTCCTCGATGATCTTGGCCATCGTGAAGGTCTTGCCCGAGCCGGTGACGCCGAGCAGCACCTGATCGCGCTCATGGGCCTGCACGCCGGAGACCAGTTCGGCGATGGCCCTGGGCTGGTCGCCGGCCGGCGTGAACTCGGATTTCAGCGTGAACCTGAGGCCTCCCTCGGATTTCTGCGGCCGATCCGGCCGGTGCGGCACCCAGGTCTGGCCGTCCTTGAACAGCGGGTTGCCCTCGATGAGCAGCCGCTCCAGGGCCGAGACCGTCGCCGAAGCGCCGCCATCGCCGCCGGGATCGGGCAGGTCGGCGCCTTCCGGCGCCGGCCCGTCCTCGGGCGGGGTCAGTCCGAGGGCCTGTGCGAGGCGCGGATCGACATCCGCGGCATCGCCCAGCGCGTAGCCGGCCTGCGGTGCCTCCGCGAAGCCGTCGCGGGCGATCTCCGCCCGGCGCGTGGCGGCTTGCGGAGTCCCGCCCTTGCCGCCGCGCCCCTTGGGCTTGCCCGGGCGCGCGGGCGGCTCGGGCGGCGCCTCGATCGGCGCCGGCCTGTTGCGGTTGAGCGCCGGGTTCAGCAGCGCGGCGAGATAGGTGTCGAGCGGCTTCAGCTCGGGCTTCGACGCCTTGGCGGACGTGCTCGACACGGACGCGGCGCGCGATTTCTTCGGAGCAGGCATGAGCCCAATATGGGCCGGGCGGCCGCCGCGCGGAAGCCTGTTGGCCGGAGAGTTTTGCCGCGCCGCGCCCGATCGGCCGGGGCCCGGAGGAACCGTCCGAGTCCCGGTGCGCTGCCGCTCATCCCGGAAGAGATCATCGGAATACAACCGTCAGGTAGTTTTCGCGTTATTTTCGGATCGCTTCGCTAATCTCATGTTTGGAAAACCGGCCGTTGAGCCGGTCGAATTGGCTTGCGACGGATTGCAAGGACCGTTACTTTGCGGTGCAAAGCACGATCAAGTACGGCGCAGCCCGGGGCGTGAGGCGGATGCAGGACCTGGACAAGGCCTTGGCCGACATCGTGGCGATCCGCTCCCAGATCGCCCGCGATACGGCGTTTCGCGGCGTGGGGGCGGCGACGGTCGCCGGCACCGGCGGGCTCGCGCTGGCCTGCGCGGCGGGCCAGGCCCTGTGGCTCGGCGATCCGGCGGTCCGGACCGGCCTGTTCTTCGGTCTCTGGGTCGCGGCCGCTCTGGCGGCCTTCGCGATGATCGGCATCGAGGCGGTGCGGCGGACACGCCGCCTGCATTCCGGCCTCGCCGACGCCATGGTGTGGAACGCCATCGAGGTCTTCCTGCCGGCGGCCGGCGCGGGGGCCTGCCTCGCCCTGGTGATCGCCCGGTTCGCGCCTCAGGAGGTCTGGATGCTGCCGGGCCTCTGGCAGGTTCTGGTCGGCCTTGGCCTGTTCGCCTCGGCGCGGATCCTGCCGCGCGGCGTTCAGGGCGTGGGCGCGTGGTATCTGCTCGCCGGACTGGGCGTGCTGGCCTTCTCGGCAGAGACGCGCGTCCTCTCACCCTGGGCCATGGGCCTGCCCTTCCTGGTCGGTCAGATCTGGCTGGCTGCGGTCATTCATTACGGCGCCCGGGCCTACGATGATGGCCTCTGATCGCGACGTAGGCCGCTTCTCCTACGAGGGGCTCCACCGGATCATCCACGAGCGGGCGCGGCTCTCCGTGCTGACCTCCCTGGTGGCCCACCCCAAGGGGCTGCCCTTCCCCGATTTGAAGCGGCTGTGCGGCTTGACCGACGGCAACCTGAGTCGGCACCTCGCGGTTCTGAGCGAGGCCGACTTCGTCACGCTGCAGAAGGGGTTGTCGCAGAACCGCCCGCAGACGGTGTGCCGGCTGACCGCGAACGGGCGGCAGCGCTTCATTGGTTATCTCGGCGTCTTGGAGCAGGTCGTCCGCGACGCCGCGGAGGCCGCCGAGTCCGGCCCGGAATCGGGCCGGCGCGGCCTCGATCCGGCCACGAAACCGGCGTGAGACCGTTACACCGTTCCAAGACTGTTAATGTCGTCCTGATAAACTCCATCGATACGCTCTGGCCGGGAGACTTTACGATGCAAAGTGAGGCGGCGCCGAAGGCCCTGCACGCCGCGATCATCATGGACGGCAATGGGCGCTGGGCGACGCAGCGCGGCCTTCCCCGGCTCGCCGGCCATCACCGCGGCGTCGAGGCGATCCGGCGGACCGCCGAGGCCTGCCCGGATCTCGGGATCGGCACGCTGACCCTCTACGCCTTCTCGGCCGACAACTGGCAGCGCCCGGCCGAAGAGGTCGGCGGTCTGATGCGGCTTCTGCGTTCCTATCTGCGCAACGAGACCCAGAGGCTCGCCCGCACCGGTACACGGCTCAGCGTCGTGGGCCGCCGCGATCGGCTCCCGGCGGGCATTCCGGAGGCGATCACGGCCGCGGAGGCCGCCACCGAAGCGGGGCGCCGCCTGCACCTGCGGATCTGCGTCGACTATTCCGCCCGCGACGCGATCATCGCGGCGGCACGGCACCTCCAGGAGCAGGAGCCGGTGACACGCGAGGATTTCGGCGCGCTCGTGGCCGGCCCGATGCACGGCTCGCCGGTCGAGGTCGATCTGCTGATCCGCACCGGGGGCGAGCAGCGCCTGTCCGACTTCTTGCTCTGGGAGGCGGCCTATGCCGAGCTGCACTTCACCGAGCGGATGTGGCCGGACTACGGCCCGGAGGATCTCGCCGCCGCGATGGCGGAATTCCGGAGCCGGGAGCGCCGGTTCGGTGGCCTGAAGACGGCAGCCGTCCCCGCGGCGGCCTGAGCGGCGCTTGACGCGCGCGTCGCGCCGCGCAGAGGGTTTCCGCTATGAACGAGACCCTCGCCGACCGTCGCGTCCTCCTCGTCATCGGCGGGGGTATCGCGGCCTATAAGGCCCTCGACCTGATCCGGCGCCTGCGCGAGCGGGGCGCCAGCGTCTGCCCGGTCCTGACCGCGGGGGCGCAGGAATTCGTGACGCCGCTGGCCGCCGCGGCGTTGGCCGGCGAGCGGGCCCATACCGACCTGTTCGACCGCGCCAGCGAGGCCGAGATCGGTCATATCAAGCTAGCCCGGCAGGCCGATGCCGTGGTGGTGGCGCCTGCCACCGCCAACCTGATGGCCCGGATGGCGGGCGGCCATGCGGCGGACCTCGCCACCACCATACTGCTGGCCACGACCCTGCCGATCCTGATCGCGCCGGCCATGAACGTGCAGATGTGGGCGCATCCGGCGACTCGCCGCAACCGCGCGACCCTGGAGGGCGACGGCGTCCATATCGTCGGCCCCAATGCCGGCCGGATGGCGGAGCCAGAGACCGGCCCCGGCCGCATGGCCGAGCCCCACGAGATCGCCGACGCCCTGGAGCGGATGCTCGGGGTGGGCGTCGATCGGCCCCTCGCGGGCCGCCGGGTGCTGGTAACCTCCGGCCCGACCCACGAGCCGATCGACCCGGTGCGCTACATCGCCAACCGCTCCTCCGGCCGCCAGGGCCACGCCATCGCGGAAGCCGCCGCGCGGGCCGGTGCCGCCGTGACGTTGGTTTCAGGGCCTGTAGCGATCCCCGATCCGCCGGGTGTCGCCGTCATTCGGGTCGAGACCGCCCGGGAGATGCTGGACGCCGTCGAGGCGGCGCTGCCGGCCGATCTGGCCATCTTCGCCGCCGCGGTGGCGGATTGGCGCCCGGCGCAGGAGGCCGGCGCCAAGAAGATCAAGAAGGACGGCATCGGCCCCGCGCCGCTGCCGCTCGCCGAGAATCCCGACATCCTCGCCACGATCGCCCGCCGGTCCACGGGGCGCCCGCCCCTCGTGGTCGGCTTTGCGGCGGAGACCGACGCCGTGCTGGACCATGCCCGGGCCAAGATCGCCCGCAAGGGTTGCGACCTGATCGTGGCCAACGACGTCTCGGCGGAGAGCGGTGTGATGGGCGGGTCCGACAACGCGGTTCACCTGATCCACCGGGACGGCGCGGTGGAGACTTGGCCGCGACTCGGCAAGGACGAGGTCGCTCGGCGGCTGGTGATTTATCTCGCCGGGATGTTGGCGGGGTGAGGCCCCTTTTCCGAGGCTCATGGCAGATTCGAATGCACCGGTCCCTTTCCCGGGTACATACAGCACCAGCGGAATGTGACCCGGGAGCCAGCACAAGACGTCGCGAAGCGTCGATCTGGATCGACCCGGGCCGCTTGCGCGGCGCTTTTGGTGCTCGATCCCGGATCCGGTTCCGCTGCGCTGCACCTGTCCGGGAAAAGGCGGCGGTGCGCGGCGATCCGCACTGCGCCCTGGAAAAGCGGCTGCCCTGGCCTCAACCTTTGCGAGTCGCTAGAAGGCGCGGCGACGGCCGGCGCGCATGGCGCCGGCTCCAGGGAGAAACCATGCCTCGCCTGACCCTCATCGCCGGAGCCGCGTTGATCGCCATGAGCACAGCTGCAACTGCCGAGACTGTCACCCTGCCCTCCGGGCTGAAGTACCAGGACGAGGTCGTCGGGACCGGACCTGAGCCGAAGGCCGGCCAGCAGGTCACCGTCCAGTATACCGGCTGGCTCGATGAGGGCGGCAAGAAGGGCAAGAAGTTCGACTCTTCCCGCGACCGCAACCAGCCCTTCAGCTTCCCGCTCGGCGCCGGTCAGGTGATCAAGGGCTGGGACGAGGGCGTCGCCACCATGAAGACCGGCGGCAAGCGCACCCTGATCATCCCGCCGCAGCTCGGCTACGGCGCCCGGGGCGCCGGCGGCGTGATCCCGCCGAACGCCACGCTGATCTTCGACGTCGAGCTCCTCGGCGCGAAGTAACGTCACCGCTGCGCGACGGCGAGAGTCCCAAGAGAATGCTGTTCGCGCAGCTGCCCGACGAGCTGTTCAAGCCGCTGGCCGCCCCGAGCCGCGGCTTCAACGCGGCTCTCCTGCTGCACCTGCACCGGCGCGTCCTCGGGGCCGAGCCGGTGCGCAAGGCCGAATTGCTCGCCGAGATCGGCGATTTCGCAGCCGGCTGGAGCGATCCCGAGGTCAGCGGCGACGAGCCGATCTCCGCCGATCCGACCGAGCGCCGCACCGCGCTCTACCGGCGCCTGCTCGACACCGGCTGGCTGATCGAGCGCCGTGAGCGCTACGTGCCGGTGGTGGAGTTCGACCCCGAGGCGCGGCTCCTGCTGGAGGAGCTGTCGCGGCTCGAACGGGGCGAGACCCGCTCGTATGGCGGCGCCGTGCTGGAGGTGCTGGGCGGGCTGGAGAGCGCCCTTTCGGATCCCGGCAGCCGGTCCGAGGCCCTGGCGAACGCCGCCCGGGCCTCGGCGGCCTTTCTGGCCCACGTGCGCGGCCTCGCCGCCGGGATGCGCAAGGTCGAGGAGCGCATCCTGCGCGAGCCCGACCGGGCCAAGACCTTCCGGTTGTTCTTCGAGGATTTCGTCGAGCGCCACCTGATCAGCGACTACCGGACGCTGCACACGCGCTTCAACCCGTTCCGCTTCCGCGCCAGCGTGGTCCGCGAGGCCGGGCGGGCGCTCCGCGACGCCCTCACGGTCCGGGCGCTCGCCGAGGGCCTGATCCGCGAGGGCCGGAGCCCCGGTCTCGACGCTGCCCAGCGGGCGGTGCGCGCCGACCTCGCCCAGATCCTGTCGGTGTTCGAGGGGCTCGACAACCACCTCGACGCGGTCGATGCCGTGGTGGCGCGGCTGGAGCGCCGGATCGCCGCGGCGCTCCACGTTATGGACCGGCCGAACCCCGGCGGCGTCGAGCGGGCCGCCGCGATGCTCCGGGCCGTCGGCGGCGCCGAGATCGCCCCCGACGTGCCGGCCGACGTGTCACTGCTGCGCCCGCCGATCGGCCACGCGCATCTTCAGACGCCTCGCGCCCGCAAGCTCGCCATCGACATGGAGCCCCTGCCCGACATCGAGGACGATCCCGTGATCGATGCCTTTGCGGCCGCCAAGGCGGAGTTCCGCCGCCGCACCACGGTGACGCCCGAGGGCATGACGGCCTTCGTGGAAGCCCGGCTCGGCAAGGCGATCCGGCTGCGCGGCTCCGAGATCGCGATCAAGGACGTCGACGACTTCATCGTGTTCCAGCGCCTGCGTGAGATCGACGTGCTGTTCGATGCGCGGCTCGGCGAGCGCTACGCCGTCAGCCGCCTGACCGAGCGCGTGGCCAATGGCTGGCTCGACTGCCCGGATTTCGTGCTGGAGCGCCGCCCCGGTGCTTGAGGGATTCCGCGCCATCATCGACGGCGACGAGCCTGCGCCCCCCGGCGCCCGGGCGCCGGACGCCGAGGAACTCAGCCGCGCCCTCCAGGTCCTGCTGAAGGGACAGGTGATCTACGCCGACACCCCGAATATCGGCCGCTCCTACGAACTCGCCCGGCACTACGCGCCGTTCTTCACCGACTATTTCGCCTGCCTGGGCTACGCGCTGACGGTCTCGCACCGGGATCAGATGGTCTCCCTGAGCCCGGCCGCCGACGCGCCACGCCACGACATCATGTCGGAGCGCCTGCGCAAGGACGAGACCCTGGTGCTGCTGGCGCTGCGGCTGCTCTACGAGGAGGGCCTGCGCGACCACCGTGTCGGCACGGACGGGATCGTCGAATGCACCACCGATGAGATCGTGGAAAAAATCCGGACGGTGGCCCGCAATGAGCCCCCCGAGGAGGGCCGACTGGCTGACATCCTGCGGCTCTACGCAAGGCGCGGTGGCCTGCGGCTGGGCGAGCGCGACCGGGTCGAGCGGGTGACGCCGCTGTCGCTCCTGCCCGGCGTGGCGGTGCTGGCCTCGGACGCGTGGCTGGAGCGCCTGCGGGCGTGGTCCGAGGCCGGAGAGACCTGACGGGCCCGATCAGGCCGCCCGAACGGTCGCAAGAAATTGCTCGACCTCGGACCCGAGCCGGGCGGCCTGCTCGGCCATCTCGGAGGCCGCGCTCAGCACCTGCCCGGCCGCTGCGCCGGTCTCGTCGGCCGCGCCGGCGACCTCCGTGATGTTGGCCGTGACGATGTCGGTCCCGGACGCCGCCTGGGTGACGTTGCGGACGATCTCCTGCGTGGCCGCACCCTGCTGTGCCACCGCGCTGGCGATCGTGGTCGCCGTGGCGTTGATTTCGCGGATCCGGCTGGCGATGCCGTCGATGGCCCGGACGGCGTGATCGGTCGAACCCTGGATCTGGCCGATCTGCCGGCTGATCTCCCCGGTGGCCTTCGCGGTCTGCTCGGCGAGCTGCTTCACCTCGGCGGCGACCACCGCGAACCCCTTGCCGGCATCCCCGGCCCGGGCTGCCTCGATGGTGGCGTTCAAGGCCAGCAGGTTGGTCTGCCCGGCGATCTCCGCGATCAGCGTCACCACCTCCCGGATCGTCCGGGCTCCGGTGCTCAGCTCCTGGACCAAGCCGGTGGTCGTGGCCGCCTTGCGGACAGCGACCTGCGCCAGATCCGCCGAGGCCACCACCTGACGGCCGATCTCATCCACCGAGGATCCGAGTTCCTCGGCCGCCGCCGCCACGGTGTTGACGTTGGCGGCGGCCTCCGCGGCGGCAATGCGCGCATCGCCGGAGCGGTCGGCCGTCCGGGTCGCCGTCGCGGTGAGGGCCTGGGCCGTTGCCTGAAGTTGCGTCGCCGCGGCCGTGACCGTGCGGACGATGCCGCCGATGGCGGTTTCGAACCGCTCCGCGAGGTCGCGCATCGCCTGCCGGCGCTCTCCCTCGGCCTCCGCGCGGCTACGGGCCGCCGCGGCCTCCAGGGCGCGGGTCTGGATCAGGTTCTGCCGGAAGACCTGCACGGCGGCCGACATGGCGCCGATTTCGTCCCGCCGCGCCGCATAGGGCACCGCTGAATCCGCATCGCCCCCGGCGAGGCGGCGCATGGCGTCGGTCATCACGGTGATCGGGCGCGAGACCCCGAGCAGCGCATAGAGCGTCGCCCCCAGCCCGACCACCAGCATGCCGGCCAGGATCGCGACGGTCGTCGTGACCGCGCTGGCTTGGCTCTCCCGGGCGGATCGGCCGGTCTCCTCGACGGTCCGGACATGCCGCTCCACCAGCGCATGCGCGGCCTTCGACGCGTCCTGGTAATGGGCGTTCATGGCGCCCCGGTAATAGGACATCGCCGCCTCGCGCTGGCCAAGGCTCATGCCGCGCAACCGATCCCAATCGTAGGTCTGGGTCTTCAGCTTGGCGATCAGCGTGTCGAAGAGCGCCTGCTCGTCCGGCGCGACGATCCGGGCCTTGTAGGCTTCGACCCGTGCGGCCCGATCCTTCAGCATGTCTTCCACCGCCGCGCGGCCCGCATCGCGGTCGGCCTCCGTGTCCGCCGTGGCGACCCGCACCTGCAGCAGACGCGCCTTGACAGTCAGCGCGCTGATGGTTTCCGCCGCCTCCAAGGATGGCATCGCCCTGTCGAGCAGTTCGGTCAATTGATGATCGACGAATTTCATTCGAGTGATCGTCATTCCGCCTTGTATCGCAGCTGCGATAAGCAGAAACAGGAACAGGCTGCTGAGTTTTGTTTTGATGTTTGTGGGCATGTTCTTGTCAGTTCTCTAGCCTCCGGCAACGATACCGGGGGTGCTGGTCCGAGCAAGCTGGCGGTTCGCGCAGAACTTGAGGCGCCGCGGCCTCTGTCACCGGCTTGCATACGCGGCCGAGTCCGGCCAACTGAACCGATCGTTCTCCGCCCCGGCCCCGACATCGTGTACGTCCTCACCGATATCGCCATCGCGAACTGGTATCTGATCCGCCGTGAGCAGATCCGGCTGCGGGGCGCTGCCGCCCTGGTCGGGCCGACCGGGGCCGGCAAGTCGACGATCTTCGACGCGGTCGGCACGGTGCTGGCCGGCAACAACGCCAGCCGTCTCGCGCTGAACGCCTCCGCGTCCGGCCGCAGCGCCCGCACGGTGCGCGACTATTGCCTGGGCTGGATCAGCGACCCCGCGGAGGGCGGACGGCCGACCCGCGAATCCTGCGAGACCGTGCTGGCGCTGGTGTTCGAGAACCCGGCCTCGGGCCGGATCGTCACGGTCGGGCTGGCGCTCGCGGCCCGGGCAGTCGAGCCGAAGGAGACGGTCCTGTCGCGCTTCATCGCGGTCGGGCACCGGTTCGAGATCGCCGATTACGCCCGCACCGCCCCCGGCGGCACCTACACGGCCCCCTGGAGCGAGATCGCCGGGGATCTGCGGGCCCGGGCGTCGAGCTTCACCGAGTACCGGACCTCCGGCGAGCGCTTCACGGCCGATGTGCTGGCCACCCTGCGCGAGGGCGCGCCGGCGCCGGAGCCGCGGCACTTCCTGCGCAGCTTCGCCAACGCGGTGGCGTTCAAGCCGATCTTCGACACCAGCGCCTTCGTGCGCGCCTTCGTGCTGGAGCCGGAGCCGCTCGACGTGGACCGCGTCCGCCAGTCCGTCGCCAACTGGCGCCGGCTGCTGGAGACCATCGGCGAGCTGGAGAGCCGGCTCGCGCGCCTGCGGCGCCTGCGCGACCGCTACGAGGCCTGGAGTGAGGCGATCCTCGATACGGCGGCGCACGAACTGCGGGCGGCCTCCGCCGAGTTGCGCCGCCGCAGCCTCGACCTCGTCGCGGTCCGGCTGCGCCTGCGCGAGGGGGGCGACGCCCTGCGCATCGCCCGGGAGCGCGTGGCGGCGAGCCGCGGCTTCGTGCGCGACATCGACGGGGAGATCGCCGAGAAGAAGGCGCTCGCCGCCGCCAGCGCGGCCGAGGGACGGCTCGCCGCCTCGACGCTCGGCCTCTCCATGCTGGAGCGTGACCGGAAGGAGCTGGCGGGCCGGATCGCCGACCTCGTCGCGCTCATCAGCCAGATGGGCAAGCTCCAGCCCGTCGCCCCGCTCCTGCGGCAGGGCTGCCCGCAGGCGGCACGCTTGGCCGAATCCTGCGCCCGCGCCGGCCTGCGCCGGGAATCGCCCCCCGAGGAAATCCTGCGCCCCGAGGGCCCCCTGGCGGAACTGATCGACGGGCTGACGCGGCTGCCTGAATTCGACGAGATCCTGGAGCGGGCCGCCGAAGATGCGGCCCTCAAGGCCCGCGCCCAGGAGAGCGAGGCCGAGCGCACCGCGCCCCGCACTGGCGCCGGCCCGGCGGCGCGCCTGTCCTCCGACACGGTGGCGTTCCGCGGCGAGCTGGAGCGGCGCGGTATCGACGCCCTGCCAATCTGTGAACTCGCCGAGATCGTCGATCCGACCTGGGGGCCGGCGCTGGAAGGGCTGCTCGGGCGCGCCCGGGAGGCCCTGGTGGTGGCACCCGACCGGCTCCACGAGGCTTTAGGCGTGCTCCAGGGGGGGCGCGACCGGTTCCACCGCTGCATCTTGGTCAAGACCACCGACACCGCCAAGCAGCGCGCCCGCCGCTACGATGACGGCCCGCTCACGGTGATCGAGACCCGCGATCCGCACGCGGAGGCGTTCCTGGGGGTGCGGCTCGGCGGCTACGATCTCGCCAAAGATGATTCGGAACTCGCCCGCCTCGCCCGGGCCGTGGCGCCGAGCGGGCGGACCACCGCCGGCATGGCGTATTCGGTGACGCGGAGTGTCGATCTGCTCATGACGCGTGGCCATCGCGGGCCCACGGTCGACAGCCGGCGCGTCCACGAGGCCGCGGTCGCGGAGGCGCGACGCCTGCGCGGCGAGGCGGCGGTCTTGCGCGAGGCCGCCCGCACCGCCGCGGCGATCCGGGCGCGCATCGCCCGGGGCCTCGACGATATCGACACGCTGCGCGCCGAGCTCGACGGTCTCGACGGCCGGCGGCGCTCCCTCCAGACCGAGCGCGAGGGCATCGAGAAGCGCGACACCGCCGGGCTCGCCGCCGAGATCGCCGCGCTGACGACGGAGCGCGTCGCCTATCTGCGCGAGCTATCGGAGGAGCTGGAGCCGAAGCTGGACCGCCTGCTGGCCGACGAGGCGGCGCTCCGCGCCCGGCTGGTGACCATGCGCGAGGCCGCGCGCGCGGCGCTGGCGGCCCGGCGCGCGGCTCTGCGCCAGGTCCTGGGCGGCGACGCCGCCCGGGTCCGCCTCGCCCGCTCGGAGGTGTTCGATCTGCGCGTGATCGCCGAGGCCCGGAGCGCACTGGCGGGCCTCGACGCCAAGGCCGCCGGGTCCCGGGCCACCGCCGAGCGCGGGCTCGCCAAGGAGGCCGCCGAGGCGGCCCGCTCGCACGGGCGGGTCGCCGAGCGGGAATTGGCGGAGGCCTGCGCGGCGTGGCGGGTCGAGAACCCGCTCAACCAGGGCGACGCGCCGGCGATCGACGGGTTCGCCTGGGTTCGGCGGGAATACGAGGCGGTCGAAGGCCACGAATTGCGGCGCTACCGGGCCCAGGCCGAGCGGGCCGAGGTCGAGATGCGCCGCCTGATGACCGAGGATCTTCTGACTCGCCTCGCCGACCGGTTCGAGCGGGTCCACGCCCGGCTGGAGGCGCTGAACGAGCGGCTCTCGGCCCGCAGCTTCACGGGCCAGACCTACGCGTTCGAGGCGGCGGTGGACCGCCGCTACGCCGCCGTCCACGCGCTCGCCACCGAGACCGCACGCTCGCCCGAGGCCGCGCAGGCGCTGCTCGACGGCGCCACCGAGGGCCCGATGGCGTCGGCCCTCGCCGAAATCACCGCGCTCATCGCCGGCGAGGAGGATGCGGCGCGGCTGGCGGATTACCGCAACTACTTCGTGTACGAGATCGGCATGCGCGACCGGGCGGGCAACCGCACCACCATGTCGGCCCGGGCGCTGCGCGGCTCGGGCGGCGAGGCGCAGGCGCCGTTCTACGTGGCGATCGCGGCCTCGCTGGCCAGTGCCTATTATCCGGGCGACCGGCCGGGGGACGAGAATCCGGGCTTGGGTCTCTGCCTCCTCGACGAGGCCTTCTCGAAGCTCGACGTGCGCAACAGCCAGGCGCTGGTCGATCTCTACCGGGCCTGGGGCCTACAACTCCTGATCGCCGCGCCCGAGGACAAGCGCACGACGCTCACCGAGGTGATGGACACCATCGTCACCGTGTACAAGAGTCCGGACCTGACCTCCGTCCGGATCGAGGCCGAGCACCCGCTGGAAGCGGCCCGGCGGGCGCTGCACGCGATCAACCCCGATCAGATCGGGATCGAGGGGTTTCGGCAGGCGGACGCGGCTGAGTGAGGTGGGGCGCCTACCCCGCGGGGCTGACGCTCTCTCCTCCCCGTGTGGCTATGGCCTGAACATGTTTGCGGTGTGTCTCCGCTGACAAAGCGCGACCGGCCCCCTCTCCCGTGCGGGAGAGGGTTGGGGTGAGGGACGAGAAGGTTCAGGATCGAGCGCGCCAGCGACGCGCGGTCAGGGTGCGCCTCTTCCGGACAGTTCTCCGCCCTCACCCTGTCCCTCTCCCGCACGGGAGAGGGGACCCGCGCCCGATCCTGAAGCGGAATCGCCGGAGCCGAAATGGAAATCTGGTAGTCCGCAGAGAGGAGAGGGAGAGACCCGGACGCGCTCGCTCCGATCACGCTCCCAGCACCTTGAGCACGTCCCGCGCCGCACGCTCGCCCTCCAGTGTTGCGCCACCGACCGTCATGGCGCCGCCGCCGGCTAGAGCTTCCCCGGCGAGGAACACCCGGCCACCCACCGGTGCGCGCAGGCGCTCGCGCGCCTCCGCGTGGCCCGGTGCCGCGATGGAATAGGACCCGTGGGCGTAGGGATCCGTCCACCACGCGGCGAGCCGTCCCGCCAGTACCGCGCCTCGGGCCTTGCCGCCCAGGATCGCGCCCAGGCGCTCGGTGGCGAACGCCACCGCCGCCGCTTCGCCGGCCCGGCATAGGTCGCGGGCGCCGTCGCCGCCGAGATTGGCCACCGCCAAGGGCCGCCCGAACGGGCCCATCTCGAAATACAGAGTCGGGCCACCGGTCGCGATCGAGACTGCATCCCCGAACGCCGCCGGATCGATCTTGGCCGGGTCGAGGCGAAGTCCGATCTTGGTGTAGGCGCCCATGTGCAGCCCATCGAGCGCCGTCCGGTGAGGCTCGGGCAGGCCGGGCGTGAACCGGAAGGCGCCGCTGTGCAGCACGCCCACTGGCACCGTGACGATGACGGCCGCCGCCGATCGGGTTCCCCGCGCGGTCTCGACGCGAACCTCCGGCCCTGACCAGTCGATCGCCTGAACTGGGCAGCCGAGCATCACCGGCAGGTCGGCGAAGTGGCGCGCGAGGAGGTTGCCGTAGCCGTCGACCCACAGGTCGGTTCCGGACCAGAGCCGGTCGTAATCGACCGCCGAGACCCGCTCGGGATCCTCGCCGAGCGACAGCCGGCTCAGGCCCGCCGCAGCTCGTTCGGTATCGGGACCGCCGGCCCGGGCCGCCTCGGCGAGCGACAGGTCGTCACCCTTCGGTTGCAGCAGCGCGTCGAGACCGGAAAACCCCGCCCGGCGGGCGGCCTGCTCGGGCTCCGTGGCGGGGCGGCCGTCGATCGTGAGGGTGCGCGCCCAGCCGTCCTCGCGGGCGAACCGCGCGCCGGCCGCCCGGGCGATCGGCGCCCAGGGATTGCGCTCGGCCCAGTGGATGTACTCGGCGCCGGCGTCGAACGGGCAGTCGGGACCCAGGGCCGTATCGGTGAAGGCCCGGCCGCCGATGCGGTCCCGCGCCTCCAGGAGCGTGACGCTCTGGCCCGCAACTCGCAAGCGAGACGCCGCCGCCAGACCCGCTGATCCGGCGCCGACCACCACCACGCTGCCGCCGCTCGCCGCCGTGCGAAGCGCCGGGGCCGCGAGCAGCGGAGCGGCGAGAAGCGCGCGTCGGGTCGGTCGCATGGCGGCTCCTCGATCAGACCCCGGAGCCGGCGAACGGAGGGCTGGCTCTAGCCTCGCGCGCCCGGGGTACTGGAGCGCTTCTCCATCATCGCCTTGACCTGCATCAACTGGTCCCAGACCTGACCCGGCGATGTCCCGAAGAAGCTGAATCCCGCGCTGACGCCCAGGTAGAGGCCGACGCAGATCAGCGGCACGAGAAACCAGGCCAGAATCTCTTCACCGCGCTTCCGACGGCGTCGGCGCAGACGCCGCTCCTCCTGCCAGGTCGGCTTCCTGGACGGTGCCGTCTGCGCGACGGGCGAGAGCGGACCCTCGTGCAGGTTGTCGGTCATCGGACGCCTCCTCGCCGCGGCGCTGTCGCGTCGCGGCGGTCATAGACCGGCAATTCCTAGTCTGGAAGGCCGCCGGCCGGCATGCACACCATTAGGCGCGCACGAGTGGCACCTTCGGCACGGTCCGGACGCCGCCGCCCGAGCCGCCACCGCCGCCCTTGTCGTCCTTGGGCGTCTTCTTCCGCGTCGCGGTGCGGGGCTTGGCCCGCTTGTGGCGCTTGGCGGCGTTGGTCACGTCGGCCTCCGGCTTGGGCGTCACGGGACCGGCCGGGAATTCGAAGCCCAGGCTGTCTTTGGCACCGGCCTTGGCCTCCTCGTCCTCCGGCTTGCGCACGATCACCCGGACCGCGCCGCCATCCTTCAGCTTGCCGAACAGCACTTCGTCGGCGAGCGGCGTCTTGATGGTCGACTGGATCAGCCGCGCCATCGGGCGGGCCCCCATGGCGTCGTCATAGCCATGCTCGACCAGCCACGCGCGGGCCTCGTCGGAGAGCTCGATCGTGACGTTGCGGTCGGCGAGCTGCGCCTCGAGCTGAAGCACGAACTTGTCCACCACCTTCGCCACCACTTCCTTCGGCAGGTGGCCGAACGAGATGATCGCGTCGAGACGGTTGCGGAATTCCGGCGCGAACAGCTTGTTGATCGCCTCCACGTCGTCGCCCGTGCGCTTCGTCTGGGTGAAGCCGTAGGCCGACTTCGCGAGGTCCGAGGCGCCCGCGTTGGTGGTCATGATGATGATGACGTTGCGGAAATCGACCTGCTTGCCGTTGTGGTCGGTCAGCTTCCCGTGGTCCATCACCTGCAGCAGGATGTTGAACAGGTCCGGATGCGCCTTCTCGATCTCGTCGAGCAGGAGCACGCAGTGCGGGTGCTGGTCGATTCCGTCGGTGAGCAGGCCGCCCTGGTCGAAGCCGACATAGCCGGGGGGCGCGCCGATCAGGCGGCTCACCGTGTGGCGCTCCATGTATTCCGACATGTCGAAGCGCAGCATCTCGACGCCCAGCGACGAGGCGAGCTGCTTGGCGGCCTCGGTCTTGCCGACGCCGGTCGGACCCGCGAAC
Source organism: Methylobacterium sp. E-065 (assembly GCF_022829605.1). Taxonomy (GTDB): domain Bacteria; phylum Pseudomonadota; class Alphaproteobacteria; order Rhizobiales; family Beijerinckiaceae; genus Methylobacterium. The sequence goes on along the minus strand of NZ_JAKSYD010000235.1, from coordinate 33,096 downwards.
AGGTACGAGCCGATCGGCTTATCCGGGTCGCGCAGGCCGGCCCGGGCCAGCTTGATCGCCGAAGTCAGGGCCTCGATCGCGTTCGGCTGGCCGTAAACCACGCGCTTCAGGTTTTCGGTGAGATGCTGGAGCACCACCGCGTCGTCCTTGGAGACGGTCTTGGGCGGGATCCGCGCCATCGTGGCGATGGTCGCCTCGATCTCCTTGATGCCGATGACGCGCTTGCGGCGCGCCTCCGGCACCAGCATCTGCGAGGCACCGGTCTCGTCGATCACGTCGATCGCCTTGTCGGGCAGCTTGCGGTCGTTGATGTAGCGGGCCGACAGCTCCACCGCGGCCTTCACGGCCTCGGTCGTGTACTTGAGCTTGTGGAACTCCTCGAAATACGGGCGCAGCCCCTTCACAATTTCGATCGTGTCCGGGATCGACGGCTCGTTGACGTCGATCTTCTGGAAGCGGCGGACCAGGGCGCGGTCCTTCTCGAAGTACTGGCGGTACTCCTTGTAGGTGGTCGAGCCGATGCAGCGCAGGGTGCCGGAGGCCAGAGCGGGCTTGAGCAGGTTCGACGCGTCCATGGCCCCGCCCGAGGTCGCACCGGCACCGATCACCGTGTGGATCTCGTCGATGAACATGATCGCGTTCGGGTGCGCTTCGATCTCCTTCATCACCTGCTTGAGGCGCTCCTCGAAGTCGCCCCGGTAGCGGGTGCCGGCGAGCAGCGTGCCCATGTCGAGGGAGAACACGGTCGCATCGGCCAGGACCTCCGGCACCTCGTGCTGGATGATCTTGCGCGCGAGCCCTTCCGCGATCGCGGTCTTGCCGACGCCGGGGTCGCCCACCAGCAGCGGGTTGTTCTTCTGCCGGCGGCACAGGACCTGGATCGTGCGCTCGACTTCAGTATGGCGGCCGATCAGCGGGTCGATCTTGCCGTCGCGGGCCTTCTTGTTGAGGTTGACGCAGTAGGCGTCCAGCGCGTCGCCCTTCTTCTTGGCGCCGCGGGGATCGCCGTCGTCGCTCGGACGCTCCGCAGCCCCCTCTTCCTCGGCGCCGCGCACCGGCTTCGATTCGGAAGCGCCGGGGCGCTTGGCGATGCCGTGGCTGATGTAGTTGACCGCGTCGTAGCGGGTCATGTCCTGCTCCTGCAGGAAGTAGGCGGCGTGACTCTCGCGCTCGGCGAAGATCGCCACCAGCACGTTCGCCCCGGTCACTTCCTCGCGGCCGGAGGACTGGACGTGGATCACCGCGCGCTGGATCACCCGCTGAAACCCGGCCGTGGGCTTGGCGTCCTGCCGGCCGTCGCCGGTGAGGTTGGACAGTTCCGTGTCGACGTAGTCGATCAGGCTCCGCTTGAGCGTGTCGACCTCGACGTTGCAGGCGCGCATGACCGCGGCCGCGTCCTGATCGTCCACGAGGGCGAGCAGGAGGTGCTCCAGCGTCGCGTATTCGTGCCGGCGCTCTCCCGCGAGCGCCAGGGCGCGGTGGAGAGCTTGTTCTAGGCTGCGTGAGAAGCTTGGCAAAGCTGGCCTCTGTCCTTCGTGCCTACCGCGAACGGCGCCTACTTTTTTTCCATAACGCACTGGAGAGGATGTTGGTGTTTGCGTGCGAAGTCCATGACCTGCGTCACCTTGGTCTCCGCCACCTCGTAGGTGAACACCCCGCACTCGCCGACCCCGTTCTGATGCACGTGCATCATGATCTGGTAGGCGTCCTCGTGGCTCTTGTTGAAGAAGCGTTCGACCACCAGCACGACGAATTCCATCGGCGTGTAGTCGTCGTTCAGGAGCAGGACCCGGTAGAGGCTCGGTCGCTTCGTCCGGGTCTTGGTGCGGGTGATGATCGCGGTGTTGGACCGGTCGTCGCCGCCCGGCGCGCGCGAGCCGGAGGCCGTGACCGGCCGCGCAATCCCCATCGAACGTGCGGTGCCCTGTAGGGGGACCTGAGTCATGTGCGTCGAACCGATCCCTCGATCGGAGCGGGCGTCGCCGACTGCGAAGGCCGATCCCGTCCTGGCCCTGCCGGGAGCAACGCGCGGCTCCTCTGTCACTAATCTACAGACGGTGAGCCGACTTCGCCAGACGCCTGCGCGCACTTGTCCGTCCCGCTGAGCTTGCGACTGCCGCACGGCCGCCGATCCGCTAATGCGCCCGGGTGGGGTGGGGTGCGGGCGACCGCATCAGATCGGCGGTGAGCACCCCGTTCTGGTCTGCCGTCACGGCCGAACGCGCGGTCGGGTGTAACCTGGCCCGCTCGAGAGACGCGGACTGGACCGCTGGCATCTTGGCCGGATCGCGGGTTGCGGCGCGGGTCCGGGCCGTTGCCGCACGATCGTCGAGGCCCTGCTTGATGGAAGTGGCCCACGCGATCCCGAGGGTCCGTCCGGTGATGCCGAGCCGCCGCCCCGGCGCGCCGACGCTGGCCGGATCCGGAAAAGACAGGTGGCGCGCGCGCGTCAGCATGGCCGAACTCCCGGCCGCCGGCGGCTCGTCGGGGCCGGGTGGCTGTATCGGATCTGACACCGACTGTGTGCGCCGCGTCCGGCAGCGTCAAGCGGCGACAATTCGGGTGTAGCGCGGACTCGGCGGGGCGCACTTCGCCCTCCCCGTTCTGCGGCTGGGGGCGTGTCGCGGGTTCGCTGCCCGGCCCGCAACCATCAGCAGAAACGCAACAACCCGATACGCGCGGCGATCGCATTAACGGGCCTGTAACTGCACTTGCCTAACTCTGCGGTGATGCAGCGGGGCCACGCGACCGGCGCCGCTCCGCTCTAGGGACACGACCGGCGCGTGCCGGTCTCGCGAGGCAATCAGGCGTGATGCGTAGCGTAGTAGGCCGCTCTCGGACGATTCCCGCGCTGCCGGCCGCGATCCTGGCCGCCGCGGTTCTGTCCACCCTCGCCGCCCCGGCCGAAGCCCGGCGTGGACGGCACCACCACCACGCCCGCGCGGCCGGTGGCGGCTACAACCCGCCCTACGCCGCCATGGTAGTGGACGTGAAGAGCGGCAAGACCCTCCACGCGGTCAACGAGGATGCGCTGCGCCATCCCGCCTCGATCACCAAGGTGATGACCCTCTACCTGCTGTTCGAGCAGATGGAGCGCGGCAAGTTCGCCCTCGATTCCGATCTGACCATCTCGGCCCATGCCGCCGCCCAGGCCCCCTCGAAGCTCGGCCTGCGGCCCGGCCAGACCATCGCGGTCGAGGACGCCATCAAGGCGATCGTGACCAAGTCGGCCAACGACGTGGCCTGCGCCATCGGCGAGAACATCGCGGGCTCCGAGGAGCGTTTCGCCCAGATGATGACCGCCAAGGCCCATGCTCTCGGCATGAGCCGGACGCACTACGCCAACGCCTCGGGCCTGCCCGATCCCGATCAGCTCACCACGGCCCGGGATCTCACCGTGCTGGCCCGGGCGATCCAGGACCGCTTCCCGCACTATTACCGCTACTTCCAGACCCGGTCCTTCGTGTTCCGGGGTCGGGTCATCGGCAACCACAACCACCTGCTGGGCAACGTCCAGGGTGTGGACGGGATCAAGACCGGCTACACCCGGGATTCCGGCTTCAACTTGATGACGGCGGCGAGATCCGAGGGCCGTCAGATCGTGGCGATCGTGCTGGGCGGCAAGTCCGGCGCGGGCCGCGACCGGATCATGGCCGACCTCGTCCGCTCCAGCCTGCCGCGCGCCTATGCCGGTGCCCGGATCTCGGCGCCCACCACCGAGGTCGCCGAGCGCGCCCGCCCGGCGGTCGTCGCCGACGGCGTGTCGCGGACCCGCACGCAGGTCGCCTCCGCGGACGACGAGGATGTCGAGACCACCGGCACCACCGGCGAGCCCCTCGATCTCGCGCCGAAGGGCACCACCACCACGCCCGGCGGCACGTGGAAGGTTGGACCGCAGGGCATCCCGAAGACCGCCCAGGCTTATGCCGGCGCGAGCAGCGCCCAGGCGCCCTTCCCCGGTGCCAGCAAGACGGTGGCGCGCGTGGCCTCGGTCGAGCGCGACGAGCCGCCGAAGGCGGTGTCCGGCGCCCGCGTCGTGCCGACCGCCTGGGTGATCCAGCTCGGCGCCATGGACGACGAGACCAAGGCCCGCTCGATGCTCTCGGAGGCCCGCGCCAAGGTCGGCGGCAGCCTGTCGAAGGCGGCCCCCTACACGGTCAAGGTCGAGCACGGCGGCACCACCCTGTTCCGCGCCCGCTTCTCGGGCTTCGCCGAGCAAGATTCCGCGCAGGACGCCTGCTCGGCCCTGAAGCGCAGCGGCTTCAGCTGCTTCGCGACCCGGAGCTGATCGACGAGGACCGGCCGGCGCGTCCAGCGCCGGCAGGATGTGCCGCGACGCTGTTCGCCCGCGGCCGAGACCCATCCATTTTCTGACAACGCGCGTGGAGTATCAGCGATGTCGGTTCAAAAGCCTGTCCCGGGCGGCGTTGACGCGCGCCGCACCCTCGGCGCTTCCCCCCTGGTCGGGGTGGGCGCGCTTCATCAGCGACCGGTGGGCCGTCCGGATCTGCTCAGCGGTCGCCCCGCGCTGAAGCCCCAGGATCTGGTACGCCTCCTCCTGCGTCAGCGCCCCTGGGTTCGGCGGGCGGCGCGACCCCGGGTCGCCATCACGCTCAGCGTCTACACGCCAACCGGGCGCCCGGCGGTCGAGATACGGCTCTAGCAAGGCGACGCCCATCGGGTCGCGAACCCGGCAGAGCCGCAGCAAATTGACGACCGCGTCGGTCGGCATGGCGTCGAGCCACACCCCCGCCTGAGGCCCACCGGTCACGCGGCCGGTGCGCAGGCTGCCGTCGGGGCGCAGATGCGCCTCGATCAGCGTCGTGCGGAAGCGACGATCCTGGGACTCGTAGGGATCGCGCGGCGCTTCGGGATCGCGCGGCGCCGGGGCCGTGTCGGAATAAAGGGGATTCTGAGGATCACGGGGATTGTTCGCGGCCCCCGACCGGATCAAGCGGCGCAGCCGCGCCGTCATCGAGTCCTGTCCCTCGATCATCCAGACGCCGCTCAGGCCGAGCAGCGCCGCCAGGACGAGGTTTCCGTGCAGGAGCAGAAAGCCGCCCGCCAGCAGCGACACCGCGCCGAGCGTCCGCGTTCCGCCCATCACGGCACCGAGCCCCTGGCCGAGGGCGCGTCTCAGCCGCCGGCCGAGGCCGTCTTTGTTCTTCGACAGCCACCAGAGCGTCAGGCATGCGAGCAGGCCGGCAAACAGCGCCATGGTCAGCGCCGCACGCCGTACGTGGCCGAGGCATGGCCGCCGATCCGCACGGTCGTGCCGTCGCCCAGATCGTAGACTCCCTCCCGGCGGGTCGGTGCGGGCCGGGTGCCGGCCGCGCAGCCGGGCTGCGGCGGCAGCCGCACGCCCTCGGGCAGGTCTTCCGGGCATAGGCGCGAGCGCGCCGGTTGCTCGGCGGCGCGCGCGGCTCCGGCGGCGCCGAGGGCGAAGAGGATCGGGAGCAGCAGGGCCTTCACTGGCGATTCTCCGCCACATCCGTCGTGGTGATCCGGACCTGCCGGATCCGGCCGTCGCGCTCGACCTTCAGGGTGACGGCCGCGCCGAGCCCCGCCTCCTCGATCGCCGCGGTGAGGTCGGCCAGCCGATGGACCGTATTGCCGTTGGCTTCCACGATCACGTCTCCGAGATCGCCGGTCTGCGAATTGACGCCGCGCAGGCCGGCCTGGGCGGCGGGCGAGCCGGGCAGGACCCGCACGATCACCACCCCGTCGATGCCGAGCCGCGCGGTTGCGGCCTCTTGGGCGGCGATGATGCCGATGCCGGGATTGCGCACCCGGCCGACCTTGATCAGCTCCGGAACGATCCGGTTCACCACGTCCACGGGGATCGCGAAGCCGATGCCGGCGCTCGCCCCGGAGGGTGACACGATCGCGGTGTTGACGCCGATCAGCCGGCCCGCGGAATCGAGCAGCGGCCCGCCGGAATTGCCGGGGTTGATCGCCGCATCGGTCTGGATCACGCCCGACACCTCCCGCCCCTCGCTGGTCGGCATCCGCCGCCGGACGGCGCTGATGACGCCGGTGGTCAGGGTGTGGTCGAGGCCGAACGGGTTGCCGATCGCGAAGGTCGATTGCCCGACCTTGAGGTCCGCCGAGGCGCCGATCGCCAGCGGCGGCGGCATGTGCGTCACCCGGCCCAGCCGCAGGACCGCGAGATCGTAGCTTGGCGCGAGCCCGACCAGGCTCGCCGACGCCACGGTGCCGTCGCTCAGCCGGACCGAGACGGAGCCCCCGCTCTGCGCCGCGTTCTGGACGACGTGGGTGTTGGTGACGATGTGGCCGGCCCCGTCCCAGACGAAGCCGGTGCCGGTCTGGGTGCCGCCGCCCTGCTGCTCGCCGCCCTCGTCGTCGAGGTCGAGCAGGTCGCGGTTCTGCGCCGCGCCTTGCGCGAAGACGTGGACCACCGACGGGCTTGCCTGCTCGAACAGCCGGATCGTGGCCTGCTCGGACTGCGCGAGATCGCCGCGGGCGGTCACGGCCCGGGGCGTGTCCGCGGAATAGAGCAATGGCTGCAGGTAGGGCTGGGCCACGTACAGCGCCAGCAGGACCAGAACCGCGGCGAGCACGAAGCGCACGGTACGATCCGGCACGGATGTCTCCGAGAGAGAACCGGAGGTCGGCTCCGGCAGGCGCGGGTCTTAAGTGCGCGTTCAGGATCGAAGCGTCAACACAGGTGCGTACCGCCGCCTGTGAGCCTCAGACGTGTTCTGGCACACACGGGCAGGCGGAACAGACTGGCTAACGAAATGGTCATCATTCGAGGACCACAATTCTCGCAAGTTCTCGGCAACGTGTACGCGCTTAATACGGACTGGGAAAACGCGACCGCTGCGTCCATCGTGCTTACGCGGAGGACGCTGGTTTCGAAAACCGCCCGAATTGATCGCAAAGCCGCCGCAGAGATGCTTGCTTTGACGCTCAGACCCTCGATCCCCGCGTCGAGCTGGCTCAGGCCGGCGGTGGGTATCTGAACGGTCGCACACGGTTCGGAAGGACGAGTACCGATGGAAACCGAAGCTCTGGAACGGCCCGCCGATCTGACGATCTGGCGTACGGTCCCGGCGAGCGCCCCGCTGGCGCAGCCCGAGCGGTTCAACACCCTGCGCGAGGCGATCAAGGCCGCCGCCGGCGCCCTGGGCGACCCGGCCAAGCAGCCCTGGATCATCACCGAGGAGGGCGAGATCCTGTCCCCCAACTGGATCCGCACCTACCTGAACTGACGGCTCCGCGCCGCTGACAGCGGGGATACCGGGGACAGGCACGTGCGCCCTCCCCGGCCTCACCTGGCCCTGACGACCTCGGATGGGCGGCGCCTGCTCGCCGCGACCGTCAGGGGTGCCTCCCGCCCGCGCAGGGTGTGGTCGCCGAGATCCTCCGCGACAAGGTTGCCGGGCAGCGGCCCGATCCGGTCGAGGAGATCGGCCGAGACCAGCACGTGGACTCCCAGCGTCTTGGACAGGGCCTCCAGCCGCGCGGTCGTGTTCACCACGTCTCCGAAATACGCGATCTTGTGTCGCTCCAGTCCGATCTCGGCGGTGACCACCGGGCCGCAATGCAAGGCCGCGCGGAATTCCGGCACCTGCCCGAAGCGGTTGCGCCATGCTTCGGCCTCGGCGGCGAGGCGTGCTTCGAAATCGAACACGCAACGCAAGCAGGCGGCATCGCGGACACCGCGCTCCATCGTCCACGTCACCAGCGCCAGATCGCCGATATAATCGTCGATCGAGCCGCGGGCCCGGGAGACCGGTAGCGCCAGGGCGTTGAACACCTGTCCGAGATAGGCCTGCGCCTCCCGGTCGCCGTGCTGGTCGGCGAACTGGGTCGAGCCGGTCACGTCGAGGAACAGGAAGATTCGCTCCTCGTTGATCGGCCGGTGGTAGCGCCCGATCAGCAGGTTGGCGAACACCCCCGGACCGATCAGGTCGCGGACCCTAAACACGAACACCACGACGGCCGAGATGGCGAGCGCGTAGAGCAGCCCGGTATCAGTCATCAGCATCGCGTTCCGCTCGCTGTACATGAAGCGGAACAGGCGGTTGAGCACGGTGCTGGCGAGCGCGTTCCCGGCCACGATCAGTGCGACGTAGAGCGCCACGGTGGCGAGCAGGAACAGCGGCGTGGCAAGCCCCCGGATCCGCTCCCGCAGGACCGGAAACAGGAGCCGCCGCTCGTACAGCATGATCGGCGTGCCGATGATCGCGCCGCGGATCGCCGCGCCGGCCAGGGGGCCGACGTCGAAGATCGCCCCATAGAGCAGGCCCGCCAGCGCACCGAGTGCGGGGGCGACGAGGATGAACCCGGGTGGCCCGAACCTCATCGGCCCGGCCGTGGCCCCGATTCTCAATCCAGCCGCAGGGCGTGGACCGAGAACAGGCCGTCCGCGTCCGTCCAAACCTGGATCCACCGCCAGCCGGCGCGCTCGGCCAGGGCCCGGAAGGTCTCGACCGTGTACTTGTAGCTGCTCTCCGTGTGGATCGTCTCGCCGGCCGCGAACGCGAAGGTGTCCGAGCCTATCGCCACGTCCTGGGCGTCGCGGGCGACGAGGTGCATTTCGATCCGCGAAGCCTGCGGGTTGAACACGGCCCGATGGGTGAAGGTGTCGAGGTCGAAGCCGCCCCCGAGCTCGCGGTTGATGCGTGTCAGGAGGTTGAGATTGAACGCCGCGGTGACGCCTTCGGCATCGTCGTAGGCGCTTTCAAGGGTGCCTGCGTCCTTCACGAGATCGACACCCACGATCATGTGAGCCCCTGATCCCAGGATCCGCCCGAACCGGGCGAGCAGCGCTTCGGCCTCCTCGGGCTCGAAGTTGCCGATCGTCGAGCCGGGGAAGAAGCCGGCCCGCGGCAGGCCCGCGAGGCTCTCGGGCAGGTCGAAATCCCGGGTGAAGTCGGCCACCACCGGCTCGACGCGCAGGTGCGGGAAATCGGCGCTCAAGGTCTCTGCCTGCGCGCGTAAAAACTCGCCGGAGACATCGACCGGCACGTAGGCCGCCAGCTTGTCGAGGTGCCGCAGCAGGCGGCGCAGCTTCACCGTCGAGCCGCTGCCGAACTCGACCAAGGCGGCGCCCGCCGGCAGCAGCGCGGCGATCTCCGGCCCGCGCCCGTCCAGGATCCCGATCTCGGTGCGGGTCGGGTAGTATTCCGGCAGCCGGGTGATCTTCTCGAACAGGTCGGATCCGGCCGCGTCGTAGAAGTACTTTGGCGAGAGCGCTTTCTGCGGGCGGGACAGACCTTCGCGCACGTCATCGAGGAAGGCCGGTGCGACCGGTGTCGGATCGGAAAACGTCGGGTTGATGGTCACGGGTCGCTCCGGGGCGCGTCAGGCGGCATCGGCGAGGCGCAGTCCGGTGAACTGCCAGCGCTGATGCGGATAGAAGAAGTTGCGGTACGGCAGCCTTGCATGACCGTCCGATGTGGCAACCGAAGAGCCGCGCAGCACGAACTGGTTATTCATGAACTTGCCGTTGTACTCGCCCAGGGCACCCGGCAACGGCCGGTAGCCCGGATAGGCGACGTAGGCGCTGCGGGTCCATTGCCAGACGAGGCCGAACGCGTCCGGCAGGCCGCCGTCCCGGGCCGCGACCTCCCACTCGAACTCGGTCGGCAGGAAGCGGCCGGCCCAGCGGGCGTAGGCGTCGGCCTCGTAGTAGCTGATGTGGGTGACCGGCGCGTCGAGATCCACCGGGCGCTCGCCGGCGAGCGTCATGGTCGCCCAGCCGTCACTGGTCCGGCGCCAATAGCCCGGCGCCTCCCAGCCCTCGGTCGGACCGGCATACCAGCCGTCTGACAGCCACAGCTCGGGCTTGGCGTAGCCGCTGTCCTCCATGAAGGCGAGCCACTGGCGGTTGGTCACCAATGCCCGGTCGATCCGACCGGCCTGAATCAGCGTCTCGTGGCGGGGCGATTCGTTGTCGAAGGAGAAGCCCGGTCCCTCGTGCCCGATCCAGCCGATGCCCCGGTCGAGCCGGGTCTGGCCCGGGTGCGCCGCAGCCTTCGGGAAGCGCCAGTTCGGGTCGTAGGCCGGATTCAGTGGGTTCTGCGCGAAGGCGTGCAGGATGTCGGTGAGCAGGAGCTCCTGATGCTGCTGCTCGTGGTAGAGCCCGATCTCCAGGATCGGCAGGATCGCCTCCAGTGCGCGCTCGGAGGTTTGGCCCAGGAGTGACTCGACCGCTTGATCGATATGGGCCCGGTAGGCCGTGACCTCCGCCATGGTCGGGCGGGTGATCATGCCCCGCTGGATGCGCGGCTGCCGGGGGCCGGCCGCCACATAGTACGAGTTGAACAGGTAGTGCAGCCGCTCGTCGTAGATGGTGTAGCCCGGCAGGTGCTCACGCAGCAGGAACTGCTCGAAGAACCACGTCACATGGGCCCGGTGCCACTTGGTCGGGCTAGCATCCGCCATGGACTGGACCTGCTGGTCCTCGGCGGAGAGCGGCGCCGCGCGGCACTCGGTCTCGCTCCGGACCTGTCGGAAGGCGGCGATCCAGGCGGCCCGGTCGATCGGACGAGCCGAGATGGGCGGCGGCGGGAAAGCCGGCGCTCCGGGCGCGTGTGTGTCGTCCGTGCGCAGTGCGGCCGTCGCTGCCATGAGGAGCGTTCCCTTTTTCTCGCCGCCCCGAGAACCGTTTCCTCGGTCCTGGGTTGGCGCGCAGAAGATATGTCTTGGCCGAGGTCAGACAACCTCCGCAGGCGGAGTCCGGCTGGCATGTGTCGTTCGACGGCGGTTCGCCGACGCCGCGGCGCGGTTAACACCGCGCGTTGGGGATCACGGGTCTTTCTCTCGCCGCAGTGACACCGCCTTAACCAGCGAGGCCGATTCTCGGGATCCTTGCGAGGAGTCCGGACGTCACATGCGGATCGATCTGATGGCCGGCGCCAGCCTCTCTGCCGCGGCTCTGCGCGGCGCCGCCGAGCCGACCATCCTGGTGTTCGATTCCGGGCTCGGTGGCCTCACCGTGCTCGATGCCGTGCGGCGCGCCCGGCCGGACGCCCGCTACGTCTATGTCGGCGACGATGCCGCCTTCCCGTACGGCCGCCTCACCGAGGCGGCCCTCGTCGCCCGGGTGCTGACCGTGATGGAGCGGCTGGTCGCGACCCACCGGCCCGATCTCGTGGTGATCGCCTGCAACACAGCCTCCACCGTGGTGCTGCCCGCCCTGCGGCAGCGCTTCACGACCCCGTTCGTCGGCGTCGTGCCGCCGATCAAGCCGGCCGCTGCGGCCACGCGCTCGCGCCTCGTCTCCCTGCTGGCGACCCCCGGGACGGTGGCCCGCTCCTACACGCGCGACCTGATCGCCACCTATGCCGAGGCCTGTACGGTCACGCTGGTCGGCGCGCAGAACCTCGCCAGCTATGCCGAGGCCGAACTCGCCGGTTTTCCCGTCGACGATGCCGTTCTCGCGGCCGAGATCGCGCCCTGCTTCGTCACCGAGGCGGACGGGCGGCGCACCGACGTGGTCTGCCTCGCCTGCACGCACTATCCCCTGCTGCTGCCGCGCCTCGAAGCCCTGGCGCCCTGGCCGGTGACCTGGATCGATCCGGCGCCGGCCATCGCCCGGCGCGTCGTGCAGCTGATCGGCTCCGCGCCGCGGGCGGCGGAGGGGTACGGTGCCGCACACGGGGCGTTCACGGCCGGGACCTGCCTGACCGATCCCCTGCGCACCGCGCTGGCGGCCCACGGGATCGGCGAGGTCGCGGTCGAGGCGATCCCGCTGCCGCTGCAATAGGCCGGCCTCGAATTCAGCTGGACCGACGATCGCATGAAAACTGTCTTCGCCGCTTGCCAAGCCAGCGAATGCAGTCTCTGATGGCGGCGATTCGCAGGAATATGCTGCTTTCGAGGGGCGCGTCGTGATGCTGAAAGCTGTAACGCTTGCGGCCGGGCTGCTGCTCGGGCTGGCATCGACGGGCTCCGCCTGGGCATGCGGCGACGGCGAGGCGCCCACCGCCTGCGACGATCCGAGCCCGAACGGATTCGCGTCCTGGATGCTCCATCGGGTCGATCGGGCGCTCGCTGCCGACAGGGCGCAGGCCTTGCAGGACTTCACCGACGGGGCCCGGGGCTTCCGCACCGCCGACACCTACGTGTTTTGCGTCGGACCGGACGGCGTCATGTCGGCTCACCCGAACCCGATCCTGAAGGGTCACGATGTCCACGACCTGCATGACAGGACGGGCAACCACTTCATCCGGACCATGATGGAGACCGCCAGGCCCGGACAGATCGCGGTGATCCGCTACCTGTTCCCGAAGCCGGGCAGCACCGTCGAAGAGCCCAAGACGACGTATTACACCAAGGCCGGTGATCAGACCTGCGCGGTCGGCGTGTACGACGCCGACGTCGCGGCTCCCCAGGCGACGGCGGACAGCCGGGTCGCCGAACTCCGCCAGCGGCTCGACGGGGTGATCCCGACGACTGCCCGAGCCGACTGGACCGCGTTCCTCGAAGCGCTCAACGCGCAGCGGGCCGAGAAGACCACGGCGATCGCCCAGGCGCGGCGCGATCTGGTCGCCGCCGCAACCGCCCTCGATAAGGCCGGCGGCCCCCGGGCGCCGGGCGAATAGGATCCGCAGTGCGGTCGATCTACGGCTGCGGGCTGAGGATTGCAGCCGGGGTGGCCCCGGCCGGATCCTCGGAGGCGTCGGCGGGAACAACCAGATGGACGAACAGCATGCCGGCGGCGACGATCAGCGCGAGCGCCAGGATGCGCCAGGGCTCCAGGATCGGGCCCTGCGTCTCGGAGACGGTTCCGATCGCAGCTGTATCGCGGATGGCTCCAAAACCGTGTCGTGACGCGTTCCCGTGCACCGAACCAACGTCACCTTCGGCGGAGAGCGCTCTCATCGTGTCGCTCGGCATCGCGTCCTCGTTTCGGCCTCTGAAGACCGGATGGGACACCCGGAGCATGAACGCTTCGTAAATTCTCCGGGACCCGATCGTCCGCCTCACGCGCGACAGCAGAAGGGCCGCATCCCGCCGTGTCCGGACAGGTTCAGCGGAAAAACCGGCCGCCGTTCATGATCTCGACCCGGTATCGCTCCGGGCTGAGGACGTGTCCCAGGGGGTCGACGATCTGCACCGCCTCATAACCGGCGGCGATCCAGGTTCTGGCGAGCACAACCGCACTCGCGGCCCGGACCCTGGTCTGGCGGATATGACCCGTCTGCCCCCGGGCGGTGATGACGTACTGCGATATCGGGGTACCCGCACTTGCCATGGATCAGGAATTCCATGACCGCCGTTAATGTGCGCTATCTTACGTTTAAATAACGTCGGATTTCCGCGTTCGAAAGCAAGGATCGAACACAACAGATCTCGGCCGGATCAGCCCGCGAAAGCATCTATGCAGGTGGCAGACCTCACGTGAATGAGGCGCGCGTGAAGCCCTCGCGCGCACAACGGCTGCAATTTTAGTCGCGCCGGTGCCGTCTTCCGATCCGTCGAACTGGAGACCGGTTTGGTGCATGAGAGCGTCTTCCCCGGATCGGACATCACGCGCCGGTCCGTCGAGGCCAACGGCCCATCTTGGGTGGGCCACAGAGCGAGCCCCGGAATCGACGATCAGCCCTGCGCCCCGCCCGGCGTCATCGGCTTGGGCTTTGCAGCCGAGCCTCGCATCTGATCCGGGATTTGCGTGCCAGCGTGGGACATCGTGCCGATATCCACAGATGGTCGACGAAAACAGTGTTGTCACTGCCGACGAGAGGCGAACGTCTGTGCTTTAATATCGATGAGGCAAGCTCCTCGGCGGCGGTACGCGGGATGTTCGAGAACCTGTTCTGGGGCGCGACGCTGGTCGCCCTGATCGCCGTCGCGGCACTGGTGGCCATCGGCGCCGCCCACGCGCCGCGGGCTGTCGGGCGGTTCGCGCACGCGGCTCAGCCAGATCCGCGCCGCTCGTTCGGGCGCAAGAGGGGCTGGCGCCGCTTCCCCTGGCCGGCGCGGCATCGGGGATCCCTGCGGGTGCGGTAGGCCGGCGCTCGGTCCGCAGCCCATGACGCGCTACAGGTGCTTGAGCCCGCAGCGTTCCAGCAGCAGCTCGTTCAGGGCCCGGATGCGATGCTGGCGCATGGCCTCGAGGGCCGCGTCGGCCGTATTGATGCGGATGGTCTGTGCGATCCGGCGATGTTCCTGTCCGGCCCGGCCACGGCGGCCGGCATCAAAGCGATCGGCAATCTCGGCGTCGTCGTCGGACCGTGGATGATCCGCTGGATCAAGGACCGGACCGGTAGCTTCGCGGGCGGCCTGATGGTCGTGGCCGGCCTGCTCCGTTCTCCGCGAGCCTGACCTTCGCGGTCGCCCTGCACGGAATCCTTTTGACTCGGAGACCCACCATGAAGACCTACACCATCGCGGCCATTCCGGCGGACGGCATCGGCGTTGAAGTCATCGCCGCCGGCATCGAGGTGCTCGATGTGCTGGCCGAGAAGACCGGCACCTTCCGGTTCCAGTTCGACCATTTCGACTGGGGCTCGGATTACTACAAGGCGCACGGCGTCATGATGCCGGCGGACGGCCGCGACCAGATCCGCAACCACGACGCGATCTTCTTCGGGGCGGTCGGCGCGCCGGACGTGCCCGACCACATCACCCTCTGGGGCCTGCGGCTCGCGATCTGCCAGCCGTTCGATCAGTACGCCAACGTCCGCCCGACCCGCATCCTGCCGGGCATCACCAGCCCGCTGCGCCACGTCTCGGGGCCGGAACTCGATTGGGTGATCGTGCGCGAGAACTCGGAGGGCGAGTATGCCGGCGTCGGTGGCCGGGTCCACCAGGGCCACGCCAACGAGGTCGCCACCGATGTCTCGATGATGACCCGCTCCGGGGTCGACCGCATCATCCGCTACGCGTTCCGGTTGGCTCAAACCCGCCCGCGCAAGTTACTGACCGTGGTGACCAAGTCGAACGCCCAGCGCCACGCCATGGTGATGTGGGACGAGATCGCCGCCGAGGTGGCACAAGACTTCCCCGACGTCACCTGGGACAAGATGCTGGTCGACGCCATGACGATGCGCATGGTGGTGAAGCCGCAGACCCTCGACACGATCGTGGCGACGAACCTGCACGCCGACATCCTCTCGGACCTCGCGGCGGCGCTGGCGGGCTCGCTTGGCATCGCGCCGACCGCGAACATCAACCCCGAGCGCACCTTCCCGTCGATGTTCGAGCCGATCCACGGCTCGGCCTTTGACATCACCGGCAAGGGGATCGCCAACCCGGTCGCGACCTTCTGGACGGCGTGCCAGATGCTGGAGCATCTCGGCGAGGCGCCCGCCGCCGATCGGCTGATGCGCGCGGTCGAGCGGGTGACCGCGGATCCGAACCTGCACACGCCGGATCTTGGCGGCACGGCCACAACCCGGCAAGTCACCGATGCCGTGATCGCGGCGATCCGGGGCGACAACGCCTGAGACGGGCCGCCGGGGGTGAAGCCTTCCGCTCTCCGGCTCCACCGGCTCGACAGAGCAGCCCAGCGCTCGAGCCGCTGTTTTGGGGCGCGCGCTCTCCGCCGAACCGGCGTCCACTCCGGCGGAGTGCGCTCATAAGCGCGCGGATCTAAGCCGGAAGCCGACTTACGGAACGGTGCCGGGAAGGCCCGGGCTTCGGGTTCCGCAGGCCCGACAGAAGCGCTCGAAGGTGCTCTTGCGCTGTGCGCAGGCCGGGCAATCCGCGAAGAGGCCGAGGCCGCAATGGGGGCAGAAGTTCGTGCTCGCTTCGTCCAGGGCGATCGGCCGTTCGCAGCCGGGACATGCCTTCCTGGCCAGCCGCGCAAGGGCCTGATCGGTAGCGATCTCGGTGCGCCGTTCCGCGTCCGGACGGTCTTCCACCGCGGCCAGTCGCGCGCGGTAGGCGTGGAGCGCATTGATCGTTGCGCGGCCCGCGACCAGCGTCGCGATCACGCCGACGCCGTAATGCACGTAGCCGCCGTAGCTCGGCGTATACGGCACGAGTTCGACGAAGAAGGCGAAGGCCGCCGCTATGGCGAAGCCCCAGACGAACGGCCAATTGCGGGTCTGCCGCCGCTTGAGCAGGAGCCATCCGGCCAGGGCCAGCAGCGGCAGCGTCAGAGCGAGCCTGTAGGCGAAGACGCGCAACTCCTGGCCGTGCTCGGCCGCATCGAGCCGCGTCTGCGCAGCTGATCGCAGGGTGTCGTCCCGCTGCACTTGCTCCGCTTCGCGTGCGGACAGGTCGAGCCCTGTCCGCGTCAGAGCTGCGAGCCGTTCTTCGATGGCGCGCTCGGCGGCCTTGAGCGCGTCGAGCTGCTCCGTGCGGGCGATCAGGCCGGGGTCCTGATCGACCCGCTGCGTGGCGTCTCGGGTCTTCAGCCAGTTGGCGAAAGTCTCGCGCGCGCCCTCGGAGGCCGATCGGGCCGCGTCCAGGGCGAGTTGATCCTGCTCGACCTGCCGACGGCTTTCATCCTGTTCGCGGCGGATCTGCTTCAGAGCCTCGGTCGAATTCCGGGTCTGGTCGGCGTCGAGGAACTGTTCGAGCGTGTAACGGTGCTCGACCTGAGGAAGATCTCCCACGACCAGTGAGCCAAGCCCGATCAGGAACCAAGCGAAGACCAGGGCAACGATCCAATGCGCCAGCGTCAACCAGCGCTCGGAGAGCCTTGAACCGGAACGCACGCGAGACAACTCCACCAAAGTTTGCGGTTGGCCTTTAGAGCATCATGTAGCCGGTCGGAACCGGCACGATGCTCTAGGTCAATGGTGTTGCATCATCTTCCACTGAAGGTCGCTGGCCGCTGTTTCGAAGGCTCTCGCATCGTGCGGCCGAACGGACTGCGTTTCGGCAGGGCCGCTTTTCAGCCCAGGCGGACGTACACAAGCGCGTCGGCGCCAATCCGTCCGCGTGCGGCGGGCGCGAACTCCGCGGTCCGCATCCGAAAACCCCGGTTACGAAAGCCTCGCCTGCGCGTTGTCAGCATGGTCCGACCCTGCCTGGAGCGCCCGATGCTCGCCCGATCCGCCCTACTCTTCGTCGTCCTCACGTCGAGCGCGCAGGCTGCCGCCTTCGATGACCTGAAAGGCTACCTCGCCTCCTGCCTCCGGTTCGAGATGAGCGGCGCTCCGGCGGCGCGGGCGGCGCCCCTGTCGTCGCGGATTCGCGAGGCGCTCGGCCGATGCTCCGACGACGTCGCGCGCCTCGAACGGGCGGATGGCCGCCGCCTGCGCGGCGATGGCGGGCTCAGCCCATCCACCAAGGACGTGATCCAGAGCGTCGTGGGCCGGAGCGGGTTCACCACCGTCCGGTATTGAGCCCTCCCCGGACCTCAGCCCGGAAGGCGGTGCGGTCTCAGCCGGCGCGACAGCATGAGGCCGACCAACGCGATCGCGGCAAGCGCCGAAACGGTGAGGCCCGTGCGCAGACCGGCCGGCACGTACTGCATGGTCAGCACGCCGTCTCCGGCCGGGATGAGTGCCGACAGCAGGAAGTCGTTGACGGTCTCGACGGCCAGCGGTGCGCCGTTCCAGGCCGCGGCGTAGCCCGGATACCAGGCGCGCGCCCAGACGACGCGTCCGCCGCCCGGTGAGGTGACGGCGTAGCGTCCCGACGCCGCGCCCTCCGCGGCCGCGGTGACGGTGAAGCCCGGTGGCCCGGCCGAGAGCGTTCCGGGCAGGGTAGAGCCGCCGCCCACCCGCTCGAACAACTCGGCCGCCACGCCGCTGCGCCGGGTCCAGCCCGGTCCGGCGACGGCAGCGAAGCCGTCCGCGCGCGGCCCTCGTTCCACAGCGACCCGCGCCACGCGCGCGAGATCGAGGGTGCTGGCGCCGGTCACGGGGTCCGGGCGCGCCAGCCGCTCGGCGGCCTCCGGGCAGGTCGCCCCGCCCCGCCACATGCAGATCGCACGGAAGCCCCGCATCGGCATCGGCGAGTAGCCGCCGACCACTGCGGCGTCGGTCAGCAGCGGCGTGTTGGAATGCGGCAATTCGGTGAACAGGGCGCCCTGGGCCGGCGGTGCCATCGGGGTGCGATGGTAGTCGGTATCGTGGAGGACCAGCATCGTGTCGCCCGGGCGCAGGGGTGGAGCGACATAGGCCGAACGCGCCATCGGCGCGGGCCATGTGCCGACCTGCTCGTTGACCGGCATGGTCGTGGTGAGGATCGCGAACACGACCGCGTGGCTTGCAGCGATGATCGCGAGACGCGTCGTCCCCTCCGCCCGCAGCGCCAGCGCGGCCGTGAGGGCGATGAGCGCCGTCAACCCGATCTGGAGCGTGAGCAGGCCTGGATCGCGGACGAGCGCGACCGCGCCGCCGATCGCGATGAGCCCCAGGGTCCGGCCCGGCGCCCAGCGGTCCCGGGTCGCAAACCAGGCGGCCACGATGGTGCAGCCAATCTGAACGTAGGGCAGGAAGCGGAACGGCCAGCGCAACTGCGATACGCCGGGTGAGATCGCGAGCAGCGCGATCACCGCCGTCACGGCCAGCAACAGGGCGACGCCGCGGCTCTCCGGCTCGTTCAGCCGTGCCCGGGAGGCGTTCACCAGGGCGACCGGGACCCACCAGGAGACGTACTGGGCCGGCGGCCCGACATGCATTTTCAAGCCGCGGAATCCGAGCCAGGTCTCCGGCCAGACCGGCACGCCCATCGCCAGGATCACGGCGAGCGGCGTAGACAGCATGTCGTGGAACAGGACCTCCGGCTGGCGGGAACTTGTCCCGATCGCGGCCGCGAGCGGCATCCAGGCCGGGGCGGCGAGTAGCCCGCCGAGCCCGGCAGCCAGGGCAATACGGGCGCAGGCCCATCCGTCGCGGCCGGCCCAGAAGGCCAGGGGGAGAGCGACGCCGAGGCCGGCGAGGAGCGCCGCGTCGGAGAACGGCCAGCCGCTCGCGATGGTCATAGAGACGGCGCCCGCGGCCGCGGGCACGAAACCCGGTGCCCGATAGGCCCGGATCAACGCGGCGGTCGCCCAGGACAGCCAGGCGGTGCTGACAAGGCCGGGGATCCACGTGATCGCGCCCCAATAGATGATCCATCCGCTCGTCGCGGCTGTCAGCCCGGCCAGCATGGCGGCCGCCTGGCTGACACCGACCACGCGCGCCAGGGCGTAAGTCCCGCCGGCGAGCAGGCCGACATGGACGAGCACGAAGAAGGCCGCCGCCTGATCGAGCCGCGCGAACCCGTCGAGTACGAGGTAGAGCAGGAGGCTGACGGGGTTGAACAGCGCGTACTGATACTCGGCGAGGAACGCGCCACCCTGGAACAGGCGCGGCGTCAGGAACGGCAGCTCCCCCGCCTTGATCAGCCGGGCGATCTCCAGGAACCCCGGCATGAAGTAGGCTTGATAATCGTCCGTGAAGTAGAAGGTCGGGGTGTGGGCCAGCGGAATCGCCGCGGTCGCAACGGCGAGACAGGCGGTCAGCAGGCCCCAGCCGAGTTCGGTGCCGCGCGACAGGCTGACAGGCGGCGCCGCACCGGTGATCAGCCCGGCGCTCATCGCGTCCAGACCCCGACGACCGACTTTCCGGCGCGGAACCCCAGCCAGGGATCGAGGCGGCGCGAGATCGGAACCATCAGGCGGTCCCAGGCGGAGATCTGGCCCGCGCTCGGCATCGCGCTCCGCAGGACCAGACGGTTGCCCAGTGAGGCGCCGAACCCGACCGCATCGAGGTAGTCGAGCCGCACCCGCCGCAGGCCGTCGGGCGCAGCCGCGCGCAAGGTCGCACGGGTGTAGCGCCGCTCGTGTCCGATCGCGGCATCGAAGGGCGCGTAGAGGAACGGATGGGCCGGCGAGAGCACGATGAGGTGGCCGCCGTCTGCCAGGCGCGAAGCCGCCCCCGCAAGCTCGCCGTGATCGTCGCGGATATGCTCCAGCACGTCGATGTACAGGATGGTGTCGAAGCGCTGAGCGGGGTCGAGGTCACGGCTCGTTCCGCGCAGCACCCGTGTCCGAGCCGGCAGCCCGCCCGACGCGATCCGCGTCGCGAGGTGCGCAGCGAAGCGTGCATCAGGCTCCAGACAGGTCCAGGCCGTGATGCCTGTCCGCGGGGCGAACACCTCCGCCGTCGCGCCCAGTCCGGCGCCGACATCGAGGACGCGGCCGCCGACGAACGGCGCGATCACGTCGGACCAGTAGCGCTTCCAGTTGCACGCGGTCGCGAACAGCTCGAGTTCGGTCCCGACATACGCGGCGTGCGGGGCCGTCACGCCGCGCGCTGATCCGCTGGCCACTTCGCGTCTCCGTCTTCGGTTTTCTCCGCGGCGGGAGCCAGCAGGAACCAGTGCGCATCGCGGGCCGGCACGGTCTCGGGCAGTGCGCGCCGGTTGAGGTGGGCCGCCGCCGCCGTCGCCGCGAGCAGGGCCGCCTGGAACAGAACAACGAGGAGCAGGCCGCCCGCGTTCGTCGCCCAGCCGGGCATGGCGAGGTCGGTGCAGAAGCGGACGAGCACCACGCCGATCATCGCGACGACCACGCCGCATCCGAACACGGCCAGGAGCACGAGCAGGCGTACGAGGCAGACATCCTCGAACACCGCGATGGCGTTGAGCCCGTGCCGGATCAGCGCCGTCGCGTTCATGGTCGAACGCCCGACGTAACGCTGGCCGCGGTCGAGGGGGATGCGGCGGAGCGGCAGGCCGGAGCGGATCAGGCTCGCGGCGAAATGGCTCCACAACGCCGGGGCATGGACGAGCCGCGGCAGATGCGCCGGTGGAATCGCGCAATAATGTCCGAAATCGATGCGCCGCCCCGTGCAGAGCCGGAAGACCAGTTTGAACAGCCCGTAGCCGAGCGCGAAACGGGCGCCCTCGAAGCGGCGTCGGCGCTGGGCGCAGATCACGGCCTCGGGGTGGGCCGCGGCTTCCGCGACGAGCCGCGGGATATGCTCCGGCGGATCCTCGCCGTCGCCATCCATGACGAGGATCGCGCGGTAGGCACTCGCCTGCTTACTCGCCTGGACGAGACCGACCGCGATCGCACGCTGATGGCCGAGATTGGTGGCCAGGACCGCCGGGCGCAGGCGCAGCCGGCGTGCCGCGTTGGCGACCTCGGCCAGCACGCGCTCCCCCGATTGCCAGGATCCGTCATCGACGATGATGAGGTCGGCG
This sequence comes from Methylobacterium sp. E-065, assembly GCF_022829605.1. GTDB lineage: Bacteria > Pseudomonadota > Alphaproteobacteria > Rhizobiales > Beijerinckiaceae > Methylobacterium. The sequence continues at coordinate 12,027 of NZ_JAKSYD010000235.1, read as the reverse complement.
TGAAGATCAGCCTCGACCAGAACTGTGTCGATCGCCTGTGCCAGGATGCGGAAGGCGGCCCAGTCGTTGAAGACGGGCACGACGATGGCGATCGGGCGGGAATCGTGTGGCGAGGCCTGCGGAGGTTGGCCCAGGGCGGTCAGTTCGGAGGCGACCCGCGCGAACCGCTCGACCTCGCTCGGCTCCATGTTGCTCTCCGCCACGTCTCCGCGTGCAACCGCCGCGTCAGACCGTCGAAGACTGGTTGGGCAGCGTAAACATTCGATTAAAAGCGGCGTGACCGCTTTTATACCGCGAGACCTTTGGCAACGTCGCTGCCTTGATCCGGTCGAAGCTTGATGTGCTCACGGGGGCGATCGGGACCGGCGCGATCACTCGTGCTAAGCTTGTTCTCGCCGATGCAGCCAAGGCCGTCAGCGGCCTTGAAGCCTGCCAGTAAGGGAGCAGCCGTCGCCCGGCACATTCAGGATCGCCACCGAGCGTCCAGCGCCCGCACGGATCGCGAGCTATCTCGATCGCCTACGAGGCGTCGGCAAACCCGCACCCCGGAAAAGATAAAGCCCGCCAACGACTTGGCGGGCTCACATCTATCAATTGGTGCCCAGGAAAGGACTGGGCGACTGCCCGAGTAAGGCATCGATATTACAGACACTTAAGCGCTGACCGAACCCGCCTTGTATACCGGTGGTGCATGCCGGTCGCAAGCCCTAAAGCTTCAGCTTTCGCTTGCGCAAACGGATGTTCCTTCCCCAATCGGAGTGCGATCTCCCAGGTTGTACTCCGAGCGAGTGAGGCGGCTGTGACTAATAAAAATCGACCACCCCAAAAATTGACGAGAGAACAAATCAAGGGCAGATCGCTGGGGCAATCCAACAGAATTGATGGAGACATCAACCCTTGCGGAGCGGCTACGAGCGATTTTAAAAGTGCAGAGGACTACAGCGCTGATAAGCAACGATATACCGAGGCCCTGCGGAATGAAATTGGATCTGAAGCAATTTGTACCCACCCTGCGGTCAACCCACTTAGCATCATGCGGGAAGCAGATGACCGGCCGATGTCAGCCGCAATCTTGGCGAAGAAAGCGTGCGCACTAATTGGTATCGGGCATCATTCACGCGTTCATGAGATGTTGATCGTCGCTTACTACATCGCTCTCAAATTTATACTTCACGATCACTGTTATTCACTACTAGCTTCTGAAATATCTGACGCAAGATACACCAATGGGCCGCCTGTGGTTCTTATCAAAAAAAATTTCTTGCACTACCTATTCCTATACATATTTTACCAAAGCGGTATGGAAAGCCGAGATCGTGCCACGCAATACGCTCAATCTCTGCAGTATTATTTCGACCTAGACACACCCCTAGCTGAAGTTGACCGGCTTTTGAAAAAGCATGGCCAGAACAACTTGCGCAAAGCAGCTCAGTATCGCGCTAAGATCTTGGCCGGCGCACGCGAGTGGCTCGACCAAGGGGGCGACCCAACCTCTGTGACGATGGAGGAAGTACTTGAGGCTTTGGTGAAAGACAGGGAGCAAAGCACATTAGCCGAGAAGAACGGTGCGCCCTTGATTGACAGTGATATCAAGATCTCCGCAGGCGATCAAAGATTTAAGCCCAGGATCGACGAGATCAGCGGCGATGCCGAATGGTTAGAGGCGAATGATCCGGCTCGAAACCCAGATGCCAGCTACGATGATGAACACAATCAGTCTGAATTACTCGACGATATCTCCATAAACGTCAAGTCACTGGAGCAGACTAAAATACTTTGCGAAGAGATGCTGACATTGACGGCACGTATGATAGATAATGTTATGACTTTCGAGACTAACGATTTTGAGAGGGATGCGATGTTGACGTTGATACGGCAATCTTGGGTCAAACTGATGATGTTGCACGTCCGAATCAACGAGCCGCACGGGGCACCGTTGGACCCTGAAGCCACATAGACGTTGTTGCGCTTACCCCCGCATCGTGGGGTTACACCACGATGCGGGGGCGATCCGATGCTGCTTCGCGCCCGCATGCCGGCAACCAGTCTGCGCTTCAGCACAAGGCACGGTCGTCCGACAGATCCCGCATACCGAGCACTGCCCCCGCACCGCGCTGTCCCTTAAGCAGGCCGCCCCGCATCGGCAGCTCCGACCGGCTGCGGGGGAGGATGAACACCCCATCCTCGCCGAGCAGCCCCCGGCGTAGGGCCTTCAGCGTGTAATCGACGACGGCGCCGAGGTCGTGGGTGATCGGCACAGCATGCAAGCGTAGCAGGGGGTAATCCGAGTGCACGTAGATGCCCTGATCGCTCGCAAAATGGTCGGCGATAGGCACGGGCAGCCGGGAATGGGCGGCGGGGGGCTGAAAATCGATGACGTGCAGATGGCGCCCGTCGTTGACGGTCACGTCGGCCAAGCTCTGCTTAGCATGCTTGAAGACCGGGTAGTCGGGGCTGCAAATCCACAGCGGGAGGCGGCCGATGCTCGACAGGGCATGCGGATTGCGGCGCACGCGGGTGATGAAGCGCCCGTAGACCCGCTCCGTCTCACGTTCCATCTGGCGCGCGACGGCCGTAGGCGTGCCGCGCAGCTGGCGGAACATGAGGGTCAGCAGGGAGGGCGTCCAACCGTCTTCCTGCAAGCGCAGGGCCCAATCCCCGTAAGCGGCGGCGATCTGGCGGGCGGCGGCGGTGCTGCTCATGGGATTCATGGTCTCCAAGGTTGCTCAGGAGGTTTTGCTTCCTAAATTGGGCTGATTGGGCTCGTATCTTGTCGTTCAGCAGGGGCTATACTGCACATGCTTTTCAGCGCTGACATGGTGATCAAGGCATGGGTATTCATATACAGGCGCCGTTTTTGAGCATCTGCAGTAAGCATTCTGAAGTGACTTTGCTGCGCCTTGGCTTTGCTCCAACGGCATTGCATCGGTCACATTTTCAATTGGTATTTACCTGAGACGCCAGACCTGGGTGCGGATGACTGCTACATTGTGATCGGCAGCCCCGCGCCGGATCCCGCTTGTTTTTGGACGCGCCGATAGCGGTTGAAACCGCCACGCTCGCCTCCCCGGTGCTGCCGCCTATCGCTATCTCCTCGACGCCGTCGCATCGCTTGGCGCCATTAGGCAGCCAGAAAGGACATCACCGCCGCGGCCCACTCTTGCTGATGGCCTGATGCTGTTCGGTGTCGACGAACGCGGGCGGATAGACGCGAGCTGAGGGGACCCAGCGAGGCTGCTGACGCCGTTTCCGCCCTCGGCAGCAGGCAGATAGCGGGAGGCGTGGGCTGAGCTATCAAACCCCTGGTGAGCGTCCTACAGGCCGACAATTTGGCCAACACGCCTCCGGCAAGCTCGTGTTGACTGGCGGCGCCGATGAGGAGGGCTGCAGCGCTGTAAAGGTCGCTGCAACGATGCGTACCGGCTGCGTGAGGCGTCTGTCTCGTCACGTAAAGGCTCTGTGATGGCACTCTGCCATCGTTGGAGAAGAACGATGACCAGACTCGAACAAGTCCGAACTCGGCGCGTGAAACTGCGCGTGTCGCAGGATCAACTCGAAGCCGCTTTGGATGATGTGATTCCAACTCTGTCCCTGCCGCCCACGGCGGCTTTTGAGGCAGTGCTCGCCTACGCCATCGACGGCTTGGTGGCGCAGAAAACCTTCCGGAATAAGGAACAAGCGCTCCGGTGGGTTTCCCGCGCGCTCAGCAAACGGGGCCTGATTGGCTGAGGGGGTTACCCCGGACACAAGCGGTGTCCGGGGCTGCTCACTGCCGACATCGTCGAATTTAGAATTAAGTGACCACGACCTCTCGTTTCCTTGGGGCAGTGACGCTGCACGAGTGAAGGCGTCTTCGACTGTGCTGATCATCGACGCTTGCCGGCGCCGGGTAAAGCGCCGAGCCGGGCCGAAGATGGTCTTGGATGTTCGCGCGGATACAGGTGATACGGTGATGGCGAAGCTAAAAATTCCCCATATATCATGGCGGCGCCCCGGGACGGGCGCATCGGTGTTTCGTGCGTGCCTAACCCAGCGCGCCGATCAGGCGCATAGAGGTGCTTGCCCCCTTGTAACGCAACACACCCCGCCAACCCCTCGCCCCACGGCCTCAAACGGCCCACAGAGCCCCGCTACAAGCCCGCCTGAGGCCCTTTCGCCCCGAACCTGCCCCGAACCCCCGAGTGCCCCTTCAAGACGCTCACGGCCCCGCCGGCGCCTGAAACCGCGCAAGCGGTCGCCGGCCCGGTTGCCTTGCAACACCTGGCCGAGGTTCCTCGCGTACCACACCGATGACCCGCGCAGCATCGCCCGCAGCGAGGAACGTCGGCTTGCCGCCGCTCGGCTTTCGCGTGCAACGCGCGACGAAATCGACCCCGAGGCGGCGTTCCGCTTGTCGGCCTGCAACTACGCGGCCCGAATCGCGTATGCGCAGCTCGCGACGGATCACGTCACCAGCTTCACCGCCGCGCTCCCCCGGAGCGCGCCGATTTTCTGGGTTACCCTGATCCGCGACACCTACACCCTTCCCTATGACACGGCCGCCGATCTCGACCTCTTCAAGCTTCAGCAGTGGGCGCGTGCTGAGTTGCGGGGAGCCAGCTTCGTCGGCATGGTGGAGGCCGCCCTCTACACCAATGCTGATGCTGTTCGGACCAACTGGAAGCGGGCGATCTCTTGGCACCTGCATCTGCTGGTGTGGGGCATCTCCAAGCAGCGGATGACGGAGATCCGCGACAGCCTCAACAGGCGCTGCCGCACCCTCATCCCCGGCGTTGCGGCCGCCCACTTTCGCCCCGTTCGACCCGAGAAGGTGGAGGGTCAAGTCCTCTACATGCTGAAGGCGCCCGTCAACGAGTACCGCATCATCGCCGAAACTCGTGGGGTCGCCGATCCAGCGCCCGGTGAGCCGCTGCGCGAGTTCACCGGCAAGTTCGCGAGCAAGAAGTATCAGCTGGGCCCTGGCGACCTCGTTCGCATGGCGAACATGCTGGCGGGCAAAAGGCTCGACAGGCTGGCCTTTGCCGCCGGCGACGGCCGGGCGGTCCTCAGCGCCCTCAATTGCGCGGCGCGGGCTACCGAGCGGGCTTTCGCGGCTCAGGAGCGTGATCGCGCCGCGAGCCAGCGGAGCATGGCTCGGGCGCAACAGCGGCGACGCCGCTAGGGGGGGGCTGCATCGTTGCTGGCCGGTGCGGGCGCGAGTGCACCGAACGCAGGGGCCGTCCTCCGCGGCACGCAGTGACTGTCGTGCCGCACCCCGTCGCCCGCCGACGCGGGATATCATGGGACTTGGGAGCGAGTCAGTTTCGAGGCGCGCCCCTCATGACCGCCTGAGCCTGCTGCTCGCCCCGCGGAGCCGGCGCGTAAACATACTCGCCGACGGCCTCACGCCGCGGTGTGAGCGGAGTCGCATGATGACCGAAGGGCAGTACCGCAATGAACTAAAGCCGACCTTCCAGGCTCTGTTGCCAGCCTACGCCACGGGACGCCCACATCGAGCGGGCTCGCCTGCGGCACAGGTGTTGACCGAGGATGATGGCGAGCGGGCGCGCGATGCCCGCGCCCTGCTGTTGAGCGATGAGATCCGGCGCGCCCATGCCAACGCCTGTGACCTGAGGGTTGTCGAGCACGAGTGCGAACACCTCACCCGCCTCGATGAGTGGGACGCCGCAGCCGGTGTGCTGGATGTCGCCCTTACCCTGATGTGCGAGTTGCTCGGCACACAACTTCGCCCGCGCCCTAGCAGACATCGCCGCCTATACCGCTGAGGATGGCCAGCATAGTAGCGAGAACGTCTATAACGTCCTCGACAACCTGCGCCACGAATAGCTGGCGGCACCAGGTCCGTCGTCAACTGCGCAGCCCGATGCGGTCGTTTGAGCGCGTCCGGTTGCCTGCTGCGTGACCTTCGAGCGGACAGCGTCAAGCGCGGCGTGATTCCGTCGTGCAAAACGGTTCAAGGCTGCCGATGGCCTCGACCGGCTCACCTATGAGGCGGGCAGCGGCCGCCTCTCGCCGCTCGAGATCGTCTCCACGCTGCCGGCCAGCTGCCTCAAGACCAGCCACGCCGCCGGCATCGCGTTGACCCCGTGCGGGCGCTGGCTCTACGTGTCGAACCGTGGCGACGACAGCATCGCGGTCATCGCGGTAGACGCCGCGGGCCTGAAACCGACGGTCTGGATCCCGACCGGAGGCGCGAAGCCGCGTTTCATCACGCTGGACCCCACCGGGCAGACGCTGCTGGTCGCGAACGAGGACAGCGAACGATCGTATCCTTCGCCGTGGATCAGGTCACCGGCGCTCTCGCCCGAACCGGGCAGGCGGTCGAGACCGGATCGCCCGTCTGCGTCGTGTTCGGCAGCCCGGCGGCATGATGGATCAGCGCTCCGCGCCAGAGCCGTTCGCTGCATGTCGGCGCAGGGCCGCGCGCCGCCACGGCCTGCCGAACCCGGCGATGGCTGGTGGCCTTCCTCCTCACAGATCGAATCCCCGTCCGATCTCGGATCCGCGCCCATGACCGACGAGCGAATTTCCCCAGACCGGCTGCGCGCCTTCGCGACGGCCGCCTACGCGACCACCGGTATGCCGGAGGATCGGGCAACGCTGTGCGCCGACACGCTCGTGCAGGCCGATCTCTGGGGGCACCAGTCGCACGGCGTCATGCGGTTGCCCTGGTACATGGCACGGTTGCGGGCCGGCGTCTGCGATCCGCTCGCCGAACCCGAACTCGTGGTCGACGGCGGTGCGATCGCGGTCCTCGACGGCCGCGAGGCCATGGGACAGATCTCGGCCGCCCGCGCGGCGCAGGAAGCGGTCGATCGAGCAAAGCGGCACGGCATCGGCGCCGTGGCGGTCCGCAACTCGAACCACTTCGGCACCGCGATGTACTTCACGCTGATGGCGGCGCGCGCGGACTGCGTCGGTTTTCTCTCGACGAACGCCAGCCCCGCCATGGCGCCCTGGGGCGGGCGGCGGAAGGTCGTGGGCAACAATCCGTGGTCCTGGGCCGCACCCGCCGGCACCCACGCGCCTCTGGTGCTCGACATCGCCAACACGGGCGTAGCCCGCGGCAAGATCTACCTCGCGCGTCAAAGGGGGCAAACGATCCCGGAAGGCTGGGCGATCAACGCTGAGGGCGCGCCGACCATCGATCCGCAGGAGGCGATCGACGGCATCATCCTGCCCATGGCGCAGCACAAGGGCTATGCCATCTCGGTCGCGATGGACATGCTCTCGGGTGTACTCACCGGCAGCGCCTTCGGACCCGGGGTGCACGGGCCGTATCAGGCCCGGGAACGCAGCGGCGCCGGTCACCTGATGATCGCCCTCGGTATCGCGGCGTTCCAGTCGATCGAGAACTTCGGCGCGCGCATGGAAGAGATGATCGCGGGCCTGAAGGCCGTCCCGCTGGCACAGGGATACGACGAGGTCTTCTATCCCGGCGAGATCGAGGCTCGGAACGACGCCGATCATCGGCGCGCCGGGTTGCAACTGCCCGACGACACGCTGGACGACTTGCGAACACTCGCGGGCGAGATCGGGCTCGCGGACCGGCTTCCGTTCTCCTGAGCGGTGCGGCGTCCGGGGCTGGTCCGGGAGCGCTCAGGCCCCCGTGGAGCGTCGCGACGTTTCGGGATCGAGCAAAGTCTGCTGGCGCGGCGAGACGGCCACGGATCCTGTCCCGGTCAGCCCGCAGAGCGGCGCGGGGAGCCTCCTTTGCCGCACGCCGCTCGGCCCGCACACGCCGAGCCCGTTGCGGTGGGTGGTGTTCGATTGCGGCAAGGCCTGTTTAGTCCAGCCGTCTTCGACGCGCTTTGCTCCAAATCAGGCCGGCCGCTGTAGATGAGGACTGTCCCAGCTGGCGCAAGCGGCTTTGCAGGCCTCTCAGCGTCCGCTTCGGGGCCAATGCCCTCATCGGTTGAATGACCGAGATGGGCGCATTGCAGAATGTCTGCTTGCGGGCGGCCCCTCAACCTCTACGATCCATCCTGAGCCAACGTTGTCGACGTTGGGCACACGACCTCTTTGGGGAAGCTACGGCAACCGTCCGCATGCCCGACGCCGGTGCCATCTGATCGTAGAAACTCCCGCCTCATCGAAGCTCGTCGGCCGGCAAAGCTTGAGCCCTGCCGGCCAATTTGCACATTCGCGTTGAGTTCAGGCTTCGGCTGCTGCCGCGGCATTAGGGTGCAACAAGGCCATCTCATCGCGTCGGCGCATCAGCAGTGGCAGATCCGGCCAGTCGCGCCACTGCAGGGTGAACTCGCCGCCTGGCTTCGAGGCGACTACAACCGCCTCGTACCAGCCGTCTTCGTCGCCCTCGGTGATCAGTACAAGGCTGCCGATCGCGATGCCGGCCCAACTTCGCGGGTAGCGGGGATTAGGTGGGCCTGACCCGCCAGGGCAGCCATCATCGCCGTCAGCAAGCTTCTCAGGACTTTGCGCGGCCGACCTGATGCTGCTGATGGTAGGCCCCGGGGATCCGCCAGCGAAGGCTTGCAGGCGCTCATAGACCTCCTTGGCCACGAACGGCACGTAGGTGCGACCCGAGCTGAACACTCGGCCCTGTAGTAGTTCAGCGGCGGCTGAGCGCTGGGCATCATCGCACAGCACGAGCGCGCGGAACCCGATGGTCGCGGCGGCCTTCGTCGCCAAGCTCACATCCGGGGTTGGGAACCAAGCGGCGTGGGGTTTGCCGCCCTTGTCGGCGCCGAACACGATGAGGGCCGGCGTCGGCTTGGCGAGCGGGCTCTCGGCTGGGGTCAGCGCGCCTTTGGTCTTGGTGGCGGTGGCTGCGGTCATAACAGTCTCCAGAAAAGCGAAGGGGGCCTCGGATGAGACCCCCTCGGGATGGTTGAGGTTGGTGCGGAAGGCTGGGCGAAGGCGTTAAGGCAATTTCGCATCAGCGTGGGTGGTGGGTGCCTCATGACGGCCCTCGACGAAGGCTGCGAAGCAGCGGCCCAGCGCCTAGTTAGCAGATTATATTCCTATTCGTCAAGTGGGCTGTAGGCAAGGCGCGGCACGTCACGCCGCCAAGCCATTGCAGTCGCTAGCCGCAGGCAGTGGCAATGGGTTCAGGGCGATCGTCTGAATTCACGCGAGGATCTGATGTGGCCAACTCGTAAAAGCTCAGTGGATGCACCTCAGCATCTCCAGACGATGAGTGAAAATATGGAAAAGGTCAGCAATCTGAGCAAATGGCATCTTAAACGCGAGGCCGAGCTTGAGGTCATGCGCCGTGAAAGCGAGATCAACACTCTGCGGGACTCAATTACGGAGCGGATTGGTAAGCTCGCCTTGGCGATCGGTCCCTGGCAAGCTGCGGCCGAGGCGGCGGCGATGAGCAGCGTCATGTTGGAAGCCTACATGGAAGCAGGTAAGCCGAAGGCGAAGCCGATGGCAAGATTCGGCGCCTTTTTCGAACGCATCGACGGCAAGTCGCCTCGCACTGGTGTGCATGAGATCGACGCGCTACGTCGCTCGCTTTGGCGCTGTGTTCTGAAGCTAGCCGATCAGATCGAGCCTATCCCAACCATGAAGCAACTAGTTATGCGAGTCGATGAACTAATCGACACATCTGAGAAGCGGGGCCAATGGAACGTGGACCGGAAGTCATCATTACTGATTTCTTCAAGCGCGCGGATGGAACGAGCCTCATTTAGATCAAATTGAGCGCTGAGGCCGCACGGATCTCACACTCTGTGCGGCCCGGTCATCACCGACCTTCAACAACCGGTTCATGAAAGGGCTGTTTTACCCCCTTCGGTCGCTTCATGCTTGACGTTGTGGTGCTGGCTGTCGCGAAGTCGGTGCCGCCCTGCCCCGCCGCTTGCCTCGCCCGGCAGGCTCCCTGGCTTTGGCTGCGCCGGAACTCGGCGTCTCCGCTCCACGCTGCGGCCGAGCGGCGTGCGCGTCGAGGAAGCGCCGGCATGCGCCGAAGTCGGTCTCAGCCTCCGGCGGGCAAGTGATGCCACGCTGCTGGGCCAGATTGTGTGCGTACTTGAGCATCGCCGCGCTCGGAGTCCGGCGGTCACGGGATTGATCGGCGTCGCCCTCCTGAGGTACGCGTGGCCCGGCGTGGGTGTCGAGAAAAGCCCGGCATACGCTGATACTGCTCTTGCAGCCACGCGGCAGCTTCACGCCCTTTCTCTCAGCTAAGCTCGCCGCAAACGACACCATGGCCGGCGTCGGAGGCCGGTTGTCGGACTGACCGGGCGGGATCAGGCTCGGATCGAGGCTGACGACGGGCGAGTTCGCGATCGCGGCGATCAACTCATCGAGGCGCGCGCGCGTGCGTTGCCGGAAAGCGTCGGCGCGCTCGACGGCCTCGGCCCGCGTGGCCGCGCGACCGATCTCGGCCAACTCCGCCTCGAACAGGGCGCGCCCGACCGGGTCGCCGTAGGCTGGGAACACGCGTCGCACCGCCGTGATGAAGGCAAGCCCGACCTCGGTCATCTCAATGGCCGGATCCTTACCGCTGGACAACGTGATGTAGCGGCTCTTCAGGAGCTTGGGCAGGATCGTGTCGCGGGTGGCGGCCGTGCCGAGACCCTTGGGCTCGTTCGGGTTGACCGGATTCTCCAGGGCACGCTTGACCGCCGGGTCATCGACTTGGTCGATCAGTCGCCCCATCACCACCGGCAACTCGCCGCGGGTGATCCGCCGCGGCGGTTCAGTCGTCGCGGTGGCGACATCCGCGCTCGCGGCCGAGGCTCTCTCGCCATCGTTCACGAGCGGCAGGCGCGCGGACGTGGCCTCCGCCTCGCGCTTGGCCTTGCCGGGCACGACGTCCGCTTCCAGCTCGGCCTCGCTGCCGTAGATCGCGCGCCACCCGGGGGGCCGTATGACACTGCCTGAGACGGCAAACCGCTTCAGGCCCAGCGGTGTCCCGACCTCGACCGTGACGCTCGTGCGCGCATCGATTCCGTCGTGCAGGTGGGCGGCGAGGTACGCCTTCGCGACGAGTTCCCACAGCCGGAATTGATCGGCTGACAGGCGGCTGCGCTCAGGCACCTTGCGCAGGGGTACGATGGCGTGGTGCTCGCCCGGATCTTTGACGTAATGCCCCTTCGCACCACGGCGGATTACCGGCACACCGTCCCGTGAGATGAGGCTGCCCAAGTCGGTCAACACGGAAGTCACCGCTGCGACCACCGTCGCGGCGTCAGCAGCCTGCCCCTCTGGCAGGTATTCGGACTCGGTGCGGGGGTAGCTGAGATAACCCTGATCGTACAACTCCTGGGTGAGCCCGGCCGTGTGCTGCGGGTCCCAGCCGAACCGCTTGGCGCAGCGCCGCGCCAAGGTGTCCTTCGAGAACAGCCGCGGCGGTGCACGGCGCACATCCTTGTGCTCGACGGCCAGGGGGCCCGACCATGCCGCGGCGACGGCTCGGATCGTCTCAGCGACGCCCGCGTCGAAGATCCGCTCCTTCGGCGCATGCCACAGGGTCAGCGTGGCACCGGACTGGGTCCCGAGGTGCAAGGCAATCTTGAAGAAGTCCTGCGGCACGAAGGATCGGATGCGCTCCTCCAGGTCGGCCAGGATGGCGAGGGTGGGCGTCTGTACGCCGCCGAAGCGCCAGGGTTCCCGGAACGCGGGCGGGCGCAGGCGCAGCGAGATGGCTCGCGTGCCGTTCAGGCCGAGGTGATAGTCCTCGTACTGCCTGCACAGCGCTTCGAGGTAGGCGGCGTAGTCGCGCTCGCCCGAACCCGGCTCCTTGGCCAGGGCCGCGAAGGCGCGGCGGATCGAGACGTCGTCGAGTGCGCCGAGCTTGAGCCGGTCGACGCGGCCGCGCCAGCCCAGGTGTTCCAGCACCTCCCAGGCGATCATCGAGCCCTCTCGGCCGGGATCGGTGGCGATGATCACACGCTCGACGCCGCTCAGCGCCTGCCGGATGGCGGCAATCTTCGGCTCGTGCGACTGGCCGGACCGGTTGGTGCCGCAGCTGACCGGGATCGTGGCGAGCTTGATGGGCAGGGCGTCGAAGCGCCAGGGCTTCCACTCGGGCCGGATGCTGCCCGGCTCCTCGGC
>NZ_JAKSYD010000200.1 GCF_022829605.1 Methylobacterium sp. E-065 | reverse complement strand
CGTGCGCGCCCGCGCGATGGGCAGCATCTGGTGCGCGCCGCCCGAGAGCGTGGGGGGGGTCGGGGCTGCGGTGGCCTTGAGGACCCGGAACGGCTGTGAGGGCCAGTGGCGCTGCCTGGCGCTCTCGGCATTCGGGAAATGCTGGCCGCCCGGATCGAGGTTCTCGCGCCCGCTAAGGTCGCCGAACAGTTCGCGGGTCGCCGGCACCTGGACGGTGCGGGCGCGTGCGATGGCAGCGGGTCTCATCCGGGCGAGGTCCTGGCCGCCGCACCGGATCGAGCCCCCATGCGGGACGAGGCCCGAGATCGCGTGGAACAGCGGGGACTTGCCGGCGCCGTTCAGGCCGACCACCGAGCCGGATACGACCTAGGCGACGTCATTCCAGGCGCCGCGGAGCACCTCCACCGTCTAGCAGCGGCCGTCGACGACCGCCGCGGTAAGGAGTCAATCCAGCGAGCAAGCCCCCTCCGGCATGGCCGCCAGCCCGCTGCGTCCTCAGAGATCGACTCGTCGCACGGTCGCGCAGCCCACACC
>NZ_JAKSYD010000198.1 GCF_022829605.1 Methylobacterium sp. E-065 | reverse complement strand
GGGATTGTATGGCTTCCGCAGTCATTGGCACGGAGAGACAGATCCGTAACCAAGCCGCCGAATGACCCGCGAAGGCCGACGGTAGCCCGGCGACCGGCTCACCTAGGAGGCGGGCAGCGGCCGCCTCTCGCCGCTCGAGATCGGCTCCACGCTGACGGCCAGCTGCCTCAAGACCAGCCACGCCGCCGTCATCGCGTTGACCCCGTGCGGTCGCTGGCTCTACGTGTCGAACCGTGGCGACGACAGCATCGCGGTCCTCGCGGTGGAGGCCGCGGGCCTGAGGCCGATGGCCTGGATCCCGACCGGGGGCGCGAAGCCGCGTTTCATCACGCTGGACCCCACCGGGCAGACGCTGCTGGTCGCGAACGAGGACAGCGATACGATCGTATCCTTCGCTGTGGATCAGGTCACCGGCGCTCTCGCCCGAACCGGGCAGGCGGTCGAGACCGGATCGCCCGTCTGCGTCGTGTTCGGCAGCCCGGCGGCATGATGGATCAGCGCTCCGCGCCAGAGCCGTTCGCTGCATGGCGGAGGGCCGCGCGCCGCCACGGCCTGCCGAACTCGGCGGTGGATGGTGGCCTTCCTACCCACAGATCGAATCCCCGTCCGACCCCGGATCCGCGCCCATGACCGACGAGCGAATTTCCCCAGACCGGCTGCGCGCCTTCGCGACGGCCGCCTACGCGACCACCGGCATGCTGGAGGATCGGGCAGCACTGTGCGCCGACACGCTCGTGCAGGCCGATCTCTGGGGGCACCAGTCGCACGGCGTCATGCGGTTGCCCCCTTCGGACCCGGGGTGCACGGGCCGTATCAGGCCCGGGAACGCAGCGGCGCCGGTCACCTGATGATCGCCCTCGACATCGCGGCCTTCCAGCCGATCGATAGCTTCGGCGCGCGTATGGACGAGATGATCGCGGGCCTGAAGGCCGTCCCGCTGGCACAGGGATACGACGAGGTCTTCTATCCCGGCGAGATCGAGGCTCGGAACGACGCTGACCATCGCCGCGCCGGGTTGCAGTTGCCCGACGACACGCTGGACGACTTGCGAACACTCGCGGTCGAGATCGGGCTCGCGGACCGGCTTCCGTTCCCCTGAGCGGCGCGGCGTCCGGGGCTTGGCATGGGAACACTCCGGTCAGCGTGAAGCGCTGCCACGGCCCCGGACCGAGCAATCTCTGCTGGCGCGGTGACACGGCCGCGGATCCTGTCCCGGTCAGTCTGTAAGCGGCGCGGGGAGCCTCCTGCGCCGCTCGTCACCCGCGCCCCCCAATAACGCGCGCTGTGCACTCTGCCGAACGCTCAGCGCCAAGCGGCTTGAATCACCGGGGCGACAAGTCGATGGGTGATGGACCCGAATTTGCAGCGATATTCGAGCGAAGAGCCGAAACAATCAGAACAGTCGAGTTGCTGAATACGATGCCACAGATAAATCCGGGTCAGCTGCTCGAAAGCCTCGATCGATCGGCGCTCACGCCCAAACACTGGCGCATGTACGTGACGGCCGCGCTCGGCCATCTATTCGACGGCTTCGACATCAATATGATGGGCTTCGCGCTGCCCGGCATCGTCGCGGCCTTCGCGCTTAGCCCGGCTCAAGCGGGCATCCTCGCCTCGAGCGTCTTCATCGGCATGCTAATCGGCTCGACCTGTGTCGGCTTCCTCGCCGACCGGTTCGGACGCAAGTGGACGATGGTCGGCGCGATCACCGCCTATTGCGCCCTCAGCTTCGCCGTCGCGTTCGCGTGGAGCCACGACTCACTCCTGATGCTGCGGATCCTCCAGGGTATCGGTTTGGGGGCGGAGGTGCCGCTCGTCTTCACGTACCTCTCCGAGTTCATCCCGACGCGCCGGCGCGGCCTCATGCTCGCCTCGACCGTGGCGTTCTGGCAAGGCTCGAGCTTCATCGCGGCGATGGTCGCCCTCTTCATCATCCCGGCGTTCACGTGGCGGGGGATGTTCATCGCGGGAGCCGTTCCGGGCCTCATGCTGATCGGGCTGTGGGCCGTTCTGCCCGAGTCCGTCCGCTTCCTCATCGCCCGCGGACGCCTCGATGAGGCTGGCCGCATCGTCGACGGTCTCAGCACCATCGATCCGCGAACGCTGCCGACGAGCGTGCATCGACCGCCGGTCGAGCCGGCGCGCCTGAGCGCGATCCTGCGCGGCGGCTATCTACGGCCGACCGCGAGCATCTGGCTGATGCAGCTCACCGGCGGGGCTGTGTTCTTCGCCGTGGCGATCTGGCTGCCATCGATCTTCGCGCGGATGGGCTTTCCGGTCGTCAAAAGCTTCGCGTTCACCGGACTCATCGCCGGGACGGGCGCGCTAGGCAACATCGCGGGCGGCCTGCTGCTGGATCGCTGGGGGCGGCGCACGACCGTCCCGGTGTTCCTCTGCGTCGGCGGGCTCCTCATGTTCGCGTGGGGGCAGACCACCGAGTCCTGGTCCATTCTCGGGCTCGGCGCGCTGACGGCATTCTTCGCTTCGGGCGGTGCGGGCGGTCCACTCTTCGCCTACACGAGCGAGGTCTACCCGACGCGGTACCGCGCGGTCGGGACGGGCTGGGCCGCGGCCTGGCAGAGGATCGGCGGGATCGTCGCGGCGCCGATGCTCGGATGGATGCTGGGCAGCGGCGCCCCCAACTACGCCTTCTTCACCGCCTTGGGCGTGCTGCTGCTGATCGGGGGGATCGGGGGCTACCTCCTCGGCTACGAGACGCGCGGCAAATCGCTGGAAGCGGTCGCGGCGGAACTCGCCGGGACGACGGGTCAGGTCTGAGACGATGCCGCATTTCGAACGCGACGGACGCCGGCTGCACTACGAGGTGCTCGGCCGGGGCGATCCCGTGATGCTGATTCACGGTTTCACGAACGCCGGGTGGTCCTGGATGAACCAGGTCGCCGCCCTGGTGTTCGCCGGCTACAGCGTGATCCTGCCCGATCTGCGCGGGCACGGCCTGTCGGATCCCGCCGCCGACGTCACCACCGTGGACGATCTGACCCGG
>NZ_JAKSYD010000196.1 GCF_022829605.1 Methylobacterium sp. E-065 | reverse complement strand
ACCAGAGGTGTTCATGCCAGCCTTCACCGCTTGGCCGGCTGCGCTCGCCCGACCAGCTCCGCCGGCCAAGCTAACCGTGGTGGAGCGGCCTACTGCGCACTAACTTTAACCTTGGACCACCCTGTGGGGGCCGATCAGTCGCGCCCTGGCATGTCCTCCGGCGCCGACAGGGCGACGGCCAGGGTAACGACCCCGCGCATTCCGGCCCAGCCGAGCACTGCGGCAGCAGCCGGTGACAGTGATGCTGTAGGTTTTCCGCGAAGCCGACCAATCGCGCGGCCGATCGCGTCGGCGCCGAACACCCAGGCGAAGCGCGAAACGATGACGGCTACGATCACCCCGGCCACCGGCAGGCCGAGCGAACGAATAGTTTCTTCGACACCGCCGAGCCGCTCGATGACGCCGCGCAGCGACAGCCCGATCAGCACGAACACGAGCGCTTCCATCAGGAAGACCATCACCCGCCACGTTGCGGTGCCGCGTAGGCGCACATCGGCGGTGAAGACCTCGTGCTGGTGCCAGCCGAAGATCAGCCCGGCCACCACCGTCGCGATGACGCCGGAGACGTGGACGGCCTCGCCGCCGACATAGGCCGCCCAGGACAGCAGGAACGCCGCCGCGATCGTCAGGGTCGGATCGCCGAGGTAGCGCAGCAGCCGGACCCACAGGAAGCCGAACACCGCGCCGACGGCGACGCCGCCGAGGGCGAGCAATCCAAACGTCGCCGTGGCGCTCCCGAGGCTGAATGTCCCGGTGAGGGCCGCGGCTACAGCGAAGCGGAACAGGACGAGGCCGGCGGCGTCGTTAAGCAGGCTCTCGCCCTCGAGCAGCACGGTTAGGCGCCGCGGCAGTGCCACGCGCTCCAGCACGGCCTTGGCCGCGACCGCGTCGGGCGGCGACACGACCGCGCCGAGGGCGAAGCAGGCGGCCCAGGGCAGCGTCGGCACGAGCCAGTGGACTGCGAGACCGACGGTTAGCGTCGTGAAGATGACCGCCCCGACCGCGAGCGAGAGGATGCCGCCGAGCTGGCGCCGGAAGTCGGACCACGCGGTGAAGTAGGCGCCGTCCATCAGCAGGGGCGGCAGGAACAGCACGAGGACGAGGTCGGGATCGAGCGTGAAGGCCGGGATGCCCGGCACGAAGGCCAGTCCGATCCCGCCGACGATCAGCGCAGCCGCCGGCGGCAGCCCGGTGCGATGGGCGAGGACTTCGAGGCCGAGGATGACCACAAGCAGGATGAGGACGAACTCGAACGTCGCGACGGGCGTCATGGGCGGGCTGTCCGGGGCAAGGGACCGGCTTGGCACAGGTCCAGGCGGTTGGGGTTCCGGTTGCCCGCCCCAGAAGGGACCGAGGCGGGCAGGACGGCGTGCTCTCAGCCGCGCACGAAGGCGAGCAAGTCGGCGTTGAGGACGTCCGCATTGACCGTCAGCATGCCGTGCGAGAAGCCCGGGTAGGTCTTCAGCGTGCCGTTGCGCAGCAGCGTAATCGCCTTCAGCGCCGCGTCGGCGATCGGCACGATCTGATCGTCCTCGCCGTGCAGCACGAGCGTCGG
This sequence comes from Methylobacterium sp. E-065, assembly GCF_022829605.1. Taxonomy (GTDB): domain Bacteria; phylum Pseudomonadota; class Alphaproteobacteria; order Rhizobiales; family Beijerinckiaceae; genus Methylobacterium. The sequence continues at coordinate 57,000 of NZ_JAKSYD010000196.1, read as the reverse complement.
CACGCTGATCGCCCGCAGGTCTTCGGTCTGGTCGGTCTCCGAGAAGGCCTTGATGCCCTCATAGTGGGCCTGGGCCGAGCCCATCATGCCCTGCCGCCACCAGTTCTGGATCACGCCCGGGTGGACCGTCGCGCCTTCGCGGTTGAACCCGTAGAACGGACCGGTCGGAACATCGAGGAAGAACTGGGCGCGGTTGTCGGCCGTCGCCTTGCGGAAGCCATCGAACACCTCGATCGGTAGCCCTTCCGGGTTTGCCTCGGTCTTCAGCATCAGCGGCGGCACGGCGCTCACCAGCACCGCCTTGGCGACGCGCCCCTGCGGTTCCCCGTGCTTCGCGACGTAGCGCGCGACCTCGCCCCCGCCGGTCGAGTGGCCGATGTGTACGGCGTTTCTGAGATCGAGGTGCTCGGCGACTGCGGACGCGTCGGACGCATAGTGATCTATGTCATGCCCCACCGAGACCTGCGCGGAGCGGCCATGGCCGCGGCGGTCATGGGCCACCACGCGGTAGCCGTGCTGGAGGAAGAACAGCATCTGCGGGTCCCAGTCGTCGGACGAGAGCGGCCAGCCGTGGTGGAACATGATCGGCTGCGCGCCGCGGGGACCCCAGTCCTTGTAGAAGATCTCGGTGCCGTCCTGGGTCGTGATTGTAGCCATGGTGCTTCTCCTTGCAGTGGATCGAAGACGCCTTCACGCATACGCTTGCGCACGCCCTGACGCGGACCGGAGGCTGATCCAGGTCTTCGCCAAGCTCACATCGGCCTGGGTCAGGCCGTGTCCGTTGAGCAGCACGTGGTGCTCGACATCGGCACGGGCTGCGGCGAGACGCCCGGCATTCTCCGCCGGGACGATCGGATCGACCGCGCCCGACAGCATCAGCACCGGCTTGCCCGTGAGATCGACCGCCGGCGGGTCGGCAAGTGGCACCATCGGGCGCAGCAACATCGTGCCAGCAAGCAGGTCCGGCCGCAGTAGCAGGACAGCGGCAGCGATGTTGGCGCCATTCGAGAACCCGACCGCGAGCGGTGCGGCGACGACCGCTGTGGCCGCCGTCCGATGAAGAGAAGATGGCCGTGATCCGATCGTCTAAAAATAGAAACGATAGAAACTCATTGTTTCCAAAATTCTCTACCATTGAGTGTTAGCTGACATTGCCTCACATGCACGTCGAGCAACGAGACATGTATCCTGATGTAAAACATATGTCCGTTAGGGCATGCCGTAGCGGACACCAGGAGGTGGGTGGAAAGGCCCGTCCGTCCGGGTCGGCCTCGGCCAACGGACATGGGTCTATACGGACACCACCGCAGAGGATGGGCAGGTGCCCGGCGCCATGAAGTGCTCCACTTGGACGCCGATCGTCAGCCCGCCCTCTCTGAATGGTTGAGGTGACGTTCACCCGCTTGGTAGGATGCTCTCCGCCCTACACACTCTGTCCCTGGACATATCCATGCCATCGTCAAAGGGATCGAGGTCGAGCGAGCTACGGCCTATGGGGCCTCGGTACTGGGCAGCCTACTTCGACGCGCTCGCCACGGGGCCACTGCTGTTGAAGCCGCACACGGCACGTCGCCGGGCTGGAGAGGTGGCGCGGAACTGTCCATATCCGGAAATCGCTGCGGCGGGCTTGGCGAAGGTGAAGACCGCACTCAAAGCGCAGGATCCGGCAACCTCATCTTAGCGTCTAAAGCGGTGCGATGGTCGGCCGATCGGGTGCGGCGCGTAATGCAACGGGCTGCGGCGATCCCGTTGGCTTTGCTGCGTTACGCAGCCGGTTCACCCGGTACGGTTTGGGTATACCCAAACCGGACCACAATAATCGGCTGCTGTAGGTGGGGACGGATATCCGATCGTGGCGGCTGGCTCTCCTCAGCGTCGCGTTGCAGCCCGCCGAAGTTGAGCGGCGGCATCCTTCACAATCGATTTGCCATGTCCAAAGCAAACCGCCTCCGGTGTCAGCGCCGCCAGTTTACGCTGGCTGCGGCGTCCCTCTGCTTCGTCCTCAAACCCGATGGGATCGCCTGTGCCGAGGATATTGATGAACACATCGCCCGCGATCAGCAGCCGCGTCCCCTGCCATAGAAGACCCACCTGACCGGCGCAGTGTCCCGGAGCGTGGATTACTTGTAGCCCGCCCGCCAGCGGTAGCGTCTCGCCATCGGCGATGTGCTGGTCGATCTGGAACGGCTCCGTGCGCTCGTTCTGGTCGAAGACGATGCGGAGCATGATGTTGCGGATCGGGCCCGGCGCGGGCTTCATCGGCCGGAATGGACCACCGCTCTCGACCATGGGCACGTCGGCGGCATGCATGTAGGTCCGTGCCCCAGTCGTGCGGATAATGGGAATAGCACTGCCGATGTGATCAGGATGTCCGTGGGTGAAGACGAGGTGCTTCAAATCACTCGGCTTGCGCCCGAGCTTGGCGACCGCGTCGAAGACCTTGTCCGCTTTGTTAGGGAACCCTGCGTCCACCAAAACAAGCTCTGGGCCAGCGTCGAGCAACACCGAGTTCGCGTTGCCCATCGGCACGAGGTAGGCGCCGTCGATAATTTTCGTGAACGCCATGAACCTACCTGCTTGATGCCCCCATCCTTAGCCCGCCGTTAAAGGTCCGAGAAGGGTCCAGGCTGTGTGAAAACTCAGGTCCACGCCGAAATCGTGGAACAATCTCCTACGCTGCTGCCATTTGAGCATCCTGCATGGCGGCGGTGATGCCGTCAGAATGCCTGCGCCGGCCCTGGCCTAGGGCGAACGAGGGAAATTCTTCTACAACCTCTGAGTTTTCGCACAGCCTCGTTCGCTTCCCGCCTGTCGACGCAGCAGAGATCTACGACTGGGTTGGTGGTTTTGCGACCGTCCGCTTTCGAGCTGAAGACCTGTAAAAGCGAATGGTCATCGAACGGCATGAGCTGGCCGATAGCGGTCCGCTCGCTGTGGAGCACCTGCGGTCGAAAACCGGACGGTGCCTTGCATAGCCGTCTTTCCGCTTCACATGACTTTCACTACTCCGTTCCGGCATGCTTGAACTCAGAGCTGCAAACATCACGAGCCCGGTCGCCTCTAGTCGCGTTCGAACGCGAGGTGCTCCGGCCGCTCGGGCGCCCTGCCGGAAGCGCCGCAGGACGCTACGAACCAACCAGCGTAAGCAACGATGCGTTAACCGGGGCGCTGCGCGCCCTCAGTATCTTCGAGCACGTGTAAGTTGCATTGCCGCCGGTCACTAGATCGTGATTACTTGTGGACTTAGACCAATCACATCAGGCTATGAGATATCTTACTTTCTATACAGAGTCAGTAAGACTTAGTTAATGATTGACGTTCATTGCCTAAGTACGGTGCCGCGTTCAAGCGATGCATCAGTAGACTGCACTGTAGGCCTTAAGCCTCTCCCGTGTCGTCGAGCTGCCTCATTGATCTTGGGAGAGGAAACCATGTTCGGTAGAACGCGCGCGCACAAAGATCTCGCGGCCGAACTCGATGCCCTGGACCGTTCACAGGCGGTCATCGAGTTTCAGCCCGACGGTACCATCCTCACCGCCAACGCCAATTTCCTAACGGCAATGGGCTACACCCTGCCTGAGCTGCGGGGGCAGCATCACGCGATGTTCGTCGAGGCAGCGCACCGCGACAGCGTCGAGTATCGTGCGTTTTGGGACGCGCTGCGGCGGGGTAACTTCCAGTCGGCCGAGTTCAAACGTATCGCCAAGGGCGGTCGCGCCGTCTGGATCCAGGCGAGCTACAATCCCGTGCTCGACCGCGCCGGTCGCGTCGTGAAAGTGATCAAGTTCGCCTCTGACGTCACCGCCCACGTCCTGCGCAACATCGACCACGATGGGCAGCTTGAGGCCCTGCACCGCTCGCAGGCGGTGATCGAGTTCGCACTCGACGGCACCGTCCTGACCGCCAACGCCAACTTCCTCGACGCGATGGGCTATCAGCTCGACGAGATCCGAGGGCACCACCACAGCCTGTTCGTGGATGCGGCCGAGCGCACGAGCGCGGATTATCATGAATTCTGGGCCAAGCTCGGGCGTGGCGAGTTCGCCGCGGGTGAGTTCCGGCGGGTTGCCAAGGGCGGACGCGAAGTCTGGATCCAGGCCACCTACAACCCGATCCGTGACCGTGATGGCGTGCCGGTGAAGGTCGTGAAGTTTGCCGCCGACATCACCGCACAGGTGTGCGAGCGCCAGCGTCGAACCGAGGCACAGCGGGCGATCGGCATGGATCTCGACGCGATCGGCATCGCGGTCGAGGACGTCACCCGGCAGACCATGGAAGCGGTCGGTACGGTCGGGCAGGTCTCGAACGACATCCAGTACGTCGCCTCGGGCGCGGAGGAGCTGTCGGCCTCGGTCGGCGAGATCAGCCAGCAGGTCAGTTACGCCGCGCGCATGGCCGGCGAGGCGGTCGAGCAAGCCCGGCATACGGGAGCGATCGTGGCGGGGCTGAGCGGGCAGGCGGCTCAGATCGGCGACGTCGTGACCATGATCCAAGGCATCGCCTCGCAGACCAACCTCTTGGCCCTGAACGCCACGATCGAGGCGGCGCGCGCAGGTGCGGCGGGCAAGGGCTTTGCGGTCGTCGCCTCCGAGGTCAAGGCCTTAGCCGAGCAGACCGCCAAGGCGACCGATCAGATCCGCGGGCAGATCGCGGCCACACAGGCAGCCACGCGCGAGGCGGTGGAAGCGATCGGCTCGATCCGGGGCACGATCGCTCAGCTCGACGAGGTCTCGGCTGCGATCGCTGCGGCGGTGGAGGAGCAGTCTGCGGTGACCCGGGAGATGTCGGGCAGCATGCATACGGCCGCCCACGGCGTGACTACGATCGCCGGCGGCATGGAGGCGATCGCTCGGGCGAGCGAGCAGGTCGATGCGGCTACCCGCCAAGTGCGGGAAGCCGCGCGGGCGGTCGCCTAACGATGGCCCAGATCGACGATTTGGCCGCTGCTGCCCTGGGGCATAACTGGGCACAGCTGTCGGAGGTCGGTGCTGCTGTGCGGCGCAGCCTCGACGATGCGCTCGCGGATCTCGTGCGTGTGGCGGCCGACGAGCGCTATCTGTGTCGCTGGCGCTCACTGATGGAAGCTGTCAGCGAGCAACATTAGATATTTTTAACTATAATTCTCTTATCGCGGCCTACTCGATCGTGCGCTAGCGAACTCGATACACCTATATTAGCCTAATGCCTGCCTCATCCGTAGCTCGAGCCGGCTATGATTAGAATACTGACCTGCATTACACAGCAGCACGACCTGCGCCTCGTCGCGCTCTCGGCCGTCATTTGCGCGCTCGGCTCCTTCGCCGTCACCACCATGATGGCCCAGGCCGAGGTCACGAAGGCGCCTCACACCGCACGCTGGATCGGCGCAGCCGCCGTCGTCTTCGGATCGAGCGTCTGGGCCCTCCACTTCGTGGCCATGCTCGCCTTCGCCCCCGCCGAGGGCATCGCCTACGAGATCGACCTCACCGCTTCCTCGATCGCCGTCGCGGTCGCCGGCACCTGGGTCGCCCTACTGCTCTGGCACCTGTTCCGCCGCCCAGCGGCGGTGGCGCTCGCCGGCACCGTCCTCGGGCTGGCGATCGCCGGCATGCACTACCTCGGCGTCAGCGCGATGCGCTCGTCCGGCTTCATCGCCTTCGACCCCGCCTTCGTCGTCGCCTCGCTCGGCGTCGGCATAGGTTTGGCAGCCCTCGCGCTCGCACGAGCCCGCGATCTCCTGAGCCTGCGGCGCCGGATCGAGGTCACCACCTGGCTCGCGCTGGCGATCTGCGGCCTGCACTTCACCGGCATGGCCGCCACCACCGTCGCGCCGATGCTGCGGCTGAGCGAGGAAGGGCACCTCCTTGGTTCGACCTCGCTCGCCCTTGCAGTCGGGCTCGTCAGCCTCGCCATCCTCCTCGCGTGCCTCATCGCGATCCTGTTTCAGCAGCACCTCTCTCAGCGCGCCGTGCGCGAGCTCAACCGCATGCGCCTGCTCGCCAACCTCACCCACGAGGTCCTGCTCATCCACCGCGATTGCGAGATCGTTGAGGTCAACGATGCCGGCGTCCGCCTGTTCGGCGAACCCGTCGAAGATCTCGTCGGTCGCAATATCCTGGGTCTGTTCGCAGAGTCGGAAGGGCCAACACTTGCGCGCCGTGCTCGGTGCCCCGTGGACGATCTGCGGCCTGAGGAGTTCATCATGCGCGCCGCCGGCGGGGTGCTGGTGCCAGTCGAGCTGTCCTGCAGCGCGATCGAGTTCGGCGGCAGGCCAGCCACCGCGGTCGCCCTGCGCGACCTGACCGACCGCAAGCGCGATGAGGCGCGCATCCGCCACCTCGCCCTGCATGACGCGCTCACCGACCTGCCCAACCGCTATCTGCTGGAGCAGCGCCTTGCGCACGCGCTGGACGCGGCCGCCCAGGACGGCAGCGGGGTGGCCGTGGTCTACCTCGACCTCGACCGCTTCAAGCCGGTCAACGACCTGCACGGCCACGCCGTCGGCGACGCCCTGCTCGTCCAGGTCGCCAAGCGCATGCTGGGCGAGCTGCGCCCGACCGACACCCTGGCGCGCGTCGGCGGCGACGAGTTCGTAGCCGTGCTCGCCGGGACGCGCGCACCCGAGCACGCCGCGGAGATCTCCGACCGCCTGGTTGGGGGCCTGGTTCGCCCGTTCGCGATCGAGGGCCAATGCGTCGAGATTGGCGCCTCGGCCGGCGTGGCGCTGTACCCAGGCGACGGCGGCACCGCCGAGACCCTGCTGCGCGCCGCTGACACCGCGCTCTACCGCGTCAAGGACGACGGACGCGGCGCCGTGCGCTTCTTCGAGGCGTCGATGGACACGCAGTTGCAGGCGCGGCGGCAGATGGAGTACGAGCTCGGGCTCGCCATCGCGCGCGACGAACTGCGGCTGTTCTACCAGCCGATCGTCAACGGGGCGACGGGCGAGATCGAGACGTTCGAGGCGCTGATCCGCTGGCAGCACCCCGAGCGCGGCTTTGTCTCGCCTGCCGAATTCATCCCGTTAGCCGAGCAGAGCGGGCTGATCGCGCAGATTGGGGCCTGGGTCATCGACACGGCCTGCGCCGCAGCCGCGTCCTGGCCTCGGCCATGGCGGGTTTCGGTCAACGTCTCGCCGCAGCAGTTCCGCCAGTCGGACGTGCCCGCGATCGTGGTGCGCGCGCTGGCCCGGCACGGGCTGGTGGCGGCGCGCCTCGTGATCGAGATCACGGAGAGCGTGTTCATCCAGGACGCGACCAAGGCAGTGGAGGTCCTAACGCGGCTGCGGGGCTTAGGCGTGCGCTTGGCGCTGGACGACTTCGGCACGGGCTACTCGTCGTTGAGCTACCTGCAGCAGTTCCGGTTCGACAAGATCAAGATCGACCAATCGTTCGTGCGCAAGATAGAGCAGAGCGCGGACACGCTGACGATCGTGCGGGCGATCGCCAACCTCGGTCACAACCTCGGGCTTCAGGTGACGGTGGAGGGGGTTGAGACGGCCGAGCAGTTGGCGATCCTGCGCCAGCTGGGCTGCGACCAGATGCAGGGCTACCTGTTTGCGAAGCCGGCGCCGAAACTGCCGGCCTCGGAGCTGGAGCAGGCGCGACTGCGAGCGCTGTTCGCCGGCGCAGCGGCGCGGGTCGCGTAGTGCAGCCAAGCCACCGATCGTCGGATGAACGGTGGATGGCTTCCGGTGGCAGGTCGGGGCTTATCGGTGGCAATTCGTGACTGAGAACTGTCGCTTTGCTTCCTGCGGAAAACGACGGGTTGTCGGCGTCCGCGCCGTTCGCGCGAGGCGTCTTTCGGAACCGAGCGTGACTGGTACAGTATTGGCTACTGGTCCGCGCGGGGCAAGGTGACCGTCGGCGCCATAACTGAGAGCCGGTCCGATAAGGGTCTGAGGCGGGGTTGAGTGGTCGAGATGGCGGTGATTCCAGGGGGGTGCTGAAGCCTGACCTGGAAACGCCATGTGGACCCCGACAACCAGGCGGCAGCATAGCCGCGCGGGCCTTCGCTATGAAACCGATCTGACGGACGCCGAGTGGGCGCTGATCGGCCCGCTGATGCCAGAACCTGCCACGTGCGGTCAGCCTCCAGTCTGGACGAAGCGGGAGATCCTCAACGCGATCTTCTACGTTCTACGCGGTGGCATCGGGTGGCGGCTGATCCCCGAGGATCTGCCTCCACGCAGCACGACGTATGGCTACTTCAGCCGTTGGCGCGACACCGGCTTGTTTGGCCGGATCAACCACCTTCTCGTCATGGCAGACCGCGAGCGTGTCGGACGCGAGGCCTCGCCGTCCGCTGCGGTACTCGACAGCCAGAGCGTCAAGACGACGGAGAGTGGCGGACCGTGCGGATACGATGCCGGCAAAAAGGTCAAAGGCCGCAAGCGCCAAGCCCTCGTCGACACGGATGGACGTGCCCTGGTTCTCGATCCGCAGCCGGCCGATGTGCAAGATCGCGATGGAGCCGTTCCGGTGCTGCGCCTGTCGCGCCGAACCTTCCCGTTCATCACCAAGGCGTTCGCCGATGCAGGCTATGCTGGCGATCGTCCAGCCACGGCCACGATCATCACCGTCGAGATCGTGCGCAAGCCACCCGGCCAGGTCGGATTTGCCGTCCATCCTCGCAGATGGGTGGTCGAACGCTTCTTCGCTTGGATCAGCCGCAACCGCCGCCTTTGGAAGGACCCGGAGGCGACCGTCGCCTCGGCCAAAGCCTTCCTCTAAGCCGCAGCCGTCATGATCCTCGCCCGACGCCTCGTGCGCGCCTCATGAGATATCGGACGGACTCTAAAGGCATCCGTGACGCTTGAACCCCGTGTGCGAAAATCGACCGTTTTCCCGACAAACACCGCTATGCATGTTGCGGTCGCCGAGGCCGCCAAATTCTGTCGGGAAACCGCGCCGGACATTTAAACGTCGAGAAAACGTGTCCGTTGGCAGCCGGCAGCGAGAGCGCTTCTATGTCTGGTTCAGCGCCTCACGCAATCGAAAGCGGCCAAGCCGCTTTCGGCCAGACTATGTCACGCCGGCTCGCCGATGCGCGCAGAACCGGACGTTCGGCTTCGCGCCCATCTCGGTCATTTAGGCAAGCTCGGCAACGCCCGCATAGCAGACATTCATAGACACACTGGCATGCTGCGCATTTGCAGAGGGGCAGAATTGATATTATTTAACCGAGAGTCGGCGAAGTAAAGGGTTATTGAGGGCCAGCCCGCGACTAGTCATTGAAGAAAGCACATCCCGTCGATGTCGACGGCCACTACATTGCAATTGCGTTGGGTCGACGAGCGCCCCGCGACTGCGAGAACACCATCATACAGCCGGGCCACGAGCAATCTGTCGCTGAACACTTGTAAGAGGATGGTCGAGGTGGTCTCTATGAGGCAGAAATTTAGGTGTTGCACGCCAAGCTGAATTACTGACAAGTGGATCGACGTGCGGTTCACCCACAACGCGACCGGGCTCAACCTGACGATGAGTTGGCCGAAGTGGAAGCTTGGGCGTGGCTTGAACTATCTGGTGGAGTTGGCAGCCGGCTCGTCGGTACTGCAGTTAAAGGACGTGCGGTTCGTAGAGGCGCTTAGACTGACTGACGCGCTCGACGTGAAGGGCGAGGGCACGATCATCAAGGTTGCGCTGGCCAAGAGCACGGCCGGCCTGGACCTTCTGGAGGTGTGCTACTGCAGGAACGGCTCGGCCACCAAGACCAACCCGTTCGTCGCCCCCACCCGCAAGCTGTGAGCGGCCCCGGCCTCAGCGCCGGAGGTGCCGCGCAGTGTGGTGACGCGGCTGCCTACGAGGCGCACGGCCTTGCGGAGTTGCTCCTCACTGACCCCGAACAGCTTGGCGTAGGACTCGCGGCTGGACCGGTCGTGGATGTCGAGGTGAGTGCGTTCGGTCTCGGTAGCCATCGGTGTTCGCTCCCTGACACGCCTCTCGAAGGAGCGCCGTCGACTGTGGGATCAACGCGACCTCACCCTCCGTGTTGCGACCCAAACAGACGCGTTCCGCCGGTCATGCACAGGTTCCGCGGGCGATCCAACGAACGGAAGCGTCTCGCCGTTATGCAGGTCGACCTCGAGATCGACCTTGAAGAACCGGAGAAATGCCACGACCGGAGCCTGCCCAGTCCAGGTGACCTCGCTTTCATATCGGGTGTGAAACTCATCCGAAATGGCGCCCAGGAAGGAATGCAACCAAAGACGCTTGGCGCTCTTCTTCTCGTATCCACCACATCGAACATTTCGTCGGCCGCGCCCGTCGGATGATCCGCGTTCGCGAAGGCCGCAGCCATGATCCATTGCAATCATTACCAAGGTGGCGAAGCCCGACCGGCCCTCACCGAAGTCGCTCGGGTACTGTCGAGGCGAATGGTACCTCCCGAGAACGCGGACCTCCCGTCGCGCCTGGCCGAACTCGTCGCCGTGCTGCTCGCACGCGATGGCGAGCGCGGCGACCGTCGTCCGGACGACGCTTGAGAAGTCACAGTTCCAAATGGCGAGCCTTCGGACAGCCACTTCGTTCCCAACGAGATGCGCGGCATCGGAACACGGCCAATGGAAGCGATCCGCTCACGGTCAGAACGGTCGCGAAGGGTATGCTCACCCCCTGGGTGGACGAATGCCGAGCAATCGTATGACGGCAAAGGCTAGGACGGCCGATGCCAAGCTGAGGCCGCACACGGAGAGGAAACCGTGCGGATCGTCGCCCAAGGGCAGCCCCTTCACGTTCATCCCGAACAAGCCGGTGACGAAGGTCGGCGGAAGGAACAGCGCCGACAGCACCGACAGGACGTAGAGCTGCCGGTTCGTCGCCTCGGCGATGCGTTCGGACACCTCTTCTTGCAGCAGCCGAGCCCGCTCCGCCTGCAGGGTCATATCGCGGTCTAGCGCATCGAGGCGCTGCGCGAGCCGGGCCGCCGCCGCGACCGCCGGCCCGTGGACGTTGTCCGTCGCCCCGTCCGTCTCCAGCCGGTGGAACACGGCGGCGAGGCCGGCGATCTGCCGATGCAGGCGCACCGCGTTGCGGCGGACGGGCCCGAGCCGGCGGCGGTCGTCGCGGGGCCGTCCGTCGAGGATGTGGTCCTCGATCCCGTCGAGTGCGTCCGAGAGCCTCTGCCCGGTGGTGGCCATCGCCGACACGACGTGCCCGACAAGGGTCTCAAGGAGCAAGGTCGGCGAGGCGACGGTGTGGCCCCCCTCGACCGCCGCGCGGGTCGCGTCCGGGCTTTCCGCCGGTCCGCGGCGGCCGCTGACGAGGCTGCGTGGTCCCAAGACGAAGTGGAGCCTGCCCGCCGGGACGGGCTTGGCTCCCGGGCGGGCGAGGTCGGCGACGACGCCCCCGATGTGGTCGGCCTCGACAGTGATGCGCTGGTGCTCGTCGGGCGCGAACACGGCGGTGGCGAGCCGGGTGGGACCGAACCTGCCTTCGCTCGCCCGACCGACCAGATCCGCCGCATCCAGGTCGTAGTGCAACCACAGGAACCCGCCGCCGAACGCGTCAAGGTCGCTCGCCGCCTGCGCCGGCGGGACGGACCGTCCCCGCCCATCCGCGTCGAACGCCATGGCCCATAGCGGCTCGCCCGGCCGGGTCGGCCCCGCGATGCCCGTCGTGGTCGAGGGCGCGGCGCTGGCGTCGACCGGCGGATCCGACGGCTTCATGGGTGATCCAATCGATGAACGGCCCGGTGACGGCGGGCCGATGAGAACATAAAAACTTTGAGTGGTGGCGCCGCACCCGTATGGTGCCCCTCGTATCCAAGTCGAGGGCGACCGACGAGCCGCATGGGCGCCGCACCGGACATTCGAGCGGCTCGTCGGTTCCCAGGGTTCTGCATCCTGCCAGACATCTCCACCGAACGCGCGTGGCGGCCGTCCGTCCATGGGCGCTCCGGGCACGTGCGAGCCTTGCGCGATACGCTCGCCGTCGCGCTGATCGTCAGCCTCGCACCCATCGCCGCAGTCGCCCAGTCCGCGAATACCGGCGCCGGCGGCGATCCGCGCACCTCGGTCGCCCAGCCCGAGGTGTCAGGCAAGCCATCGGCGGTGGCGACGACCTCGATCCAGTCCGTGCTCGGTGACGCAGCCGATCCTACGGGTCTGCGTCGCTTCCTGTTTGACCGAGGGATTGTCCTCAGCTTCAACGCCATTGCCGACATCCTCGGCGACACTAGCGGCGGCACGCGTCGCACGGCCACCGTCCTCGGGCGGCTCGACATGCAGCTCGACGCCGACCTCGACCGCCTCGCCGGCTGGCACGGCGCCGCGTTCCGGGTCGAGGCCTACCAGATCAACGGCGCCGGGCTGTCCCGGGCCGCCGTCAACGACCTTGCCGTGATCAGCGAACTGGAAGCGCTGCCGTCCACCCGCTTGTACGAGCTCTGGATTGAGCAGCAGTTCCTCGACGGGCAACTGGCGGTCAAGCTCGGACAGGTGGCGGCCGACACCGAGTTCCTCGTGAGCCAGACCGCGACGCTGTTCATCAACTCGACGTTCGGCTGGCCGACCATCGCCGGCACAAACCTGCCGAGCGGTGGTCCGGCCTACCCGTTCGGCGCGCCCGCGATCCGGGCCAAGTACCTCCCGACCTCGAACCTCTCATTCCAGGTCGGTCTGTTCGACGGCGACCCGGCCGGTCCGGCGCGGCAGTGGAACGACCCGGACCCGCAACGGCGCGACCGCACCGGCACAAACTTCAGGCTGTCCGATCCAGCGTTCCTGATCGCGGAAGCGGCCTACGCGTACAACTTCGAGGAACGGGCCGGCACGGGTCAGGTTCTAGTCGAGCCCGGGACGGTGACGCTCGGGGGCTGGCACCATTTCGGCCGGTTCGATTCTCTCCGGGTCGATGACACCGGTCGCTCGCTCGCCGACCCTTCGACAACCGGGGTCGCCCGCAGGTTCCGGGGCAACGACGGCCTGTACGGGATCATCGACCAGACCGTGTACCGCGAGCCGGACGACGCCGGGCAGGGCGCAAGCGCGTTCGTGCGGGCGGTGACGTCGCCGGGCGACCGCAACCTGATCGACCTCTACCTCGACGCTGGCATCGGCTACCGCGGGCTGCTGCCGGGTCGGTCGAACGACACGGCGGGCGTGGCAGTGTCGTACGCGCGCATCTCGCCGTCGGCCCGGGGTGCAGATCGCGACACCATCCTGGAGACGGGCACCGCGATGCCCCGGCGGCGGTTCGAGGCGCTGATCGAGGCCACGTACCAGGCGGTCCTCGGCCCGGGCGTGACGGTACAGCCGAACCTGCAGTACGTTTTCCATCCGGGGGGCAACATCCCCGACCCGCGCGACGCGCTCGGGCGGCGGATCAAGAACGGCACGGTCGTCGGCTTGCGGGCGACGCTGACCTACTGAGCGAGGTTTGACTCCTTGCGGAACCTCGGCAATGGCCATCCGACCCGAGAGTGAACCGGTCGAGCCCGGACGCCGTTCGGATACCGTTCGTCAGGCGTGCACCGGAGATGACTCTTCCGCTAAATCGAGGCGAGGAATGTCCGGCGCGGCGAAGGCAAGCATGCGATCCCCCTCGTTGGGGGCGGCACGCTCGTTGTCGACCGAGAGGAGTTTCACCGCCCCGTCCGTCTCGATGATCAGCAGGGCGACCGCGTCGGTCTGCGCCCCCGCATTCGCGAGGACGACTTCGAACCGCCAGCCGGCCTCGTGCCGCCCGGCCAGGGCATCGAAGTCGACCGTGCCGTCGCCGAGAACCTTGCCGCGGGTATCCCGGCTGACACCCGTGTCCGCGTGCAGGAGGTGGTCCGCCGACGGCGCGAGTTGGTAGACGCGCTCGCGGCCGATCTCGGGGGCCAACCGAGTGCACACCAGCGCGTTGTAGAGCTCGTCCCGGGTCGCAGCGAGCAGATGGTCCGGGGGGTGGTCGGCGAGACCTTCCTCGGCATGCCGCGACAAGAGCTCGGCCTGCAGCGTTGGCACCCCCGCCTCACGAGCGGCCTGAAGCGCGCCAGGGTAGGTGTCGATTAGCACCACCGGCACGCCCGCGCGATGCAGGGCGACGACCATGTCGCTCGCCCATGGCGACGCCCCGACGACGGCGAGCCGCTGGGTCTCGGCCGCGGTGGACAGACCCAGTCGCCGAGCCAGCGGTCCCAGTGAAAAGCCATGAAGGATGACCGTGGCCACGATGACCGCGAACACGGTGGGCTGGATCAGGTCGCCGCCGGCGTAGCCCGCCTCGCTCAGACGGGGACCGGCCAAACCGGCGACGGCAGCCGCGACGATACCGCGAGGGCCGATCCAGCCCACGAACAGCCGCTCCCGCCGCGACAGGTCGCTGCCCAGCGTCGCGAGCCAGATGGCGGCCGGGCGGACCGCGAACAGGACAGCGGCGGTGAGAGCGAGGATGGGCAGGGACAGCTTGCCGAGGACGCCGAGGTCGAGGTCGGCGGTCAGTACGACGAACAGGCACGACACCAGGAGCACGACAAGCGCCTCCTTGAACCGACGCAACTCGCCCAAGCCCGGCACGTGGCGGTTGGCCAGCGCGATGCCGAACACGGTCGCGCCGATCAGCCCGGCCTCGTGCATGAGAAGGTTCGGGACGACGTAGGCGACAAGCGCGAGCGCGAGCAGCACCGGCGTTTTGAGCGTCTCTGAGACGAGATCCCGCCGGAATGCCCAGGCCACCAAGAGGGCAAAGCCAACGCCGAGACCGCCCGCCACGAGCACGCCCTCGGCGAGGTGGATCGCCAGGGCGACTGCCGGGGTCTCGCCGGCGTCGTGCGGCACGCCCACCAGGATCTCGATGACGACCGCCGTGAGGATGGCCCCGACCGGGTCGTTGACGATGGCCTCCCACTTCAGGAAGGCGGCAGACCGCCGCTCCAGGCGGGCGTGGCGCAGCAGCGGCAGGATCACGGTCGGTCCGGTAACGACGAGGATGGCGCCGAAGACCGACGCGGGGCCCCACATCATCCCGCCGATGAGGTGGGCGGCGAGGGTACCCAGGACGAAGTTGACCGGCAGCGCGAAGGCGGTGAACCGGAGAACGCCCTCGCCCGAGGCCCTGAGTTCGCGGAAATCGAGCGCGAGACCACCCTCAAACACCACGATGGCCACCGCCAAGCCGATCAAGGGTCGCAGGTTCTCCCCGAAGTCGCGGGACGGGTGCAGCAGGCCGAACACGGGTCCGACAAGGAACCCGAGCGCGAGCAGCAGCACGATGGCGGGGATGCGCAGGCGCGCGGCGAGCAACTGGGCGGCGATGCCACCGCCCACGATGCAGAGGACGGCCGTCGCCAAACCGTGTTCCATCCATTTCCTTCCGGGCAAACCTGTCGTCGAGACCGTCCGACGCCTCACCGGCGGAGGGATCAGCACTTCCGCCGTCGTAAGGGTCGGATCACATGCCCTACAACGGGTTGGAGCCTATGGGATTCCCGACCAGGTCCTCGTCGGGGTCGCACCCCCGGCATCGGTTTGGCGATTGTCGAGCTTGCGCAGCTCGGTGGCGATGTCCTGCAGGCTGGCGTCGCCCTTGCGCAGGACCCGGTCGGCCTCGGACAGCCGGTCGCGCTCCGCCGCCGTGATGTCCCGGGCGCTCAGCACCACCACGGGGAGCTCGGCGCAACCGGGCAGTCCCCGAAGCCGGTCCAGGAAAGAGAACCCGTCCATCACGGGCATGGTCAGGTCGAGCAGCACGAGGCGCGGCACGCCGTGCCGGACTTGGTCTAGCGCCTCGCAGCCGTTCCCGGCCTCACGGACAGTCCAGCCGTTGCGCTCCAGCACGGTCCGGAGGCGATGGCGCATGTCGGCATCGTCATCGACCACGAGCACGTCGCCGTCGGCTTCCCGGAACTGTTCCAGGATCGTGCGCAGCCGCGTCCAGTCCACCGGCTTGGGCAGCGCCTCCACCGCGCCGAGCGAGGCGCTCAAGGCCGCGTCGGCGACGAAGCTGACCATCACCACCGGGATACCGGCGGTCCCCGGCTCCGCCTTCAGGGCGGCGAGCACCGACCAGCCGTCCATCTCCGGCATCATCACGTCGAGCAGGATGGCGCGGGGCTTCAGCGACCGGGCGAGGTCGAGCCCGGTACGCCCGTCCCCCGCGGTGCGGACGGCGAAGCGCTGGCGTTCCAGGAACCGGGTCATCAGTTCGCGCTGGTTGGCCTCGTCGTCGATGACCAGCACGAGGTCGCCGACCGTCACGTGGTTTTCTGGAGCCACCGGTGCCGCCTCGACGGCCTGCTCGGGAGCCACCGCCGGGACGCGCAGGGTGAAGCTGGTTCCCTGGCCCTCGACGCTCTCGACGGTGATGTCGCCGCCGAGCAACTGGGCGAAGGCACGGCTCAGCGCCAGCCCGAGGCCGGTCCCCCCGTAGGTGCGCGTCGTGCTCTCGTCGGCTTGCGTGAACCGCTCGAATAGCCGCCCGACCTGCTCGGGGCTCATGCCGATGCCGGTGTCCCGCACGGTGAACCGGAGCCAGTCGCCGGCCGCGGCGACCTCGCGGGCGGCCCGCAGCGTGATGGTGCCGCCCTCGGTAAACTTGGCCGCGTTCGACAGCAGGTTGAACACACACTGGCGCAGCTTGGTCGCGTCCGTGCGCGCCCGGCCGACATCCCCGGCGACGTCCAGCGCCAAGACGTTCCCCTTCTTGGCCACCAGAG
Organism: Methylobacterium sp. E-065; assembly: GCF_022829605.1. Taxonomy (GTDB): domain Bacteria; phylum Pseudomonadota; class Alphaproteobacteria; order Rhizobiales; family Beijerinckiaceae; genus Methylobacterium. The sequence goes on along the minus strand of NZ_JAKSYD010000196.1, from coordinate 40,380 downwards.
CCTCCACGGTGCCGGCGGCGTCCGTGACGAAGTCGGCAACGTCGATGTCCTCGGAGTAGAGTTCCATCTTCTCGGCCTCGACCTTCGACAGGTCGAGCACGTCGTTGATCAGCCCGAGCAGGTGCTGGGCGTTCGACTTGATCTTGCCGAGGTCCTTCAGCAGGCTCTCCTGGCCGAGCTCCTCCGCCTCCTCCTCCAGCATCTCCGAGTAGCCGATCACCGCGGAGAGCGGCGTGCGCAGCTCGTGGCTCATGTTGGCGAGGAAACGGCTCTTGGCCCGGCTGTGCTCCTCGGCGGCGTCCCTCGCCTCCTTCAGGGCGACCTCGGACGCGTGGCGCTCGGTGATGTCCTCGTGGACGCCGACCCATTCCCGGATCGTACCGTCGGCGTCGCGCACCGGCACCGCGCGGGCCACGTACCGCCGCCATTCGCCGTGGGCGGTGCGCACGCGATGCTCGGCAGTGTACGGGTATCCGGCGCGAAGGGCGTCGGTCCAGGTGGCAACCGTCGCCGGAAGGTCCTCGGGATGGATCGCCTTCGCCCAGCCGGCGCCCATGTACTGCTCCGGGGCGTGCCCGGTAATGCCGGCCCACCCCGCTTGCTCCTCGACGAAATGTCCGGCGGCGTCGGTGGTCCACATGATGCCGTTGACGGCCCGGACGGCGGATCGGAAGCGCTCCTCGCTGACGTGCAGGCGCCGCTGCACCCGGCGTTGGTCGAGCGAGGAGGCCATCATCGCGAGGAACAGGATCAGGAAGGTCACGCCGGCCACCGCCAGGGCGACGTCCCGCTGACCGGTCGCCAGTGTGGTCGCGTGCGCGGCGTGGGCGCCGGCCTCCTGCGCCGTGAACGTCGCCGCCGCCATGCCGGTGTAGTGCATGCCGGCGACCGCAAGGCCCATCACGCAGGCGGCGGCGAGCTTCTGCCATGGCCGGTTGCGGCGGAAGGTCAGCCACAAGGCGGCGGTCGCGGCGGTGACCGCGATGGCGACCGACACCGCCACGACGGCAGGGTCGTAGGCGAAGTTGCCGGGCACGCGCATCGCCGCCATGCCGGTGTAGTGCATCGCCGCCACGCCGACTCCCATGAGAGGGCCCGCGACCAGCAGGGACCGCGTGCCGGTGCCCCGGCGCGCCACCCAGGCGAAGGCGGCGGCGGTGACGCCGACGGCGATCAGCAGCGACAGCAGCGTCAGGCCGAGGTCGTAGGCGGCGGGCAGTCCCATCTCGAAGGCGAGCATGCCGACGAAGTGCATCGACCAGATGCCCCCGCCCATCGCCACCGCCGCGCCCGCACCCCAGGCCCAGCGCGGACCGACGTCCGGCCGGCGCACCCGCGCGCCGAGGTCGAGGGCGGCGTAGGACGCGAAGACCGCGATGACGATGGAGAGCGCGACGAGGAGTGGGTTGTATCCGGTATGGACCATGGGAATTCCGGTGTGTGTACGCGGTCCGTACCACCGAAAGGCAACGACCTTGGGGCACTCGCCCATTCGTGAACGGGCCGGGCGATCCGGTTTCCGGCGCTCGGTGGCTGTATTCGAGCCGTCCGTACGTAGATCCGCACCGGTGTATGCGGATGCCTAGAGCAGGAAGCGGACGCAGGCAGCCAAGGCGGCCGTCGAGGCGAGCGGGACGCCGAGCGCCGCACCCAAGGCGAGGCCTCGCCCCGTCATCGGCATGTTGTCGTTGCCGGCCTGCATGGCCAACCTCAGATGCCACAGCGCGATGGCCTCGCCGGGCGTGACGGTGCGGGACGTGGTGCCGGGGATCAAGGGCCGTCCCTCCATCGAATGCGAGTGCCCCCACCGGCGGTTCGCATGCGACGCCGGACCGGCCGTGGGATGAGGTTCCGGCGTCACCGCGGTTCAGGCCTCCGAGGATGCCGGCGACCTAGCACCCGAATGGGGCTCCGTCGTGGCCTCGTCGGCAACCTCCACCGTGTGCACGTCGAACTGCGCCAGCAGCGCCGTGCCGAAGCTCGTCGAGATCGCGACGTCGGTGGCGTCCCGACCGCGGGCGATCACGATGCGTCCGATCCGGCGGGCGTTATGGCGGGCGTCGAAGGTATACCATCGCGGCCCCTCGGGACCGTCGAGGAACACCTCGAACCACGCAGAGAAGTCCATCGGGTTCGGATCGACCGGAACGCCGATGTCACCCAGGTAGCCCGTGCAGTAGCGCGCCGGGAAGTTCATGCATCGGCACAGGGTCACAGCGAGGTGGGCGAAGTCGCGGCAGACGCCGACGCGTTGGTTGAACCCGTCGAACGCGGACCGCGTCGCATCGGCGAGCTGGTAGTCGAACCGGATGCGCTCGTGCGCCCACGTCACGATGGCCGCGACCCGCGCCCACCCCTCGGGCGCCCCGCCGAAGAGCGACCACGCGGTACCGGCGAGCTTGTCGGTGTCGCAGTAGCGCGAGCCGAGGAGATAGATCAACACCTCGTCCGGCAAGTCCTGGACCGGGATCTGCCGCGCGTCGGGGGCGTAGGCGTCGGGCTCGCCGCTGTCGTGGATCAGGAAGTCGGCCGAGACGGTGACCCGCCCGCCGGGCGAGAGCAGCCTCACGCAGGTGTTGCCGAACGCGTCGGTGTACTTCCGCATCGGAACCGGCGGGTCGACCCGCATCGCATCCGAGGACAGCAGGTCGTGGGCCCGCGACGGATGGACGTCGAGTTGGTAGATGATCGGCGTCGGCCCGAACGTGTCGTAGCCGATGGTGTACCCCGTCCTGATCCTCATGCTCATCCCCGTGAATCGAGTCCCGTCGTCCCGTCCCGCTCGGCGGCGACCATCGAGGTCTGCATGAGCCGTGCCCGTGTTCCGAGAGGACGGCTCAAAGCGTCAGAAGCAACGCGGAATACCCGGCCGCTCCCAGCGCGAAGGCCCAGAACCGGCTCTGCCGCTCGCTCGGCACCTCGTTCTTCAAGACGTTGAGGATCACGCCGCCGCCGAGGAAGGCGGTCAGCGCGGCGATTGCGGCATCGGACACGGTCGTCAGGGCGCCGAGCGCGAACCCCGCGAGCACGGCGGCGGCCAGGACCCAGCGGCCGATCCTGCGGTAGGCCGCCTTGTGGTCCTCGTTCAGGCCGTAGTCGGTGACCACGAAATGCAGCGACATGGCCACCGTGAAGAAGGCCAGGGAGGCGAAGGTCATGACCTCGCGGTGCAGGAGGAGGTACCCGACGAGGCCGTTTCAGAGGCCGAAGGATGCCATGTGGATACAGAACACGCCGACCCCGGTGCCGACGTCGGACGCCGCGGTGGAACTCCGGGCATCGGTGACCGCGAGGCCGGCGCGGCGTGATCGGTCGACCTTCGCCAACCGGTCCAATCCGTAGAAGGCCATCAGGCCGGCAAGCGCGATCAGGTAGACATGCCGCTCCGAAAAGCCCCCGAAGGTGCCGCCGGCCATCCGGCCGACGCTGGCCTCGCCATCGGCTAATTCCGGCAGGAAGTGGACGAAGACGTAGGCCACCGCGACCCCGCCGGCGGCCGACAGCCAGATGCTTCGGGGCGAACCGTCGAGGAAACGCAAGGTAGGCGTCACGACGTGGACGAGCGCCAGCACTACCGCCGCCAGGGCAGCCAGGAACGGAATCGTGGTCGTCACTCGGCAGTCTCCGAAGAGGCGGCGGCACGCCCCATGCGGCGCCGACCGGCGAGCTCGACCGGCGGTAGCCCGACGATGTCGTAGGTCGCCGACGCGATGCCGATGCCGGCGTCGTCCAGGCCGGCCAGGATCTCGCGGCTCATCGCGTCCTTGGCCCCACGAATTTGGTGTGTGCCGAGGATGAAGCGGACGGTGAGCTCCAGCCAGTTGTCGGTGATGCGGAAGAACACCCGCGGCTCCAGATCGACCGGCTCGACCCCGAAACGGTCCTGCAGCCGCGCCTTGGCCTCCCCGGCCATCGCGGTGGCGTCGAGGGCGTGCCGGCGCGCGGCGGCGAGCATGATCGCCTCGACCTTCAGGCGGTCGGACTCGTAGGTGATGGGGATAGCCATCTCCTCCCAGATAAAGGGGAAGTCGCGGGTGTAGTTGAACACCGGTTCCGAGAAGATCTGCGCGTTGCTCACGGTGACGATGCGGCCGGTGAACTGGCGGCTCCTGACCCACATCGCCGGGCTGCTGCCCTGGACCGCCGGGGGCTGGCCCATCTCCATGATGGTGGTCTGGATGAAGCCGAGGCGCAGCACGTCTCCACGCACGCCGCCCATGGTGATGCGGTCGCCCACCGTGAAGGTCGAGCCGCGCAGGATCACAAAGTAGCCGGCGAGCGACGTGATCACCTGCTGCAGGGCGAAGGCGAGGCCGGCCGAGAGCAGTCCGAAGGCGGTGGCAAGCCGGGCCGGGTCGTTGAACCAGATCGAGAGCAGCCCGAGGACCAGCAGCACCGCCGCGAGCAGGCTGATGCCCTGGCGCGTCCAGAACTTGGTCTGGAGCGTGGAATGGTCGGTGCGGGTCAGGACTAGCCCGACCAGCGCCCGAAGGCCCATGCCACCGCCGACGACCACCGCGATGAACACGAGCGAAAGGACGAGTTTCCGCCCGTTCTCGGCGTTGACGCCGACCCAGTCGATTCCGAGGAAATGCAAGTCTTCGCCCTTCGGGTAGGTCGAGGTGTATCGACGATGTGCCGGTTCAGTCCGCCTTCGGTACGGTGGTGGGCGCCGGAGACTGGGACGGAACGGGCTGCACCGTCATGGCCGGGGGCTGGTCCGAGAGCCCCTGCCGGGCTTCCGCGAGCTTAGCCTGGGCTGCCGCGAGTTCCTGGCGGGTCATCCCGAGCCGGTCTTCGAGGGTGGCCATCTCCTTGTTGCGCGTGGCCAGCGTCTCGGTCAGGGAGGCGAGTTGCGCCTGGGCGTCGGCCTGTTGCTTCCTTAGCGCTTCCACCGCTGCGGTCGCCCCGTCACGGTCGGCCGTCAGCTTCTGGATGGCCTGCTCGGCCTGACCGCGCTCGGAGATGACCCGGTCCCGCTCGGCCTGGGTCGTGGCGAGATCCTTCCGGGTCGACGCCAATCCGTCCTTGGCCTGCTGCAGTTGCTGGCCGGCCTGGGTGATCTCGGCGGTCAGCTTGTCCTTGTTGGCGTCGAGGCCGGCGATGGCCTGCTCCAGCTCGCCCCGCTGCCTCGTCGACTGCTCCGTGGCGGTACGGGCGTCCGCAAGTTCCTTCTGCGCCGCGGCCGAGCCCTCGCGGGCCTTCTGCTGGCTCTCCTCGGCCTTGGCCAAGTCAGCGGTCTTGGCGGTCGCCTCCTGGGACATGGCGGCGATGTCGGCACGCAGCTTGGCCTCCTGCTGGCGCGTATCCTCAAGGCGGCGCCCGACGTCGGCGAGCTCCTTCGTCCGGGCGGACGCCGCCTGCTCGGCCGCGGTGATGGCCTCCTTCATCGGCGCGAGCTTCTGCTCGGCCTGGCCGACCTGCGCCTGAAGGTCGGCCAGCTTCCTGGCCTCGGCCTCGGATGCGGACTTCGCCTCGGTCGCCTTCCCCTCCGCCGCCTGTCGCTCCGAGGCGAGGTTCGCCGCCTTCGCCTTGGCCTGCTCGCCGGCCTGGGTCGCGTCCCGGTCCTGCTGCTGGGCCGAGGCGATCCTGGCCTGGAGCGCGGCCAAAGTGCCGGCGGTTGACCGCTGCTGGTCGAGGTCACCCTGGAGCGCCGTCTGCCGGGCTTCCAGATCACCGATGCGGTGGTCCCTCGTCGTCCGCTGCCTGGCGCCGGCGATGGACGCCACGACGAGCCAGACCAGGAGAACCGCCGCCACGACGGCGAGGCTGAACGGGAGGGGTCGGCGCAGTTCCGGGCGATAGTCGATGGCCATGGCGGTCTCGCGGGCTTGGAGGGGTTTGGGGTCAGATCGAGGAGGCGGCCTCGCCCGGGGTCGGTTCGGCACCTGCGGCTCCGGGCTCGGGTCCACGGACGGGCGGGGCCGAGCCCGCATGTGCCGCCTCGACCAGGGAGCCGATCATCGTCAGGAGCGCGCGGTGCTCGGGCGATCCGTTCCCGGAAGCCAGGAAGCTCGTAAGCTCGATCCGGGACGGCGCCCCCCCGGACGGTCCGTTCGGCTCGTGGAAGACGAACACGTCGGCCTGGTCGTCGCCGTGGCAGAGTAACCAGCGGTCGTCGTTGCTCCCCGCGTGGATCAGCGTCCGTATGGTGGTCATCGACGGGTCCCTCGGGAGGTGGTGCTAGAACTCGGTCGGCTTGATGCCCGCCTTCTCCAGTCGCTGTTCGAGCTCGGCCGGAAGGGCCTGCACCGCCTGGCGCACCGGCATCTGCAGCACCGGATCGAGGGCACGCATCGTCGAGTACAATCCCGCCGCGGCGGCTCCGCCGAGGAGCGGAGCGAGAACGAATAGGCAGAGCTGCCCCACGGCGTCCCAGCCGGCGAACAGGGCCGGGCCGATGCTCCGGGCCGGATTGACCGAGGTGTTGGTCACCGGGATCGAGACGAGGTGGATCACCACCAGGACGACGCCGATGGCGAGGCCGGCGAAACCCACCGGCGCCTTCAGGTCGGTCGCCCCGAGTATGGTGAGGACGAGGAGCGCCGTCATCACGAACTCGACGATGAACGCGGCACTCGCTTTGTAGTGGCCCGGCGAGCGCACGTCGTAGCCGTTCGATGCGAAGCCCGAGGAGACGTCGAAGCCGGGATGGCCCTGCGCCACCACGTAGAGGACGTAGGCCGCCACGATGCCGCCGAGGACCTGCGCGGCGACGTAGCCAGGCAGACGGGCGGCGTCGAACTTGCGGCTGAGCGTCAGCCCCAGGGTCACCGCAGGATTGAGGTGGCAGCCGGAGATCGGTCCGAGCGCGTAGACCATCGCCATCAGGACGAAACCGAAGGAGAGGGCGACGCCGGCATAGCCGATGTGGTCGGCGGCCAGGACCGCGCTGCCGCAACCGCAGAACACCAGGACGAAGGTGCCGACGAACTCGGCGACGTACGGGCGCATCAGCGGGATTCCTTCGGGATGGTGGCCCCGGGGTTCGGGTTGGAGGTGACGGCCGCCGCGGCGTACCGGTCGGGATCGCGCGCGGCGCGGTAGGTCGCAGCCGGTCGCCGCCCGCCACCCTTCAGCAGCATCGCCACGCCGAGGCACATCAGCAGGACAGGCACCGGGTTGCGGCGGACCGCTTCGAGGGCGCCCTCGTAGAGGTCGGCCCCGGTCCCGTCGCGGCGGACGGTGCCGAGCATGTCCTCGACGATGCCGGTGGGGGTGAGGCGCTGCGTAAGCCTGTCGAGCGTCCGGTCCAGGCGGCCACGGCTCTCCTCGATCTCGCGTTCCAAGGCATCTGCGTCACTCGTCATGCGTCACGCGCTCCTTGATGACGGTGGCGTCGTGCCGAAGCTGTCGGCCCGTCCGGGTCGGGACGAGCCCGTCGACCGAGAACCGGCGTCTGGCGAAGAACGCCAGGACAACGCCGATGACGAGGAAGGCGACGCCGACGATCAAGGCGGCGAGCGCCTCCGAGCCGACGACGGTGGCGAGCCACTTCACCAAGGCGTCGACCAACACCAGGAAGCCGACGACTGCGAACACGGCCGCGCCGGCCATCGCAGCGAGGCCGACGATCAGACGTTGGAGGTTGTCGGCCATCTCCTGGCGGAACAGGGCGATCTCGCCCCGTAGGACATCGCCGGCACCCCGGAGTGCTTCGGCGAGTAGGCCCTGGAGCCCGCCGGACGGCGGGGGGTGGGGAACGGCACTCACGGATACCCGCCCCATGCCTGCTTGTGCTCAGGAACCTGCGATTTGCGGGCATCGCCTTCGCCGGACCGGAGGACGTGGAAGGCACCGTACCCGAGCGCTCCCACCACCAGGGCCGTCGCCAGCGGATTGCTACGCGCGGCTACCTCGGCATCACGATAGAGCTCTCGCCAGCCGCGGCGAGCGACATGACCCGAGAGCGCATCGAGGTTGCCGGCGACCGTGTGGACGAACGGCTTCGCCTGCGTCTGTCCGTCAAGCTCTTTGCCGCCCGAACGCAGTGCCCGGGCGAGTTCGGACAGGAAGCTGGCCGCCTCGCTCTTGCGCCGGTCTGCATAGCCACCGGCTTGGTCGCGCACGGCATCGGCCAAGCCGGCCGGCGAGCGTGCCGCCTGCATAGGGCCATCGGCGGCTGGGGCCGGCCCCGCAGGTCGGGTGGGATCGTTCACGGTGATGCTCCGGACCTGCGAGAGGACTTTGATGGGCTCCCGGGCCTAGCGGCGGCCGTGGACGACCATGGCGAGGAGGTAGCCGAGCGCGCCGGCCATCGCCGCCATCATCAGCGGGGACTCCTTTGCGTAGCTCGTCACCGTGTCGGCGCCCTGGCGGTAGGCGCGCTCGGCGTCGGGGAAAGCATCGCGACCCTGCTTGAGCGCGCCCTGGGCGAGGTCGCCGGCCTGGTCGGCCACGTCGCGCACGGCGTCCTTGGCCTGCCCGTACAAGTTCTCGACGTTGCCCTTGGCCTCGTTGGCCGCGCCCTTGGCCTGGGTCTCGCGGTCGCTGGTGAGGTCGCCGACGGCGCCCTGGACCTTGCCGCCGAACTCCTTCGCGGCGCCGGTGATGCGGTTCTCGTCCATGGTTCTTCTCCTGGTTTGCTCCCGGACGCGCGGGATGCGCGTCCGGGGATTGGGTCGGGTCGATTACTTTCCGGCGCTCTTGCCGTGGGCCTTGGTCGAGCTTTCGTGCGCCTTCTCGGAGTGGCCGTGGGCCTCCTTCGAGTGCTTGGCGGCGGTCTCGTCGCCCTTCTCGTGATGCTCGGCCGCGGTCTTGTGCGACTTGGCGGCGGCCTCGTGGTGCTTGGCAGCCTCGGCGTGCGCGGTCTTGGCCATGGTGGTTTTCCTCGAATGGCACCGTCACGGTGCTCGTTGCGGTCGCGTCGACCGGCGCGTGCGGTTGGAAAAGGACCCGACCGACGTGCGGGATGTCCTCAGGCGCGAGGCGCGTCAGTGCGCCGGCAACCTGCCGTCGGGGGTGTAGCGGTCGACCGCCGACGGAAGCTCCCGTGAGAGCCTGGAAAGGAGTTCGTCGCTCGAAAGGCCGGTCTGCTTTGTCAGGGTCGCGAGCAGGTCGGAGCCGAGGGCGGAATGCATGTGCTCAGCCGGAATCTCGGTGTTCCGGCCCTGCCGGACCCATGAGTCCGCAGCCTCGCCGTGACCGTTGCCGCGGAAATGCTCGATCAGCTGGCCGAGGCCCCCGCCGAGCAGTCCACCGGCACCGGCACCACCGAGGTTGCCCAGGATGCCGCCGAGCCCTGGTTGGCCAGGCGTGGCACCGGACGGGTTGGCTTCGGAGGCGCCCTTCAGCATCTCGGCGATCTTGTCCTTGTTCTGGTAGCCCGCCACGGCGAGCAGCCCGAGCAGGGCGGTCATGGAGGGGAAGCCGTCACTCATGTTCATTCTCCCGTTCGGGTGTTCGACGTACGGGTTCGGGGCGGCTCAGGACCTCGAACCGGTTCCCTTGGATGCCTTGTATTCGTCGATGGCGGTCCGGCAGCCGGGCGAGAGCTTGCCCATGTTCCTGCCGAAGCACGCGACCACCTCCGGGCCCTTCGGGTCCATGCCGTTGCAAAGGCTGAGATAGTCCCCAGAGCAGGACGTCCGGAGATGGCCCGTGGCGGCATCGTCGCCCTGGGCGCCGGCGGATCCGGCCGCCATGACGAAGGAGAGGACAAGGAATCGGGTGATGCGGATCATGGGGCGGCGGCCGTGCCTGTTGCTTGCCCGAGGGTTCGCGCGTCAGAAGGGAGAGGTCCGCGGGACCCCTCCCGACCAGGCGCTCAGACCGGCTTGCGCGGGGCGGTCCCGGCGGTGCCGGCCGTACCGGTACGCTCGACGTTACCCCGCTCGTCGGTGACCTCGACCTCGGTGTGGCGTACCTTGTCGGTCACGGTCTCGACCCGCTGGGTCGCGTCCTTGCGGATGCCGACCTCGCCGACGACGCGGGCCTCCTTCGAGACCACCGCCTGCTCGCGCATTTCGGTCGCCTCGATGACCTTGTCCTCGAACAGGGCCATGTCCCCCGGCGTCACCGCCCGGTCGACCACGCGGCGGTCGACGCGTACGGTCTCGTCGTGCAGGGTGACATTCTCGCTCACGGCCTTCTCGACGGCATAGGAGCGCACCCGCACCCGGCCGCTGTCGACCATGCGCTTGCCGACGTTGAGGCGCTCCTCGACCACCGGGATGTAGTCGGTGCCCTGCGCGGTCTCCTGAGCCGCGACGGTTTCGGTGGAACCCGCCGCACGCAGCCCCTTCGTGGCAGTCGTCGATGCGGGAGCAACGGCCGCGACCGGCGCGCCCGCAGCCTGCCCGTTCCAGCCCTCCTTACGCCAGGACGCCTCGCGCTCGTCCATGTCGACCGAGCCGTGCTCCTCCAGGATGTCGTAGGTACGCTCGGCGTACCCGTCCTCTACGGTCGCGGTCAGCATGGTGCCGCCGCGGTTCAGTCCCTCGGCGTGGAGGTGGCGGTCCTCCTCCGGCATGAAGAACTCCTTCAGCGAGCCCCACATGCCGCCCTCGTGGGTCGTGGCGGCGCCGGTCGTCGTGCCCGCCTCGCTGCCGGATAGGATCCGGACGCCAACCTCGGGGATGCCGATGGCCACAAGCTTGGCCTTCGCGGCCGTCGCCTCGGGGTAGGTGTCGTACATGGCGGTGATGGTCTGGGTCATGGTTCGACCTCCGATGGGGGTGCAGGGGACAGGGCCGTGACGTGCCCCTCGGGGGACACGCGTTCGATCACGGCGTGCTGTCTGCGCAGCGTCACCGGCATCTCGACGTCCTCGCCCGCCGTGGTCTGGCGGACATGCACCTCCTCCCGCAGGACGAGGCGCTTCTCGACGACGAGGATCTCTTCCAGGATGGGGATGATCGTCACCCCGTTCGCCTCGCGGACCACCGGGGGCGCTTCGCCCTCGGCCAGAGTCCGGTTGATGGCCACCCGGGTGACCCCGACCATGTCGCTGCGCAGGGTCTCGCGCAGGACCTCCTCGACCGTCTCGGTGCGCGTCGTGAGCCGCACCCGCCCGGTCTCCACCGCCCGCTTTTCGATGCGGGCGGTCTCGGCGATCAGCGGGAGGACCGCCTCGTCGCCGACGGCAACCTCCGCCGCCGGCTCGTTCTGCGCCCCGGAGCGATACGGCTCGGTGGCGGCGGGGGCGTTCACGATCAGACTCGACGCTGTGTGGTGGCGGCGACGGCGGTGCGGGTGAGCACCGGGTCGACCGCTGCACCGCGTCCGGCGAAGAAGGCGGCAAGCGCACCGAGGATCAGCGCCAGGGCGCCGTAGAGCGCCCCCTGCGAGCCGACGCGGGCGGCAGTATCGGCCGCCTGCTTGGCCTGCTCCTTGGTCTTGGCGACGGTGTCGTTGAACTGCTGCACGTACTGCGCGACCTGAGTCCGGGCCTGATCGACCGGGATGCCCTGAGCCTTGGCCAACGCCTGGGCCGCCTTCTCCTGGGCATCCTTCTGCTGGGCGGCGTCGCCGGTCACCGCGGCGCGCATAGCGCTGACGGCGGCGTTCTTGAGGGCCTCGGGGTCATTGCCGGTCGTGCCGCGAACCTGGCTCTCGATGTTCGAGAACGGGTTGTCCATGCCCGGCAGCGACGGGGCCGCAGCCTGCGCGGCGGTCTTCACCGAGCCGCCGATCAGGTTGCCGGCGCCACCGAGCGTGCTCGAAACCGCGCTCGACGCGCCGCTGACGATGCCTCCAACCGCCGAGGACAGCAGGTACACGACGACCAGGGTCGAGACCGCCCAGGCGATCAGCCCGTGATAGGCGGTGGTGGTCCGGGCAGGCTTGCCAGAGAGGCGTCCGGCGAGCCAACCGCCGGCGGTGGAGGCGAGGATGCCGGAGATCACGAACCAGATGCCGGCGCCGGACGACAGGCTGCCCGCCGTCGGGGTGCCGTTGCCGGCCGGGTCGACGGTCGAGAGTCCGATCCCGAGTCCGACCATGTTGAGAATGACCTGGGCGACCAGCGCGATCACGGCGCCGGCGATGACAGCCCCCCAGGAGATGGAATGCAGCGCCATCGTGCGCATGTCCTCGGCCGGGGTAGCCAAGCTCGTTGTAGGCACGTCGCGGTCGTAGGCCGGACGGGTGGTGTCTGAAGCTAACGCCATCGTGGTAACTCTCTCGTCGGGGGTGGTCGGGTCGGACTTCAGCCAAGGTTTGGCGGAAGCGGGTTCGGCCGGGTCAGAGGACCCGGCGGCGGCCCATCAGGGTGTGGTAGAGCCACAGCACCACCACGGCGCCGACGACGGCGACGAGGAGGCTGTAGAGGTTCACCCCGGACACCCCGGGCTGGCCGAACTGGTTGAATAGGAAGCCACCGACGACGGCGCCGACGACCCCGAGCAGGATGTCGACGACGAGCCCTTGGCCGGTGTTGTTGACGATCTTGCTGCCGATGAAACCGGCAATCAGGCCGAGCACGATCCAGGCGAGGAGGGACACGGGCGGTCTCCGGGCATGCGCGCTCGGTCGGTGCCAAGGCCGCGCGGGACGGGATGGGGTGTGGGCTACTCTCTGGCACGGCGGTCGCAGTGAGGCGGCTGCCTGCCGCCGAACCCGCCTGTGGTCGTTCGCTCGACGACCGGACCCGATACGCGACAAGCGCCCCGGGTCCGCGATGTTCCGCCGATTAACATCTAATCAAACCGCAATATTTCCACGTTGGTTCGTGGCGAATATTCGCGGTTTAGGTTTTCGTCAGTCGACGTCTGGTTCCGGCTTCCGTTCCGGGCGTCGTTTCCCCCTGGGGTTCGACGGCGTGATCCCGGGTTCGGGGCCGGGATCCCCGGTGAGCTTCTCCAGGGCGTCCCGTACCGAAGCCCTGACCTGTTCCAGGGTCGGCTTGAGCTCGTCCGTCCGCTTAAGCTCGTCCGTCGGCTTGGGTTCGTCGGCCATTCGCTTTCCGGTCGATGCCCAGCCTTGCGTCGTGGTTGAAGATGGCCCTGGTCCCGCCGCGTGCAAATCGTCGGAACGTACCGGTTCGGGTGTTTTATGTACCGGTCACATGGCCGGGAAGCCGTGATCCCTGCCCCAGACCACGGCCTGGGTGCGCCGGTTGACGCCGATCTTCCGGTAGAGCGCGGCCGCGTGGTTGCGCACCGTGCTTCCCGACAGCACCAGCGCCTGGCCGATGGCCTTGTCGCTCTGTCCCCGGCAGATCAGGTCGAGCACCTGCCGCTCGCGGGCTGTGAGGTCGGGCATCACAGGCTTTGGCCCCTCGCCAGGGTTCCGTAGGACCGAAAGCTTCTCGACGAGGCCGCGGCTGAACCAGGAGGCGTCAGTCATCACCGTCTCGATGGCCGAGTACAGCTCGCGCTCGGAACGCTTGCGCTCGGTGATGTCCTGCAGCACGGCCAGCACGGCATCCTCGCCGTTGATGACCACGCGCTCGGCCGAGACCAGGCAATCGAGCGCCGTCCCGCCCCCGTCGCGCACGCAGGTCTCGACACCGAGGGCGGACCCTTCGTGAGCCAGGGTCGCCTCGAACCGTTCGCGAGCGGCGTCGTCGACCCAGAGGCCGGTCTCGGCGACCGTCCGCCCGAGGGTATCCCCCTCGGCACGGGCGAACACCCGGACGAACGCCTCGTTGACGCCCGTCACGGTGTGATCACTCGCGCGGGTCAGCACGGTCGGAACCGGGGTGAGCCGGAACGCCTTGGCAAAGCGCTCCTCGCTCTGGCGCAGGGCGGTCTCCGCCTTGCGACGTGGTTCCAGGTCCGCGAAGGTGAACAGCATGCAGGCGACGTCGCCCATCTCGATGGGTTGGCCGGCGACGATCACGGCGTGCGTGCCGCCGCCCGGGCGCTTCAGGAACGCCTCGCGATGGGGGATCGGCTCTCCGGCGTTCAGGTGCTCCAACGCCCTCTCGCGCCCGTGGGCGTCGGCGAGGAGGTCGACCTCGTACACGCTGCGCCCGAGGACCTTGTCGCGCACGTAACCCGTGATTTCCAGGAACCCCGTGTTCACGCGGACCAGCCGCAGGTCGGTCAGGCGGACGATCACGGCGGGGGCGGGGTTGGCGGCGAACGCGCTCTCGAAGCGCTCCTCGGCCTCGAATTGTGCCGAGATGTCCTTGATGATTAGCGCCAGGAAGGTCGGGCGGCCGCCCGCGTCGGTGACCACGAGGCTGCGCAGGGAATGCACGAAGTCGATACCGGATCGGTCGGCGTGCCTGACCTCGACGACGACGTCGCGGAAGGTCTCGCCGTCCATAACGCGCTCGATGGGGTAGCGGCCGGGCGCACGGTTGTTGCGGTAACGCAGGCTGAAAAGCGCGCGGTAGGCGTCGACCGTCGCGCCGAGGTCGGATAGCGCCGCCACGCCGTGCATCGCCAGGGCCGCGTCGTTGGCCCAGGAGATGCGCTGGTCCGGCTCGACCAGGATCACGCCCTCGCTCAGGCCGGTGACGAGTTGGCGGAGTTCGGAGCGGTTGGCATCGGTCGCGATGGGTCCACGTCCGGGGCCGTGGCCGCCGGCGCCCCTTGTGCCGGGTGGTTCGATCTCGCGCCCGGGGGTGCGTTGGCTTCCGACCGGCGCGTTTTTTGGGTTGACCTTCGGATTCATGGTCGCCCCGTAGCCTTGGCTCGGCGTCGCGGCAGGGCGGCAGAGCCGGATCGCGTCAGGCGACACTAGCATGCCGGGCCGCGGCCGTCCCCGTCCCCGTCCGCGACCTGACGGCGGCGGATGCGAGGTCCGCCGGGACCAATCGGCATCCTCGACGTTGAGGTGCGACGCGCTGCGGAATGCGGCGTGACCGGGAATCCCGCATGCCGATGGACGACGCCGTAGCCGCGAAGCCTCCCGCCCAGGTGCCGCCGCCTTTGGTCCCCGGCCTGCGCGGCCTGCTGACCCTCGCGGTGGGCGTCGTGCTGATCGCGGCCCTGTACTTCGGACGCGAGGTCTTCATCCCCCTCGTCCTAGCCGTCCTCCTGAGCTTCGTCCTCGGGCCGGTCGTCAACCTGCTGCGGCGGATCAAGCTCGGGCGCGTCCCCTCGGTCATCGTCGCCGTGCTGCTGGCGCTCGGCGTGATCGGCGGCATCGGCGCGGTCATCGGCACGCAGGTGGCCGGGCTCGCCGGCAACCTGCCGCAGTACCAGGCCACGGTCTCGAAGAAGTTCGCCGGCCTGCAGCAGGGCTGGCTCGGGGAGGCCAATCGGGTCATCTCGAAGTTCAGCCACGAGGTCCACGACGCCACCCAGAAAGCGGACGCCTCCGGCACCACCGCGGCGAGCGGGCCGGCCGGCGACACGCCCAAGGCGCAGCTCGTGCGCATCCAGGATCCCGAGATCTCACCCCTGGCCCTCGCCGAGAAGGTTCTCGGCCCGGTGTTCGAGCCGCTGACCACGGTCGGCATCGTGCTGGTGGTCGTGGTGTTCCTGCTCCTCCAGCGCGAGGACCTGCGCAACCGCATGATCCGCCTGTTCGGATCGAGCGACCTTCACCGCACGACGGTGGCGATGGACGACGCGGCCGGTCGCCTTGGGACCTACTTCCTGGCTCAGCTTGGCATGAATGCCGCCTTCGGCGTCATCGTCGGCGTCGGGTTGTGGTTCATCGGCGTGCCCAGCCCGATCCTCTGGGGGGTGTTCTCCGCGCTGATGCGCTTCGTGCCCTACATCGGCGCCTTCATCTCCGGCATCCTTCCGGTCGCGCTGGCAGCGGCCGTCGACCCGGGCTGGAACATGGTCATCGCCACCGCGGCCCTTTTCCTCATCGCCGAGCCGGTGTTCGGGCAAGTCATCGAGCCACTGCTCTACGGCCACTCCACCGGCCTGTCCCCTTTCGCTGTGATCGTCTCGACCCTGTTCTGGGGCTTCCTGTGGGGGCCCATCGGGCTGATCCTGGCGACCCCGTTCACGGTCTGCCTGGTCGTGCTCGGTCGCCACGTCGACAGCCTGGAGTTCCTCGACATCCTGCTGGGCGACCGGCCGCCGCTGACGCCGGTCGAAAACTTCTATCAGCGCATGCTGGCCGGCGACCCGGACGAGGCCCGCGACCTCGGCGAGCAGATGCTGAAGGAGCGCTCCCTGTCCTCGTACTACGACGAGGTCGCGCTCAAGGGCCTCCAGCTCGCCGCCAACGACTACGCCCGCGGGGTCGTCACGCCGGCGCAGCTTGAGAACATCCGGGCCTCGTCCCGCTCCCTGGTTGAGGACTTCGAGGACCACCCCGACGTCGAGCCAGCCGGCACCGACGCGACAGTCAACCCGAACGACACGCCGACGCTCGCCGAGCGGGCGCATCCGAAGAACGAGGCCGTACCCGGCCAAGCGCCACCTCGCGAGGCGCTGACGGAGGCATGGCGCGGCGAGGCGCCAGTGCTGTGCCTGGCCGGACGCGGCCCACTCGACGAGGCCTCCTCGGCGATGCTGGCGCAACTGCTGCGCAAGCACGGGCTCGGGGCGCGCGTGACGGCCTACCAGTCCGCCTCGCGCGAGGGCATCCGCGACCTCGACCTGTCGGGCGTGGCGATGGTGTGCATCTCCTACCTCGACATCACCGGCAACCCGTCGCACCTGCGCTATCTGCTGGAGCGTCTCCGTCGGAAGTCGAGGGACGTCAGGCTGTTGGTCGGCCTATGGCCGCAGGGCGAGGCGGTCCTGACCGATACGGACCTCGGTCGGCAGGTCGGGGCCAACGCCTACGTGTCGTCGCTGCGCGGTGCGGTAGAGGCGTGCCTGAGGGAGGCGGGTGCGACGAACACGGGCGACGAGACCCCGGCCGCGGCGAACGCCGCCTGAAGCTGGAACCCGCCGATGGCTTGACCGTTGTTCGGACGTCTTACAGTCAAGCCTCGGACAGCCGCCGTGAAGACAGTCTTCGCCGCCCTCGCGATCTTCCTGGTGGCCGCAGCACCGGCCATCGCTTCCGAGACGTCGAACGTCGTCAGCGGCGTCTCGAAGTCCGCGACGGTCCAGATGGTCGCTGTCATGAACGCCGCCCCGGTACCCGTCGCGCAGGTAGCGTCGACCAAGAAGGTTCGCATCGTCCTCGCCTCGCCCTTCGGTAACTGAGCTCTGCCGGCCGGCACGGTTGTCCGATGGTCCAGGAGCTTATCTTCGGGCTTGCCGTCCGCACCCCGCCGCAATCATCCGCTAGGACTTCCCGGCCTCGACGGAGCGTGACCCGGTCACCCGTCCCGGCCATGGTTCGGGGGTGCGGGTGTTTCCACGGTTTGCATGTGCCGAACGGGCACTGGCCGCCACGCTGGTAGCCGCCGTCCTCGTAAGCCTCGGGGCCTGCGGCGGACGCCCGACCGGCGTGCTGCTGCCCATCGCCGACGCGGCACCGGTCGCGGGCACGTCCCGTGTCGATATGCTGGTCGCTACGACCCGCAAGTCCGCGACCGACCGCGGGGTACTGTTCTCCGGCGAGCGCGGCGAGGCCGTGACCTACACCGACCTCGCGGTGTCGATCCCGCCGGACGCCACCCGCCAGCCCGGCACCGTGCAATGGCCGGAACGCCTCCCCGGCAACCCCGCCACCGACTTCGTGGCGCTGCGCGCCGATCTGGTCGACCGCTCGAAGGTCGCGGCCTGGACCGGAAAGGCGGTGCACGGACGGGGCAAGCGCCACGTCCTGGTGTTCGTGCACGGGTTCAACAACAAGTTCGAGGATGCCGTCTTCCGGTTCGCGCAGATCGTGCACGATTCCGGTGCCGAGGTCGCACCGGTGCTGTTCACCTGGCCGTCCCGCGGCTCTGTGCTCGCCTACGGCTACGACCGGGAAAGCACCAATTTCTCTCGTAACGGCCTGGAGACCCTGCTGCGCGACCTCGCCAGGGACCCGAACGTCGGCGAGGTAACGGTGCTCGCCCACTCAATGGGCAACTGGCTCACCCTGGAGAGCCTCCGACAGATGGCCATCCGCGACAAGCGCGTGGCGCCCAAGATCCGGAACGTCATCCTGGCCGCACCCGACGTCGACATGGACCTCGCCCGGGGTGCCTTCCACGATATGGGCAAGGATCGGCCGCGACTAACCCTGATGGTGTCGGGCGACGACCAGGCGTTGGCGGTCTCGCGTCTCGTCTGGGGGGACAGCGTGCGACTGGGAGCCATCGACCCGAACGCCGAGCCGTACAGGTCCGAGCTGGAGCGCGAGAACATCGGCGTCCTCAACCTGACCTCGGTAAAGTCCGACGATGCACTCAATCACGGCAAGTTCGCCTCCGGGGACGTGGTCGCGCTTCTGGGCAAGCGCCTTGCCGACGGGCAGCCGATCTCGGACGGCCAGATCGGCATCGGCGACAGGCTAGTGAGCACGGCCGCCGGGGCCGCCTCGACGGTCGCCACCGGTGCCGCACTGGCAGTCGCCGCCCCGGTGGCCCTGATCGACCCGCAGACCCGCGAGACCTACGGCGACCACCTCTCGAACGTCGGAAGCGGTTTCAAGGACACCGTCGGCTCGACGGCCGACCTCGCCGCCGCGCCCTTGCGCGCTGTCACGGGCGGTCGCTGATCATCCGAAGCAAGTAAGTCTGGATGGGGCTGACTCCTCAGCCCTGCGCAGAAGAGATGATGGTGTGGAATGTCGGGCTCACCGTTGCTGCGGAACCGTTGGCGTGGATGGGCCTCGTCCAGGCCCAGGGCCTGGAACATGGGGCTCAAGAGTGTGCTATCCGGGGTTAGATGATCGCCGGTCCCCTCGGGGCCGTCGTTGGCGATGCGGTCGGTGCGATGGTCAGCATGGCCAACGGCAGTCCCGGCGTCGACCGGCGTGCGCGTTTCCTGATCTATGCGCTGGGCGAGCGGCGGCCGTCCTTCGCCTACGTCGGTCCCCTGCGGGTCGGTACCATTCTGCCTGAGGACGGTGTTATCTACTACGACGTGCCCACCAAGTTCGCCCTGCCGAACTACAGCTACACCGTCGTCAACGACCACCCGTGCTCGTTGACCCGCGCAGGCGCCGTGTCGTCGAGATCATAGAGTAGAAATGGGTCGATAGCAGGCTGTCCGCTTTTCCGATGGGCCTACTCTCAAGCGGCCGTTCCGCTTTCGGCCAAACCTTGCCATTCCAGACCGCGGCTTCGCGCCAAGAGCGGAAGTTGGCCACTTGCCCAGGAGCAGACATTCTGCTGCCGAGCCAACCTCACCACGCACCGTGATTGGTGACGTGCCCGAACCTGGTCGTTCAGCCTGCCTCCAATCTGGTAGGAGCGCGCTCATTCCGGTGGTTCAGGCCAGCGCAATGTCCTATCCCGAAGCAGGCACCTCGCCAGCTAAGGAAACGGTAGCTTCGTAAGCTATAGTGCCGAGAGATTATGGCGTGGTCGTGCGGTTCGTGCGCCCGATCTCGCTGCCATGCGAGCAACGGAATGGCGCCGGGGAGTCCAACTTATCTGTGGGCGGCAGAACTCGTGCTGCGAAGGCACAGGAGACCGCTGCGCGTCCATGAAATCGTGACCTATGCCCAGGATCTTGGCCTATTCTCGGAGGGCATGCACAGCCGCACGCCTCAAAAGTCGCTGCAGGCACGTTTGAGCATTGAGATCCTGAGCAATGCAGACCACTCGCGCTTCGTACGGACGGCGAGCGGTTTGTTTTTCCTTCGCGAGCTCCTAGCTGAGGCACACGCCTCCGAGGCGGGGGACGAACGCTTGGACCTTCCTCATCCAATGAAGCCGGAGCCTTACACGGCGAGGCGCCGCGCTCCACCCCCCGCGACCGAGCGCGTACTTGCTATCCCAAGGGAGCACTACGCGACTCTACTTTCCTTCCAAGGGCTCAAGCTCGACAACGGCGAGCTTGTCCGCAGACTCGTCGGCGGCCCTCTCGATTACCTGTCCCGGACCGAGGCGGAGGAGACCGACAGCCATAAGCAGGTTGTGACCTACGTACTTGTGACCCACGGGGCCAAGGTGCTCTCCTTTCGCAGAGGCACGTTCAATCGTGCCGCCGCATTCTTGAAAGGCAGTCTTTGCATCGGCTTCGGCGGCCACGTCTCAGAGGACGACATCACAATATTTTCCTACGCGGACGCCGGCATCGTGGCGAACGCCGTGCGCGAGATACAGGAAGAGATTGACCTCGCGCCGTCCGGTGCTCAAGTCATCGATTCGGAAGACGTTCGAATCGTCGGATTGATCAACGATGACTCCAGCGAAGTCGGGCGACGTCACGTCGGCATTGTTATGCGTTACGAGGTCAAGGATTGGGCAGCCTGGGAACGTGCAGAGCGGGGCGAAGCTTCCATCAACCAACTCAGTTGGATTGACGCCCTTAGCGGGTCGGTAAACCTGATTGAGTTCGAGTACTGGTCTCAGCTGTGCTGGCGGGCGCTCTTCCCGGTCGTGGCGAAGGCCCAGCCCGCCTACAAAATATTGCGTAAGAAGCCGTTTCGCAGCGCTCACCATCTTGTGATTGGGGGCGGCATCGGGTCGGGAAAGTCGCGAGCTACGCGCCATCTCACGCAGGCGTTTGGGTACGTCGAGGTCAACAGCGGGCGCGTTATTGCCGAGCTGCTGGGCCTACCTCCGGTGCCGTTGACCCCTCGCCCCCATTTTCAGGAGCTTGCGTGGGAGTTCGTGCGGTCCCCAGATGGGCCCAGCCGGCTCGCGGCGGCGCTGGCGCATGCGGCCGGACGGTCCGGCGCGCGCCAAGTGGTGTTCGATGGCGTTCGTCAGCTCTCGACTTTGCAAGCGCTTCGCGCGGCGTCTGAGGCCCCGATCGCGCTGCTCTTCGTGCATGCTGCCCCGGACCTCGCCTATGACCTCCACTCCGGTCGCATGCGCGCTGGGGGCGAGCCGCCCGTCGAGCGCGATGCTTTCATGCGTATGCTCAGCGCGCCGGTTGAGCTCGACGTCGCATCCCTAATGGCCGAGGCCGACGCGGTGATCTACAACTGGGCTGGTGAGGACCACTACGGGCGGACGCTGTCGGCGATGGCCGAGGAGCTCGGGCTTCGGCGGAGAAATGAGGTGGATTGAGAGTGGGTAACGGTGGCTACGATGACGGTTACGCCGCATGCCCATGCTTCTGGGGCCGCGAGCCCGGTAGCCTCGTCGCACGATTCCTTGCCCGAGTGCCGGACGTTGCAGGATGGGACGTGCTCGATGCCGGATGTGGAGAGGGCAAGAACGCGCATGCCTTCATGATGCGCGGCGCGCGGGTGACAGCTGTTGATACCTCCGCCCTCGCATTGCTTAATGCACGCGAGGCTTGGCCGAGTAGCACGGTCGAATGGGTTCATGCGGACGTCCGACGCCTCGCGCTTCCTCCAGCCTCGTTCGACCTCGTGGTCGCCTATGGACTCCTGCATTGCCTCGCATGCCGGGGCGAGGTCGAGGCGCTAGTGGCCCGTTTTCAGGCGGTAACCAGAGCTGGCGGGCGGCACGTAATCTGCGCCTTTAACGAGCGCCGGCAGGAGCTGATTGCTCATCCAGGCTTCGAGCCCTGCCTCATTCCGCATAATGCGTACCTCGACCTTTACCGCGATTGGGATATCGAGGAGGCGAGCGACGAGGACCTTCACGAGACGCATCCTCATAACCGTATCGCGCACGTACACTCGCTTACCCGCCTGACTGCACGACGGCCCGCGTGACCCCCGCTTGCCCCCAGGAGCTTAGGCGCCTCTATCGCGAAGGGCGCGTCATTCCCTTCGTCGGCGCCGGGGCGTCGATGGCAGTCGAGTGGGTACAGGATGGGGCGACTCATCGAGGGCAGTCGTGGCGCGGGCTCGTAGATAAGGCGGCGGAACTCATTGGCACGGACGACCCTGAACTCCTGCGCATGCGCGGCAGCGACCTTCAGATCCTTGAGTATTTACGCATCAAGCGTGGCGGTATGCAGCCGCTGATCAACTGGCTCCATGCAAGCATGCAGCCGAGGGATGAAGACGTTCAGCGCTCCGTCCTCCACACAGCGCTCGCCCGCCTGGAGACGTGCCGGCTTATCTATACTACGAACTACGACGACTTCATCGAACGCGCGCTTAGGCTGTACGGTCGCGCCGTGGTCTCGATCGCGGCCGAGCACGACCTAAGCCAGCACTTGGCAGATACGCAGGTCGTCAAGTTCCACGGCGACTTTGACCGTCCCGCCGCCATGGTCCTGTCCGAGTCGGACTACGAACGCCGCATGCGTCTTGAGAGTGCAATGGATTTGAAGCTGCGCTCAGATATTCTGGGCCGCGTGCTGCTGTTCGTCGGCTATAGCTTCCGTGACGCGAACGTCGCTTATCTATTTCGGCTCGTGCACGAGCGCTTTGGAGATCTTCCGCAGTCCTTCGCCGGCAAGCGCGCATATATTATCTACCCAAATCCCTCCGATTTTGAAATGCAGCTGTTCAATGAGAGGCGCATTGAGGTAATCCCGACCTCCGGGCCCGACCTCGCGCAGGCGGCGGCTAGCGTGCTGGACGCGATGGCGCTGCTATGAGGAGGATCAAGGTCCGGTACGCGACAGGCAGCGCGTTCAAGCGGCAGGAGATCGAGATAATCCTCAATCATCTTGAAGTCGTGACGCCTAATCGGCCTCCTTCACGCGCGGCTGACGTGTTCGATGTCGAATTCCCGAATGTGGACACGGACGAGCCGCTTGAGCGGAACCTCGTCCATATGGTGCGGCACAAAGTTCGCTCGGCCTACCGCGGAATCATGGCGCCGTGCATCGCCGAGCATGCTGGACTGATCCTGGAGACGCTGGAGGACAAGAGCTACCCGGGCGGCCTGACGCAACCCATGTGGGATGCGCTCGGAGCGGAGGGATTTGTAAACAGCATGCGCTGGGCGGGAGAGAGGGCGATTGCGCGGGCGGTCGTGGGCTATTGCGACGGCCTGCGCGTGTATACTTTCGTCGGCGAGACAAAGGGCACGCTCGCTCCACTTCCCCTCGGCTCGCGTGACTTCTACTGGGACACGGTCTTCTGTCCTGACGGTGGTGGTGGCCTCACCTATGCACAGATTTCGGAAGGAGCTGGCGGCTTGGCTGGGAAGGTTGGACTGTCACAATCAACAAAGGCGATGTCACAGCTCCTGAATCACTTGCGCTCCAATTCGGCAGCGCTTTTCCCGACAATGTCATAGAGCTGAGAGGAGCGGTCGCATTCCGGCCATTTTATCAAGTTTAATTGGCGTGATTGATGATTATTGAATGATTATCTTTCGCCAACGCTAATTTAAATCTGTTGTTGCGCCTTCAGATATCCTATACTGTTCCACAAGCGTCCGGGCTCCCGTTTACCAACGTAAGCGGAACGGCAGATATTCAGCCATCCAAGTCGCAGGGCGCTGCCTCGCCGGGTGGCTTGCAAGCGTACGTTCCCGGCTTCTGCAAAGGACCAATCGTCCGCGTTGACGAAGGCCTTCCCGGGCTACGTCGCGAATGTCGGCGGGATCCGGTACGTCCGACTGGACTGTCGCCGCCAACAGAGCGTGTGTGCTGACCGGCCCGACTCAGCCGCGGGCCGAGGCAGCCACGCACAGGGGTAACCAGATGAGCGAGACGACCGCGGGCCTAACGGATACGAGCGAGGCCGGCCTGAGCGTGACCGCGGCTCAGGCCGCCATCAGCGCCCGCCTGACCGAAGCTTCCGCTCTCGCCAAGGCCGCCCTGGTCTGCGCCCACGCCGGCTACGAGCGCGAGGCCGTGCGCATCGTCCTCGACCCCGACGTCCCCCTCAGCGAAGCCCAGACCCTGCACGGCGCCAGCTGCCTCATCGGCCGCATCAACCGAAAGGCCGTCGAGGCTACCGCCCCCGGCGACTGACTGTCCGTTCGCGCGCGGCCGTGCCTATGCGGCCGTCCCCGCCTCGCCCCGCCGGCCCGCTTTCGGGCCGATCGCGGGGTCGGGTCAGTGGCGGGGCTCGTCCGCCGCTACGGAGACGATCATCATGACCGCTACCAATGCCGCTGCCATCACCTCCGCCGCCCCGACGGCCGTCCCCCTGAACCGGACCGAGTCTGGCCTGCTGCAGGCCGCTGCCGCGGACGGAGGCCGACTAGCGCCCCTCGCCGCGATGAAACCCGCCACTCAGGCGCGGCTGCTCGGCCGCTTCCTGCGCGATGGCCTGGTGATCGCACACGCGGAGGTGGACGGCCTGCACCGCCTCACTCCCGCTGGATACCGGGCTGTCGGCCTCGCCCCGCCTAAGCCACCGCGCGCCGCCAAGGTGAATGCGGGTGCCCCTGCCGCTGCACCGGCCGATCCCGCCGGTACCGCGATCCCGAACAAGAAGGCGCAGGTGCAGGCGCTGCTCAGGCGCGAGCAGGGGGCGACGCTCGTTGAACTGATCGCCACCACCGGCTGGCTGCCCCACACCACCCGCGCCGCCCTGTCGCGCATCCGCACCGGCGGCCAGGTGCTGCTCAAGGCTGCCCGCCCCGACGCCGCCATCGCCTACCGCATCCCCGCGCCGGTGACCCCGGTCGCCGGCGCGCCCCGAGCGCGCAAGCCCCGGCGCACGCCGGCGACCGAGGCCGCTGTCGCGACCCCGGCGGCAGCCTGATGGGCGGGCAGCGCACGCCCGCCGCGGCGCAGACGGTGGCGGTGTTCAGGACGGGGGCCGCCCCTGCCGCCGACCGACTCGCCGCCGCGCTCGACGAACTGGCCGGCCTCGACGCCGCCAGCCTCGCCCGGCGCTGGCGGCGGGACTTCGGTTCCGCCGCCCCGCCCGGCCTCTCCCCCGCCCTGCGCGTCGGCATCCTCGCCCACCGCCTTCAGATCCGCGCGTTGGGCGGTATCGACCGCGACACCGCACAAGTCCTCGGCCGGTTCGCAGCCGGGCGAGGGAGGGGGGGCGAACGAGACAGGTCCGAGCGCAGCGCGGCGGCCATCCCGATCGCCATTACGGTCCCGGTGCCGGACCGGCGCGGGCACACCCCAGGCGTGCAGCTGTCGCGTGAATGGGGCGGGCGGATGCACACCGTCACCGTGCTCGACGTCGGCTACGCCTGGGATGGGGCGACCTACCCCAGCCTGTCCCGTGTCGCCCACGCCATTACCGGCACCAAGTGGAACGGCCCCCGCTTCTTCGGCCTGCGCGAGCGAGCCGAGGCGGCGACGGGAGCCGGGCGGGAGACGGTTGAGCGGAGGGCCCCGGCGTGAGTGCCAAACCACGCCACTCAGTGAACGCGGCGCAGCATCCCCCCTCGGGCGGCCGCCCGGCGCTGCGCTGCGCGATCTACACCCGGGTGTCGACCGAGCACGGGCTCGATCAGGAGTTCAACTCGCTGGACAACCAGCGCGAAGCGGCGGAAGCCTACGTGAGGAGCCAGGCCCACGAGGGCTGGCGGCTGCTGCCCGAACGCTACGACGACGGTGGATACTCCGGCGGCACGCTCGAGCGTCCAGCCCTCCGGCGCCTGCTCGACGCCGTGCGCGAGCGCCGGGTCGATGTCATCGTCGTCTACAAGGTCGACCGCCTCACCCGCGCGCTGGCCGACTTCGCCAAGCTCGTCGAGCTGTTCGACGCGCATGGTACCTCGTTCGTGTCGGTGACCCAGGCGTTCAACACCACCACCAGCATGGGGCGCCTTACCCTCAACGTCCTTCTCTCGTTCGCCCAGTTCGAGCGCGAGGTCACCGGCGAGCGCATCCGCGACAAGATCGCCGCGTCCAAGCGCAAGGGCATCTGGATGGGTGGCGTCGTGCCGCTGGGTTACCGCGTGGAGGTCAGAGCGCTGCACGTGGTCGAGGAGCAGGCCGAGGTCGTGCGCGCGATCTTCGCCCGCTACCGTGCACTCGGCACGGTCAGCGCGCTGCACGCCGAGCTGGAGGAGTCCGGCATCCGCGTGCCCGAGCGCCGCGACGGCAAGGGCAAGTCGGTGGGAGGCGGTGCGTTCACCCGCGGGCACCTGTACAAGATCCTCGCCAACCCGATCTACGTCGGCCGGCTCAGTCACCGGGGCCGTGTGCACGAGGGCCAGCATGTTGGCATCGTTGACCCGGCGGTATTCGACGCGGTGCAGGCGCAGCTGGCGGCCAATCACCACGCACACACCGCCCGGCGGCGGGAAGGCGCGCATCTGCTCACCGGGCGCATCCGGGACGAGCGCGGCCAGCCGATGACCCCGAGCCACACGGCAAAGGGCGCGCGGCGCTACCGGTACTACGTCAGCCGGGCGGCGGTCCGGGAGCGGCCAACCTGCGCCGTCCAGCGCATCGCGGCCCACGCGGTCGAGGCCAGCGTGGTCCAGGCGCTGCGCGCGACGCTTCTCTCGACTGGCGCATCTGCCTCGCCATCCGCTCCGGTATCCGAGATCCTCAGCGACGCTGAGATGGTCGCGACACACCTCGCGCGGGTGACGATCCATCCCGACGCGCTGCTGATCGAGCTGGTCGGCGGGCACGAGGGTGATCCGATCCGCATCCCCTGGTCGCCCGCGGGGCATCGTCGGCGCCGGGAGATCGTCGTGCCCCCGGGGGTGGAGCGTGATGGCTTGCGACCGATGAAGGTCGAGGACCGGGCGCGCATCCTCACGGCCATCGCCCGCAGTCGCGCCTGGATCGACGACCTCGTCGCGGCGCGTGCGGCAGGAACCGCGGCCATCGCGCTGCGCGAGGGCTGCAGCGAACGCGCGGTGCGGATGGTGTTGCCGCTCGCCCATCTCGCCCCTCGGATCGTGCGGGCCATCGTCGATGGGCGCCTGCCGCGCGGCATCGGCGTCCGGCATCTGGCCGAGCTACCGGCATCCTGGGCGGAGCAGGAGCGCGCCCTGGGCTTATGAGCGCATCACCGCGCTACCGGGTCGGCTCGCTCCGGGTCCATCGCCGGGCGATCTGATCCCCTGCCGTCTAAGCCGATCCTCAACGGCACCATCCTCGCGTCGTTGTCGGCCGCTCGCGTTCGCATCGCTACGCGCCTGCGGCGAATGATTCATCCATCGCCCATCGAAGCCTGCGCGCGGAAACGGGTTTGGCACCAGCGGAGATAACGGCCTCGTTCAGCCGCCAATCCGAAGTCTGGCGGCGTAGAGACTGGCATATCGTGGTGGAGACGCGGCTAAGTCGCGGACACCGCGGCGCTTTTCGTATCAACCACCAGGCACGCAGTTTCTAAAAACTGCCTGGTGGAGCTGAGGGGAATCGAACCCCTGACCTCCGCAGTGCGATTGCGGCGCTCTCCCATCTGAGCTACAGCCCCGTCGAGGCGCCGGCCTTGTAGGCCGAACCCGATAAACCTTTTCAGACCAACCTGTTATGAGTCCTCTTAGCTCTTCTTGCACGACGGGGCAAGGATGTTCCTCAACGCTCATTGCAGCCCTTATCGCGGGCTTCGTTGTGACGCCATTGTGACAGAAAATTTATCACGAACAGCAGTCGGAATAGAGGCTCTCGCGACGACGGAGTTGGCGCCGAGGCACCATTGAGCGGCGAGCATGAGGCCAGGAACCAGGGCCGAGCCGATGCCGCGGCGATTCGGTTGCAGACACCCCAGACGTCATCTCTCAAGCTTTGAGAATGGCACGTCACTGTCGCCGCTCATCACGCGGGGAGAATCGGTGGAAGGATCATGGAGCGTCCGGCACAGCCCTATCGAAGTGGAGCACTACGTCGAAACGGTCGGAATCCCTCTTGGGCGGAACGCCGGGGATGACATGGTCAATCCTGAGGGCCGGTATCAGGTCCGTGACGATGGCCTTGTGCTCCCAAAAGACGAGCACGACCCCAGTAAACATCCCAAGCCCATCAACCAATTTTTCGCGCTAGCTCAGCTCGGCGCCAACCAAACATCGTCAGCCGGTCGACACGCTAAGCGCGTATAGACAAGACAAATGGACCCCTTTAGGTTGTTCAGCAGGGATGGGCCGCCACATACGAGCTAATGATGCCCGTTGATTTGAGCACGTTTGTCAAAAGTATTCGCCCCTCTAGAACAGTTCTTTTATTCGGCGCAGGGTCATCTATCCCTTCTGGAGCGCCAAGCGTCCAGGTTCTACAGAGAAAGTTCGAGGATAAATTCGGTATCAGCGCGCGAGATTACTCGCTGGCCGAACAAACAGGCATCGTAGAGCAAAAGATTCGCGATCGACGCGCCCTCATCGAAGAATTGCAAACCTGCTTCCAAGGATTGAAGCCAACCGGGGCAATACTGAATCTTCCACTTTATGACTGGAAGAGCATATATTCAACGAATTACGACGAATTGGTAGAGGACGCTTATAAACGGAGGAAACGTCCTCTCGACACCTACACCACAAATTTTGATTTCAAACTAAGAAGTGACCCAACGTCGACGCAGTATTTTAAGTTGCACGGCACGATAAGCAAGGATGTAAGCCTAGGGGACAGATCGAGAATAATTCTAACCGAGTCTGACTACGACGTCACCGAAGAATATCGACATCAACTCTATGATAGATTGAAGGCCGACATAGGAGAGTCGGACCTAATTATCATTGGTCAATCATTGGCAGATTCCGATATCAAAAATGTAGTAAATCGCGCCTTATCGTTAGCAAACAAGGCGGGACTTCAGAGCAGGATCACACTGCTCTTGTACACGAGAGATGAGGGCAGAGCGGCTCTGTTTGAAAGTAGGGGAGTTCAGATTGTGTTTGGCGGCCTTGACGATTTTTTCGCTGGCCTTATTACCCGAATCGATACTGACACGGCACCATCGGTCTCGAACGATCCGTTGGACAAAATTCACGCGTTGAGGCCGGCCACCGTAGACGTAAGCCATGCCATAAGCCATCAGTCGGCGAGCTTTGGCGCCATGTACAATGGTTGGCCAGCGTCTTACGCGAACATTAGAGCGGGGCACTCATTTCGAAGAAGCGTGAGCGATCAAGTCGTTGAGCAGTTTAGGACTAGCGACAACAATATAGCTATCATAATAGGTCCAAGCGGCGTAGGAAAAACAACCGCAGCGAGACAAATATTGGTTTCTCTACTAGATCACGGATTTCACGCTTGGGAGCATAAAGAGGATCAGGTCTTAATCCCAAGTAAATGGCGAGAAGTGGCTTCCACATTAAAGGCAAGCGCCACAAATGGAGTGCTGTTCATTGACGAAGCTCATACTGAACTTGCCAGCATAAATGACCTTGTTGAAAGCCTCTGGCGCGATACCTGCCTCAATCTCAAGATTGTTTTGACTTCGACTAAATATAATTGGGGACCGAGAATCAAAAGCCCCATAATCACGAAGATGGGCACAACATATTCTCTCAATAAAATCATCGGCGACGAGATAGACAAACTACTCAACCTTGTAGATTCGATTGATGCTCTCAGGGCGCTAGTCGAAGAGCGATTCTCGGGCTACTCCCGGCCGGAACGGCGGCGTAGGCTAACTCATCGTTGCGAGGCAGATATGTTTGTCTGTCTGAAAAACATATTTTCTTCCGACCGATTCGACGACATCATACTTCGAGAATACGCTGCGCTAGAAAGCATCCTTCAAGATGTTTATAAAGTTGTAGCAGCGATGGAGAATGCCGGAGTTCACGTCCACAGACAGTTGGTGATTCGATTGCTCGGACTGGAGCCCGCCTACGTTTCGGTTATCCTCGCGGGCTTGGAAGATATCATTCATGAAACGACGGTCGATGAAAGGCAAGGGGTCTACTCTTGGAAAGGAAGACACAAAGTTATTATGGGGATCGTAGCGGAGCACAAATACTACGATAAGACAAAGAAATATGACCTGTTTGAAAGAGTGATAGACAATATAAGACCATCCTATGACATCGAAATACGCACCATCCGAGAGATTTGCAACGTTGAAACTGGACTTTCTACCATCTCGAATCTGAAAGATCAAAACACGCTACTGCGTAAAATGATATCGATCGCACCGGGAGAGAGAGTTCCTCGCCATCGGCTGATCCGAAACTTGATCGAGCTTGACGATTTTGACGCTGCCGAGACAGAAATAAAAGCTTTTCGTTCTGATTTCCGAGTGGACGCTCCGACAGCGCGGTATCAGATCACGCTGGCAACGGCCCGCGCTACCCGTACACGGGGTGTAATGGACGAGGATCGCATCGCATTGCTGGGCAAAGCAAAGGATTTAGCCGCAGGCCTTGTAAGTCGTTTTAGAAACGCAAATGCGGTGATTAGCGCATACTGCGAGGTTGGCATCGAAACAGCGAAAATGACGGGCAGCACCGAAGTATTCGATTTAGCCATCAGTTTGCTCAAACAGGCCGAAGAACGCACTGGAGATCCCGATATGAGCCGCGCTATCGCAAGGCTTGAACGCAGAATTTCAAATATAAACATTGAGGCGACGGAATACGAAACGGTCGATCTTGTCGAAGATTAATCAGGGCGGGTAATCTTCATTTAAGACTTTGGCAACCTTGGTCCAAGGTGTTTCCGATATTGCCCACTTAGACTATTACATGCCCTAAAGGACTGGCGCTCAGTTTAAAATGCAGAAGATGTAACGATGAAAGCCTATTGTGATATTGTGCGGCCCATCTAGGGCAGCGATTCGTCAGGCTTTCTGCGCCAAGCTTAGCGGTTGATTCAGGTCGGCTCCTGTTCTGTGTCGCTTACAGCAGGATCATCCTCTTCCGGCACTTTGGGTGTCGGCAGCGACGTGGGATCGTCCTTGCTCCCATTCCCCGGTGGAGGCTCGATCTCGTCGAAGCGTGACGGGTCCTCGATCAGTGCTCCGGGATCCTCTCCGGGCATTGGCGTGTCAGCCTGTGACATGGCTACCGTCTTCTACGTCTTCCAAGGCGCAAGCCCATTTGCAGCGAACTGTTCCGTCGGCGGATGTCTGACCGGCATGAGCATGTCCGAGGCTCATTGGACTCTCAGCTACGGTCCCTGGCGCCCTTGCTACGCGACTTACCCGACGTATGATTCATTTGGAGGGAACAGACAGCGGTTCACATGATGCATCGAGACACGTTTCCCGCAGCGGTCCTGACGTTGCTCACCGGCACTCCGCTGGCCTGGGCGGCAGGCAATCCGGTTTCCGTTCCAGCCAAATACGATGGACGATGGACCATTGAGGCGACCACCATAAGCGGCGCTTGCCCGGGCACCCTGAGCCTGGAGATGAGTGTCGCCAAAGGCGAGGCGTCCGTATCTTCCAGCGTCCTGTATTCGGTCAGTGGCGAGATCTCACAGGCTGGCGCGGTGCGAGGGACGATTTCAACGGCGGCAACGACGGCGCTCGTGATGGGAAGGGTTGACGGCGATGAGGTCGGTCGCGGGACGTGGCGGACCCAGGACGGTAGCTTGCTGACCTGCAGCGGTAGCTGGATGGCACACCGAGCATGAGGTTCCGCGAACCAAGACCCTGCTGACCAGTTCGCCTACTGAGGGCTCACCGCCTGCTGATACGGTCTCCAGGACGGCGCGATAGGACAGGGTAGGCCAGCTATGGCCGATGAAATCCCGAACGTCCCTGGCGGTCCACACCTACGCACCGTGGCGATGCCTCGGGACACCAATGCCTCCGGCGCAATTTTCGGAGGTTGGACCGTCTCGCAGATGGATCTGGCTGGGGGCACCTTCGTGGCTCAACGCGCCCAGGGTCGCTTCGTGACCGTCAGCATTGAGACCATGCGCTTCCTGAAGCCGATTGAGGTTGGTGACGAGGTAAGCGTCTACTGCACCCTTCAGGAGCAAGGCGACACGTCCATAGCGGTCAAGATCGAGACCTGGGTGCGGGACCGATCCGGCATCAACCCGGAGAAGGTGACGGAAGGGGTGTTCACCTACGTGGCTCTAAACGAACACGGGAAGCCACAAGCCCTTAATGCTAGTCGATGGGCGCGATTTATGGCGTAGGTTCAAGCGCCCTCTAATGGTCAAGCTTGGTCAGGCGACTCTTCCTTGTGGCGATCACGGCGCGCTGTGACTAGCAGACAGGGGACTGAAACTGGTGTGCCTGGTGAGGGCATGTCGCGCTGCTGGAAGGATCACCGATGCAAGGCTTGACCGGGAAGAGTGGGATAGCCGCTCTGTGTTGCCTTGGCGCCTTTACGACCGCGGGTGCCTATGCCTCGGATGGTCATACGAACGCGATAGGAAGCGTTCAGCAGGTCTACGACGGCAGGCTAACCTCCGACATCCAAGCCAACACCTTTCGGAATATCGACAGGCTGTTCCCGACCCGAACGGTGAACCGTGGCGGGTTAGCCATTCCGCTTGAGGCTTCGCCGAAGCCACTGACGGACGTAAAGTTTCAGTCCAATGGCAAGGCGGTCGACCTGTTCGACTACCTCTCGCTTAACCGCGTGGCCGGTCTGCTCGTTCTGAAGGATGGGAAAGTTGCCTACGAGGATTATGAGCTTGGCAACAACGAAGCGACCCGCTGGATGTCGATGTCGGTCGCCAAATCGATCAGTTCCACGCTTGTCGGTGCGGCCATCAAAGACGGCTACATCAAGAGCATCGATGACCCGGTCACCCGTTACCTTCCGGAACTGGCTGGTGGCGCCTACGACGGCGTGAGTGTCAGGAACCTCTTGCAGATGGCGTCCGGCGCCAAGTGGGATGAAACCTACACTGATCCAAAGTCGGATAGGCGGCACATGCTCGATCTCCAGCTTGAAGGAAAGGCAGGCACGGTCGTGGCTATGATGGCCAAGCTACCCCGTGCTCATGAGCCTGGGACCGCATGGAACTACAGCACGGGCGAAACGCACCTAGTGGGCGCCCTTGTTCGAGCGGCAGTCGGAAAGCCGGTTTCCGTCTACCTGTCGGAGAAGATTTGGTCGAAGCTGGGCATGGAGCAGGACGCCACATGGTGGGTCGAGTCACCCAACGGCTTGGAGGTCGGAGGCAGCGGGTTCAGTGCCACGCTGCGCGACTATGCGCGCTTTGGTCAGTTCGTGCTGAACAAGGGCGTGATCGACGGTGAGAGCGTCGTCCCAGAGGGTTGGTTTGAGCAGGCAGGCTCGCCCAAGGAATTGAACGGAAAGACGGTCAATTACGGTTACATGTGGTGGCCGCTTGGAGCACCGGTGGGAACGCCGAATGAGGGGGCGTTCACGTCGCGGGGGATCTTTGGGCAATATGTCTACGTGAACCCGAGAGAGCACGTCGTGATCGCCATGTGGGGGGCTCGGTCAAAACCGACAGGTGCGCCTCCTGTCGTGGATGCGGACTTCTTCGGGGCTGTGGTGAGTGCGCTCCGCTAAGCGTACCCGGCTTCGGCAACCGCGGAACGCGCGGCAGACGACAGCGTACAACTGATTTACTCACTGCCTTGGAGACATGATCAGCCGGTGAACTGAGAAGATGCTATGCGTCTGATCCAGTGACGCAACATTCACCCAGTATCCTGAACGTCCTATTCCGAGGTCTGAGTGAGCTAAGTTGTGTCCAGCGACGGACACGAGACCGCCGATAGGGTAAGTCGACGTCGCCGTGGCAACGGGCATAAACACTGGACAACAGCGAAGCGTATCAAGGTACTCTATGCAAGCATCGAGGGTTTCGAGAAAAAGATCATTTCTTCTTGTCAGCTTGAATGATAACGAATGATCCTATACTGGAAAACATCTTTTTAGCGACATAGCCGGTGCATCCATAATCTTTAACAAATTGTAGAGCATCATTTTCAGCATCTTTGTTAAGGGACGCTGTTCCAAAAGGGTTGCCTAATGCTTCACCAAATCCACCAATTACACCGAATACATCTGCAGCCACTTTGATTGGTGAAGGCACTAATTTCGAACAATCCGGTGCATCGCTGTTGTAAAATATATCAATAAATGTTCTAAAATACAACAGTGATCGCTGAGGATTAGCGGGAGGTTTGTCGTTTAAGGCGCTATCAAGTATATAGCCCTGCTTAAAATGCTCTCTATGGAACTCGAGACTATTCAGAAGCGTTTGCGCCGCTGTCACGCCCCCATCAATTGCCCGATGTAAGAAAGCCCTCGCCTTGGCAATTCCCCTGTCTTCTTGGGACAACGAATACAAGAAGCCGAACTCGTAATCTGCCGCTGCGTATCCCATGTGCGAGGCATGCGCTATCGACTTGATGCTGTCGCCACTTTTATTTGTAGCTCGTTGCGCCCGCCCGAGCTGGAAATAAAATCTTGGCGTGTTCGGAAACTGTGAAACTGCATCCTGACATGCTTTCAAAGCTCGCAACGGAACGATGTCTTTAAATTCGATCCCAGTAGACATTCGGTTCGGATCGTCTGGGTCGGACGCCAGCTGATCGCAAAGAGTTACTTCCGAAGTATCTGCATTTTGTGAGTTGTCCGCAGGAGAGAGGCCATACTTGTCAAGATTTTCAGGGGGCGACGATACCGTTTTCCCGCCTTTTGATGCTTCGTTTTTAGCTTTTAGTTCTTCAGCAGCCGCCTTGAAGTCGGCGACCAATTTCTTGACATCCGCCTCCTGTGCTGCATAGCGGATGTATTGACTGGGTTTTTTTAAATTGTCCACCCATATGTTAGATTTCATTAGCAGATCCGCCCTGTCGACAGGGTCCTTCAGATTAATTGAGCTATTTTCATATATATCAATGATGAGCCCTCTCACATGCATCAACAAATAAACGTACTTGAAGCTTTTTCCATCATAAAACATCTGCGCAACGTAGTATCCTGGCTTTTCTAATGGCGCGATTCTAATCTTAAAAGTGGGGTCGTCTTCTGCCGTGTATAGGCCATCTTTGACGGACAATACACCCCCATTAAGCTTGCCGTCGGAATCTGGAACGACATTGCCGTTTTCGTCCGACCAAACAAATAAGAGTTTGCTAGGAAGATCTTTGGCCTGATCCGATGAATTCAAAAATGGTTCCGTGGACTTGAAGCATCCAGTAAGCATTAGCGAGGCGAGAAGTATTAATACTATTCTCATCATCGGATAGTCCAATTCATTACTGAGAATGCGACATTTCTTGAGTATCCCGCATCTCAAATCATTTGTCGAGATTGCCGGCGCGCAAAAACCACGCTATATAACTCGAAAAGGGCAATCACCATTTTGTTTTGATGGCGTCGGCGGTCGTTGATTGCCACATCAGGCTACTATCCTGTGGTGATGGCCCGAACGCACTGTCTGGTAGAGTCTAGGCGTTGTGCTTGTTGAGGATTAGAGCAACGACCGTCTTGTCAGGCTGATCCCCCAGCGATCGAGGGCCATAAGAAACTACGGCGCGGATGGCGGTGCTCCGGCGGCATGGGCGGCCGGAGGTTATTGAGCCCAAGGTAGAATTCCATTTCGGCGCCCTTACAACAAGCTTATAGCCGACGGGACATTCCCTGGATTAGGACCAGTGCGCGACACCGCACATGGAATGGATCCTCGAGCCTTAATCTCAATATCAATCGTTCGTCCATAGGGAAGCAACGATGAAGCTATTCCGATTGCTACAACGCCTCAAAACCGGATGTCTCGGCCAGGCAAGACAAATTTCTTATGATTGCGGTACGGCATCTTCCTGTACGGCGATCATTTTCGCTATGATGTATGTCGCTCCTGATACAGCCGCGTTTGCAGCAAGCGGCTGTAATAAGCCTAAGATGGGCACTGACCGTGCACCGATCTTATCACCGCCCCTAGTGAAGGTTGTAGCCGGTAAGGGTAGGCTCCAATTTTACTTCGCGCCAAGTTTGTCCTGCCGCATGAATGGCGTCTTCGTCGTTCCGGGCGATAGTCTCGTTGCGTATGCTCAGACCAAAGGTGGTTGGACATCTGTAACTTATTTCGGTGGGAGCAGCCCGTCAGGGTGGGTCCGGTCTGATCGGCTCAGAACAACCGGCACCATGAGTCCAAATCAATGATCGGTGCTAAGCATCATGTCATCCCCCCAGTTCGGATTAGAAAAATAGTTTATGGAGGATACATTGCGACTAAGCCTCACATGTGCTGCTTTACTTCTCGCTGTTTCGCCGAGCTATGCAGCGACCACGGGAGTTTTTTGTAAAAACAAAATCTCTTTCATCGCCCGCCCTGAGCAATCCGGCCTATTGGCTTTCAAAATAATGGGCAGCACCAGTAGTAACAACGTCGTCGAAGTAGGCGGTTCTGCCCAGCCTCATGCTGGCGGATGGCGGTACCAAGTCAAATCGACGACCTCACCAGAAGAGCGATGCACACTCGATATCAAAGAAGTTGCAGGTGGCTATACCGCAACAACTGTCGATGGTGCTAGATGCCAAAGCTCAGGAGGATTCGGCGCCTATCAGTTAATCAGTAATGTAGCGTTCCCTGCAAGTTCTCTTGTTCAGGGTCTCAAGCCTCCGAATGGGACGCCTGACGATTTTCCTGCCGTTGATTGCGTGCGAAAGAAATTCTTTTCCGCCGCTGAGCCAAAGGTGTTTCTAGTTGCTGAGGTGAGTGGCGATCCGCCAACAGACGTAGTTCGAAATCTGATCGCAAAAGACACCGGCGGATGGAGCGGTATCTTCGCCGAAAGGCCAACTTCGATTATGAGGCATTTCTTTACAGAAGGTTTTAATCGCTCGTGGGCAAAAGCCATGACGCATAATCAGGATGAGCCAGTTCTGGATGGTGATCCGATTACCGGGCAGCAAATGGTGACGCGAGTTCAGATTATCTCGATTGATGGAGGTGAGACTCGGCTTGGATTGGCGCACGTAGTTGCCCATTTGAAGGTATCCGCTGGTGGGGAAACAAAATCGGAGCAAGTTAGATTCGACCTTAAGCTGGAGGGCCGAAATTGGAAAATTGACGACATTAAAAGCGGTGATATGCAATCGATCAGGACATATTTTCGAGAGTCATACAAGGCTTGATCACTACAACTCACGACGTTGGTTTTTTAGACCAGCCGAGACTGCATTGACCCAGTATCAACCTAAGATGCGAGGAACACTGGTCATGGGTAAAGTCCGATACGTCCTTGTCGCAGCGTTCTGTTCAATATCAACTCATGCATCGTCGATGTATGATCCACGGCAAGTAGCTCCTACGACAAAATACAAAGTTGATCGGCGGAACACAGGTGATCTTTATACGACTGGATCAAGAGTAAGGGTCTACGGCGCCCCTCGAGCCGGCGCCAAGCTATTGCACACTTATGATCCTGGCGCGATAATGGTGTTGTTGGGTTACGCTACGGGAACACCCTTTGTTTGGGTAAGCCCATGTAACGCGTGCGTGAAAGGTTTTGCTCTAAAATCTGAGTTCTTTAAAGATTCAAAAATTTGACAATCACTGCAAAAGCTCGCCTTCTTCGCGGCTAGGATTGATCGTCATGATAAAGACTTGTTTATCAAGCACTATCTCGTTCTTTTACATCATTACCGTAGCTGCCGCTGATCAAAACTACTGCGGACGTATCACATCATTGCCGGATGGATTCGTTGTAAAATCAAATGGAGCCAGTATCTTTTTTGCTGGTGACAATTCGGCTCCGCCGGATCCTAAGGGCGTTTACGACTATCTGAACACCCATCATAAAGATAGTGATAGAGGGTGTTATTGTATTTCCGGTATTGTGAAGGGCGCACGTCTTACGAGTGTGAGCGGCTTGTCTTATTGTAAAGGCGCGCCGATTAAATAGGCGACAAAGTCGTTAGTATGGCATTGCCGTGCGTTACAGCAGCGTCAGTTGGCCGTGGGGATTCTGGCTGGATGAGGCGTTGGAAGGTGTCTCGCCAGCCCAATTAGACGACTTATCCCAATGTGACTAAAGGCAAACGGCGCTTTAGTCCGCTTCTTAGAGCGATGGGTGCTAATATCCACCGGTCACCAAGTTGAGCAACATCTGGCTCTATCGGTAGTTTTGACGGGACCTGCCTACCCGAAATAACGCTCACGGCTGATTGCGGCAGTTACCAAGTTGCTTACAATGTTTAATGAGCGATGGCAGCTTAGCAAGCTATCAACAAGGAACGACGCTATGCCGAATACTTGGAGCAGGGTTGCAGTCATATCAATTGGCCTGACGCTTTCAATGGCGCGACCATATCAAGTTTTTGCGCAAGTTAACCCAGATCCAACAAGGCTGAGCGCCCGAGAGATTACAAGGTATTGGAGGGGCGAGCAGCGCAAGCTACAGACTGAATACAACGATATATTTCAAAAAGCCCATATGATGGGCGACTTCGCAAAAGCTGAGTATTATCATAGCGAGTACGTTAGGCTATCAAAAGCGATGAATGCTAAATGGCGAAGCGATCTCAACGCAGCATCCGGTGGCAATCGGGCATCGACCGAAAATGATAGAAAAGAGACGAAGCATAGCAACGAAGTAGCTCAAGCTTTGCATGACTTGGAAATTAAGTATCCAAATAGGCCGGACGTCCTGAGAGATGCCTATTGGAAGATAGCGAAGGCGCATGACCCCCTCGCTGTCGCAAGAGACTACCAGAACAATTTTACAGAAAATAGAGGCACTTCTAGTGCTGCGCCTGTAGCACAGACAATGACATCACCCGCCGCCTCGACCAGTCCAATAGCAACGTCTCCTTCTAATGAGCAGTCCCTACCTATGAAGGAAAAACGCGCAGCAGTATTGATATTTTTCAAGAAAGATCCAAGATCTTTGGGTGCGCATGAGTCGAAGGTTTCATCGGCAACGGAAATATTAAAGTCCAGATTTTCGGATATAGATGATGATAGATTGCGCGCCTGGAAAGCATTTTTTGGTAAAATTGATAATCCAGCAAAGGTTGCATATCAGGTGAGTCCAAATGACGAATTTCCAGAGATACGCTTGCCCACCGAGGCAGAACTGAAAGATTATCAATATCAAGTAGAGCAAGGTGAAACTAGAGTGGCAAGCCCTTGCGTCGAGAATATTCTTGGCGCTGGACAGGGTTGTAATTCAAAAGGCGATGAATATTTGAAGGCTGCTGCGGGTCTATATGTCCTTGGGATCGGAGCGTTGGTCGCTGTCACTGCAGCTGAAGAAGAACGGATTTCAAAGCTCCCACCCGCGGAACAAGCGGCAAGACGTAAAATTCTTGCGGAACGCTGGGAAAAACAAAAATGCGAAAGCGAGAGAAGCAGGCAAATTGCCTGGGGTGACCACTCAATCTTGGGACCTATCAGTTGTATAGGTGTCGGTCGCGACTGATGGACGGTGTTACTATATAATCATCCGTCCAAGGGACTCAATCCGGAATTGCCGAACGAGGCTTTCGCCGAGATCGTCATCGTCGCACGGGACACGGAAGCTCGTGAGCGGGTGAAAGCCCGCATCGAGAGATTGGTCGCGCAAGGCGCCTTGAGTGCAGCGCATGTTCGCGTCGACCGGTTCAACTTCGGCCCGCCTGTCGGCTTTCCAGTTCAGTTCCGTGTGGTTGGGCCGGATCCAGCTAAGGTCCGACAGATCGCCTATCGAGTCCGAGACGTCGTCCGCAGCAACGACAAGGTCGTGGAGCCGCAACTCGACTGGAACGAGCTTTCACCAACAATCCGCCTAGTGGTCAATCAGGAACGGGCTCGGGCTCTCGGGCTGAACGACCAGGACATCAGCCAGTCCCTGCAAACCCTGATTTCCGGGGTCACGGTCACCACGATGCGTGAGGGCATCGAGCAGGTAGGTATCGTCGCTCGTGCGACGCAGTCTGAGCGTCTCTCGCTTGGACGCCTATCCGATCTGACCGTCGTGTCTCGCAACGGGCTCGCGGTGCCCGTGGCGCAGGTCGCTCGGCTTGAATACGTGGACGAGGAACCGATCCTCTGGCGGCGCAACCGCGATATGGCGATCACGGTGCGCACCGACGTTGTCGATGGGGTCCAACCGCCTGACGTGACCAATGCGATCTGGCCTTTGCTGAAGCCAATTAGAGACAGCTTGGGACCGGCCTACCGCCTCGAGATCGGCGGTGCCGTCGAAGAAGCCGACAAGGGCAACGCTTCGCTGTTCGCCCTCTTCCCGGTCATGGTGTTGGCCATGCTCAGCTTGCTGATGATCCAGCTTCAGAGCTTCGCCCGGCTGTTCCTCGTGTTCTTGACCGCACCGCTCGGGCTAATCGGCGCGTCGCTCTCGCTGAACCTGTCAGGCAAGCCGTTCGGCTTCGTGGCCCTACTCGGGCTTATCGCCCTGGCCGGGATGATCATGCGCAATTCGGTGATTCTCGTCGATCAGATCGAGACTGACCGGAAATCCGGACGGCATACCCTACGTGAAGCGATCGTCGAGGCGACCGTACGGCGAGCCCGGCCCGTAGTGCTGACCGCGCTCGCTGCAATTCTGGCGATGATTCCGCTGACGCGAAGCGCCTTCTGGGGACCGATGGCCATCACCATCATGGGCGGTCTGTTCGTCGCTACGTTCCTGAAGCTGCTGTTCTTTCCGGCTCTCTACGCCCTTTGGTATCGGCGCCATCTCAACGAGTGTTCGAGATTGCCTGGTAGTGCAGCCCCAGTCAGCGAAGTAAGGTTGGCG
Source organism: Methylobacterium sp. E-065 (assembly GCF_022829605.1). Classification (GTDB taxonomy): domain Bacteria; phylum Pseudomonadota; class Alphaproteobacteria; order Rhizobiales; family Beijerinckiaceae; genus Methylobacterium. Next base: position 138 of record NZ_JAKSYD010000196.1, on the reverse strand, counting down.
CTAGTGCACTGACTCAGACGGATGGTTCAGGGGATCGGCTGACGGCGGCTAGGATGTCGGTGGCGGGTTTGGTCCAGACGAAAGGTCTGGCGCGCCGGTTGTGCTCGGCGATGTAGCGTTTGATCGCCGCCTGAAGGT
>NZ_JAKSYD010000168.1 GCF_022829605.1 Methylobacterium sp. E-065 | reverse complement strand
GGTGTGACGGGCCCGCTGTTCGCCCTATGGAATAGACTCCGAGCTCGCGTCCGCACGGGGGTCTAACGCGCCCAGGTGGCACGACGAGCGCAGCAGGCCAGAACTGCCGGCCGTGCTGCCGCGACTGCGCCGGCGATGCCGAACCGAGGCCGAGGGGTGTCAGGCTCCGGTGCTGCTATTCCGGCGCGCGGCCAACGCCGATCGCTGAGGGCATGGTGGCGCGAGGCGGTTAAGGCTTCTTGTATGCGGTGGGGCGGGGGATCTCGCCGCAGCAGGCGGGAGCTATGTTCGACCCAGGCAAATGCTGCGGAATGG
>NZ_JAKSYD010000158.1 GCF_022829605.1 Methylobacterium sp. E-065 | reverse complement strand
CCGGTCGGCGGCGGCGCTCTTCGAGCCCCGGCCGGAGCGGCCGCCCTCCTTGGCGGGCTCCTCGGGCCCATCGTCCGCCGTGACGGCGTCGAGGTAGCTGGGGCGGCCCTGGCGCTTGAGGTGGGCGACCACGGTCTCGACCTCGCTGTCCGAGCAGAACGGCCCGTGCACCCGGGTCGTGCGCCCGCCCCCGGCCATGAACAGCATGTCGCCCTGACCCAGAAGCTGCTCCGCGCCCATCTCCCCCAGGATCGTGCGGCTATCGATCTTGCTGGTCACCTGGAAGCTGATCCGGGTCGGGAAGTTCGCCTTGATCGTGCCGGTGATCACGTCCACCGACGGGCGCTGGGTCGCCATGATCAGGTGGATGCCGGCCGCGCGTGCCATCTGGGCCAGACGCTGGATCGCGCCCTCGATGTCCTTGCCGGCCACCATCATCAGGTCGGCCATCTCGTCGACCACGATCACGATGTACGGCAGCGGCGACAGGTCCATCGCCTCGTCGACGAACACCGCCTCGCCGGTATGGCGGTCGAAGCCCGTCTGGATCGTGCGCGTGATGGTCTCGCCCTTCTCGCGGGCCTCCTTCATGCGGGCGTTGTAGCCGTCGATGTTCCGCACCGCGATCTTGGACATCTTCTTGTAGCGCTCCTCCATCTCGCGCACGGCCCATTTGAGGGCGATCACCGCCTTCTTGGGGTCGATCACGACCGGGGAGAGCAGGTGCGGGATGCCGTCATAGACCGACAGCTCCAGCATCTTGGGATCGACCATGATCAGGCGGCACTCCTCCGGCTTCAGCCGGTAGAGCAGCGACAGGATCATGGTGTTGATCGCCACCGACT
>NZ_JAKSYD010000156.1 GCF_022829605.1 Methylobacterium sp. E-065 | reverse complement strand
CCGTCCGGGAGCATCTTGTAGCGGCAGGCGTAGCCGTCGAGGATGAGATGAACGTCGCTGGGCGTGTCGCCTTCCGAGATCAGGTCCGTCCGCGCTGACACATTCCGCACCCGTGGCACAAACGCCCGCAGAGCGGCGCGGTCGGCGTCGCTCAGTTCCTCGAAGCTTTCGAGCTTGCGGATCAGTGCATCTTGCATCGGGCCACGGCAGCGAAGGGCGATCTGCCTCCCTACGTCCAGACTAGAAGATCAACCCCGTCATATGATGGATTGTTGCGCTTGGTAGCAGGTAAGTGACTGTGACTGTTATGG
>NZ_JAKSYD010000148.1 GCF_022829605.1 Methylobacterium sp. E-065 | reverse complement strand
GACGACGCCCGCCCTTCGGACGCGGCCGAGGCGGCGGGAGGAGCGGCGCGATCTCATCCCAGAGATCATCGGGGAGAAGCAGTCTGGCCATGCCAAACCAACGCTGAAAACCAAGCTCGGTGCCGTTCTGTTAGGCGCTCTAAGCACCGCGACAAACCACATCCCGATGGTCTGGGATGCGAGCAACAAGCAGTTACTGGCCAACTTCGGTGCGTCCTCCACTTGGACGGCGACGCTCACCACGACTGCAACGACCGGCATCACGGCGGCGGGCACGACGCAGGCCACGGCAACGACACTGACGACGCGCCTCAACGTCGTCCGCACGGGCGGCGCAGGCATGGGCGTTGTCCTGTCCGCCACGATGGCTGGACAGCAGATTGTCGTGAACCGCACGGGAGCTGCATTGCTGGTCTACCCGTCGACCGGCGGACTGATCGACGACGGATCTACGAACGCCGCGGTGACGATCCCCGCCAAGGGCAGCGCCACGTTTGAGCGGTATCCTGGCACGGCGTCGTTCTTCACATCCGCCCAAGCAACGGCGACGCAATGACCCGCCTCCCGCTCCTCGCCCTGCTGCTGCTCCCCGCAGAGACCTGATCTGATCCGCGCATGAGCACCTTCACGCAGAGCGAAGATCCGCTAATCGTCACGCGCGGCCGGCCGGTCTCGTGGCCGATGCAGTGGCAGGACCCCGCAGGCAAGCCGATCGACGTGACCGGATTCTCCTTTGCGGCGACCCTGCGCTGGCAGGGGAGTGAGGCGGCGATGACCGCGCCTTTGGTGGATGCGGCGGCCGGTCGGTTTAAGGTGGCCTGCACGGGCGACCAGGTCGCGGGCATTCCGGCCGGCCGCCTGTCCACGCTGAGCCTGTCGATTACGGACACGGCTGGCGAGGTCCACGACTACAAGATCTCGGTGATCGGGGTGATCCCGTGAGTGGTGGAGTGCTGATCGCCACGCAGCCGGTTGCGCGGCTGCTGATCGAGGCGACAGAGGAGCAGCCAGCGCGCGTGCTCGTTGCCAGCCAACCGGTCGCCACCCTGGTCGCGGTTGCCGAGCAGGGGCCCGCCGGACGGGATGGAAAGGACGGTCCCGCGGGCGGGAGCTTCGGCCAGATCACCTATACCGATCGCGTGTCCGGACCGGAGGATCGCTTCGAGGCCGGTGCGCGGCAGCAGCTACGGCTTGCACCGGGCTCGACCACCGTGTTGGACCTCCTGCTGCCGCCTTTCGCTGGACACGTCTTCGTCCACGATGATCGCTTTTGGCCCCGGGCGCCGAACGACGCCTATGACATTCACATAAACCTGCTGGTGGTCGCGGATCAGGCTGGCACGAAGCTGAAGGCGGACGTGGATGTCGGCTCGACGCTCGGGCCGATCCAGGCCGACGGCCAGGAGTTGTTCGAGGCGGCCGGCGTGAACGAGCGGATCACGTTCAGCTTCTCGATCCAGGCGCTCGAGAACACGCAGCGGAATGGAGCCGCCTTCTTCCTGAAGGCGACCAAGCCGGTCACCCTGGTGAGCGAGGCCATCTACATCGTGCCGCAATCCGTGCAGCCGGCGGCGCAGCCATGATCGCCGTCCAGTACGATCCAGACACGGATCAGATCTGGATCACGGGTGACGAACGATCCTATGCGCGTCGGTCGCTGATCGCTTCGCTTGAGGATGGCGATAGGGTCGGGATCAGACTGAAGTTCTCGGCGCCGGACGACTTCAAGCTCAAGACCCTGTTCTCCAACCTGATGGACGGCAACGGTGCCACCTTCGCCTCGCCCGCGGACGCGAAGGCCTACCTCGACGGGATCTTCGCTTGGCGGCGGGCTACCTCCGAGATGGTCGCCACCAGCTGGGTCGGGGCCAGGGCGCTAAGCGCCCCGCGCGCCGTGCGCAGTCTCGGCGATCAGACGCTCGACTATGCGTCTGCCTCTGACATCTCGCAGCGCGGTGCGGTGCTCGGCGTGACGGCGTCGGCCTCAGATGTAGGCATGCCCGCGACCGTCATCATGGGCGGGCAACTCGTGAGCCAGGGGTGGCAGCTCGTACCGGGCTTGCCGCTGTTCCTCGGTGAGGATGGCCTGATCACTCAGGTGCCGCCCAGCCTGCCGATGGCCTTCTCGCTCCGCCTCGGAATGGCCAGCGACCCGGACACGGCCATCATCCGGATCGCCCAGCCGATCGCCCTCACGTAGCCGAAGAAGGAGACAGGTCATGACCGCGCGGAAGCTTCTGACGCACAACGGCTCGGGCGATATGGCCGAATACGGCGGCCTGTCGGCCTCTGCCGGCGCTGGATCGGCTGGCGATGTGCCGGTGCTGGACGCGACTGGCCGCCTCGATCCGTCCTTCATGCCGAGCGGTGTCGCGGCTGAGAACGAGGTTATCGCCGCCACCGAGGCGCTCGCAGCGGGCGACTTCGTGAACATCTACAACAACGCCGGCACGCCGGCCTGCCGCAAGGCGGATGGATCGGCCTCGGGCGGCTTGGCCAAGTGCGCCCATGGCTACGTGCTCGTGGCGGTCGCTTCCGGAGCGAATGCCACGGTCTACACCGACGGCAAGAACAACCAAGTCACTGGCCTAACGGCGGGCGAGGTGTTCCTGTCCGCTGCGACGCCTGGGAAGGCCACCAACACCGCTCCGACCGGGACGGGCGCCATCGTACAGTCGCTCGGTGTCGCGGCGTCGGCCACCGAGATCAATACCGGCTTCGCGCGCCCGATCCTGCTGGCGTAATCAGCTATGGCGACGCGTCGGCCACTGGTCGCAATCGGTGGCGACATCTGCGAACTGCCTGCGGCGGACACGGTTCCGAACCTGCCGCAGACCCTGCAGACCATCGTCCCGGTTGTTGGTGGCAGCTTCAACCTCGACGGCTCGGCGATCGCCATCCTGCTTCCGCTCGCGGCCCTGGCCTCGAGCACGCTCAACCTGCCCGCCAACCCGGTCGATGGTCAGGTGATCCGGGTCACGACGATGTACACGATCTCGACGCTGACCGTGTCGCCCGGTAGCGGCAAGAGCATCGTCGGCGCACCAAGCTCAATCACGACGACGACGCCGTTCGGGCTCGTCTACCGGGCCGCCAACACGACTTGGTATCGGATCTAATGCCCATCGCCGCTGGCAGCATGAATCAGCAGGTGCAGCTCCTGCGTCGGGTCGCGGGGGCGTACCAGCCGCTCGGCCCGGTGCAGTGGGGCCGCCTGCAGTTCGAGCGTGCCGCCATTGTCTCGGTGGTGGGCGTGCCGCTCCAGGGGCGTGGCGGCCGGCTGACGGTGCGCAGCTGCGATCTCACGCGGAGCCTCACGACGAGCGACCGCTTGCGCTTGGATGGCGAAGAGTTCGCGATCACCATCCGCAAGGCCGAGGAAGTCGCCACCGACGATGTCCACCTGGAGATCGAGTCGGCGCCGACGACCGCCCTCTACGCCAACGAGATGGAGCGCCGCGGCGAGGTCGTGTCGCTCCGACGGAGGAAGGCGAACAGCAGCCCGCCGACCTTCGACGCGCAGATCAATGTCCGGGCGATCGTGACCGGCTACGCGCCCAGCGAGCTCGTCGGCGGCATCAACCAGGGCGACAGCCGCGTGATCCTGCTGGCAGCGGACGTGGCCACTGGCGGCTTCCCTGTGCCGTTCCTGACGAATAACGGCCTCGACGTCGTGTGGATCAACGGGCGGCAGCGCACGATCAAGAACGTGGACGACAACACGCACCGGATCGCGGGCGTGCTGCTGGCCTACGACTGCACGGTGAGGGGCTGATGCCGGCCGGGTCGAGCGCAGCCGTCCGCGCCGCGGTGGCGCAGGCGCTCTCGCCCGAGAAGCGCCGAGCGATCGTCACGGCGGCAGCCAAGGATGCCGCACAGAGGGCTGATGCCGCCTACCGCGCCGAGACCGGCCGGCCGCCGGCACATGACACGGTGGTGGACGGGCGGGCGCATGCTTCGCTGGACCGGCTGAACCCGGACCGCGGCGAGGTCGTGTTCCGGTTCGCCCAGGCCACCGAGGCGCTCACCTGGATCTACGATCAGATCGTGCTGCACTCGCCCCGGCTCACCGGCCGATTCGCCGCCTCGCATATCCTGCTGGCCGATGGGCAGCAGGCCGATCCGAAGAACCCGCCCGCCGCGGCACGCTACGTTTTCATGAGCCTCGCCCCCTACGCGAAGAAGATCGAGGAGGGCGAGTCATCGAGCGCGCCGTCCGGCGTCTACCAGGTCGTGGCCGTGCTGGCGGCCCGGCAGTTCGGCAATAGCGTGGACGTCGGCTTCGGATACGAGTCCCCGATCATCGACTACATCGCCGGCGCGCGCGGCCGCGGCGCCCGGGCTCTGCTCCGACAGCAGCCGGTCCGCGTAGCCGGCATGAAGCTGGAACGCGCCACACGCGTCCCGATCATCACCGTCACCCTACGCTGAGGGCTCCGTGGCCAAGCAGCACGTCATCGAGACGGTGAGGCAGATCCTCACCGCCTGGACCCCTTCGGCTGGCGATAAGCCGGCCATCGTCTACCCGAACGGCCCCGAGGAGCCGCCGGAAGCCCCGGCCCCGTACCTCGCGGTGCAGTTCCCGGTCTCGAACGAGAGCCGCACCACCTTTGACCGCAGCTATGTCGAGGACGGTGCCGCGCGCATCGTCATCCTGGCCGAGCGCGGCGGCGGCACGGAGTGGTCTGGGCAGCTCGGCGAAGAGATCGCGAAGCTGTTTCGCTCCCGGAAGATCAACGGCGTTGAGTTTCTCACGCCGACTTCGCCAATTCTGAACGATGACAATGACGAGGGAAACTACTTCCGCACGTCAGTCGTCGCTCCGTACACCTATCACTTCGACGATCCCGAGTAGATCGGCGGGTGACCGTGACGACGGCGCCGCCCAGCGCGCGTCTATCCGAGCAACACTGCGGCATGGGCAGCCGTGACACATCAAGAGGACACCTGTCATGGCGATCATTACCGCCTCGGGAACCAAGATCGAGATCGGACCGGTCGCGGCGGATGCGGTCGATACCGTCGCCGAGTTCGACGCGCTGACCCCCTACGTCGTCATCGGAAAGGTGGAGTCGATCGGTGACTTCGGCGACGAGCGCGCCGCGGTGACGTTCAACGAGATCGGCGCGGGCCGCATCTCGAAGGCCAAGGGTTCTGCCGACGCCGGCACCATCGCGCTGACGACCGCCTATGTGCCGAACGATCCGGGTCAGATCGCGCTGGAAGCGGCGCTAAACAACATCAACAACTTCGCCTTCCGGGTGACCTTCCCCGACGGCGCGATCCAGTACTTCCAGGGTCTCGTGATGTCGAAGAAGCGGTCGATCGGCACCGCCGATCAGGTTATCAAAAGGACTTTCAATATCGGCATCAACTCGCCGGTCTACGACAAGGCCGCGCCGAGCTCCTGATCCAGTTCGCTCGCGGCTGCCCCCCCTCAGGCTCGCGAGTGAAAGGGCGGGCCGGCTCGTCGGGGGCCGGCCCGCCTGCACTTCTGCACCCCGACGCAACCCGACAAGCAGGAATCCCGACATGGACCTCTCTACCCTGGACACCTCCGCATCCGCCGAAGCCGGCGCCGCCATGGAGGTCGTGCATCCGACAACCGGCGCTGCGCTGCTACATGAGGACGGAGCGCCGATCACGGTGACGCTCGCTGGTGAGGACAGCGATCGCTACCGGAAGGCCGAACGCCGCGCCTCGAACCGTCGCCTCGCTACCGCAGCGAGCGGCCGCCGCGTGCGTGCGACCGCCGAGGCTCTGGAGTCCGACCGCCTCGAGTTGCTCGTGGCCTGCACCATCGACTGGGACGGGATCGGCTTCGACGGCGGCGAGAAGGCATGCACGCCTGAGAACGTCCGCGTGGCCTATCAGAAGCTGCCCTGGCTCCGTGAACAGGCCGAGGCCTTCATCATGGATCGGGCAAATTTCTTGAAGGTCTAGCCAGCGAACTGGTCGAGTTCGCAGAGCAAGCGGCGTCGCGCAACATCGACGGCGCCCCGCCCCACGCTCTGGACCATATCTGGCGATGGTATTGCGAACTCGGCGGCGCCCGGACCAACAACGGCTTCGGGCTTAACCCGCTCTCCTTCACTGAGATCAGCGCCTGGGCCGCGCTGCGCGGATTTGAGCCGACAGCCTGGGAGGTCGGCCTGCTGAAGCGCCTCGACGGCGTGACCCTGGCCAACCAGAAGAACACCTCGCTCACGGGTGAGCCCGAGCCGGACATCGAGGTCGGCATCGACGACACCGAGGGCGTAAAGAGCATCTTCGAGGGCCTCAAGGCCCGGGCCGCCGCCAAGTTCGGAAAGCGCTAATTCCGTCGGCCTCGTCGCTGCGGCGCCGGCTCTACGGTCGGATCGCACCGGTAGGCTTCGCCGATCCCCTTGGCGCCCATCATCCCGGACTGCGTGTCGATCAGGAGAAGGCTGTTGCCACTCACGGCCGCGGCCTTCTCCTGCATCTCCGAGATCATGTTGTCGTAGCCGAGGCCGCCCAGCGCTCCTCCGATGAGCGACGATCCGCGAACCTCACCGAGGCGCTGGCAGCCCGCGACGGCAGCCTGATCGCGAACGATACGAACCGCTTCCGCATGCGCGCCTGTAGCCAACAGGCCCACCAGCATCACGCCCACCCGCCTTCGCATTCGCTTCTCCCGTGTACGGCGCCCCCAAGGCGACGAACGGGCGATTTCTCTCGAGGATCCCCATGGCCGCAGCCGAACAGCACGTCGAGGAGTACGTCTTTCGGTACAGCACCGATGGCGTGGACCAGACGCGCGCGAAGGTCGACCAGCTGGGCTCGTCGCTCGACAAGCTCGGGACGGCCCAGGATCGCTCGGCGAGCAGCAGCGACAAGAGCAACGCCGCGTCGGACCGGGCCGCCCGCGCGAAGGCCGCACAGGAAGCCGCCGCCGCGAAGCTGCAGCGCCAGATCGAGGCCGAGAACCGCGCGCTCGCCGCGTCCGAGGCCGCGCAGAACGCCGCTGCCGCCGCCACGGGTGGGCTGACCGCGTCGCAGATGAAGGCGATCGACGCCTATGCGGCAGCCACGAAGGCCAGCAACGACAACGCGGCCTCCGTCTCCAAGCAGGGCGAGGTCTTCAAGGCCGCGGGCAAAACGATCGCTGAGCACCCGGTGCTGGTGCTGGCGGCGAGCGTTGCGGCGGCGCGTGGGTTGGCCGGGCTGGCAACTGCGGCGTCCGGCTATCTCGGCGCCGCCTCTGTCTCAACCGCGGCCTTCGCCGAAGGTGCCTCAGGCATGGGCGCTGCCGTGGTCACCGGCGCGGCCCTGGCGGCGCGCGGGCTCGCCGGCCTGTCGACCGGTGCCGAGGCTGCCGCTGGTGGCTTTGCAGTCTATGCGGAGAAGGTAGCGGGCTTTACCACCGCCACCAGTCTGCTTTCTCGCGGCCTCACCCTCATCCCTCCGCTGTTCGTGCCGATCCTCGCCGCCTTCGTGGCGTTCGAGATCGGCTCGGCCGTCATCGGCAAGGCGAACTCCGATCTACAGAAGCTGATCGACATCGGCACGAAGGCGCAGCAGCTCGACGTCGGCGCCGGCTTCCTGAAGAGCTTCGAGTCGCTTGGCCCAAAAATCCAGGCGACCACCGAGCAGATGGATGCGGCCCTGTCCAAGGCCGCGAGCTTCGTGAAGGACCAGTGGGGCCAGACCAACAGCCTCACCAAGGCCTTCAACGACATCAACGCCACGGGCGTCGCTGGGGCGAACGGGCTCCAGGCTACGACGCAGGCCGATCTCGCCAGCACGACGCAGGAGCGGATCCAAGCGGCCCTCGCCGGGATGAAGGAGTTGCACGATCTCGGCCTCGACCTGGTCGCGCAGGACATCGGCAGCAAGGTCTTCGGTCCCGACTTCGTGGAACGCCTTCGCACGAGCGGCGTGACGCTGGAGCAGTTCGTCGCCAACATGCAGGCGGCCAGCGAGAAGCAGATCCTCGATCAGGGTCAGGTCGAGCGTGCCGTCGCCTTGAATCGCGCCATCGAGGACACGAAACAGGCCATCGCCGACGCCTGGGCCGTGAACATCGACTTCAGCTCGGCCGGCATGCTGCTGAACGAGATCTGGCTGAAGATTCTCCAGGCCGTGCTCGCCGTCGTGCAGGCGATGAACGACGGAATCGCCGCCGTGACGGCGTTCGGCTCCGCGGTGGCCTCGTCGATTGGTGGCGCCTTCGATGCCGTCTACAGCAAGGCGACGGCCGTCCTGGCGCAGCTGGGCGTGATCAACAAGCAGCAGGCGTCCGCGACGGCTCAGACCCCGCCGGTCGATGGGACTTATGGCCCGCAGCAACCGACGATCACCGCCCGGCAATTTCCCTACACCTTCGGGCCGACGGTGCCGGGATTCCAGAAGCCCGCCGCCGCGGCGAAGCAGGCGAAGGAAGCCGCTGACACCGCGGTCTCGTCCTACGACAACCTGATCAAGCGGACGCAGGACCACATCGACGAGCTGAACCTTGAGGCGGATTCGGTCGGCAAGGACGCGGCCGCCGTGATCAAGCTGAAGCTCGCGCATGATCTGGCCCGGGCCGCGCAGAAGGACGGGACCGAGGTCACCGAAGCGATGCGGGCCGAGTGGGATCGGCTCGGCGACACCCTCGCGACCAGCACCGAGAACCTGAAGAAGGCCAAGTTCGCCCTGGAGGGTATCAAAGAGGGCCAGCGCGAACTCGCCAGCGACTTCACGCAGTTCATCGAGGACATCACGGTCGGCGGGCAGAAGCTCGACGAAGCGTTCAAGAGCCTCGCCAAGACGCTCAGCAGCAGCGCGCTGAAGGCGATCATCTCCGGAGAAGGGCCGCTCGCCGGCATCCTCGGCACCGCGCCAGATGAGCGTGGGCAGTTGGGCGGCCTGCTGGGCGGTAAGCTCAACCTCGGCTCGCTGTTCGGCGGCGGTTCCGACGGCGCGGCTCAGGGCCCGACTCTGAGCGGCAAGACGCTGGATCAGGATGGCAGCCTGTTCGGCGGCCTTTTCGACGGCGACAAGATCTCGAAGGCCCTCAGCGGTGGAGCCTCGGATGGGATCGGATCAGCGCTGTCGAACGCCCTCAAGCCGACCAAGGCCGGCGGCGGCGTGCTGTCGTCACCACTTGGGCAAGGGCTGACCTCGGCCGCAGTGGGAGGCTCGCTCGGCTACAGCACGCAGTCGCCCCTCATCGGCGGAGCGGGCGGCGCCCTGGCAGGCTTTGCGGCTGCGGGACCGATCGGCGCTGTTGTTGGCGGCGCGGCCGGCATCCTCGGCGGCCTGTTCGGCGCGAGCGAGGCCAAAAAGCAGGCGAAGAAGCAGCTCCAGGAGAAGATCCAGGCGATGAAGGACGCCCTGACCGAGGCGCGTCCGCAGATCGAGGCATTGGACCTCGCGTTCACCGGCGGGGCGCTCGGCACGGTCGGCAAGAACGTCACCGACGCCCAGTCGCAGGCGGCCAAGGCGATCAAGACCGCCAGCGACGGCGGCGATCAGGCGCTCGCCGACAAGCTGATGGCTGACTTCAAGACCTATGTGGCCCGCCAGGTCGCGATCTTCGCCGACGGCTTCAACGGCACGATGGCCGAGGTTCAGGCTGGCTTCGGCACCAACGGCCCGTTCGCCACCGCGGTCTCATCTGTGCAGGCGCTCGGCGAGGCGCTGAAGGGCTTCGTGGCCGATGCCGGCCGGCTGACCGATCCGGCCGCGCAGATGAGCGCCCGGGCTGCTGCGGTACACGGCGCTCTCGGGAGCCTCAACCCGACGCCGACCCTGTCGACGACGCAGACCGAGCTCGCACGGATCCAGGGCACGGCTGCTGGGCTCAACCAGGTGCTGAAGGATCTCGGGCTGTCCTCGGAGCAGGCGGCAGTTGCGATCACGTCCGGGGTCGACAAGGCGATCGACGGGCTGCGGGACAAATTCACCACCGACCTGCAAGCCAAGATCAACACCGCGCAGGGCAAGGGCTACCTGAATGACGCTGCGGACCTGATCAAAGAGGTTCAGGGCCTGCAGGCCGATGCCGGCTCGGTCGGTGGCGATCTCGGGCAGGTGCAGACGTACTTCTCCGCCGCGGCGCAGAAGATCGTCGACAGCTCGCAACTCGTGGGCGACTCGTTCAATCAGCTGATCGCGGCGTTCCCCGAACTGGCGGGTCAGGTCCATGCCTTCAGCGCGGATGGGCAGAAGTCCACCGATGAATTGGCCGCCGCCGCCGCGCAGGCCCTGTCAGAGATCCAGGACCGGAAGCGCTCGTATGAGGATCGCGCCTTCGCGGTGAACTTCTCCGACAACAGCCTGGCCACCAAGCTGACCACCTTCGACCGGTCCGCCGAATGGGAGCAGTGGACCGAGATGGCCAAGGGCGGGCAGGCGCTGGACGAGCTGATCGCGACGCAGGTGCTTGAGCGGAACAAGCTGATCGCCGACTACAACGCGGCGGTGCGCCAGCGGCAGCTCACGTTCGACAACCGGACCTTCGCTGCGAACAACGACACCTCGACGCTGGCCGGGCAGTTGGCCGCCTTCGACCGGCAGGCGCAGCAGGACCGCGCCGACGAGATCAAGAACGGAGGTGAAGCGATCGTCGCGCTGGAGACCGCGCAGGCGGCCGAGCGCCTCAAGATCATCCGCGACTTCACCAAGCAGGCGCAAACCGCATTTGACAGCTTCGCCGACACCATCAAGAAATTCTTGGACAGCCTCGTCGCCGGGAGCAACTCGCCGCTGTCGCCGCAGGACCGGCTGGCGGCCGCGCAGAGCCAGTACGATCAGCAGCTGGCCCTCGCGCGCGGCGGGGACCAGACGGCGATCGGCAGCATCACGACCTATGCGCAGACGCTCCTCGACGCGAGCAAGGCCTTCTATGCCTCCTCGCAGGCGTTCCAAGACACGTTCAAGAGCGTGCAGGACACGTTGAGCGCGCTGCCGGTGCAGATCGGCGTCGATGGCTTCATGAAGCAGTACGCCGAGGGCGGTTGGGTCAACGGCGCCGGCACCGGGACCTCAGACAGCATCATCGCGCGGCTGTCCAACGGCGAGTTCGTCATGTCGGCGGCCGCGGCTGGCCGGTACGGGCCGCTGCTCGAGGCGATGAACGACGATCGTCCCATGGCGGTCTCGGCGCCTCCGCGGCCTCCGGCGGCCAACGGCAGTCAGGGTGCGACCGCCATGGTCGAGGAGATCCGGGCGCTTCGGGCTGAGGTGAGCGCGCTGCGGGGCGACGTACAAGACGGCAACGAGATCGCCGACGCCGGCCACCTCGGCACGATCCAGGCCACGAAAGACGTTGGCGCGGGCATCGCCAAGGGCAACCGTACCGCCTCGCGCCGTGAGGTGGCCGCGTGACCATCTACACGATCGAGGTGCAGGCCCACACCGGCGCAGGCGGCGTGCAGACGTTCTATGCCGCCTCGGCGCGCCTCAATACGGGTGCCGGAGACACCCCGGCCAACCAGCACTTTCACCCGTCCCTGGAGACGCCGGCCAACTTCGAGCGCCACCTGTTTGGCGATGGGACCACCACGGGCGCGTCGAGCGTCGCCTTCGGTGAGGTCGTGCTGGCGAACGCGCACGCGCGGTACGATGCCTGGGCCGATTATGCCTTCGACGGCCGCCCGATCATCGTGCGCGCCATGCAGCAGGATCGGTATGGCGAACCGATCGGGCTCTACCGGGACGCGCCGATCATGCTGCGCGGCACGATCGAGAGCCTCGACATCTCCGACGCCTTCCGGACGGTGCGCCTGCGGATCCACGACCGGCTCGCCGATCTCGACGCCAAGCCGCTGCTGACGACCCGTTATCTCGGAACCACCACCTCAGCCGGCGCGACTGCGGAGGGGCCGGCCACCCTCAAGGACACCATCAAGCCGCGGGCCTATGGGTTGATCCGGAACCTCACCCCGGTCGACGTGAACCCGTTCAACCTGATCCGGCAGGTGTCCGACCGGCCGTGCTCGTGGATTTTTGTCTACGATGGCGGCGTGCCGCTCACATTCAATCGCGACTACGGCACGGTCGCCGCTCTCACAAACGCTTCAGTGGCCGTTGGCGAATTTGCGACGTGCCTTGCGCTCGGTCTGATCCGCCTTGGTGGCACGCCGGCCTTCGCCGTCACGGCAGATGTTCAATCGGTTGGCCCGCGCGACGCTGCGAGCCTCGTGCAGCAGATCCTGACCGACTTCGGCATTGCGGCCAGCGACATCGACACCGCCTCGATCGCCGCTCTTACCTCGAAGAACGGCGCGAGCTGCGGGCTGTGGGTCAACGACGAGCGGACCGCATTGGCGGCAGCCAGCACCATCCTGATGTCGGTGGGCGGGTGGATCGTCCCGAACGGCCTGGGCGCCTTCACCGTCGGCCGCCTGGAGTTGCCGACCGGCGCGCCAGCTGCGGCTTTCACCGAGTGGCAACTCCGCGGGGAGGTGAAGCGGGTCGCGCCGAGTGACACGAACGGTGCGATCCCGGCCTACCGCGTGACGGTGCGCTACGGACAACTCGCCACCGTCTTCACCGAGGATCAGATCGCGGGCTCCATCACCGGCGCGCGGCGGGCCGGCCTGCAGCAGGAGTGGCAGGAGGCAAAGGCCGAGGATACCTCGGTGCAGAGCGTCCACCTGCTGGCGCAAGAGCTGTCCTTCGACACCTGCCTGACCGAGCCGGACGATGCCGGTGCCGAGGCCGCCCGGCTGCTGGCGATCTACAAGGTCCGCCGGGACATCTGGAACTTCCGGGTCAGCGTCATCGGGCCGAGCTACCGGCCGACGCAGGGCTCCGCCGACGTGTTCGCGCCGGCCCTGAAGATGGGCAGCACGATCTCGCTGCAGATGTCTCGTTTCCTGCCCACGCCGAAACCGCTGGTGATCATCGGCCGCGTGGATGACGCGGTCGCCGACGCGATCGAGTTCAGCGCCTGGGGCTGATCAAATGGCACAGCAGAACCTCGCCCTGCTCTATGAGAACAGGGTGGACCTCGATGGCGTCGTGTTGTCGGGCGGATCCTGGCAGACCGGGTCTCTCGGGCTGGCCAACCTGCGCACGCCCTACCTCGCCGAGGTGGCGCGCTCGATGAGCACGGCGCCGGCTGACACGCAGTTCCTGTGCAACCTGCCGCAGCAATACAGCATCGGCGGCATCGCGCTGGGCCCGACCAATCTGCGACCGAGCGCTCTGGTACGGTTCCGGTCTTACGCCGACTCCTCGCTCGCCGCCCTGGTCGACGACAGCGGCTTCATCGCGCTGCCCAGCAGCAAGGTCGATCAGCTCACGATCGCCTGGGAGGACCCAGGCTTCTGGGAGGGCATCACTCAGGAGTTCGATGACGTCGGGACCGGCGTGGGTAAGGGCGCGACTTTCATCTACATCCCGCCCGTCCGCTTCGTGGCCGGTGTCGTGAAGGTCGAGATCTTCGACCCCGGCTATCCCATCGGCTACTTCGATATCGGCCGGTTCTTCGTAAGCCGCACGTGGCGGCCGACGTATAACTACGAAGAAGAGGGCAATTCGCTCGACTTCGAGGCTGTCACCGATCAAGAGGACGGTCGCAGCGGAACGACCTTCTTCAACCCGCGGGCCATCCGCCGCACATTCAAGTTCAGCTTCTCTTTCCTGCCGGACACAGAATATCGCGAGATCTATCAGATCGCTGTGCGGTCCGGGATCCATAACCAGATCATGGTCGTGCCGAACCCGGGCGACACAAGCACGTACCTCCGCGAGGCGTTCTTCGGCACGCTCGGACAAGTCCCAAGCCTGCGCCGCAAATCGACGCCGAACATCGCCACCGAATTCGTCGCAAGGGAATCGCTCTGATGCCACTGACCTCCGATCAGCAGGCTGCGCTTTCTGCTGCGCTCGACCGCCTTCAGAACTTCTACGATGGCGATCACGCCTACAACCCGGCCACATATCCGGGCGCGTTCCGCCAGGGTGGCAGCGTCGTCAATTTCGAGCCCGCGCTGAAAGACGTCGCCACCGTGATGCAGCTGGCGTCGGTGCTCGTTTCTGATGCCACTGCCGCCTCTGGCGCATCACCCAAAGCGCTCCGGGTCGACGGCGCGCAAGGCTTCCTGCCGAGCGAGCGCGGACAGGGCCGAGCAAACCTGAAGGAGCCGACGTCGACCTATGTCTATTCCAGCGGCAACCGTACGCTGAGCAAGGACGATGTCGGGAGCGTCTTCTACGTCGACTCGACGCAAACGATTACGATCCCGCTGGTCTCCGATACCGTGGTCGGCGACACGATCGAGTTTTACGTCGGGGCCGGAACGCTGACGCTAAATCAGCCATCTGGCAATCAGAATGCGATCGGTCTCCCAGGCAGCAGCGGCCAGATCGTCCTGCTCACGGTCGGCGCGTATGTGCTCAAGCGGCACGACACGACGTGGCGCCTCTACAGCCCGCCGAACAACGCCGTGCAGCGCACCGGCGACACGATGACGGGGGCCTTGGCCATCGCATTTACCGCGCCGTACCTCGATCTGCTGTATGCCGGCGTCATCCGCTTGCGCCAGATCGTCGATAGTAACGGCACGTGGAGCCTGCGCGACGGCGATAGCGGCGACAATAAGTTTTATGTCGCCACTAATGGAGCTGTCTGGACGAAGCAGCTGGGAGACCTCTACAGCGCGCTTGTGAATCAGCAAAACCTCGCCGTCAACCGGTCTGTCACGCAGTGTCGTCAGGTGTATGTGGGCGATTATGACATCACCGGAAACTACAACGGAGGCATGGTTGAGCCCTACGCTCCCGCGCTTTGTTCCGGTCGATCCAGCATCACATCAGGCGACGGTAACGACATCATCATTCGAGCGATGAGATTCCGTCAGCATCAGTATTACATCGCTAACGTAGGTTGGGCGGCTACCTACAACGCATAATCCGAAAGGCGCATTCTATGACCGCGAAAATCAAAGACCTTGGCGTCTGGAATATCTATGTGCCGGATCCCATCCCGGAATGGGCATCGGAGCCGGTGACTGGCGCCAGGGTCGCATTCTCGCGGCGAGAAGGTGACGGCGTTGATTGGTACGAGTTCCGCAAGGCGGAGAGCTCTTTCAGTGACGGATATCTTCTAGCGATAACAAGTGGTTCTCTATACCCGGTCGAAACCATCCAAGGCGTTTTCCGAGACCGCAATGCTACACCCGTGCCCTTCGGCATGCGTGTGCTGGAGATCGAAGATATCGACCACGACGATCCAACTCCGTGGAAGGCCTACGAGCAGCGGATCTATGACCCCGGGACACAGGCCATTGGCGGATACGTCCAGCCACCCGTGCTCTCCGTTCGCGATTACCAATTCGCCGGACAGGCGGCGGCCGAGGGGATCATCGGCGACGACGACGCTCTCGAATGGATCACGGTCGGCAAGACGCCGGACAGGCTGATTAGTGCGGTGAAGGAGAAGGTGACCGACCCAGACCGGCAGAAGCGCGTGCTCCTGTTCTTGGCCGGCACCACCACCTTCCCGCGTTTCCACGAGCTGACACCGCTCCTGGCCGGCTCGTTCGGCAAGGACACACCTGAGAAGGTCGACGCCTTCTTCCTCGCCGCCAGCCAGCGCTGAGCCGGGCGAGACCCACTAACCTCCAGACAATCGAGGCCGACCATGACGCGCATGCTCGCGGCGCTGGCGCTTGCCTGCGCGCTCATATCGCCTACCGCGGCGGCCCGGCACCCGCGCGGGTTCTGTGTGCCGGTCTTCGTCGAGGGCGTGGGCACGGTCCGGGTGTGCGGGACGCGTTCGCACGCGAGGCGGCCATGAACGCCCTGGCGACCCTCTTCGCGTCGATCCTCGCGTGCCTGCGCGACATCGGCGGCCGAAGCCGGCGGATGGAGCTGAAGCTCGACCGCCTCCTGATCATCACCGAACGGATGGAGCAGACCATGGCCGAGAACGACAGCACGATCCTCGCCGAGCTCGAAAAGCTGAAGACCAGCGTCAACGACCGCACGACGAAGCTCGGTGAGCAGCTTGCGGCGGCGCATGCGGACCTCGCGAGCGCGGAGGCCAAGGGCCGGGCTGCGCAGAAGACCGAGGACGAGGAGGCCGCCGCCGCCGACAAGGCCGCAGCGCTCGCCAAGATCAAGGAGATCTCGGACGGCCTCGTCGCCTTCCAGGCTTCCGGCAACTGACCCGCGGGCGGGGCCCACGCGGCCCCGCTATCGCCTGGAGGACCTGATGGCGCTCACGACATCCCGGAACGGCGTGCTGTTCATCGCCTGCCGCGAGGCGCTGGTGCTGACGGCCTATCCCGACGGCCCGCACCCGAGCATCGGATTCGGCCACAACAGCGCGGCGCTCAAGATCGGCGACAAGATTGAGGTGGCCGACGCCTTCCGGCTCCTGCGCGACGACCTCGCGAAGTGGGAGGACGGCGTGAACCGGGCTCTGAAGGCGCCGGTCTCGCAGCACAAATTCGACGCGCTGGTCAGCCTGCACCACCAGTCGGGCAACCGGTACATGCCGGCGGTGGCGGCGCTCTGCAACGCCAAGGAATTCGACGTGGCGGCGGCGCTGTTCCCTCTATGCGATCGCAACCTCGCGGGGGAGCAGAAGGACGGTCTGCGCAAGCGCCGCATCCTTGAGTCCGCGGTCTTCTCGGCCGGCGACTACGGCGCGCTCGACCCGATTCCGTACTGGCCCGGCGATCCCAGCACGACCGCGCGGCAGCAGTACCACCTCCAGCCCGGCGACATCTGAGGACACCCCCATGGCGAAGAAGCCCTCGTGCGATGAGCACGAGCACCCTGACGGCTGCCTGTGCCACGCCCCGGTGGCCGAGCACGAGGCGACCCAGGACCACGAGCTGCCGGCGGCGCGCGGCGGCGTCGAAGGTGACCGGAAGCCGAGGCGTGCCAAGGCAGATCGCACCGCCGTCGAGGGGGAGGCGTGATGGCGCGGCGCGGCATCTACATTCTTCGCATCGAGCGCGGCTGCGCTGCGGCAATCCTAGAAGACGGAGAGATCGCCCCCGTCACGAACTGGGTCACCCGCGGCGAAGAGTGCGGCCCGGCGGAAGCCACATCCTGCGTGATCGGACCGGTCGGCCCCGACGCGGTCTGGCTGGTGATGGCAGGCAAGGCCTTCGCTGCGGTCATCCATTCTTGAACTCAGGAGAACCATGATGCCATTCCTGTCATGGCTGGCCGATGTGCCGCGCGCCGCGGGCCTCAAGGTGGCCGAGCAGCCCGGCTGGAAGACCCGCGGGCACGGCCCGATGGGTGAGGTGAAGGGCATCATCTGCCACCACACAGCCTCGAACCGGAACAAGGGCAACGCGCCGAGCATCGGCATCGTCACGGAGGGGCGCGGCCCGGCGCCCGGCGCCCCCGCCCTGACCGGTCCGCTGTCGGCCTACGTGCTAGGCCGGGACGGCACCGTGTACGTCATCGGGGCCGGCGTTTCGCACCATGCCGGCAGCGGCCAGTACCGTGGCATCACCGCCGGCAACAGCAGCATGATCGGCATCGAGGCCGAGAACGATGGCATCGGCGAGCCCTGGCTTGCCGTCCAGCGCGAGGCCTACGTCCGGCTCTGCGCGGCCATCCTCGATCGCGCGAAGCTGCCGACGATCATGTGCTGTGGTCACAAGGAGTGGACCACGCGCAAGATCGACCCTGCCGGCATCGACATGGTCGTGTTCCGCCGGGACATCGACGCCGTGCGGAACGGCGGCATCGTGCGGCCGCTCATCCCGAAGCAGGATGCCCAGAAAAGGCCGACCCTGCGCCGCGGAGCGAGCGGTCCGGACGTGATCGCGCTCCAGAACGCCATCGGCGTGAAGGCGGACGGCCAGTTTGGGCCCGGCACCGAATCTACCCTGCGAGCCTACCAGCGCGCGCACCACCTCGTGGCCGACGGGATCTGCGGACCTGCCTGCTGGGCCGCGATCGACAGCGTGAGGGCCGCCGCATGAAGTGGTTGCTCGACATCCTGCTCGCCCTCGGCATCGCGCTGATCGCCTGGGGCACGGCCATCACCAACGGCCCGGGCTCGGCCGATGAGCGCGTCGCCGGATCCGTGCCGATCCTGGCCGGCATCGGCTTCGTCCTGCTCGACTTCGTCATCGCCTTCGTCTGGCTCGTCGTCCGGGCCTGAGACCCGCGCCGGCCGGGCCCGCCCCTCAAACCAGCGCGTCGGAGATCCTGATCAGCTCGGCGCACTCTTCCGCCGAGATCGTCTCATCGCCGTCCGACGCTTGGGGCAGCTTCTCGACGAACGTCGTGCCCTCGCTGTCGAGGACATGCTGCATGTAGCGCTTCAGCAGCGCGGCGTAGTCGACGGCCATTCATGGTCTCCCTGACCGAGGCCTACCGTTTACCGAGCCGGCGGTTCCCGGCGCATCCCTGAAACGAGAGAACACCATGTCCCGCCTCTTCCTGGCGGCGCTGGCGTTTGCCTGCGTCTGCTCGCCCGCCCTGGCCGAAGTCGCCATCACCGCGCCGAACAGCGCCTCCCTCCCCTGGGGCGACTGGATCCTAGCCGTGCTCCCGGCGGTCTCCAATGTCCTCGTGCCGATCGCAGCCGGCGCCATCACGGCGGGCATCTACAAGGTCGCTCCCTGGGCCGCTCTCGTGCTGTCCAAGCAGCGTGTCGAGACGATGGTGCAGGGCGGCGCCGCCTACGGCATGAACGCGGTAGCCGGCGTCGTGAAGGGCAAGACCATCACCATCCCGCATCTGGGCTCGGCCGTGATCGCCGAGGGTGTGCAGCACATCATCAACACCAGCCCGCAGCGTGCGATCGCCAAGGCCGGCGGCGCCGAGGGTATCGCCGGGATGATCTTCCGGTCCCTGCCGCTCGACGAGCACTCCAGCGCGTCGGCGATCCTGCAACCAGCGCTCGACGATCTCGCCCAACGCGGCCTGATCAAGTAGCCGCGCGGCAATCGGTGACCCGATGCCGTCCGGCGCCATCGGCGGCTGGCTGCTCGTGCTGGCGCTGCTGCTGGTCGCGTTCCTTGCGGCCGGCTCGGCGGTGCTGGCCCCGTGACGATCACCGATCCGCGGCGGAGGCGCTGAAGCCATGGCCGCAACCCTGTGCCCTGATACCTGTTCGAGTGAGGCGATGCCCTTAATGCCGGACGAGACCTCCGACGCTCCGCTGCTCTCAGGCCAGGGTGACCTGAAGAGCGATGTCCGCCTGCTCGCGTATCAGGTTGCGCTCCTCGACAAGAAGCTCGACCGCTTCTTCGACGAGGTCAAAAACAACTATGCGACGAAAGGCGAGGTGAAGGAGCTTAAGGAAGACGTAGACAAGCTCAACGCCAACATCGGATGGTTGGTGAAGATCATCATCGGTGCGGTTGTCATTGCGCTGCTCGGGTTGGTGATTGTGAAAGGCGGGGTAGCTCCCCGATGATCAGGCACAACCGCACGCCGGAACTCATGAAGCCGACCCCGACCGACATCGATCTGTATGCCCGCGCCCTGGCGCTGTCGCATGCCCCGCGGCAGGTCCCGATCCACCACCGCGTGCTGGATTTCTTCTACTGGGCGGGAATCATGCTCGCCTTCGGCTGGGTGTTCTCTATGGCGATCGACCGCGACCCGCCGGTCAAGCAGCTGTCCCGGGAGGTCGTGAATCCCGACAAGCGGGTTCGCGTCGGCGATCGCCTTCTGATCCATGGCGTGCGCGATCGGCTGCGGTCCTGCGAGATCGCCCGACGCTGGTGGGTCATCGACGGGGCCGGGCGCCGTCTGGACTTCGAGACCGAGCGCTTCGACGCCTACGGACCGCTCGGGCGCGAGGAGGAGGTCATCGGGCCCTACATTCCGCTCGACGCGATGCCCGGCCGCGGTCGGCTGATGGGCGTCGTTGCCTACGACTGCAATCCACTCCAGCGGGCGCTCGGCTGGTCCATCGTGTCGATCCTGCCGCCTCTGGAGTTCGAAATCCTCCCGCGGGCGGTGTCGCCGTGACCTGCGCACCCGCATCCCAGGATCTGACCATCGTGATCGCGTTGGTGGCGCTGTTCGCCGGCATCATCATCGGGACGAAGGTGCCCAGGCCGAGCGACCCGCCGAGCTGACGGGAACCTCCGCGATGCCCCGCGCGTAGTCCGGCCTTCTGGTCCCTCTTGAAAACCACCTTCAACCGCCCGGCTCCAGCCGCGGCGGTTTTTTCGTGCAATCTGAACCTCTTTTACGGCGCGTGCGTTCCCTGCCTTCATCAACGGATGAGGTTCTGATGCGTTATCGCACTCTCATGGCCGCCGTGCCGCTCTCTGCACTCCTCGCTGGCACAGCCTACGCGCAGGCGCCGGCCACCGCGCCAGGCGCGCCGCCGACATCTACGGGTGTGGCCACGCCCCAAGCGGGATCAACCGGTGCTCCAGGAGCCGTGACAGGATCGCCGACCGGGCAGCCGGCCGACACGCGGTCGAACAGCTCCTCCGCCGCCGGCAATGCAAATCAGCCCGAGCGCGCAGCGCCTCAGGGCGGTGGCGGTGGCGGCAGCAAGTAGCCGCCGATCGCCATCATCTCCACGCGCTCTCTTCAGCCCCGCCGGCTCAGCCGCGCGGGGCTTTTCTGTCTCGACATCGTGACGCTACGTCCGCCTCGGCTGCGATATGAAGCTCTTGTTGAATCCCCCAAGGTTCGATGACCAAACTTCAGCCCGCTCGGCCCAGTGTCGCAGCGGGCTTTTCTTTGCGCTGCCGAGTAGTATTTTACTCAGAATGGCGGTTGTGCTCCTCCCCCGGGCACCATGCCTGAGAAGCCCGCCCGGTTCGCCGGCGCGGGCTTTTTCCTTTAGCAGGCTGCTGCAAAAGTCGCTGGCGGCTTGTCTGGTGAGATGATTCACTCTGTCGGGGAGATCGGCGGGGTTTGAGCGATGCGCGGGCGTGAAGAGGGATCGGCCAACCTGTTCAGCTACGTCCGGCTTGAGGACC
>NZ_JAKSYD010000140.1 GCF_022829605.1 Methylobacterium sp. E-065 | reverse complement strand
ACACGGTCCTCAAGCCGGACGTAGCTGAACAGGTTGGCCGATCCCTCTTCACGCCCGCGCATCGCTCAAACCCCGCCGATCTCCCCGACAGAGTGAATCATCTCACCAGACAAGCCGCCAGCGACTTTTGCAGCAGCCTGTTAAGGAACTTTTTGAGTCTCTCACGGTCTTACCGATGTTGATTTTCAACACAGGTTAGAATGTGAATTGAATAATTTACAGAAAACCGTCAAATATTAGATTTGAGATCTTGAGCATATGCAATGCTGGCGCGTCGATGCCGCGGACCAACGGCTTTGGCACCGCCTGCGCTGGCGATATTTTCTCCGGGCAGGCGTCGTGAGGCTGGCGGTTCTCGCAACCGTGACGCTGCCGGCGTTGGTCAGCGGCCCGGTGAGGCTGTAGGCCCCTGTGACCGCGAGGGTGGCGCCGGCGGCGTTGGCGAGGGTGCCGGCGCTGGCGACGGTTCC
>NZ_JAKSYD010000139.1 GCF_022829605.1 Methylobacterium sp. E-065 | reverse complement strand
GACACGGTGGACCGCGCCGCCAAGCTCACGGGCCAACTCCTTGCCTTCGCGCGGCGTCAGGCGCTCAAGCCCGAGGTGTTCGCAGCTTGCGACGGCGTGCGGGCCCTCTCAGAGATGATGGCAACGCTCACCGGGTCCCGCATCCGGATCGAGACCGAGCTGCCCGAGCATCCCTGCTTCGTGGACGTCGACCCGAGCCAGTTCGACACCGCGCTGGTGAACATGGCGGTCAACGCCCGGGACGCCATGGACGGCGACGGCCGCCTGACCATCCGAGTCCGGCCGGTCGAGCGGATGCCCGCGGTCCGTCTCCACCCCGCCGTCGAGGGTGACTTCGTGGCCATAGACGTGAGCGACACCGGCAGCGGCATCTCGGCCGACCGGTTGGAGCGCATCTTCGAGCCGTTCTTCACCACCAAGGCCGTGGGTCAGGGAACCGGTCTCGGCCTGAGCCAAGTCTTCGGGTTCGCCAAGCAGTCCGGAGGCGAGATCATCGTCGAGAGCGGGGTCGGCCAAGGCACCACTTTCACGCTCTACCTCCCTCGGGTAGACGCCCCCCTCACGACGGCCACCAGCGCGGAGCCGGCCCCACTGATGGACGGTCACGGCACCTGCGTCTTGGTGGTCGAGGACAACGCCGCGGTCGGCACCTTCGCCGTCCAGACCTTGAGCGACCTCGGCTACGTTCCTGTTCTGGCGAACAACGCGGAGGAGGCGCTGGCCGAGCTGGAGCTGGACGCCGAACGCTTCGATGTCGTGTTCTCGGACGTTGTCATGCCGGGCATGAGCGGGATCGAGCTCGGCCAGGAGATCCGCCGCCGCTACCACGACCTGCCGGTGCTGCTGGCTTCCGGCTACAGCCATGTGCTGGCGCAGAACGGCACCTACGGCTTCGAGCTCCTGCACAAACCGTACTCGGTCGAGCAACTCTCCCGACTCCTGCGTAAGGTGGCGACGTGGAAGCGGCGCAAGGGTATCGTCGGTCTCTAAGCACACAGCGACTGGTGCGGACGGAGTCTTTCACGCGAACTGCGGGAGCAAAGGCAGGCGTATCTTGCGGCCCGGATATCCCAACCGGTGTCATGGCCAACCGCGAAGCGTCTGCTTTCTCGCGGCATTCCCGGCACCTTGTACGACCGTGTTGGGTGGTTTTCTGCCGGTCTGCTTACGGGCGACACGGCAAGGAAGCGGACTTCGCTGTTCCAGCTATTTCCTAACCCACGCAGGAGAATGAAGGGGCAAGGTCTGATTGCCGGCGGTCATGTCAGTCCAAGAAAGTGAAGGATGTTGCCGGCGGCAGCGCAACCATTGAGCGTCTGGATCATGCCGATCTTGATCCGGAACACCGCCAGCACCGCCGCGGCCGCCAGGGCGAGCGCCCAAGGGTTCAGGCTCGACGGGACCGGCACGTCGAAGCGGACCGGACCGGCTGTGAACGGTCGCGTCTCTGCGAAGATGACGTGCAGGGCGAACCAAACCGCGAGGTTCAGGATGACGCCGACCACGGCCGCCGTGATCGCCGAGAGCGCACCAGTCAACGCCCGGTTGCCGCGCAGGCGCTCGACGTAAGGGGCGCCGACGAAGATCCAGAGGAAGCAGGGCGCGAAGGTTACCCAGGTGGTAAGCAGCCCGCCCAGCGTCCCAGCCAGCAGCGGCGATAACGAGCCCGGGGACCGGTAGGCCGCTAGGAACCCGACGAACTGGGTGACTATGATGAGCGGGCCGGGCGTGGTCTCGGCCATGCCGAGGCCGTCCAGCATCTCGCCGGGCTTGAGCCAGCCGTAATGCTCCACCGCCTGCTGCGCGACGTAGGAGAGCACCGCGTAGGCGCCTCCGAAGGTCACCATCGCCATCTTGGAGAAGAACACCGCGACCTGGGCGAAGACGTCGTCGGGTCCAACCGTGAGCAGGACGGCAGCGACCGGCACCAGCCAGATCGCCCCCCAGACGAGTAGCATCCGCAGGGTGTGCTCGGCCGCCGCCCGCTCGCGGGGGAGCTCGTGGTCGTCGAGCAGGAACGGACCCTCGACGGCCTTGCCGCTGCCCCCGTGCCCGCCAGCCTTGAACTGCGGTAGGCCGGCCCGACCGCCGAGATACCCGATCACGCCTGCCGCCAACACGATCAGCGGGAACGGCACGTCGAGGAAGAAGATGGCCACGAATGCCGCCCCCGCGAGCCCGACCATCACCGGCCCCTTGAGCGCCCGCTTGCCGATGCGGATGACGGCCTGCAGCACGATGGCGAGCACAGCCGCCTTCAGCCCGAAGAACAGGCCTGCGACCAGCCCGACGTTACCGTAGAGCGCGTAGACCCAGCTCAGGGCCATGATCGCGAGGACGCCCGGTAGGACGAACAGGCCGCCGGCGACGAGGCCACCGCGGGTGCCGTGCATCAGCCAGCCGACGTATGTGGCGAGTTGCTGCGCCTCCGGTCCCGGCAGCAGGGTGCAGAAGTTCAGGGCATGCAGGAAGCGGTTCTCGGAGATCCAGCGCCTCTCCTCGACGAGGACGCGGTGCATGACTGCGATCTGCCCGGCCGGGCCGCCGAAAGAGAGCGCGGCGATACGTGCCCAGACCGGCACCGCCTGCGCCAGGGTCACGGGTAGCGGGGATCCGATGCTAACCTCGACCAATTCCGGCCCGGATCGGACGGATACGGCTTCTGCCATGGTCAGGCCCTCTCCCGGGGCTTGTTGGACGGCCAGTTATGGGTCTCCTCGGTCGCATCCCGGCACCAGCGGTAGAAGGCGTCGTACAGGAGCATTCCAGCATCGAGCTGCTGCATGTCGTCGGCGTAAATCCGCGACAGGCCGAGCGAGGCTGCGAGCAGTCCGGCGGCCTCGGGCGCGAGATCCGGCCGGCCGGTGTCGGCCCCGCGCACCAGGGTCGCGAGGCGCAGGAGCGGCGGCGTCGCGAGGCCGAGCTCCTCGATCATGACGTCGAAGGTGCAGAGCTCACCTCGGTGGCTCCAGTAGGCACCCGGATCATCGATGTCGAAGGAAACACCGCCGAACCGCTCGGCCACCGAATTCACCTCGGACGGCGGCACGAACAGAAAGATTGCCCCGGGGTCGACGAAGCGGCGGATCAGCCAGGGGCAGGCGATGCGGTCAACCTTGGGTCGGGCGCGCGTGACCCAGACGGTGTGACCGCGCGCGTCGCGCGGCGGCAGCTTGACCTCGGGCACCAACGGCAGGCCGGCGGCGCCCCATGCTGCAAAGCCGCCGTCCAGGGTCTCGGCCGAGGATCCCGCGTGGCGCAGGTAGGCGGCGGCCCCGTGGCTGAGATCGTGCCCTTGCCTGCACACCACAACCGCGTCGCGGTCGGCGAGTTCAGCGGACCAGTGCTCGATGTCCGCGACATGCCGACGAAGGCTGCCTGGGATCAGACGCGGGTCGTTTCGGAAGGCGTCGTCCGTACGGACGTCGACCACAACGGGGCAGCCGGCGGTGCCGACCAAGCGAGCAAGTTTATCGACGGAGATGGAGTTCGGCACGGGCATGACGCGTCCTTGCAGCGAGTGCAGGCGGGACGCGATCTTCAGCCGAAGCCTCATCGGGGGATCGCTCCCCGATGTCGCCATACACTGCCCCGGGATGGGCGCTGTCAAGACGGAAGGTAGAGCGAAAGCCCGACACCGCGGTCGACGATGCTCAAGGTTGTCTACGCATCCTACTGACCGATGGACGTCTGCTTCTGGGATAGGGCGAAAGGAGGCTGATTGTCTGAACCGGGTCGCAAGCTGAATGGCTTCTTAGGGTGGGAAGCAGAGGTCAGCCACTCGCCTCGACGCGGACGTTCCGCATCCGACCCAACCCAGCCGCTCGGACCGCCATCGGCGCATCCCTTAAGCGGCCGTTCGTGAACGGTCCGGCAACTTCAGCGCGGATGGCAAGCGGTCCGTGGCACCATACGCCGGAGTGGAAATATCGACCTCGCGCCCGTTCAAGCCAATCAAAGCTAGCTTTTCCATTTTGGCGGCCCAACTCGATTCGGGCAAGGAAGCCGCTGCACGGTGATATCGAAGCGGCAAATAGACTTCGAGGGAGGATTGCACCCCTACTACGCCTCATCCCAGATTATCTACTCAATAACCTCGTCGGCCCTTGCAAGCAAACTTGCGGGCACCTTGATGCCGGACGCTGTCGCTGACGCAAGATTTATCAGAAGTTTTAGGCGCAAAGGTTGGTAAAACGGGATTGATCCGACATCTTCACCCTTCAGGACTTGAGATACCTGCTGTCCGACGTGCGCATTCAGATCAACCAGATTTATATCGTGACCGATCAGGCCACCTTTTTCAACGTATTCGCGAAACGGATAAAAGGCAACGATACAAAATTGATTCATAAGTCTTATAATGAGATCCATGTTGTTGAAATTTTCGACAGCGGTCGTGACCAGCGCCGTTCTTGTTTGCTGCGCTGCCGCGGCGAAAGCTGTCCTGTACTGAAGTTCACGATGTGGACTTTCCACAGGAGGTCCTACAAGCTGCAGGCCGTCCCGCTCCACTGCAGCGCGCACGCTTGCTCCGAGCGGACTCTCCCAGAGCGTGCGTGAGGTTAGCTGAAATACGCCCCGGGTGTCTGGGGCAATCTCTCGCAAATATTCAATGCGTTTTTCAAATATTTCCGGACTGGAATTGACCATAATCCCGGTGACGTTGCCTCCAGGATGTGACAGCGATCCAGCCAATCCATACGCAACCGGATCGCTGGTCATGGCGACGATCGGAATGGTCGCAGTGCTATCTTTGAGTAGTTTCGTCATCCGGTCGGAGACGGACATGATGACATCGGGCTGCCAAGTGACTGCGTCCGCCGCGGTCTTTGAATAATTCGTCGAAACACCGCCACCGTCAAAACGCTGTACAACCAAGTTTCGACCTTCTACGAAGCCGGATTTTGAAAGTTCTTCGAAAAATGCCTTGAAGTTTGGGCTTTTTTCTTTCGTCATGAGTTCGACTGAACGATCGGGATGGACGATCGCCAGCTTGTAGGAGCGTGTAGGCTGGGCTCGTGCGGCATAAGGCCAAGCGAGAAACGCTGCACCCGTCGCTATGAACCGGCGTCGCGTCATCCCTCCCTCCTTGCATCTGTTTGATGAGTATTGGGTTCGGGGCGGCTCGCCGGGGGTCGGCGTACGGCCCTCATCGCTCCACGAATCAGCGGACCGAGAAGGGCGACTGGTAGGGGCGGCCGAACGGCACGCCGTTGTTGACCGTCTGCACCGGCGCCAGAAAGCCCTTGCCGTCGCGTCGATTGTTGCGGGTGTCCACCATCGAGAGCGGGCGCTCGACCCATTCCATCACCGAGACATCTCCGGGCGCGCCGACTTGCAGGGTTCCGAGCTTCGCGACGCGATCGATGATACCGGCCGGCTTGTGCGTCGCCATCGCGATCACCTGCTCTAGGCTGAAGCCAAGCGGCAGAAACTTGCTCATCACCACCGGAAGGAAAGGCATGCCGGGGGTGTTGCCGGATAAAACGTGCAGGTCGGACGAGATCGTGTCTGGCGGGGCGCCCTGCGCGATCGCCGCCTCGGCGACGGTGAAGTCGAACGAGCCGCCGCCATGGCCGATGTCGAACACGACGCCCCGCCGCTTGGCCTCCAGGGCTGCCGGCAGCAGCTTCCCGTCCTGAACGATGTTCGTAAACTGACCGCCGCTGTTAGGCGCTCCCGAGTAGCAATGCGTGAGGATATCGCCTGGTCGCAGCAGATCGAGGATCTGACTCATCAGCGCCGATGTCTCGACGCCGCCGATATGGACCATGACCTTCGCCGGCCGCCCCGACATCTCGCAGGCCTGGATGGCCCGCTTCAGCGGTTCGGCCCCGTGCTTGAAGATGACATTCTCGGACATCCGGACCTTGGCTCCGATGGCGAAGTCCGGGTTCTCGGCGATAGCCAGAGCGCAGGTCTCCACCTGTGCGTTGTCGATATTGTACAGCTCTGCCACCGGGAAGGCGGACAGGCCGTTGTTGGCGATATGGATGAAGGCGAACATCCGAGTCCGCGTCTGGGCGGCGATGTGGCGCCGGAGCGCCGCGATGTTGTTGGCTCCCGCATCGCCCGCCGAGACGACCGTGGTCACGCCCGAGAACGGGACGGTTTCGTCCGCCGGGATGCCGATCGCCGAGCCGTAGGGATAGGTGTGGGCGTGGAGATCGACGAGCCCCGGCAGCACGAGCTTGCCGGAGGCGTCGATCGTCTGCTTGGCGCGTTCGGCGGGGATATCTGGCTTGAGGGCGGCCACCACGCCGAAGCGGATGCCGACGTCGCGCTTGGCCCGCAGCGACTGGCTCGGGTCGATGACCTCCCCACCCTTGATCACTAGGTCGAAGCGGTCGGGCACGGCGTCGGCCGGCCCCACGGCCGCCATAGCGCCAGCGAGGCCGAGCCAAGTACGACGCGACAAATCGGACATGGTCCAACCTCCCTCGGAGCGCCGCGCGCCGTTGGTCGGCGCGTCGGCCTGCAAGTCCCATTGCACGGCGCGCGTTCTTCGACGGCGCCGCGCCGGAGCATAGCTTTCGCAATGTTCGAGCTGCAAGGTTTCGGGCAAATCGCGCCTTGACGATCGCCGGAGACTATATTGATTCCTGGAGGACCGCCCCGGCCGGCGTCGCCACTTGCTCCCGGTCACGGTAGACGAGCCACAAAGCGTCGGGCGCCGAGAAGTTGGCGTCGAACAGGTCGATGAGCGCAGCACGCGGAAACCCGAGATCCGGCCAGCTGCAGAAGCTACCGAACGCCCGACGAAGAAAGGTTTTCAGGTTGCGCCAGTAGCGATCCGCACTACCGAGTTGGGTCGTGAGCGGGCGGGACGGCAAGGCAAGGCAAGGTCCGCTTCGGTGCCATTGCCGCTCAAGAGCGGACCGGCAGAAATCCACCCATCTTAGACGTCCACGCGGCCTCTCCGCGGCGGCCAATGTTGACCGAAAGCAGCTTGTCCGCTTCTGAGTTATCGCGGTGGTAAAAATAGGTGCGCGGTTTGCTATCTCCACGCTCACGACTTCGCAATGAAATACTGCCGCCGCCACATCGGTCCGCATTCCAGCCGACTGTTGGGACGCGTCCCGCACCTCGCAATGAGCAACTGGCTGGCGGCTCCTTGGCACGCGGCTAGCCAAGCCAACGTATCCCGTCGGCCGTGGTCACGGTTGCGCTTTGTGCCAAGCCAGCACGTCCAGGCGGTACTTATCCCTCCTCGTCTGGTTGCTGACGTGCAGGAATGCGCGCGCGCCATCTATGAAGCGCTCGGCCGCCTCGTCGCCGGTCAGGGGGTAGTGCGTCTCGCCCGTCCAATGGACCAACACCACGTCACCGTCCGGCTGCAGGCAGCCTCGGACACGGTCCACCAAGCGCCCCAGATCGTCAGCATCGAGGTAGTAAACGACCTCCGACAGTAGGATCAGGTCGAACTGTCCTTTCGGCCACTGATCGGGCACTTGGGCCAGTTCGAAACGGACGTGGGGCAAGTTCTTGCATCGATCCCGCGCCTGTGACAGTGCGCGCTCGGCAAGATCAAGGCTGACGAGCGCGTCGCAGCGCTGAGCGAGGGACTCGGTCAGCACTCCGATGGAGCAGCCGACCTCCAAGACAGAAGAATACCGGGCCCGCGGCAAGGCATTGAGGGTGGCCGCATACTTCGCCCGCTCGTATTCGCTGGTTTCGAACTCCCAGGGGTCCGGGTTTTTGGCGTAGCGCTCGTCGAAGTAGCTCGGCGGCAGGGAATGGGCGTACCGCGTCATCGCAATTCGCCCCCGTCAAACAGATCGCCTGCGATGCCGCGGGCTTCCAAGATCTCCGCGGCCGCAGTGGTCAAGGCACGGTCCGGCGCGGGCTGGCGAAGGTAGGTGGCTAGGTCGCGTGAGAGCCGCTCCAGCGGATGCTCGCGCAGGAAGCCCTGCAAACCGACGGAGCGGTGGGCGAGTTGCAGAACTTCCAGGCCCGCTCGTTCGACGGCCAACCTGGCCAAGTTGACGAAGGCGACGATGCGCTCGGGGGCGAGTTCGCTACCAACAACGACTCGGGCGGCGCGCTCGACCCAGCCTCGTGCACCCTCGACGGCGATGGCACCCTCGCCGAGGCGGGCGAGTTGGTGCGGGTCGTTACCTCGGCCGGTCTCGGCGAGATGCCCCCGCCACGCGTCGAAGACAGCCTCGATGCCGCCGAGCTGCACCGCCGCGAAGCGCCAAGCTCCACCAGAGAACGTCGGCTGACGGTGGTAATCGTCCCACGCGCCCAAGATCTCCTCGTCGATAACCGCGATGTCCTCGAAGTCGACGGTTCCGGTTGCGGATGCGCGCATACCATGGGCTCGCCATCCGGTGAGGTCGGCACGTGTGCCTCGCTGCAGCGGCACAACCAACATCAACGGCGACGCGCCCGGCTCCCGCTTGACCGTCACCAAAGCTCGGGTGACGAAACCGGCGCCCGACGCGAACGTCTTCACACCGCGAAGGCGGCGATCATCTCCAAGCCGTAGGCAGTCGCTGGGCGCATCGGTGTTCCATACCCCGAACAGGTGTCCCGCGCGTGCGTCCGCAAACAGGCGTGCCTCCTGTGCGAGGGTGCCGTAGCGCGCGATGAGCTGAAGCGCGTTGACGTGGCCTTCGTAAATGCGACCGAGCGCGAGGCTGCCATAGCCTACGAGCCGCAGGACCCTCGCGAGGTCGTGCGCGTCCGGCTCCTCGCCGAGGCCAACACCGCCTTCGTCGGAAGGGATCGGCGCCGTGAGCAGGCCCACGCGGGCGAGATCAGCGACATCCTCGGCCGGGAAGCCGTCGTCGCGGTCCTGGTCCTTCGCGCGGGCAGCGGCGGCAATAGCCACCTGCCGAGCGGCCGCGACGGCATCGTATGCCAGGTTAGGCGGAGTTCTCTGGTCCATGCGCCTCCCTCCTATCAGGCTGCCGCAGCGCCGATGTCTTCTACCGTGCGGCCGGTCGCGACCGAGAACGGCTTCTCTTTCAGGATGTCAGGCTCGCTGAGTTGCCGCGCCACGGCGTCGTGGGACTTAATGAGCAGCCAGGAAACATGCCGTTCGCGAGGCCTCGGTTTCATCCGCGTCAGGCGCCACCGGCCAGATAGCTTCTCGCCGTGCAGCGTGAATACGAGCGAGCCCGCGGCTAGCGCCGTCCCAGGATCGCCGTCCGGCTCCCAGGTGCCGCGGTCCCAAAGCAGCACCACGCCCGCCCCGTAGCTGCCCGGTGCGATCACGCCCTCGTAGTCGGCATAGTCCAGGCTATGGTCCTCAACCTCCACGGCCAGGCGACGTTCGCCCGCGACGAGGCTCGGGCCACGCGTGACCGCCCAACTCTTGAGGACGCCTCCGAACTCCAGCCGGAAGTCGTAGTGTAGACGACGCGCGGCGTGCTTCTGCACGCGGTAGGCCAGGGGCTCAGGCATGGCCGGTACGCTCCGCCGACGTTTGCGAGGCATCCTCCACCGCAACCACCTTCGACCTACGGGAGCGGCCGAGGACCGCGCTCGTTGACCGGAGCAGGCCCAACACGGCGCGGGCGTGTAGGATCTGTCGGGGAAGTTCGGCGGGCCGCAGTGGGCGATACCTGAGCATGGGGCTGGCCGCCTCCGTCGCGGCGAGCACGGCGCCAAGTGTAGGGAGGTGAGCTATCGTTCGGGCTGTGTCCGTCCGGATGCCGAGCCACGGAGCCCAGAGCGCCTTGCGACCTAGGCGTCCCGAGGCATGTAAATCGATTATCCTCCGTCGCCAGGCGAACCGGAACAGAGCCCGCGGCAGCGGCTCCAGACGCGGGTCGCACGGGCTCTCGGGCACTTGGCAGCGCAGCTTCATCGTGTCCGCGGCCCCGCCGGGTGCGCGCCCGTCGAGCCGCCCCGAAGTGACCACGACGATGTCGGGGTCGTGCCGAACCCGCGCGTCGCTCGACAGCAGCGACGACACGAAGGCCTTGTCCTCGCCGACCGCGAGCGGCGGCATGCCGCCGACCTGTCGGTAGGTGCCGAGCCGAACCGCGAGCGTCGCGCCGGAGGTGGTCCAGTGCCGCGGCCAGGGATCGTGCACCACCGGGTTAATCCGCGCTTCGAGTTCCGTGAGCAGCGCTTCGTAGGCGCCCTCCAGCGCGCCGCGCGCGTGCAAGGACGCGGGAAGCCGAGCGGCATCTGCCTCGTCGAGGGCGATCCGGCCTGCCACGGCATCGACGCCATCGGTGATCGCAGCAAGGTTGCGCGCGACCCAATCCTCAGGAACCCGGCTATCCGCGTCGGTCGTGAGGATAACGCCATCCTGCGTACCGCTCTCCTCCAACCACGCGGCCGCAGCCTCCATGGCCTCCCGCCGTGCCCATCCCGCGTTCGCCTCGGCATACGCCCGCTCGATCACCCGAACCGGGCGACGCAGGGACGTCTGAAGGGCTGCGACTACATGGGCCGTGCCATCCGTGCAGTTGTTCAGGAACAGCAGTACGCCGAGCCCGCTTCCCCCGAGACCTTCCTGCCCATCCAGAGCGTGCAAGCAATACGCGATGCGTTCGGCTTCGTTGAAGACCGGGACGGCGACCACCGCTCGCAGCGCCTGGTTCGGCATCCCTTGATCGACAGATGACGCCACAACTTCAGTCTCGGTCAGCACGAATATCTCCGGCGAGCCGGGTTATGCGCCGGCATCACGCAAACTTGCCGCGCGGCACCCTGTTCTGTGGCCAAGCCAGTTTTAATCCGGCGCCGTTGCCGCACCTGACACGGACAACATGCAACCAGCTTTCAGCCTCGGCGCTCTGAACTTCGCCCTGGCCGGCGCGCGCGAGGGCTTCGGCCCGTTCCTCGGCGTGTACCTGCAGAAGCAGGGCTTCGACCCAGCCGCCACCGGGTTGGCTATGGGCCTAGCCGGCTTCGCGGGCCTACTTGCAACGACGCCGGTAGGCGCGCTGATCGACCGGACCACGTACAAGCGCGCGGCCCTGGCAGCCGCCGTCCTGGCCATTGCCCTGGGCGCCGTCGCCCTGATCGCCACCGACAACCTGTGGCTGATCGGCCTGTCGCAGCTCGTCATCGGCGTCGCCGACACAAGCATCGCGCCCCTCGTCGCGGCGGTCACGCTCGGCATCGTCGGGCAGAAAGCCTACGGCCACCGGGTTTCGCGCAACGAGGCGTACAATCATGCCGGCAACGCCGCCAATGCCGCCCTGTCCGGCGTGCTCGGCTACACGCTCGGGCTCGGCTACGTCTCCATCGCCATCGTGGTCATGGCGGTCGCCTCATGCGGCGTGCTGCTCGCCATCGACAAGGGCAGCATCGACCACGGAACAGCGCGGGGCGGCGAGCAGGACCAGCGCTCGACCCTTCGCGTGTTGATCGAGACCAAGCCGTTGCTGATCCTGGCAGGCACTGTGTTCGCCTACCAAACCGCGAACGGCGCCATGCTGCCGTTCCTGGCGCAGGCGCGAACGGCGGCCGGCGCCAACCCGAGCCTGACCACCGGCGTGATGACCGTCGTGTCGCAGGCCACGATGGTCGGGGCCGCACTCCTGGCCGCCCGTGTCGCGCGGGGACGGGGGCACGCCGGCGTTCTCTCTATTGCCCTCGGGTTGGTTGTGGCCCGCGGCATCCTCGCGGCGTTCGCGACCTCGTGGTTGCTGATAATTCCGGTGCAGGTGCTCGAAGGGTTGGCGATGGGTCTCGGCGGAGTCGCCATACCGGCGCTCGTGGCCGAGATGATGGAGGGTACCGGCCACGCGACGGCTGGGCTCGGCGGCGTCATGACCGCCTACGGCGCGGGAGCCACAGCGAGTCCGCTGCTCGCCGGCCTCGTCGCGCAGTACCTCGGCTTCCCAGCGTCGTTCTTCGCCCTGGCCGGCGTCGCGGGCATTGGCCTGGCCGTGTGGATGGTAGGCCATCGCCTCCTGGGCACGAGTGTTCCCCCAGGGCACACTGGCGAGGCGTCTGCCAAGCCGGCGTGACGGCTTGGAGCATGCGACATGGATACGCGAACGGGAGCGAAAGCCTGGTCCAACCTGCTGACGGGCTCCTTCCCTGCCTTCGTTCTCCTCCAGGGCTCGCTATACGCCGCCTACGGGACGGAATCGCCATTCCTTCCCAGTTTTCTCGGCGAGCGCGGCTTGAGCGCGGGCGAGATCGGCGGCGTGCTGGCGGCGGGCACGTTGATGCGCCTCGCCGCGGGCCCCATCGCTGGCCACCTCGCCGACCGATACGACGCGACCCGAGCCGTCCTCAGTTGCGCCGCCTTTGCGGCTGGAGTGATCTCGTTCGCC
Organism: Methylobacterium sp. E-065; assembly: GCF_022829605.1. GTDB lineage: Bacteria > Pseudomonadota > Alphaproteobacteria > Rhizobiales > Beijerinckiaceae > Methylobacterium. Next base: position 1,242 of record NZ_JAKSYD010000139.1, on the reverse strand, counting down.
TACCTCTTGGGGTACGGCTTCTGGCCGTTGCTGGCGGCGAGCGTCTTGCACGCGAGCGCCATCGCGGCCCTCGCGCCCCTGGCCGACGCACTCACGCTTACGGCTGCTGAGCAGGAGGGCACCTTCTCGTACGGCTGGGTTCGGGGTGCCGGCTCGGCGGCGTTCGTGCTCGGGACACTGGCCTCCGGACTGCTCGTCGCCCAGGCCGGCGTTGCGAGCGTCATCGTGTCGAGTGGTGTCCTGTTCCTCGTCATGGCGCTCGCGACGAGCCGCGTACCGGCTGCCAGTCCGCGGGAGCCGCAGGACAGCCTCGGCTTTGATGGCGTACGCGAGCTCCTCGCGATGGCACTGTTCCGCCGGATGCTCATCGTGGCAGCTCTTGTCATCGGCAGCCATGCGCTCAACGATAGCTTCGCGGTGATCCTTTGGCGTGAGGCCGGCATCGGGCCGAGCACGATCAGCCTGCTGTGGTCCGAGAGCGTCGCCTCGGAAGTCTTCGTCTTCGTGCTCGCCGGTCCGTGGTTGCTGTCGCGCGCGAGCACCGCCCAGGCCGCGATGCTGGCTGCCGTAGTGGGCGTGCTGCGCTGGTCGGTTCTGGCCTCGACGGCGTCGGTCCCAGTGCTGGCGGTCATCCAACTGTCGCACGGACTCACCTTCGCACTGCTGCACCTCGCCAACATGCGCCTGATCGTCCGGACCGTGCCGCCGCACGTCGCCGCGACGGCGCAGACGCTCTATGGAACGCTGGGACTGGGCGTGGCCTCCGCTGTCCTGACCAGTGTCGGGGGCTTGCTCTACGGCCGCCTCGGCGCAGGCGCATTTTGGTTCATGGCAGCGCTTTGTGCGCTGGCGCTTCCGCTCACAGTCGGGCTGGGTCGGAATGCAGGGAAATCCGGTGCAACCCCGGTCTCTTCAACGTAAGGCCGCACAAGTTAGGCTGATCTATTCTCTCTCCGCAGCGGCGAGACGCCCTACATCGCGTACATAGCCGTCAGAGTCGAACTTCTTCAGCATCGCCGCACCCAGCGAGCGTACATCACTGTAGACCGCGCGCGGGCCCCACGGCCGGTTGTCAAGTGCGGCGTGCTCGTGGCCTGACCGGCTGGCTTTGGACCGGGCTGATTGAGAGGATCAGCCAGGACCAAAGGAGTTGGACATGCGGCGAGGCCAGAAGACGAACGCGGAGCAGGTCGTGCTCAAGCTGCGCCAGATTGAGGTGCAGACTGCCCAGGGCAAGAGTTT
>NZ_JAKSYD010000130.1 GCF_022829605.1 Methylobacterium sp. E-065 | reverse complement strand
TGCCGGTCGATCCGGTTTGGAAAGCGGGGGCCGAGCCGCAGGCGGGGCGCTGACCGGCGGCTGCTGGCGGTGTAAGAGGGACGTCGAAAGAAGCTTAAGGAACGGGCCGCGCCCCCTCTCCCAGGGGGGAGAGGGTTGGGGTGAGGGGCGAGAACTCCCCGGCGAGGGCACAACCCTCACCCTTCAGGGGAGGGGACCCGCCCCTTGTTCTTGGGTGCCGGAATGACGTGCGACCCATGTGGCAGGGCGTGCCGTTCCGCCGGCGCCTGGGGATCGATTATGGACAACCGAGCGGCGACGG
>NZ_JAKSYD010000123.1 GCF_022829605.1 Methylobacterium sp. E-065 | reverse complement strand
GCTGCCACCCGCCACGAACTGGTAGGTGTCGCGCAGGGCCTGGCTCAGGTTGAAGAACCGGGTACCGGGCGTGCCGACGGCGTTGGCGCCGAACGGGTTGCTGCCGGCCAGACCGCTCACGAGGTTGTAGATCGCGCCCTTGGCGAGGCGTGCGCCCTGGCCGAAGCTCTGCTCGCCGTAGGAGCCGAAGAAGGCCGAGCGCCATTCCGGCGACCAGTAGTGCAGGTACGACGCGACCGCCGTGAAGCTGGTCGAGGTCTGCAGCTGGCCGGTGAACGGGTTGATGGTCGCGTCCGAGAAGTACTGGGCGAACTTCTGACCCTGGATGGTCGTGGTGCTCTGCGTGTACGAGCCGGTGTAGGCGGAGTAGCCGGTGTAGAGCTGCGCGCCCTCGCCGTAGGCACCCTGCAGGTACAGGGCGTCGCCCGGGGCGATGAACGGGGTGTTGATCTTCAGGCCGCCCTGGACCGCGAACCCTTGAACGTTGCGGGTATGCGCCGGGGCGACGATCGGACCGGTGCCGGTGCTGGCGGCGGTCGAGAGGTTGCCGACGTTCAGCTCGTGGGTGGCGGCCGAGAGCTGGGCCGA
>NZ_JAKSYD010000119.1 GCF_022829605.1 Methylobacterium sp. E-065 | reverse complement strand
GTTCTGAAGCCTCCTGCGGGCGTTCGGCATATCGGGCTGCACGGGCGTGGGAAATCCTTTGATCAGTCGTGCACTGCTCAAGCAGCTGGTCTGCCTTCCGCGGGTTTGATCCTACGGAGCGGAGCCCCAGCTTCCTTCCCGGACGAGCGACGGCAGACGGTCGTATGCCGCTCGCCGCTCGCCCAAAAACAAGCCGGAGGAACCCGAATGGCAGCGCATAGCTTCGACCAGAGCAACATCACGTGGCGCACGCTCGATTGGCTCGATCACATCGCCTTCTTTGTCTACAAAGTCGATGAAGAGAACTGCATCGTCGATGTCCTCTTCAAGTTCGCCGCCAACCAGCGGGTGATGTTGCACCGGCACCATTGCCCCTACGTCACCCTGGTGATGCAGGGTGAGCTACGGTTCTACCGCCCGAACGGCGAGTTGAAAGAAATCCGCCCGACCGGGAGCTTCGTCTCCGGCCCTGCTCATGGCGAACCTCACGAGGAGGGCGGCGGAGATCAGGACGCGATCGTCTTCTTCAGCAACCGCAACATCGACGACGCGCTCTACGAGTTCCTCGACAAGGACGGGAACGCGACCCAGGTGCTCGGGATCGCCGATTTCAAGGCGCAGCTTGAGGCACAGATCGCGGATGGGTCAGCCGCGAAGGTCGCCGGCCGACCTACCTGATTGGAAGTGGTCCCGCAGTTCCGTGGCTGCGGGACCAATCTGGAGAAAATTACATCCGCGAACGACGCATGTGATGACGCCGATGGCGCTTCATGTGCCGCATGCTCATCATGCCCCGCTGCCCGCCCATCCGCTTCTCTGACGGGCTCTTCACGCTGCCAGGATTATTCATGTTGCTCTGAGCGCTGCCACTGCCGCTGCCGGCCGGCATCTGTGCGAGGGCCGTCCCCGTGACAGCGAGCGTCATCGCGGCAGCGAGGGCAAGGGTCTTCATCGACATGGCGTTTTCCTCCAGACGGATCGGTTCGATCGGTCCGGGCTTGAACGTCGTCGAGGTTGATATCGTTCAAGAGCCACAGGTTGTTCGGGCCAACCTCGCGGCCTTCTGCCAGCGCTGCCACATGATCCATGACCGACCGGAACATCAGCGGCGACGCTGGCGCACGCTGTTCCGGCGGAAGGCGGTCGGCGACTTGTTCGACGGCCCCTATGCCTGAAGGTTGTTTGTGAGTGCGCTCATACCTGGGCGAAGCGGGGAACACCACGTGTCGCCTCTGCCCAGTGGGCGGGTTCGCAAGGCACGTGCTTCGACCACACGATCGTGCCTTCCAGCGAGATCAGGAACGCTGAAACCAGCTGCATGTCGGGCGGATCCAGGCAGACCTTTTGTGCAGCCGCGATGGCGGTATCCGCGTTGCGGGCTTTGACGCTACGTGTATCGACCGCCATGCCTTGCCGGGTGTCGGCGAAGCGGTACGAACACCGAAGATGGTAGACCGTCTCGGCCATCGAGCGACGCTCGTGCGGAGGTGTTCGAGGAGCGGGGCGCCGCGGGCGCTTTGGCCGGCGTGGCCGCCGTCCATCGCGAAGCCGCTCAGAAAAAGGTACTTCAATCAGCCTTCGGCCCGCCGCGTCGGTGATCTCGAAAGCGTAGGACATGGGGTTCAGTCCTGACCGCACGAAATCTATGGCCATTCCCGGAATGGCGCGGCACGCCTCAAGGTAGGCGGTCTCCAGATCCGGGAATTGCAGCCCCTCGTCATCGCTCTCCAGGCCTGCCAGTGAGCGTAGGTGGAAGCGGAAAAGCGGCATCAGATCTCCGTGGATGCGTGCCGGAACGCGCTTGGACGCCAGCTCTACCGCCGCAATGGGCGAGTAAACCGAGCAACACCGTCGCGCCGACCAAAGATCCGGGCCGTGAGCCGGCGCCCCGCGGTGTCCAGTTCCCCCGCATGCGCCGACCCTCACGCGACCGCCCGGCCAAGGCTTCACGGGCGGACGCAAGGAACTGGCCCGCGATCGCCTGTCATCACGTGCTTGCCCGCCGCATGCCGTGCGGTGTCGCGAACACCTCGGCCGTGCTGACGGGAAGAAGCGCTGCTGTAGCAGGCGTGAAAGGAGCTGTCCCTGTCAGCTCACCGGTGGCCGAGCGCCGTCCACTCCGTGATGACGGACTCGTCAGCCGGCATGTAGGCGTCGACGATGGCGCCTTTGCGGTTCACGACGCAGATCATCGCCGCTTGGCGCACCTCGTACATCATCGGCCGGTCGTAGGTGATGCGGAACAGCACCGGCGCGAAGTAGTCGCCTTTCTTGTCGGTCCTGTCGGACCCGGCCGAGACCGCCTCCACCTGCTTCATGCCGGCCTTGGTCGCTTCGCTCATCACGGTAGCGCGGCAGGTATCCACCGTGCGATTGCGGCCCGGCACCTCCGGCAGAGGCTGCCCGATGGTCTGCAGGGCCGCGGAGGTACCTTTTACCAGGCCCGTTCCGGGCACCATCGACAGGATAGTCTGCTCGCCGGCCGCAGACGAGGCGGCCCCAATCGGTGCGATCTGCCACGGCATCTGCCAGGTAGCCGCCGAGGTGTCAGGCGCGGCGGGTGCATCCTGGGCCAGGGCAGGACCGGCCAGGACAGAGATGAGGGTGGCGCAGCAGACGGAACGTAGAAACATCACGGCTCTCCTTCTTCGCGGGGGTGAACTCGGGGCCGCGGCATCGAGCTAGTCCGTCGGCGCGAGGGCTGGCGGCATCGTCCAGGGTGAGGACGGCGCGGGGGAAGGTGATGGAGCGGCTGAACGATCGACTCGCGATCGGTGCAGAGAGGCGTGGGCGACCGCGCCAGCATTGACCCACGTCCGAGCCGACGTCGGCAGGTTGAGGATGCTCGTGGTCTTCTCGGCAGCGCGGTAGGGCATCCGTCCCCGGGAGATCGTCGTTGCCGCTCGTAGCCTCCTGAGCGACCGTGCGTGCCTCGCGGGACCTGGGTTCAGGACGGGTGCGACCACGCCCTGTGCGTCGCTAGGCGTCGCGACCGGACCGGCTCGATCCGGTACCTGCTGCGTAGGATCCGGGCTGAGCGTCGCCACGCGTCCTGGCGGGATGGCAGCAGTGTTCGGCGGTGTGGGTCGAACGACGGCCTCGGTTGGAGCCCGCACCTGAGCCGATCCAGGCGGCAGGATCGGCGTAGTCTTCGGAACCGCCGGCAGAGATCGCGCCGCCTCAGATCGATCCTGCAAAGGTTGCGGCACGTCCGGTTCGAGTGCCGTGACCACGGACGGCGGGATCACCGTCAGGACCTCACGGCGCTCAGGCCGATCGTTCCAGACGGGCGGCTGTTCGTGCGTCAGGCGTGCTGCATCCAGCGGCGCGCGACCGAACAGCAGCAAGCGCGGATTAGCGCGAGGCGGCAGGAATTCCGGCTGCTCAATCGTATCTGCGGGATGCAGGTCTAAGAAGGTGCGGGGTACGTCGGCGAGGGAAAAGGTATCTGGGTCGTTGGCGTGAGACAGAGGCCCTGTCAGATGCGGGACTTCTATCCATGGCGGGAAGGCGGCTGGAGGCGGAGTTTCGACGGACACCACCGGTGCCGCATGCTGGCTGGATGTCGTGAGAGCCCAGTTGCTGGGAGGAACAAGCCACACTGCGCTCGCAGCAAACACCGAGAGGGTAGAGAGGCAAGAGACGGAGATCATGGCCCAAGATGACAGGTGGCTGCTGGGCTTGACGATCGTGAGAGGCCGAGCCCCGCCGAGGGGCTTCAGGTCGCCCACAAAGATGGGATCACGCTGTAACATTCTCAGAGAACTGGATTTTAGAAAAGTCAGTTCAAGGCTGCGACGATGCAAACGTGATTCCAGTCGAACACAGCTGGAATCTGGCTCGTGCAAACCGACGATTTGGAAGCTTCAGATCGCCCGGAGCGAAGCGCTCGGCGGCAGCGGACGAATTCCTCTTATATCGCGCGTTCGTTCTATCGCTCGCCCGCAGACCGTCACCGCATGGCTCAACCACCGCCACCACCCGCGCGGATTCTTGTGAGGTCTGATCGGTCGAGGTCGCCCGCTGCCTTTCGGCAGCCCTTCTTGGTTTCCGTGTCCACAACTTGTCTCTGTGGATCTCTCCTATCCGTGGGGTGCATCGTTTTGCACCCTATGCTGCCCAGCAGCGCGGGGGCCGCGGATCGCCCTCCCCGCCGGAGCCATTGCAGCCACTCCCGGCTGATGATGCGGACCACGTTCGGATCCGACTTCCGCCCTTGGTGG
>NZ_JAKSYD010000114.1 GCF_022829605.1 Methylobacterium sp. E-065 | reverse complement strand
CAATCGGATCTTTGCTTCATACCAAGCCATCCTCGACCACTGCTGCGACGCCTGGAACAAGCTCATCGACCAGCCCTGGCGCATCATGTCCATCGGCCTGCGCGCATGGGCCCATGAGTTCTGATCAATGGGAGTTGGTATAAGACCGCCGCTGCATGGGATCGCCCGACCATAGAGGCCAGGTAGATAGGCGGCCGGTTCGCGGACCGCCCCTCGCGCGGATCGGCCGTTGCTTTGCTCGACGAGGACGCAATTGGCGTCCCTTCCACGTCGATGGCAGCCGAGTCGCAACGTCAGCTTTGGCTTACTCCTCGTCCGAAAGCGGACCGTCGTAAAACCACCCGACGCGGACGTAGGTCATCCTCCGCCAAGCTGCCGCGAAGCGGACTTTCCGAGGGCTTACCAAGGGTCGCGGTCGGAACGTCCGGTCCAAGACGAAGTCCCAGGGTCCTGGCTTATTGGTTCGTGACCATGCCGGGGTACCACCTCCACCATCCAAGCCCCCGGCAGCCGACGCTTGTCTCCGCCCTGTCAGGCGATGCGCGAGGGACCGGCCCCCTGATGCGTCCGCCGGGCGCTTCCGGCGCGAGGGGTGATGTGGCGGGCCGCAAGACGCCCCCGCCGTCAAGCGTGGACGGTGAAGCAGGCCCCGGGCGTGTTCGCCACCTCCAGCCTGGCGTCGATCTGGTCGAGCATGGCGCGCACGAGCTTCATCCCGAGCCCCGTTCCCTTCGGCTTCCGCTCGGCCCAGCCCTCGGGCAGGCCCTCGCCGTCGTCGCAGACCCGCACCCGCACCCGGCCGTCGCCCTCGTCGCGGACGCTCACCTCGACGTGGCCTTTCCCGGCATCGGTGGAGGCGTACTTGAAGGCGTTGGTCACGAGCTCGGTGGCGATGAGCGAGAGCGCCACCGCCTTGCGGTAGGGCACCATCACCTTGGCGTCGGCGGTGATGCCGACGGTCTGGCCGTCGCCGGCCATCCCGGAGAGGTCACGGCAGAGGACCTCGATGGTCTGGCCGAGGTCGACGTCCTCGACGTTCTCCGCCTGGTACAGGCTGTCGTGCACCCGCGCGACGCTCATCACCCGCGCCGACGTCTCGGCGAAGGCCTGCTTGGCGTCCGGGTCCTTGGTCTGGCGCTGCTGCATCTGCAGGAAGGCCGAGACGATCTGGAGCGAGTTCTTGACCCGGTGGTCGATCTCCCGGCTGAGCACGTCCTTCTGCTCCAGGGCCCGCTCCTTGTCGGCGAGCAGCCCGGTCAACTCGTCGATGGTGCGGCGCTGGCGCAGCACGATGCCCTCGACGACCTGGGCGAGCGATGTCGCGAACGACACCTGCCATTCGGCCCAGGGCCTCGACATCCCGCGCCGCTCCTCGACCCAGCGCTCGAACGACCGTCGCGGCAGGACCGGTGCCGATCCGCTGCCGGCCGCCACGGGCTTGCGCGGGTCGCCGCCCCAGGAGACGGTGCTGGGCACCTCGGGCCGGAACCATAGAAGCAGGTTGCGTCGCGCCTCGTCGACGAAGACCGCGACCACGCCGCTGGCCCGGTCAGCGAAAGCCTCCGCCGGCGGGTAGGCCGCGGCCATGGCATGGGTGCTGAATCCGGTCTCCTCGGGAGGGCGGTTCGCGAGCAGCCAATCTCGCAGGGCGAGGACCGCGTCCGGTTCCGGCGCCAGCCCGACGATGGCGACGGTCCCGTCCGAGACCACGGCCGCCCCGCCGGCCTCGAACAGGTCGAGCATCGTCGTCTCCCCCGTCGTCAGCGCGGCGACGTAGTCGTCGGACCGGGTCAACTGGCGCACGAGGCGTCCCTCGGCGGCGAGATGGGCCTGCTGGGCCTCCCAAAGGCGGCGTCCCTCGATCTCCTGCACCCGCATGGCCAACGCCTCGGCCAGCAGGCCGGCCGCGGTGCGCCCTTCCGGCGTCACGTAGTGCGGTCGCCGGTGGTGTCCGATCAGCAGGCCCCAGAGCGCGCCGTCCACGATGATGGAGGCCGACATCGAGCCGTTGACGCCGAGGTTGCGCTGGTACTCTAGGTGGATGGGCGAGAGCGAGCGATGCTTGGCGAAGGTGAGGTCGATGGGCTTCCCGGCCAGGCCCGCATCGCCGATGAGCGCCACCGGCTCGGCGTCGCGGTCGGTGACGAACCGGCTCCGCGATCGCAGGTAGAGGGCGCGGGCCTGGGCGGGGATGTCGGAGGCCGGGAAGTGCAGCCCGAGCAGGGAGCGGGACCAATCCGCGACCTTGTCCTCCGCGATGGCCTCGCCGTTCCAGTCGGCGTCGAAGCGATAGACGAGGACGCACTCGAAACCGGTGACCGCACGGACCTCGTTCGCGGTCGCCTCGGCGACCTCGGCGACGGTGCGGGCGGCCCGCAGCCGCGCCACGGAGACGCCGGCGTCGTACGGGTGGGCCGGACCGAAATCGCCCGGCCGGTCCGGGACGGCCTCCAGCTCGACGAGGACACGGTCGGCGCGCGCATGCGCGACCGCGAGGAATGCGGCCCCCTCGGCCGGGTCCAGGCACAGCGTTCCGCAAACGGTCCGCCCCTCGGCCAAGCCGTTTGCCGCGTGGGCCTGACGGACGCGCGCGACGAACCCGGAGGGGAGGATGCCATCCAGCGTCCCGCCGACGAGCGTGGCGCTCCGATGCGGGAAGGCGTCCCCGAAGTTCGCCGAGTGCGCGACGATGCGCAGGTCGCCGGGGTCCGCGACGAGGAGGACTGCATCCGGCTGGACCGAACCGGGCACGTGGATCGGCTCGCGTTCGCACGCGGTGACGTCGACGGGCTCCGCACGCTCGCGGCGTTCGACGACGACCTCGGCTGCGGCGTGGGCCGGGGCGGATACGACCGGGACCAGTTCGACCCGGTAGTTATTCCGCCCGGGGTCGGAAGCCACGTGCAGGTCCAGGCACACCGGCCCCGTATCGCGGTCGAGGCCGAAGCGCCCGCGGACGTCGACGTGGCCGCGGCGCACGCCAGCCAGGAACCGCCCCCGCCCGCGCGGGACGTCGGCGCCGGGCACGAGGTCATCGAACAGCCGTCGCCCCGCCAAAGTCACGGTGGAATGCCCAAGGAGATCCGCGGCGGCGGGATCGGCCTCGATCACGATGCCGACGTCGTCGATGCGGACGATTCCCGCGGGTGGCCGGGCGCCGACCCTCGATTGTGCGTCCCCGCTCATGCGGCGCCTGCCGGGATGACGAGGCCGTGACGCTCGACGTACCACGGAGCCAGCCGCACGCCTTGCGGCGGGGGTGATCCCGGCGGTGGCCGCCTCAGGCATTCCTCAAGGAACGGCAACGCCGCCCCGAACACGCTCTCGGAGAACGGCTTGGGAATGACCGCGGCCGCGCCGTCGAGGTCGTCCGGCAGCTCGCGCGCGTTCGCCGTCATGAACACCACCGTCAGGCCGGCGACGCCGCGCATGCCCCGGGCGGCTTCCAGTCCGGAGGAACCGTCCTTCAGGCGCAGGTCGACGAAGGCGATGTCGGGCCGGGTCTCGACGGCGAGGGCGACGGCCTCGTCCCGGGTCACGGCCGTGCCGACCACCTCATGCCCGGCTTCCTCCAGGAGCATCTCGATCTGCATCAGGATGAGGGTCTCGTCCTCGACGACGATGACGCGAAGGGGTGGGGTCATGCCGAGGTCGCCTCCGCGACCGGTCCATGCGGCAACCGGATGGAAACGCGGGTGCCGCGCCCCATCGGCAGCCACTCGACATCGGCGTCGAGCTGCCGCGACAGGCTCTTGATCAGGCGGCCGACCAGCCCGGACCCCGAAGGCGCCTCGGCCCTTCCCGTGCCGTCGTAGATCACCTCGACCCGCACGTCCCGGCCATCGGGGCGGGTGACCACGCCGAGGCTGCCCTCGCCCTCCGCGGCGATGGCGGGCCGGAGCACCTCCCGGATGACCTCGTTCAGCATCAGCGCCACCGGTTGGGCCTTCGCGGCGGGGAACAGCGCCGCCTCGGCGTCGAGGCTCAGGTGGATGTCGGCGCGCCCGCTCGCCTGCACCAGGTCCGTAGCGATGGCCCTGGCGCATTCCGCCACGTCGAAGCGGGTGGCGTCGGCCTCCTGGTAGAGTTGCTTGTGCACGGTGCCGAGCGCCTCGACCCGCTCCTGCATGGTCCGCAGCGCCAGCCTCGCCCTCGGGTCCTCCATGGCCCGCGCCTCCATGCCGAGGAGCGAGGCGATGACCTGGAGGTTGTTCTTGACCCGGTGGTCGACCTCGTGGCCGAGGATGGTCCGGGATTCGAGAGCCTGCGTGAGCTCCCGCGTCCGCTCCGCGACCTGGCGCTCGACCTCGGCCTTCTCGGTGCGGATGCGAAGGTCCGCGTCGATGCGGTCGGTGACGTCGAGCTGCGAGGCGAAGAAGTACAGGAGATCGCCGGCCTCGTTGACGACCGGGCTCATGTAGAGCGCGTTCCAGAAGGTCGTGCCGTCCTTGCGATAGTTCAGCAGGTCCACGGCGATGTCGCGCTGTCCCTCGACGGCCTCGCGGATGCGCAGGACATCGCCGCCGTCGGTCCCGGGTCCCTGCAGGAACCGGCAGTTGACCCCCATGACCTCGGCGCGGTCGTACCCCGTCATGCGCAGGAACGCGTCGTTGACGAAGACGATGGGATTGTCCGGAAGGCGGGGGTCGGTGATGACCATCGCCATGCGGGTCGCGCGAATGGCGGCGGCGAACGGGTCGCCCTTGCCATGCTCGGCCTGCAAGCGGTCGGTCAGGCGCCAGGCTTCGTCTGCTTCCATGCTCTCAGGGTTTTTCCGGATCGCGCCGTAGCGATGCTTGGGGAAGCGAGGATCGAAGGCCTGCAGCCCACCTTGCCACGAGCGTGCAACCTATCCGAACCGACCGTGAACGGCAAAGCCGGCGCCCCCCGAGGGTCGAATTGTCCCTGGGCTCCGTACGGCACCGGAGGCCGGGTGCGACGCATCGGCCCAGGTCCACATGGGGCTGTTCACGTTGTATCCTACCGCCCCCGCCGCCAGACCCCGGAACGCATATTGAAAACGGCCCGTCACGGACTTGAGGCGCCGGGCGCGAACGCGTTCCCTCCCGGAAAGGGCGAGATGGCCGCCCTGATGCGCGCCCACGTTTGGGGACTGACACCGCTCGGGCCGTCGGCCGGCTGGCCGACCGCGCTGAAGGTCGGGGTGAACCTGATCCTGAACTCCCCCGAGAACATGTTCCTCGTCTGGGGACCCGAACTCACGTTCCTGTACAACGACGGCTACCGGCCGATGCTCGGCCTGCGCCACCCGTGGGCGCTCGGCATGGCCATGCCGGAGATCTGGCCAGACGTCTGGGAGGACATCCGTCCGCTCGTCGAGAAGGCGCTGGCCGGCGAGGCCAGCCGGTTCGCCGACATGCCCCTGACGATGACGCGCTTTGGAGTGGAGGAGTCGACGTGGTGGTCGTTCTCGTACGCGCCGCTATGCGACGAGACCGGCGCGGTCCGCGGCATGTTCTGCGTCACCAACGAGAGCACGCAGCGTATGCTCGGTGAGCGGAACCTGCGGGCGAGCGAGGAAGAGCTCCGCCTCGTCACGGACGCACTGCCCGTGCTCGTCGCCCGGATCGACCGCGACCTCGTCTACCGGTTCGCGAACCGCGCCTTCGAGGAGTGGTTCTCCGTCGCCCCGGAGGGCGTTATCGGGCGCAACGTGCGCGACGTCATCGACGCCGCCGCCTTCGAGGCTCGGCGTCCGGCCTTCGAGGCGGTGCTGGCGGGCGAGCCAACGCGGATCGAGCTGGATTGGACGTTCCCGGACGGCCGGCACCGGGTCGCCGACATCCGCTACATCCCCAGGCGGGCGGCGGACGGAACGGCCGACGGCTTCTACGTGTTCGTCCTCGACGTCACCGACCGCAAGCAGGTCGAGCGGCTGCTGTTGGACGCCAACCGCAGCCTGGAACGGAGCGTCGAGGCCCGGACCCGCGACCTCGACCAGGTCTGGCGGTTCTCGCGCGACATGCTCTGCGTCGCCGGCCTCGACGGACGCTTCGTCAACCTCAACCCGGCCTGGACGGAGACGCTCGGCTGGTCCGACGAGGAACTGACGGCGGTCGCTTTCATCGAGTTCGTTCATCCCGACGACCGGGAGGGCACCAACCTCGCGATGGGCGGCCTGATGCGGGGCGAGGCCGTCACCGGCTTCGAGAACCGGTACCGGCGCAAGGATGACGACTACCGCTGGCTGTCGTGGAACGCCGTGGCCCGCGACGGCCTGATCTACAGCGTCGTCCGGGACGTCACGGCCGAGAAGGAGCAGGCCGCCCTGCTCGCCGGTGCGGAGGAGGCCCTGCGCCAGTCGCAGAAGATGGAGGCCATCGGCCAGCTCACCGGGGGCGTGGCACATGACTTCAACAACCTGCTGACCGTGATCAAGTCGTCGAGCGACCTGCTCAAGCGTCCGGACCTGTCGGAGGAACGCCGGCTCCGCTACGTCGGGGCAATCTCTGACACGACGGACCGGGCCGCCAAGCTAACGGGGCAGTTGCTCGCCTTCTCGCGGCGGCAGTCGCTCAAGCCCGAGGTGTTCGACGCCGGCCGGAGCCTGGCGGCCATCGGCGACATGGTGGGCACGCTGACCGGATCGCGCATCGTGGTCGAGGTCGTCGCCCCAGAGGGCGTCTGCCTCGTGGACGCCGATCCGAGCCAGTTCGACACGGCGTTGGTGAACATGGTGGTCAACGCGCGCGACGCCATGGACGGGGAAGGCCGACTGACCATCACGGCCCGTGAGGAATCGGGTATGCCGGCGATCCGCTCCCATGCGTCGGAGACGGGGGACTTCGTCGCCGTGTCGGTGTCCGACACCGGGTCGGGCATCGCCCCCGGCGACATCGGCCGGATCTTCGAGCCCTTCTTCACGACGAAGGCGGTCGGACAGGGCACCGGGCTCGGCCTAAGCCAGGTCTTCGGCTTCGCCAAGCAATCCGGCGGCGAGGTGCTCGTGGAGAGCGAGCTCGGACGCGGGACGACCTTCACCCTCTACCTGCCCCGGGCGTCTGGAAGCGTGACGTCCGAGGGGGCGGTCGTCGAAGCGACGCCCCTCGTCGACGGGCACGGGACCTGCGTGCTGGTGGTCGAGGACAACCTCGACGTCGGGGCCTTCGCCACCCAGACGCTGGGCGAGCTCGGCTACCGCACCGTGTGGGCGACCGACGCCGACGGGGCGCTCGCCGAGATGGAGCGGGACCAGGCGCGGTTCGACGTGGTGTTCACCGACGTGATGATGCCGGGCATGAACGGGATCGAGCTCGGCAAGGACATCCGGCGACGCCACCCCGACCTGCCGGTGATCCTGACCAGCGGCTACAGCCACGTCCTGGCCGAGAAGGGGACCGCAGGGTTCGAGCTCCTCCGGAAACCCTACTCGGTCGAGGAGCTCTCACGCATCCTGGGTGCGGTCGCGATGCGACGGCGCGGTCGACCGACCGCCGGCTAGCGCGGGCCGCCTCCCCAACCGCCCCTGCTCAAGCCGCGAAGGCGTCGGTGCCGGGGCTTGCAGCTGCGGCCGCGACATCACGTCGAGGCGATGCGTCGAACATGTCGTCCAGGGACGACCTTAAGCTTGGCGCCGCGTGCAGCTTGACCGCCCGACGCCGACCCAACAGGGTGAGGTCATGCCGACGGAACTGGATAAAGCCTTGCGGGCCAAGGCGCTCGCGGGATTCGACATCCTCGACACGCCTCCGGAGCCCGCCTTCGACGACATCGCCCATCTCGCCTCGGAGGTGTGCGGGACGCAGATGGCGTTGATCACGCTGATCGACGAGGACCGGCAGTGGTTCAAGGCACGCGTCGGTTTCGAGCCGACCGAGACCGACTTGGCGCGGTCGGTCTGCGTCCACGCGGCCGCCTCACCTGGGCTGACGGTCATCCCCGACCTTCGCCTCGACGGGCGGACGTGCGTGAACCCCTCCGTCAGCGGCGACCCGGCCCTTCGCTTCTACGCCGGCGCGCCCTTGGTCACGTCCGGCGGCCAGTCCATCGGCACCTTGTGCGTCCTCGGCTACGAGGCTCGCCCGGAGGGTTTGCAGCCGCACCAGGCAGCGACCATCGAGGTCCTGGCGCGGCAGGTCATGGCCCAACTGGAGTTGCGCCGTGCGGTGGCCGACCTCGCGACCCGAACCGAGACCCTGCGGGCGCAGGAGAGCCGGCTGCGCACGGTGTTCGAGACCATCTACCAGTTCCAGGGGTTGCTCACCCGAGACGGACGGCTCATCGATGCCAACGCGGTCTCGCTGAAGGCCATCGGCTGCACCGAGGCCGATGTCTCGGGGCTGCCCTACTGCGACACGCCGTGGTTCCTGGGGACGCCCGGCATGCGCGAGCGCGTGCAGGGTTGGGTAGCCCAGGTCGCTGCGGGACAGGACGTCCGCGAGGAGTTCGACCTCAACCTCCCCGGGGGGACAAGAACCTTCGACTTCGCGATGCGTCCGGTCCGCAGCACCGACGGCACGGTGGTCGGCATGGTGCCCGAGGCGGTCGACGTCACCGAGCGTCGTTCGGCCGAGGCACAGTTGCGGCAGTCCCAGAAGATGGAGGCGGTCGGGCAGCTCACCGGAGGCATCGCGCATGACTTCAACAACATGCTCGCGGTCATCGTCGGCAGCCTGAACCTCCTGCAGCGCAGGCTCGCCAAGGGCGAGACCGACGTGTCCCGATACGTCGACGCCGCCCTCGACGGGGCCGACAGGGCGGCCGCCCTGACCCATCGCCTGCTCGCCTTCTCCCGCCTGCAGCCCCTCGATCCGGTGCCGGTCGACGCCAACCGCATGGTGACCGACATGTCGGACCTGCTGGCTCGCACCCTGGGCGAGACGGTCCGGATGGAGACGGTGCTCTCGGCCGGGCTTTGGAAGGCGCACGCCGACCCCAGCCAGTTGGAGAACGCGATCCTCAACCTGTGCGTCAACGCCCGGGACGCGATGCCGGACGGCGGCCGGCTCACGGTCGAGACCGCCAACGCCCACATCGACGGGGCCTACGGACGCGAGAACGCGGTCGAGCCCGGTCAGTACGTGCTTGTCGCCGTGTCGGATACCGGCACCGGGATGTCACCGGAGGTCGTCGCCAGGGCGTTCGACCCGTTCTTCACCACCAAGGGCGTGGGCAAGGGGACGGGGCTTGGACTGAGCCAGGTCTTCGGTTTCGTGCGCCAGTCGAACGGGCACGTGAAGATCTATTCCGAACCCGGGCGCGGCACGACCCTGAAGGTCTACCTGCCCCGCTTCCACGGACCCGAGGGCGCGCCGGACGAAGCCGAGCCGTCAGGAACGCCAAACGGCAGCGGTGCGGAGACCGTCCTGGTGGTGGAGGACGACGAGCGCATGCGGGCCTGCTCGGTCGAATCCCTCCGCGAGCTCGGATACGTCGTGTCCGAGGCGGGCGGCGGGGCCGAGGCGCTCCGGCTGGTCGAGGGCGGGCGCACCTTCTCGCTGCTGTTCACCGACATCGTCATGCCGGAGTTGACCGGCCGTGAACTGGCGGACCGGATGGTGGCGATGCTCCCGGGGATGAGAGTGCTCTACACCACCGGCTACACCCGCAACGCCGTTGTCCATAACGGCGTCCTCGACGCCGGTACGCACCTGTTGCCCAAGCCCTTCGGGATGGACCAGCTCGCCGAGATGGTCCGCACCGTCCTCGACAGCTGATGCCCCGGGGCGGTCCGGCTCGCCCCATGACCCCGGAAACAGGACTGTCGACCCTCGCGGACGGGGGAAGCGGATCGGCGGGCAAGCGCTCAGGCCGCCGCCGCGTCGCCCGCCTCCTGCATGGACGCGAGCGACGCCTCAAGGCTGCACACGAGGCCGGTCGGGGCATACGTGAGCCGGACCTCGCCGCCGACCTCCGCCGCGAAGCTGCGCTCGATGAGACGGGACCCGAAGCCCCTTCGCGAGGGCTGCGCCAGGATCGGCGGGCCGCCCTGCTCGGACCAGTTCATGCGGAAGCGCGGCGCGTCGCCCTCGTGCACCACGTGCCAGCGCAGGTCGACCGTGCCGACCTCGTTCGACAGCGCCCCGTACTTGGCCGCGTTGGTGGCGAGCTCGTGCAGCGCCAGCGCCAGTGCGAGGGCTGGCTTGGCGGCAAGGTTCACATCCGGCCCGCTCGCGCGGATGCGACTGCCGGTCCCGGCGCGATGCACCGCCAGGGCCCCGTCGACCACGTCGGCTATCGGCGCCTCCGTCCAACTGGAGGCGGTCAGGATGTCGTGCGCCCGTCCCAGCGAGACCAGGCGCGAGGAGAACGATTCCCGCATCTCGTCCACGCTCGACGCGCCGCGCAGCGTCTGGCTGGCGATGGCCTGGACGAGGGCGAGGGTGTTCTTGACCCGGTGCTGGAGCTCGCCCGTGAGCAGGCGCTGGTGCTCCTCCGCCCGCTTGCGCTCGGATATGTCGAACATGGCGCCGATCATGCGCGAGGCATGGCCGTTCCCGTCGCGGATGACGTAGCCCCGGTCGAGGATGTCGGCGTAGGTCCCGTCCGCACGCAGGAACCGGTACTCGTCGCTCCACGCGGTACCGGTGCCGTCGATGACCGCGTGGATCGAGGCGTCGATGCGGGTCCGGTCCTCGGGATGGATGTGGGCGATCCACCAGTCGCCGGTCGGCTCGACGGCGTCGGGGGAATGGCCATGGGCGTGGTGGAGCGCATCGTTCCAAAGCACGTGGTTTGTGGCGAAGTCCCAGTCCCAGATCGCGTCGTTGGTCGCGCGGGCGGCCAACCGGTAGCGCTCCTCGGCCTCGCGCAATGCCGCCTCGGCCCGCCGGCTCTCGGTGACGTCGCGGGTCGTGCCGATGAAGCGGACGGTCCGTCCCCCCTCGACGATGGCCTGTCCCATGGCGGCCACCCAACGCTCGACGCCGTCGCCGAGGCCTATGGTGCGGTAGGCGATGTCGTAGGCGCCGCTTCCGGTCGGGTCGAGCGCGACGCGCACCGCCTCGTCCACCCAGGCGCGATCCTCCGGGTGAAGCCCTGCCAGGAACACGTCGTAGCTGACCGGGGCGTCCGGCGGGAGGCCGAACAGGGTCCGCGTCCGGGCATCCCATTCTAGGACGTCCGAGACGAGGTCGTAGTCGAAGATGCCCGTGCCGGTGGCCTCGACGGCGAGGCGCAACTGCTCGCGTGCCCGGCGCAGGCCTTCCTCCGCCTGCCGGCGGTCATGGATGTCGCTGTTGCTGCCGAGCCAGCCAACGACCGTCCCCGCGCCGTCTCGCCGGGGCTCGGCCCGGATCAGGAACCAGCGATAGGCGCCGTCCGCACCCCGCAGTCGGGCTTCCGTGTCGTAGACCGCCTCCCGCGCGCGAGCCGTCTCCCAGACCTGAAGGAGCCCAGGCAGGTCGTCGGGATGGATGACATCGCCCCAGCCCAGCGGCAGCGCCTGCTCCGGGGTCTGGCCGGTGTAGGCGTACCAGCGGTCGTTGAGGTAGCTCAGGCTGCCGTCGGGGTTGCCGAACCAGACCATGGCCGGCGAGAGCTCGGTCAGGGCCTGGAAGCGCTCCTCGGCCACCTTGCGCTCGTGGATGTCGAGCGAGGTGCCGATCCAGCTGCGCAGCGTCCCGTCCGCGTCCCGCACGGGCCGGGCCCGGGACAGGAACCAGCGGTACTCGCCGTCGGCCCGGCGCAGTGGGAACTCGACCTCGTAGGACCCTTCCGAGCTCGCGGCCGCGAGCCATGCATGCCGCGTCGCCTCGCGGTGATCGGGATGGATGACCGCCATCCAACTGGCCTCGCCGACCTCGCCGGCGGGCAAGCCGGTGTAATCGTACCAGTAGGCGTTGCAGTAGGTAACGTTGCCGTCGGCGTCCCCGAACCAAACCACCTGCGGGCTCACCTCGACGAGGGAGCGATAGCGCAGTTCGCTCGCCTCCAGGGCGGCGACCGCGTCCCGCTGCCCGGTCTGGTCGCGCAGGATCTTGACGAAGCCGACGACCGCCCCCTGGTCGGACGTCAGTGGCATCATCCTGCCGCTGGCCCAGAAGCGGCTGCCATCCTTTCGGATGTGCCGGCGCTCGTCGGGGGCGCTGCCGTCCCTGAGGGCAATCGCCATCTCGATCCTTGGCCGGTCGATGTCACGGTCCTCCGGCGTGAAGAACACCGCGACCGGTCGGCCCAGCATCTCGGCCTCGCTCCAGCCAAGGATGCGCTCGGCACCGGCATTCCAACGGGTGACGTTCCCCTCGGCGTCGGTCGCGACGATGGCGTAGTCGGTGGCGCTGTCGAGGATGCGCTCGTGCAGCAGGCGCTGCGCGGCCTGCTCCCGCAGGGACCGGCGCAACTCCATCTGGTCCATGGCCTGGCGGGCGAGGCGGAGCAGCCCCTTGCGCTGCCGCTCGGAGAGTTCGTGAGGCTTGGTGTCGAGCACGCAGACCGTGCCAATGGGATGTCCGTCGGATGTCTTCAGCAGGGCGCCTGCATAGAAGCGCAGCCCGGGGTCCCCGGCGACGAGCGGGTTGCCCTCGAAGCGCGGGTCGCGGCTTGCGTCAGGGACGCAGAGGAAATCGCTCTGCAGGAGTGCCTGCCGGCAAAAGGAGCTCTCCAGCGGCATCTCGCGCACGCCCAGGCCGACCTCGGCCTTGAAGAACTGCCGCCCGTCCCCGACGAGGTTCACGACCGCGATGGGCGTTTCGCAGAGCTCGGCCGCCGCCTCGGCGATCTCGTCGAAGCCCTGCTCTCGCGGCGTGTCCAGCAACCTGTAGCGGTGGAGGGCACGCAGGCGTTCGAGCTCCCCCTGGCTCATCGTTGGGCGATCCATGGAAAGAAGAGGTTCAAGCGGCTTGAATCGCACCGATTGCCGAGGATTCCGACGTGGCAGGAAATCACGTTCACGCGTCCATCCATAAGGGCGGACCCGACCATGGCGCGTTCCGCCGACAACCCCGCATCGGGGGGCTCATGACCAAGATGCCCGCCCTTCCTCCGACCGACGCCGAAGAGCTCAACGACCGTACGATAGACCATTAGCGGCGCACGAGCGGTATCCCGATGCTGATCCGAAGGCCGTCGGCATCCGCCGCCACATCCACCTCGGCACCCGTCTGCGCGGCGAGGATCCTGTTGATCAAGCGCATGCCGAAACCCTCCCGGGTCGGCAGGGCTGGCGGTGGCCCGTCGTGCTCGTTCCAGACCCAGGCCAGCCATCCGGTGTCCGTCCGATCCTCCACCGTCCAGGTCACCGTGAGCCGGCCGCCGGGATGCGCCAAGGCCCCGTGCCGGAGCGCGTTGGAGGTCAGCTCATGCAAGGCCATGCCGACCGGTACGGCGACTTCGGAGGGAAGCCTCAGGTCCGGTCCCCGAAGCGTGACGCGGTGATCCTCGTTGTATGGATCGAGCTCAGCCCTGAGCAGGCCCTCGAAAGAGGCGACCTGCGCCTGGTCCTCGGTGATGAGCGCATGGGTCCGGGCGAGCGAGACGATGCGGCCGGTGAAGGCCCGTCCGAATTCGGGCAGCGAGACGGCCGAGCGCATGGTCGCGTTGAGGACGGCTTGGACGGTTGCGAGTGTGTTCTTCACGCGATGGTGGAGTTCACGGACCATCATGGCCTGCCGGTCCTCGAAGGCGCGGCGGTCGGTGACGTCTCGTTGGGCCGAGACCCAATGGGTAATGCTGCCATCGGCCTCCCGGACCGGTGTGATCAGCCATTCGACCATGTAGGTCGAGCCGTCCTTGCGGTAGTTCAGCGCCTCGCCGTGGAATGCCTCGCCCGCCGCAAGCGATGTCCGGGCACGTTCGAGTTCGGCGCGTTCGGTCTTCGGCCCCTGCAGGAAACGAGGGCTCCGGCCGATGACCTCGTCCAATCGGTAACCGGTGAGGCGCAGGAAGGCACCGTTTGCGTACTCGATGCGCGGCCCAGGCTCATCCAGCTCCGCGGAGGTGATCAGGATGGCCTCGCCGGTCGCCTCCACGGCGGCCTTCAACAGCCTCAGGTCGATGTCGCCCGGCCCAATCTCGTCACGCAACGACGCCGCACCCCTATTTCCCGGGGCCACGGGAACGCGGTGGCCCTCCATCCGGGACGAATGCAATCGTCGATCCCGCCGACCTGGATAGAACCTGCGACTGACGACTCGGTTGCTGACAGGGGGCCAGGTGTCACGCCCCATATCGACGCGGCGTCAGGTCGCTCGGCCAATCAGGCGACCCCACGCCGAACCGACGCTCGGGATGGCCATGCTCTCCCGCCCGAAGCCTGCCGCATCCTGTGCGTTGCGCGCCGCGCAGGACTGACCGTTCTGACACCCCGAGCCGCATCCCGAAATCCTGATGCCATCAGGGAAAGCCCCCAGGTGCGGCCGCACCTGGGCCACCTCATTCCGTCCTCGGCAAGGCGGTCGGCGCCTATTTCTGGGCCGGGTTGGGATGCACCGTCATGGCCGGCGGTTGGTCCGAGAGCTGCTGACGTGCCTCGGCGAGCTTGGCCTGGGCTGCTGCGAGCTCCTGCCGCGTCGTCCCGAGGCGGTCCTCAAGGGCGGCCATCTCCTTGTTTCGGTTAGCCAGCGTCTCGGTGAGGGTCGCCAACTGAGCCTGGGCGTCGGCCTGCCGCTTCTGCAGCGCCTCCAACGCCGAGGTCGCACCCTCGCGGTCGGCGGTCAGCTTCTGGAGCGCCTGCTCGGCCTGGCCACGCTCGGAGATGACCCGGTCCCTCTCGGACTGCGCCGTCGCCAGGTCCTTCCGGGTGGCCGCCAACCCGTCCTTGGCCTGCTGTACCTGTTGGCTAGCCTGGGAGACGTCGCTCGTCAGCTTTTCGCGGTTGGCGGTCAGGCCGGCGATGGCCTGCTCCAGTTCTGCCTTGTGTCCCGTCACCTGCTCGGTGGCGGTGCGAGCCTCGGCGAGATCCTTCTGCGCGGCGGCCGAGCCGTCGCGTGCCTTCTGCTGGCTCTCCTCGGCCTTGGCGAGGTCGGCGGTCTTGGCGGTCGCCTCCTGGGACATGGCGGCGATGTCGGCCCGAAGCTTCGCCTCCTGCTGTCGCGTCTCCTCCAGCCGGCGCCCGACGTCGGCCAGCTCCTTGGTCCGTGCGGTCGCGGCCTGCTCGGCGGCCGTGGTGGCCTCCTTCATCGGCGCGAGCCTCTGCTCCGCCTGGCTGACCTGAGCCTGCAGCCCGGTGAGCTTGGCGGCCTCGGCCTCGGCGGTGGACTTGGCCTCGCCGGCCTTGCGCTCGGCCGCCTGCTGTTCCGTCGCCAAGCCCGCGGCTCTCGCCTTGGCCTGTTCGCCGGCCTGGGTGATGTCCTGCTCCTGCTGCTGGGCCGATGCGATCCTCGCCTTGAGCCCGTCGAGGGTGCCCGCGGCCGCCCTTTGCTGATCGAGGTCCGATTGCAGCGTAACCTGCCGCGTCTCCAGCTCCTGAATGCGGTGGTCCCGCGCCGTCCTCTGCCGCCCACCGGCGATGGAGGCGACGACGAGCCAGACCAGGAGGACCGCCGCCACGACGGCGAGGCTGAACGGGAGGGGCCTGCGGAGTTCGGAACGATAGTCGATGGCCATGACGGTCTCGCGGGCGCTGGAGGGAACGGATCAGATCGACGAGGCAGCCTCGCCAGGGGTCGGTTCGGCACCGGCGGCCCCCGGCTCGGGGGTGGGAGTGCCCAATGCGAGATCGGCACGATCAGTCCCCACAAGGGAACCGATCATTCCGAGGAGGGCGCGGTGCTCGGGGGATCCGTTCGCCGCCGCGAGGAAGGCCGCGAGCTCGATCCGGGACGGCCTGCCGCCGGATGGCCCGTTCGGCTCGTGGAAGACGTACACGTCGGTTGGGTCGTCACCGCGGCATAGGTACCAGAGGTCGTCGTTCGACCCATCGTGGATCAGCGTTCGCAGGGGGGCATCGAAGGGTCCCCATCGTCTCGTCCCCGGTCGGGGACCACGCCCATCGTAAGCCTGGCCCCGGACGGCGACCATTCAGCGACGGCCGTGGATCACCATGGCGAGCAGGTATCCGATGGCTCCGGCCATGGCCGCCATCGTCAGCGGGGACTCCTTGGCATACTGCGCGACGGCATCGCCACCCTGGCGGTAGGCACGCTCGGCCTCGGGAAATGCATCCCGGCCCCTGTTGATCGCCTTGTCGGCGAGGTCGCCTGCCTGTCCGGCAACGTCGCGCACGGCGTCCTTGGCCTGGCCGACGAGGTTCTCGGCGGCGCCCTTGACCTCGTTGGCCGTACCCTTGGCCTGGGTCCCGCGGTCGCCGGTGACGTCGCCGACGGCACCTTGGACCTTGCCGCCGAGTTCCTTGGCGGCGCCGGTGATGCGGTTCTCGTCCATGATCTATCTCCGTTCGGTTCGAGGTTGAGCCGGCCCGCGGCAAGCGCGCTTCGAGCCGACACCATGAGTTTGATTACTTCTTCGAGGGGGCCTTCTTGGGTCGCGCCTTGATCGAGCTCTGGTTTGCCTCCTTCGCCCGGTCATCGGCCTTCGCGGCGTGCTTGGCGGCCTTCTCCTCGTTGCCGTCGTCGAGGTGCCGAGCGGCCTTCCGGTGTGACTTGGCCGCTGCCGCATGGCGTTCGGCGGCCTTGGCGTGTGCGCTTCCGGACATCTGGCCCTCCCGTGACGGGGATTTACGTGCCCCGATGCGAACGTGGTGGCCGGTCGGTTCCGCGACTTCGATACCTACGGGATCGACCGGGTGGTTCCTCAGCCCGGCATGCCCGCGACGGAGGACGGCAGCCTGCCGTCGGGGGTGTAGCGGTCCACCGCGGAGGGCAGCTCTCGCGAGAGCCTGGACAGAAGGTCGTCGTGCGAAAGGCCGGTCTGCCGCGACAGCGTATCGAGGACGTCGGGGCCGATGGCCGACCTCAGGTGATCGGGCTTCATCTCGGCGTTCGGCCCGTGGTTCACCCAGGAGTCGGCCGCCTCGCCGTGGCCGTTCTCGCGGAAGCAGTCGACGAGCTGTCCGAGGCCGCCGCTGAGCAGGCCACCGGCACCGGCACCCCCGAGGGCGCCTCCGAGATTACCGAGGAGGCCGCCGAGACCACCCTGTCCCGCGGCGCCGCCCTGTCCTGCGGTCGCGGGACCACCGTGGCCGGCTCCGCCGAGCATCTCCTGGATCTTGTCCCGGTTCTGGAAGCCCGCCACGGCCAACAGGCCGAGCAGCGCCGTCATCGAGGGAAAGCCGTCACTCATGGGATGTCTCCGTTCGGTTTCAATGTAAGCTTCGCACCGATCAGCAATCGTCGTCGCCGGGCTTGACCACCTTGCCCTCGGGCGGCTTGGCCTCGTTGGCGGCGGGTGTCGCGTTCGAACCGACGTTGTTCATCGCGCCGACCGTGCCGGGGGATTCGGCCTTGGCGCCCGGCGAGACCTTCGCGGTCGTGCCGCCATCGACCTTCGAGGAAACATCGGCCGAGCCCTTCTGGCCGGTGCTGTTCGTGGTGGTTCCGACCGCACATGGCTTGGCCGAGGCGACGCCGGCGCCAAGGAGCGTCATCGCCATCGCGGCGGTCAGGGTGGTGAGGATCTTCATGGTGTTTCCTTCGGGATGGGATCGGTGGCGGGCGAAAGAGGTGGCCAACTGCTATCGCGAGGCGGCCGACCGTTCGGATGTTGTCTCGGCATGCTCCGCGATGGCAGCCCGGCACCCGGGCGAGACCTCCCGGGCGTTCCTGCGGAAGCAGGCGACGACCTCGGGTCCGTTCAGGTCGAGGCCGTCGCAGAGACGGACGTAGTCGGCCGAGCAGAACGGCTTCAGCGATGCCCTGGAGCCGGTCTCCTCCCGTGCCTGCGCGCCGAGCGGGACGCATGACGACGCGAGGACCGCAAATGCGACGAGGTGGCGAAGCTTGATCACGGCGACGGGGCTTTCGCGAAAGGTGGACATGGAATCGTACGGAGCCGGGACCGGCTCGAACCGGTCCCGGACGTGATCGCCTCAGAGCGGCTTGCGCGGGGTGGTTTCCGTGGTGGTGCCGGTACGGCTGACGGTCCCGCGACCGTCCTCGACCTCGACCTCGGTGTGGCGGACCTTGTCGGTCACGGTCTCCACCCGCTGTGCGGCATCCTTGCGGATGCCGACCTCACCAACGACGCGGGCGTCCTTCGACACCACCGCCTGCTCGCGCATCTCGGTCGCCTCGATGACCTTGTCCTCGAACAGCGCCATGTCCCCCGGGGTGACGGCGCGGTCGACGACGCGACGGTCGACGCTCACGGTCTCGTCGTGGAGGGTGACGTTCTCGCTGACGTCCTTCTCGACGGCGTAGGACCGAACCCGGACCCGGCCGGCGTCGACCATGCGCTTGCCGACGTTGAGGCGCTCCTCGACCACGGGGATGTAATCGGTCCCGGTGGCGGTACCGTGGGCGGCGACGGCCTCGGACGATCCGGCGGCGTGCAGGCCGCTGTCACGGGTCGTGGCGGCGTGGTCGGAAGACATCGCACCCTCACCGAGCGCTGCGGCGGCAACCGGCGCGGTCATGCTGGTGGAACCGGTCGCACGACCGTCCCAGCCTTCCTTGCGCCAGGTGGCCTCGCGCTCGTCGAGATCGACCGAGCCGTGCTCCTCCAGGATATCGGAGGCGGCGTGGACGTGCGCGTCGTCGACCTCGGCGCTCAGCATCGTGCCGCCGCGATGAAGGCCCTCGCCGTAGGCGTGCCGGTCTTCCTCCGGCATGAAGAAGTCCTTGATCGAGCCCCACATGCCTTCGTCGGCCTTGGTCGTGGTTCCGGTCGTGCCGGCCTGGGTGCCGGAAATCAGCTTGATCGCGCCGGCGGGAATGCCGAGGGCGACGAGCTTGCCCTGGGCGGCGACCGCCTCGGGATGGGTGTCGTACATGGCGGTGATGGTCTGGGTCATGATGTCGGCTCCTGTGACGGGTGCGTGGCGGCCTGTTCCGTGACGTGCCCCTCGGGGGACACGCGTTCGATCACGGCGTGCTGCCTGCGCAGCGTCACCGGCATCTCGACGTCCTCGCCCGCCGTGATCCGGCGGATGTGCACCTCCTCCTTCAGGACAAGGCGCTTCTCGACGACGAGGATCTCTTCCAGCACCGGGATGATGGTCACCCCGGCCTCCGTCCTGACCACCGGGGGTGCCTCGCCCTCGGCGAGGGTCCGGTTGACGGGCACCCGGGTCACCCCGACCATGTCGCTGCGCAGGGTCTCGCGCAGGACCTGGTCGAGGGTGTCGGTTCGCGTGCTGACACGGACCCGTCCGGTCTCGACCGCACGCTTCTCGATGCGCGCGGTCTCCTCGATCAGCGGAAGGACCGCCTCCTCGCCGACGGCGACCTCCGCCGCGGTGCCTGAGGGCGCCCCGGGCCCATGGGGCTCGGTCGCGGCGGTGTCGCCGACGCTCATGCCCGGCGCGGGGTCAGGGTGTTCGGGGCGGTGCGGGTGACGGTCGGATCGACGGCCGAACCGCGGCCGGCGAAGAAGGAGGCGAGCGCCCCGAAGATCAGCGCGAGGGCCCCGAACAGCGCGCCCTGGGACACGCGGCGCGCGGTGGCGTCGGCGATCTGCTTGGACTGCTCCTTGGCCGAGGCGACGGTCTCCTTGAACTGCTGGGTGTACTGCGCGACCTGGGTCCGGGCCTGCTCGACCGGGATGTTCTGCGCCTTGGAAAGGGCCACGGCGGCCTTCTCCTGGGCGGCGGCCTGCTGTGCGCCGTCGCCCGAGACGGCGGCACGCATGGCGGTCACCGCGGTATCCTTTAGGGCGGCCGGATCGGATCCGGTGCCGTTGCGGACATTGGACTCGATGTTCGAGAACGGGTCGGTGACCTTGGTCAGCGACGGGGCGGCGGCCTGCGCCAGGGTCGAGACGGAACCGCCCATCGCGTTGCCGACCCCGCCGATGGCCGAGGAGGCGGTGCCCATGGCGCCGCTGACGATGCCGCTGGCGGCCGACGACAGCATGTAGAGCACCACGAGGGT
Source organism: Methylobacterium sp. E-065 (assembly GCF_022829605.1). GTDB lineage: Bacteria > Pseudomonadota > Alphaproteobacteria > Rhizobiales > Beijerinckiaceae > Methylobacterium. Next base: position 376,480 of record NZ_JAKSYD010000114.1, on the reverse strand, counting down.
CGAGACCGCCCAGGCGAGGAGACCGTGATAGCCGGCCGTCGAGGTCGAGGGCTTACCGGACAGGCGTCCGGCGAAGTAGCCACCGGCGACGGCCGCGAGCACGCCGGAGACGACGAACCAGAGGCCGGCACCGATGCCGAGCGAACTCGCCGCCGGGGTGCCGTCACCCATCGGATCGACCGTCGAGAGGCCGATGCCGAGCCCCAGCATGTTCAGGATGACCTGGGAGATCAGGGCGACCGTGGCTCCAGCGAGGACCGCGCCCCAGGAGACGGAGTGCAGCATCATCGTGCGCATGTCCTCGGCCGGCGTGACCATGGTGGTCTGCGGCAGGTCGCGGTCGACGACGGTGCGATCCGGTATCGGGCGTCCGGGGGATACGGGCGTGGGCTCGTTGACGGTGGCCATGGTGGTTCTCCTGGGTTGTTGGTTCGGAAAGCTGAAAGGGCGCGGCGGGTCAGACGACCCGGCGGCGGCCCATGAGGGCGTGGTAGAGCCACAGCACGACCACGGCGCCGACGACGGCGACGAGCAGGCTGTAGAGGTTCACGCCGGACACCCCGGGCTGGCCGAACTGGTTGAACAGGAAGCCGCCGACGACGGCACCGACCACGCCGAGCAGAATGTCGACGACGAGCCCCTGGCCAGTGTTGTTGACGATCTTGCTACCGATGAAGCCGGCGATCAGGCCGAGGACGATCCAGGCGAGGAGGGACATGGTCATGGTTCCTGTTGGTCGCGTGACACCGCTCGCGCGCGTCGATGCACGGCGCCGCTTGGACTGGATCGAGCGGGCACATTGTCGTTGAGCCACTGCCTCAAGGAGGCAGGGGCCGTGAGCGTTTCGGTCTTCGCGTTGCCCTGACGTGCACCGCCTCGATGGCCGTGATCTCGGCGGTAGCTTCGGCTTCGACCTTGGCGTCGCCGGAAACGATGCCGATGGCCTGTTTGATCAGGGCGCGGGCATGGTCATCCGACAGAACCTTGCGGCCCTTGCCCATCGCCGATACCCCGTATTGATCTCGCGACCATTGCTGAGATGCTCAGATTGAGCAGGGTTATTGCACCCATAAGCGGGTCGAATTACGCAATGTTCCGCAGATTTACATATTAATATTATGCATCAATTCACTTAGTGTTTTCGACCCAGTTTCCTGGCCTTGTCGGGGATGTTCGACGGATTTCCCCCAATGCCGCGCTCCCTGGCCCAGACGACCACGGCGCTGCGCCGGTTGACCCCGATCTTGCGGTAGAGGCTGGCGAGGTGGTTGCGCACCGTGCTCACGGACAGCCCGAGCTCGACCGCGATCTCCGGGTCCGCAGCGCCCTTGCAGATGCCCTCCAGCAAGTCGTGCTCACGCCTTGTGAGCTTTTCGACGAGGGCCGGCGGATTGCCGGGCGGAGGCGGATTGCGCATCAGCGCCAGCTTCTCGATGACGCCGTGGCTGAACCAGGAGGCATCCGCCATCACCGTCTCGATGGCCGCGATCAGCTCCGTCTCCGTGCGCTTGCGGGCCGTGATGTCCTGGATTGCGCACAGGACGAAGGCCTCGCCGTTGATGCGCACCGGCTCGGCCGAGACCAGGCAATCGAGGACCTCACCCTCGCGGGTCCGCAGACGTGCCTCGAAGCCCCGTACCTGTCCCGCTCGTCGTAGCATGCGCTTGAAACGGGCCTGCTCAGCCTCGTCCTCCCAAAGTTTGGGGAGCGCGATGTCGCTCTCGACCTTTGCTCCCTCCTCAAGGCTGTTGGTCCCCCCGAACATCGTGGCGAAGGCCTCGTTGACGTTCGAGGACACCACGCCGTCCAGGCTCAGCAGCGCCGTCGGGACCGGACTGAGCTGGAAGGCCTTGGCGAAGCGCTCCTCGCTGAGCTTCAACTCCATCTCGGCTTTGCGGCGGTCCTCCAGGTCGGCGAAGGTGAACAGCATGCATCGCTCACCACCCGGCATCCGGATCGGGTGACCGGCGACGATCACGTACTTCTCGCTGTCCGCGGGCACGTTCAGGCATGCCTCCATCTGCGGGATGGTGCGACCGGCGTGCAGGTCCTCGACCGCCACGGCCCGACTCTCGGCTCCTGTCAGCAGGTCGATCTCGCAGAACGTCCGGCCGAGCACCTCCTTGCGGGCGTAGCCTGTCAGGTCGAGGAAGCCCTGGTTGACCTTGACGTAGCGCAGATCCGCCAGGCGGCAGACCAACGCCGGTGCCGGGTTTGCGCGGAACATGTCCTCGAAGCGGTCCTCGGCCTCGTAGCGCTCGCTCACGTCCTGCATCACCAGCGCGAGACCGGTGAGTTGCCCATCGCCGTCCGCAGTGACCAGGGAGCGAATACGGTGCATCCACCGGCGATTGGGATAACGGAAATGATGAACCGCGACGACCGTATCGCGAAACGTCTCGCCGGCCAGGAGGCGTTCGATCGGGTGCTGGAGCGGGCCGACCTCGGGATGGCCGCGATAGTCCAGGACGAAGTTGCGTCGGTACTCGGCCACGGTCTCGCCGAGATCGCCGAGTGCCGCCACGCCGTGCATCGCGAGCGCGGCCTCGTTGGCGTAGGAAATAGTCTGGTCCGGCTCGACCAGGATCACGCCCTCGCTCAGGCCGGCCACCACCTGCTGCATCCGCCCATCCATCTCCGCCATCGAGAGCCTCCGCTGCCTGGACGGACAACGCTGGCATGCGCACGAAGGTCGCGACGGCAGCTGAAGCCGGGCTGGGCGCGGGACATGGGACATGGGGCGAAACGTCGGCGGGAGCGTTGAAGCCAGCGTGCCGCGTGCGTCGGCGCAGCGTCGAGGAGATCACGCCGCATGCCGACCGACGAAGCCACCGTTCCCCGTCCGCCCGCCCAGGTGCCGCCCCCGCTCGTACCCGGCGTGCGCGGGCTGCTCACCCTCGCGGTCGGCGTCGTGCTGGTGGCCGCCCTTTACTTCGGCCGCGAGGTGTTCATCCCCCTCGTCCTGGCCGTCCCGCTGAGCTTCGTGCTGGGACCGGTCGTCAACCTCCTGCGGCGGATCAGGCTCGGACGGGTCCCCTCCGTCATCGTCGCCGTCCTCCTGGCGCTGGCCGTCATCGGAGGCTTCGGCGCGATCATCGGAACGCAGGTCGCAGGTCTCGCCGGCAACCTGCCGCAGTACCAGGCCACCGTGCAGAAGAAGTTCGCCGGGCTGCAGCAGGGCTGGCTGGGCGAGGCCAATAGGGTCATCCAGAAGTTCAGCCACCAAGTCCACGACGCCACGCAGAAGACAGACGCCGCTGGCACGTCCGCGGCGACCGGACCGGCCGGCGATACCCCGAAGGCGCAGCTCGTGCGCGTCCAGGAGCCCGAGGTCTCGCCCCTGGCCTTGGCCGAGAAGGTGCTGGGCCCGATCTTCGAGCCGCTGACCACGGTCGGCATCGTGCTCGTCGTGGTCGTGTTCCTGCTCCTGCAGCGCGAGGACCTGCGCAACCGAATGATCCGCCTGTTCGGGTCGAGCGATCTCCATCGCACCACGGTCGCAATGGACGACGCCGCAAGCCGGCTCGGTACTTACTTCCTGGCCCAGCTCGGAATGAACGCCACCTTCGGGGTCATCGTCGGCGTCGGCCTCTGGCTCATAGGGGTGCCCAATCCCCTCTTGTGGGGCGTGTTCTCGGCCCTGATGCGGTTCGTCCCTTACATCGGCGCCTTCATCTCCGGGATCTTCCCGGTGGCGCTGGCCGCCGCCGTCGATCCAGGTTGGTCGATGGTCATCGCCGCGGCCGCGCTGTTCCTCGTGGCCGAGCCCCTGTTCGGTCAGGTGGTCGAGCCCCTGCTCTACGGACACTCGACCGGCCTCTCGCCTTTCGCGGTCATCGTCTCGACCCTGTTCTGGGGCTTCCTGTGGGGTCCCATCGGACTGATCCTGGCGACCCCGTTCACGGTCTGCCTGGTCGTGCTCGGCCGCCACGTCGACAGCCTGGAGTTCCTGGACATCATGCTGGGCGACCGGCCGCCCCTGACCCCGGTCGAGAACTTCTATCAACGCATGCTGGCGGGCGACCCGGACGAGGCCCGCGACCTCGGCGAGACCATGCTGAAGGAGCGCTCCCTGTCGTCGTACTACGACGAGGTGGCGCTCAAGGGATTGCAGCTCGCGGCCAACGACTACGCCCGTGGCGTCGTCACCCCGGCCCAGCTGGAGAACATCCGCGCTTCGGCCCGGTCCCTGGTCGAGGACTTCGAGGATCACGAGGACGTCGAGCCGGCGGGCGACGACAAGGCTGTCAACCCGAACGCGACGCCAACCCTGGCCGAGCGCGCCCACCCGAAGAACGAGGCCGTGCCTGGGCAGGCCCCATCCCGCGACGCGCTTCCCGCAGCGTGGAGCGGCGATGCCCCGGTGCTGTGCGTGGCCGGCCGCGGTCCCCTGGACGAAGCCTCCTCGGCAATGCTGGCGCAGTTGCTCCGCAAGCACGGCCTCGGCGCCCGGGTCGTCCCGCACGGCGAGGTCTCGCGAGAGCGCATCCGCGACCTCGATCTCATGGGCGTAGCGATGGTCTGCGTCTCCTACCTCGACATCACCGGCAACCCGGCGCACCTGCGCTACCTCCTCGAACGCATCCGGAAGAAGGCGCCCGCCGTGCAGCTGCTGGTCGGTCTATGGCCGGAAGGCGAGAAGGTGTTGACCGACGCCTCCATTGGTCGCCAAGTCGGAGCCGACGTCTACGTGTCCTCGCTTCGGCAAGCCGTCGAGGCATGCCTCGCAGCGGCCATGAAAGTATCCGGCGAAGTCGATTGTGCGGCTTGAGTTGAGACGGGCCGAGCCGCCACCACGTCACCGACGCGCTTGGCACGCCGTTCGACTTCCGCGCCGGCTTGCATGGCGGCATCATGATGGCAGCCACCCTTGTCGCCGCCTCGGCATTGCGGAACGGTGAGTGACGTCGACCGCCACGCCGTCAGGACATCCGCCTCGATCAGGAGGCGCGACCTGCGCGCACGTCCACCGATTCGCGTGCAGGACAGCCCGATCGGCATGCGGCGCCCCCGATCGGGGTTGGACGTCCCGGGGGCTGACGGGCCCTCACCTCGGCGGGGCGGCCTGCGCACTCTGCCGCATGTTGCCCCGTTTGGAGCTTTCCAGCGAAGCGGCTAGGCTTCGTCGCGTCGGTGGGAGTGCAGCCCCACGGACAAGAGAACCTCGCTGTCGATGCCCGCCTCACCCCTCCCGTCCATCCCGTGCCAGGCAACCCGTGCGTATCAGAGCGCCGAGCATTTCGCGTGGCTGCACTCCAAGGGGTCCGTCGGCCGCGGCTGGATCGGCCGCAAGGTGATCGATGCCGACGGCGACGAAAACTTCGTGGGCGCGACCGTCGATCTGGCCGAGCTTCTGACGAGCCCCGCGCTGGTCGATGCCCAGTACGTCAGCCTCAACCGGTTCTGGGGTCGCCGACGCTCCGGCGAATGCCTGAAGTCGGTGGGCAACCTCGGCCTCGACTACGACTACAACAAGCCTGGGCTGCCCTTCGACGGCTGGGCGCCCGAGGCCGTGCGCGACGTCCTCGTCGAGGCGATGGACGCCGCCGGACTCCCGCTGCCCTCGATCTGGGTCGCCTCGGGCCGCAACCTCCAGGCTCAGTACGCATGCGACGGCGCCAAGGCGTCCGCATGGGAGCGCGTGCGCGCGGTCTACGATGCCCTGCACGGGCCGGACTTGGCCACGAACGGCACGCCCAAGGCCAAGCGGCGCGCGCACGCCGACCCGCAGGCCGAGGCGGAGATGCAGGCGTTCGAGACCCGCATGCTCCCGGTGTGGCGCCTGTTCCGCGACGCCGGCCTGGACCGTAAATGCCGGGACGGCGCCCGCGTCCTGCGCCTCGTCGGCGCGGTCCACGCCGAGACCGGCGCCGTGGCGCGGCTGATCCACCCCGCCGCATTTGCGGACGCCACGCGCCACACCTTCCATGCGCTGGCCGACGCGATCCTGCCGACCGCGCGCCGCGCCCTCCAGGACCGCCGGCTGGCCCGCACCGAGGCGAATTCCGCCGCCGACGACAACCCGACCGTGGCCAAGCCTCGCCGCCATGCCGGCCCCGCGGGTCGGTGGGTCCGGATCTTGCGCGACCTGCACGCGTGGCGCGACGGCATGGGTGGCCCGCCCAAGGGACGGCGCGAGCTCTGGCTGTTCCTGACCGCCAACGCCACCGCCCACGTCCGGGGCGGCACGCGCGAGGACTGGGCCTCCGAGCTCGCGCCCTTGGCCGGACTGTCCGAGAAGGAGGCGCGCTCCGCCCTCGGGTCCCTCGACAGGCGCCAGCGCCGCCACGAGGCTGGTGAGACCGACGAGCACAAGGGCGTCGAGCAGAGCGCCCTCTACAACCACAAGGCCGAGACGATCGTTGACCTCCTGGACATCCAGGTAGAGCAGGCCGAGGCTTTCGGCCTCCGCTCCCTGTTCCCCGGCGGCGGCAAGGCCCTGACCCCGGCCGAGCGTCAGCAGGCCCGCCGTCGCCGCCTCGGGATCGAGAGCGCGTCCGATTCCGCCGACCGCCGGCTCTGGATCGGCCTGTACGCCCTTGGACAGCGCACCGACGGCATGAGCCTCGCCGAGATCTGCGCCGACCAGGAGATTGGCAAGGACGCGGTCCTGGCGGCCATGCGCATCGCCGCGGACGAGTACGGGCTGGATGGCGCGATCGACGTCGAGACGCTCCAGGCGGCCCGCGCTGCCGCCGTCGCCGCCGTCGCCGCCGTCGCCGACGTCGCCTCTCGATACGCGCAGACGGTATCCGAGGACCTGGCTGACGCCCCAGACCTGGGATCCGTCGAGGCAGAGCCTGTCGGGTTTGCGTCACGCTATATTGTGGGCTCTGCCTCGCGAGACGCCCGCTCCGCCTCGGACCCTGCCCTGCCGCGCCCCGGCGCCGTCCGGGTCAACCGGTTCACGAGGGTTTACGCCACGGTCCAGACCGCCTCCGGAACGTGGGAATGGCTCCAGGTCGAGGGCGTCTGGGGCCGGGGCGTCAACCACGTCGAGACCACCCTGCTGACTGATCCGGCCGCCGTCTCTCCCGCCGACGCCGCCCTCGCCGCCACGGCCTTCGAGGACCTCGCCAGGACCGCGGCCAAGCCTGCCCGGTCGGTGCCCCGCACTGATCGGCGCCGTCCGTCCCAGGGTCGCCCTGCGGCTGTCCAGCGGGCTCCGATGGCACCCCTAGACGCCACTGCCGACCGCGCCCGGGAGGTCGAGCTCTACCTTGAGGCATCCGGCGGTTGGGGCAGTGCCCGGCATCGTCTGGCGCTTGTGGCTGCCTAGGGCGTGCGCTAGAATCGGCATGCCTTCAGCGAGGCGGATGCTGCACATCCGACACGCCCGTTCCGGTCCGCCGGGGCGGGCGTTGTCACGTCCGGCCCCGCGTGGCTGCAGACGGCGCGCGCGCTGACCGTCGTCACGCACCGCGCCGAGGCGACGGCGGCTGAGCTCGCCGAGAACCGCCAGCGCGTCGAGGTTCTGCAGCCCAGGGCGGTCGCGTACGATATCCTCTCGGCGGCGAAGGAACCGAAGCTGATCAGCCTCTACGCCAAGGACATCGGGGTCCCTCAGCGGCGCCTGTTCGCAATGCTCGACCGCTGGGATTGGATCTTCCAGCGCACCTCCCGCGAGATGAAGGTGCGGAAGGGCCCCTGGGTCGGAGGGTACCGAGGCCTGAAGCTTGGCTACGTCGAGCACGACACCGATATTGTCGACAACGGCGTGAGGGTCGTCGAGGCGAGGCAGGTCATGATCACCGCCAAGGGGCAGCGGGTGATCGAGAACCTGTTGGCGCAGGGCAAGCTGCCCCTCAACGGCCCGAGGAAGGCCTGAACCGTCGCGGGGGCGGGTCGGATCCCGCCCCCAAAATCGCAGCGTACGGAAATGAAACTCAAAGGGCTTTCAGTGCCAATGACCGGCCCGCCGATGGCGCCACCAGGCGTGCCGCCGAGCGGGATCGCCGCATCGCCAAGGGCCGCGCCGAGGCCGAGGGCGCGCCCCTCGCCGTCGCGCTGGCCGGCACCGGCGGCAATGGCGCGCCAGCCGACCTGACGCCACTCCAGAAGCTCTCCGCGATCGCCGAGCTGCTCTACGGGTCGCGCTGGACGACAGACGTCGTGCGAGATCTCGGCCATGGGGACGGGCGGACCGTGCGGCGGTGGAAATCCGGCGAGGCGCAGGTCAGCCCCGGCGACGTCGCGCACCTCCGCTGGATCGCCCGGAAGCGCGCCGAGGACATCGTGCGCCTGGTCGGCGACCGCCTCGACGAGCCGGTCAAGCCCAAGCGGGATCCAGCCGAGATCAGAGCCCGCTCTAGGCTGTCATGGCCGCGCCCCGGGCCGGGAGGGGCTAGCCCGCCGGGCAGGGGGCAGGCCCGACGCGGCGCTGGAATCGGACGCCGTCATGCATCAGTGCGCCGGAGGGCGTGACCTCAAAGTCGGTGTCGTAGGACACCGTGGATCCCCCGTTGGCGTAGCAGGCCGTCGACCACACCCGGCCGCCCTCCAGCCTCACGGCCGCGCAGTCGAGCGCGTCGATGCCCATGCGCCCGCCTTCGCGGATGCTGATGGGGAGGACGTCCGCCCCGACCGGGCAGTACAGGCCGGCCGGGGGCAGCATCCACGTCGTGTCCTCCGCGGCGGCCGGCGCGGCGAGGACGGCCAGGGCCGCCGCGAGATTGAGGGTGCGCATCGTCAGATCTCCAGGATGAGGGAAGGATCGAACCGCGGGTTCTCACGGCCGTCGACCGGGGTGCCGTCCCGGCGGACGTAGCTCATGTCGTGGCCACGCGGATTGGCCAGCACCCGCGTGCCGCCGTGGCGGTAGTCCCGGCTCACGTGGACGTGCCCGTGGATCCAGAGCGCCGGCGCCGTCGGGCCTTCCATGATCGCCGACAGGTCGCTGGCGTACGCCGCGCATGTCGGCTCGACGGGGCCTTCCCACGACAGGCTGCGCGGGTGCGGGGCATGATGCGTGACGACGATCGTCGGGCCCGCGTGCGGCTCGGCGAGGACGCGCTCGATCCGGGCACGGTGGTCGTTGTGCAGTTCCAGCGCGGCCAGCGTCCTGAAGGGCGCCGGGGACCCGAGCCTGTCGCGCGTTTGGATTCTGTTGTGGTCTCTCATCCCCCGCTCGCGATCGCCGCAGTCCCGCAGCGCCCATGCCCGGGGCCACCTCGGCTCGCCGAGCGCGTAGTCCGTCCACAGTGTCGCTCCGCAAATGCGGACGCGGTCGACGTGCGTCGTCTGACCGCCGTCGAGCAGCGTGATCCCGGCCGCGGCCGCGGCAGCCCGTGCAGCCTCGATCTCATCGGGGATGCGGGTGCCGTAATAGTCGTGGTTGCCGGCGACGTCGATCGTTTGCCGCGCCCGGGGCACGACGTGTTCGGCGAGCCAAGGAATCGACCGCCTGCAGAGCCCGTCGGCGATGTCGCCGGCGACGATGGCGAGGTCGACGCGCGGTCCCGGCGGCGGCGTCCAGGCGGACGCGTCGACGTGGAGATCGGACAGCACCCACACACTCGTCACCGCACCCTCCATCCCTCGACCCAAGCCGTCCCATCCACCTCGAACCAGGCCGCGGCCGCGCTGATGACGACCGCCCCGTCTGCCCTGAAACCTTCCGCGGCGACCCGGTACCGGAGCCGGATCGCACCCGCCGGCCGGGGCGCCTTGACGATGGTGCCCGCCGCCCATGCATGGACGTCCCGGGCGCCGGTCCGCAGGCACCGTAGCCGGGCCGCCTCCGAGGCCCGGAAGACCACGTCGCGCAGCGCGATCGCCGGCACGTGCGCGACGACCCGGCCGCCCTCGCGCACGCTCCAGAGCCGGCGGCCGCGGTGCCGATAGACATCAGCCATCGCCACCGACCCGCTTCGTCCTCTTGCGGCCTCGCGCCTCGTCGCAGGGATCGCATGCGATCACGTGCCAGCCGCCGCGCCGATGCCTTCCCGGGGCGCCGCAGGTCTCGCAGACGACAGTAGAAAGATGCTCCGCAGCGCTGATGATGACGTTAATCTGATCCCGAAAATCCCTGGGCTTGCTGTCGAAATACCATCTTAGGCTCGCGAACTTTTGCTTGATCTGAGATGAGACCACGCCGTCCAGGAGATCTTCCCGGCGCAGGACTTCCGCGACCGCGCGTACGACCTCAATCCATGGGACGCCGATCTCCAGGCTCGCGAGGGGGATCAGGTGGTAGTAGTCGGCGTGGAGGTCGTACTCGGCGTCGCTCTGATCCTGCGGCTCCAGCCCGCCCCCGGGCGTGTACCGCTCCGACCGGATCGCGACGAGGCGGGCGGCGATCTGCTCGACCAGGGAGACGAACTCCGGAGCATACCGGTCGATCGAGGCGGACGAATAGGTCTGGCCGTCCTCCGGATCGGGCCGGATCGCCGTCGTGCCCGACACGGTCAGCGAGATCCGCACGGCGCCCTCGTGCGGGATCTCCCTGATGATGAGGGTGGGCTGCGGGCCGTAAAGCCCCTCCAGATACCCGTGGAGCTCCCGGTGTGCGCGGCGGCTGCGAATGCTCACGACGGGCTCCATGTGCGGGCGCGGGCGGGCGGGAGGCGGGGGACGGCGCGCAGGAATCCGACCGCCGCGCGGCCTTCTCCGGCGGCCAGATCGGGGTCGCGATCGCCGTCCTCGGCAAGCCGAAGGAGGGCGGCGATGTAGCTGTAGACGCCGCCGGCGAGGGACGGCTCGACGCGTTGGTCGAGGACCGCGGCCTCGATGTCGTCCCGCATGGAGCGGAGGGCTGACACGGACATGGCGCCCCCCCTCAGTGCGCGAAACGGTTGCTGGACCGGAGCCCGACGATGTGTTCGACCGCCCGCTTGACGGGTCGCAGCGAGCCGCCCCGCCATGCCTTGCGGAGGGCTTCGTATTCGGTCCCGTCGAGATCCTGGATCCACCGCGGATCCGCATGCTCGGCCCGGAGCCCTTGCAGGACGGACTGCACGATCACCGGCAGGTCCTCCCGGCGGGGGGCGCCGACGGGGATCGTCACGAACCGGTCGAGGAGCGGGCCGCGGAGAGGCTCCGTCGAGTTCGCGGTCGCGACGAGTGAGATCCCGCTCAGATCACATCGCGTCTCCAGCCCGACGTCCCAGAAATCTCGGCGTTGGCTCGGCTCCGCGATCCCGAGGAGGGCTTCCCGGACGGATCCATTTTGGCCGCCGGGCCCGGCCGCCTTGTCGAGCTCGTCGAGGATGAGCATTCCGCTGGCGGTCTCGTTCTCAATGCAGATCTGCGTCCAAACGGCCGGCCGCGCGCTGCTCCACTGCTTCGACGTCCCGCCGATCGAACCGTCATGTGCGCCGGCACAGGCGTAGACGAGGGACGGCACGCCGAGCGCGGTGGCGAGGTCCCTGGCCAGCTCGCTCTTGCCGGTACCGGGCGGGCCGACCAGCACGATGTTGGGGATCGCCGTGTGGGACCGACCAAGAAGCAGGCCGACGATCCTTGCGATCGCCGGAGCCGCCCAAGGCCGTCGGGCCGTCAGTTCCCGGCCTAGGGCCTCCAGATCCGGGAGCGGGCGCAGCGGCAGCCGGCGGCCGACGAGCGTGCCGGCCTGCCCGGGGACCTTCTTGCCTGCCGGCGGCGCCGGGATAACGACAAGGCCGGGCGCGACCGCGCCGGCCAGCGCCGCGACGTCCGCTGGCTCGTCGATCCGCCCCGCCGGCACGGCCCGACCGGTCCCCACCGGCAGTTCCTCCGGCGGCTGCGCGACCTGGGCGATCGTGCCCATCAGGGCACGGGCATTGCCGCGCACGACCGGCCACGACGCCACCAGCGCCGGGTCCGCGGCATCCGACGGCATGTCCCGGCGGCAGAGCCCTGCGAACGCGAGCAGCGAGACGACGACCTCGCGCAGCGGCACGGGATCCCCGCCGGCGACGTGGAGGTACGAGCCGATGGCATCGTGCGCGATCGCGACGGCCCGGCCGGCGGCGTCCTGGCAGCCGAGCAGGGCGCCGTACACCGCGCAGCGATCGGCAATGTCCCCGTAGAGGTCCTCGATCGTGATGTCGGGCTCGAACCGCCGGATCGCCCCGAGCGCGTGGATCTCGGCGTCCTCGCACGAGTTGGGCGACACGTCCGAGAGCAGTCGATCGAGGGCTGCCCGCACGTCCTCGGCAAGACGGCCGCCCTCTGGGGATCCGAGCAGCCGCCCGGCCCACCGCGTCGCGTCGACGGCGACGCTGCCCCCGGCCAGTGCGGCACCGGCCAGCAGCTGCTCGATAGTGGGGATTTCTCCCGGCGGGAGCGTGATCGCCTTCCGGTGGCGGTCCTCCGATTCCGCGTAGGTCGCAATTCTGGCGAGGCGCCGGGCGCGGCGCTGGTGGTCGTCGGACATCGGGGGGCTCACTCTAGAAACGGGGACGCGCAGGCGGGCGCCGAGCAGGGCTCAGGCGGTGGCGGCGGTCCGTTTCAACGAGAGAGCGAGGGTCACGGGGAGATCTCCGGGGACAAGTCTCCATAAAAGCCTGGACGGGGGGCGGCGTCTACTGGGGCGTTCCCAGATTGGTTACGCAATCCCTGGCCGGATCGTAGACCGGATGCCTCGTATATGATGCATCACGGCCCTCGGTGGGCCGAATGACTTCTATATGCGTCATCCCGGTCCTTGGCGGCATCGGCCAGTCGCGAATCGTTGCCAGTGATATGCTGTGGACAACGGCGGCGGCGGGGTGCGGGCGATGGCGAACGGGATCGAGGCGACACGGGACGGGCGGGCGTTCTACGCGCTGCCGAACGAGGCGAGGAGCACGTTCCGGCGAACCGTCGCCAGCGCGCGGTGGGGGCGCAAGGAACCCCTCGCCGCATTTGCGGCGGTGGGGATCACCGATCTGCTCCGGCACACGCTCGACATGTTCGACCTCGCAGCGGCCGGGCTCGCCTCCCTCGACGAGGAAGATCGCGCCGCAGCCGGGCTCGCCCTGTGCGGGCAGGTCCTCCCGACCGAGGCCGCCGTCGCGACGAAGGGGGCCTGCGCATGATCTGGCTCGGGATCTGGCTACTGCTGTCCGTGCTGGCGGGCATGGAGATCGGCCGCATCATCGGCTGGGGCAACCCAACACCGAGCGCGCCCGAGCCGGCTCGGCCCACGACCTCGTCGCTGGTCGGGGAGGTCCTCGCCCGCGGGCGCGCTGACGGCCTCAACGACAGGCAGCTCGCCGGCGGGATCCAGGTCGTCCTGCAGAGCCACGGCTTCCTGCCGCGCGAGGAGGTCTGACGATGGGCGAGCTCACCGTCCTCGTCTGCTCGCTCATGTCAGCCGTCCTGATACTCATGGTGCTCATCGTGGCGATCGTCACGACGATCGAGCGCACGGATACCAGCGACGTCGCCCGGCTGCGCGAGGCGCTCTCCCCCCGCAGGAAAGCCTGATCATGACCCGCCCCGCCCCCTCGGCCGCCCTACTCCATCGGCTCGCCCGGCGGTTCGGGGACGCCCCAGGGCATGCCGCCTGGCGCGCCCGGGTCGCGGCAAGCCCGGCCGATCCCGAGCACGTAACGCGTTACGTGCTGGAGAACCCTGACGCGGATCCGGCGCCCCCGCGGGGTGGGCACACCGAGCTCGTCCTGGAGCGCTTCACCGAACAGGACGCCCGGATCCGGTGCGGCGGGCTGCCCGCCGTCTGGTCGGCCTACAGCTGAGGGAGGGCACTATGGCCAAGGGCACACTGATACCGAACGGGGACGGCACGTTCGCCCTGTCCACCGGCAAGCTGCACCTTAACCGGGTGTCCCTCCCTGCGCTGAGCGTGGCGATGACCTGCCGAACCCAGCAGGCGACGGTGGCCGGATACGAGGATGCTGAGGACGGGTCCTGGTCCGTCACGCTCGCCGACGTGAAGCTCGCGGCCGCTCCCGTCCTGAAGGTCGAGCCGACTTCGTGGTTCGGCGAGTGCCTCAGGCAGTACGTACAGGCCGCCATCGACGATGGCCTCTGGATCCCGCCGGAGAACGTCACGGCAGACGGGATCGTGGCGGGCATGACGTTCAGTCCAATCGGCTCGAAGACGGCCATCGGCAACTCCGACGTCGATCGGATCGAGCTCGGGTGCCGCGTCGAGTTTGGTAGCTGAGGGAGAGGGCGATGACCGGTAACGAGCGCACCATCCGCCGGGAGCTCCGGCGGTCGGGCATACCGATCCACGCCTGCCGCCGGACGGCCCGGCGCCTGGCCGCCCAGGCCGAGGTCGACGCAACCCTCGCCTCGCTGCAGGCCTTCGTCGGCCGCCGGTCGGGCCCGCCCGGGGCGGACATCCCGGCCGAGCGCGCGGCGCAGCAGGGGGCGGCGATGGGGGCCGCCGTTGCGCTCACCTTCCTCGATCTCGGCCGTTGGATCGGCACGGGAATCGACCGCCTCCAGGCTCACGTAAACAAGCGGCCGGGCTGACGGCCGCCGTCGGCTCACCTCCCGCCCGGGCGCATCTCCGGCGGAAGGTCCGGGTTGGCCTGGAGCCGGGCGATCCGCGCCTTGCAGTCGGCGGTGAGATCGGTGACGCCTCGGGATTCGTGCGGAACGACGCGGCGGTAGCGCCCGGCCAGCTCGGCCTCCTCGGCGGCCAACGCGACGGCACGCTCGGACCGGAGCCCGAGGGCGCAGCGGATCTCGCCGGACAGGCGCTCCGCCTCTCCGTAGACGGCGCGGAGTTCCAGGTAGGTGTCAGGCCACATGGATCGGGCGTTTCTTCGTGCGGGTCTGGATCAGAGGCTTCCTCGCCTCGGTGAACAGGCACTGGACGCGCTCGGCGTGCCTGTAGCCGACCGCGCCGGCGACGAGCTCGTGCCACATGATGTAGTGGGGATAGCTGAGGGAACGGCGGCTGGCGTCATGCAGCCGGGCCAGCAGCGTACACATCGCCAGCACGTGCGCGTTCGTGATGCGCACGCCCTGTTCGATCGGCTCGCCATGGCCGAATCTCGCCAGCTCCCGGTGCCAGGTGGGGCGCATGGGGTCAATGGGATCGTCGCGCTGGGTCCTAACGATCGCCAGGGCCTTCCTCATGTACGTGCGATCCTCGCTCGTCAGGTGCCCGTAGACCCACCGGCCGATGGCCTCGTAGTCGGACGGCCCGAACAGCGCGTCGACGGCGTCGAGGTAGAGGCCCGACACGCGTTCGCGGTGGAATGATCCGAACGCCATCAGCGCACGCCCACAGTCGGGGTGATACATCAGGGGGACAAGGGCCCTGCACGTCTCGCGCAGGTCGTCGTCCGTGACCTCCTCGTCCCGCTCTCCGAGGCCGGGCAGGTCGACCCGGTTCTGGAGGAGGCAGCACAGCCAGTCGTCCGACTGCTCGCTGTCGTAGGAGGCCCTGGCTATCCGGATGGACCGGGAGAGCTCGGCCCGCTCGTCGGCCGTGAGCGCCGCATATACGGCGCCGCCGATGTCATGGGGTGGGGTGGGCATGTGTCGGTCCTCGTTGCTGCGTCGCACACGAGGTTCGCCTTCGGACGCCGAGAGTCCATGGCCGAGAGGGTCCGTGGTAAATGCGAAGGCCGTGGCCTGGAACGCGTGACGGCGTTCCGGACACGTTCCCCGGCCACAGGTCGGCCACAGGTTGGGGTCTGTGGGCCACGGATTGCTGACGACGGCGGACCACCGGGGACTACGGCCGACGATGTTGCTCCGCAGGGGAAATGGACATACGAGAGCGCGGCGACACCGTGCGTTCCCCCGTTCGGGACGTGGGGGTCGCAGGTTCAAATCCTGCCACTCCGACCAATACTTAGCAGAGACTGGTATAGCTGACCCGACAGTTATTCCGACAAGAAATTGTCTCTGATTTTAGCGGCCGACCTTACCATCTTTGCGCTGCGCAAGCTGGATCGGTGACCTCTATATAGTGCTGACTTTCCCCACCAATCACCCTGGTTTCGTGACCGTGGAGGCTGGCCAATACCTTGGCCGTACCCGGCACAGCGACGTCAGCCCGCGTCGGATCGGATCCGGTCCTAGGCCCGCACCGGATGGCAGCGTGGCCAACAGGCCCAGGGCGTGCGCCTGCCTCAACGATGACGCTGCGATCCGAGATGAAGTGATCAAAGCTCCAGCCGCTGCGTCGAGTTGCGCGGAGGCGTGGAACTCGTGGACCGGAAAGCCGCCAGCATAGAACTGAAGCGAAAACGCTGCCGTGCGGATGCCAGCGGTTGGTCGGGGAGACGTGGCCTGACTGTAGCGGCCGAGCCACAGACGCCCACCATAGGTTGTGTTACCTGTTGCTGGGAGGTAGATATGACCAACGGCGCGAAAGCAATAATCGAGGCTATCAAATCCCTGAAGGAAATTTTTCGATCGAACGGGCTGAGCGACCGATTTTTCATAGAGTTCGACGATTATAATTCTGGAAAGTCAGTTCAAGATTTCATCGCGGACGAGACTGGTGTTACTCTATCTTCGGGTGGTTGGCTCAGCGATGGACCAGAATATAAACTTATCTGTCGAGATCAGGTTGAAGTTATGGGCGCCAGGATCCGATGGCCAATCCAGAGCATGCCGGGCGGTTAGTATCGCTTAGGTTATATAAAATACGCTGCGCGGCTGAGCAGTGGAGGCTGAGGGAGGGAAATGGGCTCTCGCAAGCGGCGGGCTCGCTATGGCGGCCGCCACCCCTCTGCCGAAGTAGGGCCAGTGAAGTTGCCGATCCCGATCAGGGTCATCGCCTCTCCTGAGTGGGTCCCGAGCATCAATCGGTCGGCCCCTCGGCAGCACGGAGCGCGCCAACACGGAACTCATCGTGGGTCCACGCCGGCATCATGTCGATCAGCGGCGGCGGGTTTGAGCGTGCCGCGAGCGTTACGATGGAGAGCGTCACGAAGGCCGCGAAGCACATCGCGACAAAAGCCTTGTTCCCCGAAGGATGGAGCCGTCGGCACTCCAACGCGGGATGATGTGCATTACTGCGGCGACGATGTCGGCCACCTTCGAAGCCGGGAAGAGCTGAAGTCGAGGAACGCTGAAGGCACGCCGGCGAATTGCTCGGATCTCGGCTAACGGTCTGCGACAGCGCGGCGCGAAGCGGATATGTTCGCTGCCATGGCCTCGACACCCTCAGCGCCCGACTGTCCCAGTCCAGCGCCTGTCGCCTGGATGGCGTTCACGCGGGACTTCCTTGCCGGCACGATCCTGGTCGGCGCGGCGGCGCTGGTTTTCGTCGCTGCGATGGATCCCTACGGCCTGCGCGCAGCGCCCGGGCATCCGCCGGGTCCGATCATGGACACCAACCAGCGGCTCTCATACCCGCAGATCGCCCGCGGCGGCCGGTTCGACGCCGCGGTCTTCGGCACCTCGACGTCCCGCCTGCTCGATCCGAACGCCCTCGACGAAGCCTTCGGCGCCCAATTCGCGAATCTTGCCGTGAACGCCGCGACGCCGGACGAGCAGATCCGCCTCGCCGAACTTTTCATCGCGCACCATGCGGTGCGTGCGGTCCTGTTCGGGCTCGATGGGACGTGGTGTTCGGCCGATCCCCCCGCCCGTACGGCCAACGCCTTCCCGGACTGGCTCTATGCGGAGGGCACGCCGTGGGGCGTGCTGCGCCAGGTGAACCTGCGTGCGGTCACCGTGGCGGCGCAGGTCGGGCTCGCGCGTACCGATTTGGCCCGTCCGCGGATCCGGCAGGACGGTTACGCCGTCTTCACACCGCCGGAGGATCGCTACGATCCGGAGCGCGCGCGCGCCCATATCCGCGCGGGTGCTGCCGATCCGAGTGCCATTGTCGATCCAGTCGATGCGCCCATGCCGGCGCTCGGCCGCCTCGATCATCTCCTGGACCGCGTGGCCGCCGATGCGGTCAAGCTCCTCGTCTTCATGCCGGTCCACGCCGCCGCACAGGGCGCGCCCGGGACGGCGGCGGGTCGGCGCGAGGCGGCTTGCAAGCGCCAGGTCGCCGCGATCGGCGCCGGCCACGGCGCCACGGTGGTGGATTTCCGTTTCCCGTCGCCGCTCACCAGCCAGGACGCGAATTACTGGGACGCGCTGCATTACCGCTTGCCGGTGGCGGCGCGGATCGTCGCCGATCTGAAGGATGCGGTGGCGACCGGCGCCGACGACCCCGCTGGCACCTACCGGGTGCTGGCCCACCCCTGATCCGGCCTCACGCGGCGGCGCGCTCGGACCGCGCCCAGCCCGCGCGAGTCTCGCTGCAATATTCGGCGTATCGACCATCCCGGATCGCGTCCCGGGCGCCGGCCATCAGGTCCTGATAGTAGGCGAGGTTGTTCCAGGTCAGCAGCATCATCCCCAGGATCTCGTTCGACCGGACCAGATGATGCAGATAGGCGCGCGAATAGTCCCGCGTCGCCGGGCAGGTCGAGGCCTCGTCCAGGGGGGCCGTGTCCTCGGCGTGGCGGGCGTTGCGCAGGTTGACCCGGCCATGGCGCGTATAGGCGAGGCCGTGGCGGCCGGCGCGGGTCGGCATCACGCAGTCGAACATGTCGATGCCGCGGGCCACTGCGCCGAGGATGTCGTCGGGCGTGCCGACACCCATCAGGTAGCGGGGCTTGGTGGTCGGCAGGTGCGGCTCCACGGTCTCGATCATCGAAAACATCACCGCCTGCGGCTCGCCGACCGCGAGGCCGCCGACCGCGTAGCCCTTCAGGTCGAGGCCGCTCAGTTCGCGGGCGCTCTCGATCCGGAGGGCCGGGATGTCGCCCCCTTGCACGATGCCGAACAGGGCCCGCTCGGGCTGGTCGCCGAAGGCGATTCGGCAGCGCTCGGCCCAGCGCAGGGACAGGTGCATCGCCTTCTCGATCGCCGCATGGTCGGCCGGCAGGCGCACGCATTCGTCGAGCTGCATCTGGATGTCGGAGCCGAGCAGCCCCTGGATCTCGATGGAGCGCTCCGGGCTCATGTGGTGCGCCGTGCCGTCGATATGCGAGCGGAAGGTCACACCCTGCTCGTCGATCTTCCGCAGGGCGGAAAGCGACATCACCTGGAAGCCGCCGGAATCGGTCAGGATCGGCCGGTCCCAGTTCATGAAGCGGTGCAGCCCGCCGAGGCGCGCCATCCGCTCGGGGCCGGGGCGCAGCATCAGGTGGTAGGTGTTGCCGAGCACGACGTCCGCCCCGAGGTCGCGGACCTGTCCGGGATACATCGCCTTGACGGTGGCGGCCGTGCCGACCGGCATGAAGGCCGGCGTCCGGATCGCGCCGCGATGCGTCGTGATCGCGCCGGTGCGGGCGGTGCCGTCCTGCGCGTGCAGGCTGAAGCCGAAGGGGAGGGGATCGGTCATGGTTGGTCCGCGCGCGGGCCCGGGAAGAGCAGGCTGGCGTCGCCGTAGGAGTAGAACCGGTAGCCGGCCTGGATCGCGTGCGCGTAGGCGGCGCGCATCGTGTCGAGGCCCGAGAAGGCCGAGACCAGCATGAACAGTGTCGAGCGCGGCAGATGGAAGTTCGTCACGAGCGCGTCCACCGCCCGGAAGCGGTAACCCGGCGTGATGAAGATGTCGGTCGGCCCCGAGAAGGGTGCGAGGGTCCCGTCCGGGCGCGCTGCGCTTTCCAGCAGGCGTAGGGCGGTAGTCCCAATCGCGACGATCCGGCCCCCCGCGGCTCGGGTCGCGTTGAGCGCCGCGGCGGTGTCCGCGTCGAGGATACCGATTTCCGCATGCATCCGATGGGCCTCGGTATCCTCGGCCTTCACCGGCAGGAACGTGCCCGCTCCGACATGCAGCGTGACGTGGTGGCGCCGAAGACCGGCCGCGTCGAGATCCGCGAGCAGGCCTTCCGAGAAATGCAGGCCCGCCGTTGGGGCCGCGACGGCGCCGGGGTTCCGGGCGTAGATCGTCTGGTAGTCGGTGGTGTCCCGCGCGTCGGCGGCGCGCTTGCCGGCGATGTAGGGGGGCAGCGGCAGGACACCCTCTGCCGCGATAGCCATGTCGAGCTCAGGCCCCGACCTGTCAAAATCGAGCACGATCTCGCCGGCCTCGCCCTTCTCAGCCACGGTGGCGGTCAGATCGCCGAAGCGGAGCATGTCGCCGGGGGCGAGCCGCTTGGCCGGACGGCCGAAGGCACGCCAGCGCGCGGGTCCCTCGCGCAGGTGCAGCATTGCCTCCGTACGCTGACCGGGCGCGCCTGGCCGCGTGCGTACGCCGTGGAGGCGGGCGGGGATCACCCGGGTGTCGTTGAACACCAAAGCATCGCCGGTCCGCAGGGCACCGGGCAGATCGCGCACGGTCCGGTCGGCCAAAGCCGTCTTCGGCCGCACGACGAGCAGCCGCCCGGCATCCCGCGGCTCGGCCGGGCGCAGGGCGATGCTGGTCTCCGGCAGGTCGAAATCGAACAGGTCCACGCGCATCGCGGGCTGCGTGCACCGAACCGCAGGCGGTTTCAACCGCGGAACCCCTGGGGATCGCGCCCGTTTTCCGCGTCACCGAGACGCGAGATGACCATCGATGCCCTGGTACGCCGTTCGCCCCCGTGACGAAGCCGACCCGCGATGGCCGGTGCCGGGTAAGCCCGAGATCGTGCTGAAGGCCCAGAGCCCCGACGAGGCACGGTCGAAATTCGAGGATGCCTATCCGAGCCAGCCCTTCGGAAGCCCGACGGTGCCCGTGCCGGATGCCGGCCTGGGCAGTTTCCGCGGGGAACCGGACGCGCTGGTCGTGACCGAGACGGGCGAGCCGCCCGCCCAGCGCGGTTAGGCGCCGTGGCGATGCCCAGCCGGAACCGGCGCGTGACCCTGGACGGTCAGCTGCTCGGCTATTGGGAGCGTGAAGCGGCCCGCCTCGACTCCCTGGCCGCTGCCGCACGCTTCGCATGGCAGCGCCGCCGATTGGCGCGGAAAGCGGAGACTGCCCGTGCGAAGGCAGCGACGAGTCGCGAGCGCGAGGCCGCCCGCGGGAACGCGCCCGGATCGATCGAGACTTAGCCAAGGCTAAGACCTTTTCGGAAGCGTCGAACCTTTGCCGTGGCCTGGGACAAGGTTCATGCCGTATGGGCGCGGCCACCCCAACTCGGCGCCGACCCATGGATCGTACCCAGAAAGCCGCTCTCTTCAGCGCGGGCATCGGCCTCGCCGTCACGGCCCTGAAGTTCTACGCCGCTTGGCTCACCGGCAGCCTTGCGCTGTATTCGGATGCCCTCGAGAGCATCATCAACGTGGTGGCCGCGATCGGCGCCTTCGTGGCGTTGCGGGTTGCGGCGCGTCCGGCCGACGAGGATCATCCCTACGGGCACCACAAGGCCGAGTTCTTCTCGGCGGTGATCGAGGGCGCGCTCATCATCGTGGCGGCGCTCCTGATCCTGCGCGAATCGTATTACGGCGTGCTCGCGCCCAAGCCCCTCGACGCCCCGGCCCTCGGCGTAGCGATCAATGTCGGGGCCGGCATCATCAACGCGGTCTGGGCCATGGCGCTGATGCGCTGGGGTCAGCGGTGGCGCTCGCCGGCCCTGATCGCCGACGCGCGCCACATCTTCGCTGATGTCGTCACGTCCTGCGGCGTCCTGATCGGTGTCGGAGCCGTGCTGGTCACCGGATATCCCATCCTCGATCCGATCGTGGCCGGGCTGGTGGCGCTGAACATCCTCTGGTCTGGCTTCCGCATGGTGCGCGAATCGGTCGACGGTCTGATGGATCGCGCGGCCCCGCACGAGATGGTGAACCAGATCCGGACGCTGATCTCGGAGCACGGCGAAGGCGCGCTGGAGGCGCACGACGTGCGCACGCGCGCGGCCGGGCAGGCCACGTTCATCGATTTCCACCTCGTGGTCCCCGGCGCCATGAGCGTCGAGGCCTCGCACGCGATCTGCGAC
Source organism: Methylobacterium sp. E-065 (assembly GCF_022829605.1). Classification (GTDB taxonomy): domain Bacteria; phylum Pseudomonadota; class Alphaproteobacteria; order Rhizobiales; family Beijerinckiaceae; genus Methylobacterium. The sequence continues at coordinate 354,719 of NZ_JAKSYD010000114.1, read as the reverse complement.
CGGCTGGAGAACGCCCTGGAGACGACCATCCCTGGGGCGGTGGTGACGATCCATGTCGAGCCCGGCGAGCTGGCCAAGGCCCGCGGCGTGCCGGTGCTCTGATCCGGCAATCAGCTCCAGGCGTGGAGCGGCGGGGCGACGCCGTTCAGCGCGTGGTTGCCGATGATGGCGTATTTCCACCGAACCGGGTCGTGGAGCGTGTGGGTCCGCGCGTTCCGCCAGTGGCGGTCGAGGTTCTCCGCCGCCAGGGTCGAGCGGGTACCCGACAGCTCGAACAGCTTGTTGGAGGCGGCCAGGGCGACCTCGGTGGTCAGCACCTTCGCCTCGGCCACCGCCAGTTGCGCGGCCGCCACGCGCTGCGCATCCGGCTTGGCCACGGCCTCGTCGAGGAGGAGCCCCGCCCGATCGAGCAGGGCTTCCGCGGCGTGCTGGCGAATCGTCAGGTCACCGATCGCCTGGATCGTGTAGGGATCGTCACTTGCGCGCTCCAGCCCGCTGTCGATCCACGGCCTGGCCTTCTCGCGGACAAACCGGATCGTGTCGTCCAGCGCCTCCCGGCCGATCCCGGCATCGATTGCCGCCTGGATGATCTGGAATACGGCGCCGTCCGCGGTTGGCGCCTCGTAACCCTTCCAGGCCGGGACCAGATGCGTTTTGGGTACCCGGACATCCTCGATCAGCACGGTTCCGCTCGCGGTGCCGCGCTGGCCGAAGCTCGACCAATCGTCGATGATCGTCAGGCCCGGCGCATCGCGCTCGGCGATGGCGTACCAAGCCCGGCCCTCGTCATCGAGGGCGACGATCGGAACGAGATGTGCGAGCAGCGCGCCGGTCGCGTAGAACTTCTGGCCGCGCACCACGACATGGTCGCCGTTATCGATGACGCGCGTGTCGAACTCGGCCGCCCGCTTGGTGCCCCGCTCCGAGAAGGCGTTGCCGAACCGCGTGCCGCGCAGCACCTCCCCGAACAGCAGCCGTTTCTGCGCGTCGTCCGACACGGTCCGGATCGCCGCGATGATGCCGAGATGGTTCTGCGCGATCTGCGCGATCGCGGGATCGGCTGCCGCGATGATGGCGATCACCTGCGCCAGGGTCCGGTAGGACACCTCAGGCCCGCCATAGGCCCGCGGCACGTTGATCGACCACAGGCCGCTCTGCGAGAAGGCGTCGAGCTCGGCGAGCGGACGCACGGCGGCGCGATCCCGCTCCGAGGCGCCGGTGCGGAAATCGGCTGCCAGCCGGCGGGCGATGTCGAGCGCCTCCGAGTCGCCGCCGATGACGTGGGCCTGGGTCGGGGGGCGTTCCGGACCGGATGCGCCCCGCGCGCCCTGTGGTTCGAGGGTCCGTGCATCGACAGCGATGTTCATGGCACGCTCCTGATGGATGGCGAAGGGAAACGCTGGACGGTCAGGCCGCTTCGGCGCGCTGGGCGCGGGCGGCCTCCAGGGCGCGCACCCGCGGGATCACGTGCGTACCGAAATACGCGACCTCCTCCTGGAAATGCAGGAAGGCCAGAAGCGCGAGATCCGCACCGGCATCCTTGAGAGCGAGGATCCGCTCGGCGATCTGATCGGGTGTACCGATCAGGTTGGTCCGAAAACCGTCGTTGTACTGGACCAGATCCTCGAAGCTGGATTTTGCCCAGTTGCCCTCGCCCTCCGGCGAGGCCTTGCCGGCATTCTTCGCCTCGTGGCCGAAGGCCTTTACGGCATCGGCGTCGGCGTGGTCGATGATCTCCTGAAGAACGGCGCGGGCCTCTTTCTCGGTCTCGCGGGCGATCACGAAGGCGTTGACGCCGATCCGCGGGTTGTTGCCGCTCTGCGCCGCCTTGGCGCGAATATCGTCGACCTGGGCGCGGATGTTGTCGGGCGTGTTGCCGTTGGTGAAGTACCAATCGGACACCCGGGCCGCCATGTCGCGCGCTGCCCGCGAGGAGCCGCCCTGGAAGATCTCCGGCAGCGGCTGACCCGGCTTCGGCTTCAACGTGTAGTCGCTGTACCGATAGAAATCCCCGCGGAAGGTGAAGTTGTCCTGGGTCCAGATCCCGCGCAGGCTGCGAATGAATTCCTCCGAGCGGCGGTAGCGCTCGTCATGGTCGAGCCACGGCTCGCCGATCGCCCGGAACTCGCCCGAGAACCAGCCCGACACGATGTTCACCGCAACGCGATTGTCGGTGAGCTGTGCGATCGTGGCGATCTGCTTCGCGGCGAGCGTCGGGTTCCAGGGGCCGGGTAGGATCGCGGCGATCACCTTGAGCTTCGTGGTGGCTGCCAGCAGCGCATGGCTGAACGCCACCGACTCGTGCTGGTATTCGGCGCCATAGCCGGCGGTGAACCGGATCTGCGTCAGCGCATAGTCGAAGCCGGCTTCCTCGGCGATCTGTGCCAGCTTCCGGTTGTAGTCAGCGTCCCAGCTTGTTCGTTGCGGGATCTTGCTGATCACGAGGCCGCCCGAGACGTTGGGCACCCAGTAGGCGAAACGGATCGGCGCAGGCTCCGCTTCCGCAATGTGAAGGCTGGTCATTCGGCGCTCCCTGGACCGAGCGGCGCCCTGCGCCGTGTCCATTTCGAGGGATCGCCGCAAACTGAATACAAGATCCAGAGAGCGGCCGATCGATCAAGTCGAGCGGAAGTATTCCGGCGGAACGGCCGCAGGTCAAAGGAACGGGTTGCCCTTTTGAACGCTGCCTAGATGAGGCTCTTCTTCGAAAGTGGCTCAGCGGAGCGGGTTTGTGCTAGGCCTCTTGCCGCGTGTCCGGCTCGTGAAGGCGGCGCCAAGCGAACACGGAAAAGACCGCAATCAGGCAGGCCGCGAGGCTGAACCACGTGAACGCGTATTGCAGGTGGTTGTTGGGCAGATCCACCCGGAGCTGGCCACCGCGGGGCCAAGTGGTCGGGCCGGGGGCCGCATCGGCCTCGATCAGATAGGGCGCGACGTCCGAGAGACCGCGGGCGGACGCGATACCAGCGATGTCCCGGTTGAACCATTCACCTCGTGCCGGGTCCGGCTCCGGCACGAACAGGCCGCGCGGCTCGCTGGCGCGCAGGATGCCGGTCACCGTGGTGGACCCGTCGATCAGACCGTCCCGCCGATCCGATTGGGCCTTGAGCTCGGTCGGGACGAAGCCGCGATTGATCAGCACCATGCCGCCGTCGTCGCGCACGAAAGGCGTCAGCACATAATAGCCCTGCAGAGCCCGGCCCGGCGTCTCGCCGGCGGCGAGCCCGTGCACCAGCGTCTCCTTGTCGTTGAGGAAGCGGCCGCTGACGCGCACGTGGCGGAATTCGTCCCGGGCCGGATCCCAATCCGCGGCCAACGGTGGTGCCACCGGCGCCGCCTGGGTCTGCCGGACGATGCGGTTGATCAGCTCCTCTTTCCAGGACTTGCGTTCGATCTGCCACGTCCCGAGGCCGATGAGGATCGCCAGCGCAATCAGGGCGGCGATGCCGGGCGCGACGAGATCGCGCCAGGCGCCTCTGGCGACAACGGCCGTCACGGTTCGAAACGCCCTTGCTCGGCCTTGTTGCTGTACTGGAGGGCGATCAGCATGCCCTTGAGCGGCCGGACGAGGATCAGGCTGAGGCCGACCGACATCGTGACGGCGACCAGCGCGTGGACCCAGATCGGCGGCTCGTAGGTAATCTCAAGCCACAGGGCGAGACCGACCACGATCAAGCCGACGATCGACATGACGAAGAAGGCTGGGCCGTCGGCCGAGTCGAAATGCGAATAATCGAGCCCGCAAGACTCGCAGGCGGGCCGCAGGGCCAAGTAACCCTTGAACAGGTGACCCTCGCCGCAGCGCGGACACCGGCCGCGTAAACCCGTGGGGACCGGCGGCAACGGCGCGTAAATGCGGTGATCCACGGGCAGACTCCAGACTCACCCGTATGTCGACGACCATGCCGCATCCGAGGTGTCCGCAACGATATGGGGATTCGCGGGGTCCGGACACGAAAAAGGGCGGCCAAAGCCGCCCTTCACAGGTCCGCCATGCGGTGGCGGGATGGATCTCAGTGAGCGGCGCCGTGGAAGACGCCCGAGCCCCACACGTAGATCGCGGCGAAGAGGAACAGCCACACCACGTCGACGAAGTGCCAGTACCAGGCGGCGAACTCGAAACCGAGATGCTGGCGCGTCGTGAACTGGCCCGCATAGGCACGGAACAGGCAGACGGCGAGGAAGATCGTGCCGATGATCACGTGGGCGCCGTGGAAACCCGTCGCCATGAAGAAGGTCGACGAGTAGATGCTGCCCGAGAAGGCGAACTCGGCGTGGCTGTACTCGTAGGCCTGACATGCGGTGAACAGCACGCCCAGGATGATGGTCAACCACAGGCCGTACTTCAGGCCCTTGCGATCACCCTCGAGCAGCGCGTGGTGGGCCCAGGTCACGGTGGTGCCCGAAGTCAGCAGGATCAGGGTGTTGAGCAGCGGTAGGTGCCAGGGGTCGAACGCCTCGATCCCCTTCGGCGGCCAGACACCGCCGGTGAACTCCACGCGCGACACCTGGATCGGGTCGGCGGTGTAGAGCGCCGCTTCGAAGTAGGCCCAGAACCAAGCCACGAAGAACATCACCTCGGAGGCGATGAACATCATCATGCCGTAGCGGTGGTGAAGCTGGACGACCCGGGTGTGGTCGCCGGAATTCGCCTCGTGGGCCACGTCCTTCCACCACGAGTACATGGTGTAGAGGACGCCGATCGTGCCGGCACCGAAGATGTAGGGGCCCGGCGTCAGGGTGCCGATCTGCAGGCTCTTCATCCAGAAGACGGCGCCGAACGCCATCAGGAAGCCCGAGAAGGCGCCGATCAGCGGCCACGGACTCGGGCTCAGGATGTGAAAGTCGTGATTCTTGGCGTGCGCCTCGGCCATTATCCCGTCGCTCCTCACCCGCCGCCCTGCGCCGTTTTCGGCATCCGGCCTGACGCTGCTTGCTGTTTGCTCTTGGCCGGACGCGGCACAAACCACACCCAAGCTTGTCTGCACGTTTAGTCGGTGCGGACCAGTGTTGTCACGCGTCCGCGATCAGAATTCCCGCTTCGTCCCGGATGGGGCCGCGATGGCCGCCGCGGCGGTCACCGGCTCACCATTCTTGCTGGCGAAGTAGGTGTAGGACAGCGTCATCTCGCTGAGATGCGCAGTGTTCGAGTCGTCGCGCACCGCCGGATCGACGTAGAAGACCACCGGCACGTCGAGGGTCTCGCCCGGCTGCAGTGTCTGGGCGTTGAAGCAGAAGCAGGCGATCTTCACGAAGTAGCCGCCCATCAGGCCGGGCTGGACGTTGAAGGTCGCGACCCCGGTCGAAGGCTTCGTCCCGGTGTTCTGCACGCGAAAGAACACCGTTTTGGTTTCGCCGAGCTTGGCCTCGACGCTGTTCGTCTCGGCAGCAAACTTCCAGGGCAGACCCGGCGCGACGTTGGTGTCGAAATGGACCACCATGCTGTCGTCGGCCCGGGCCGCGGATGCCGCGAGCGCCGGACCCTGACGGGGCGTCCCGTCATAGCCGGTGGCCTTGCAGAAGGCGTCGTAGAGCGGGACGGACGCGAAGGCGAGGCCGATCATGCCAACCGCGAGGCCCGCGCAGGCCAGCGCCGTGCGGTTGGCGCCGCGGCTCGGGTTCTGATGCGGTGCGGCCATGACGAGTCCTCTCAGAGCGGCCGGCTGAGGATCTGCGGCCCGAGCTTGACGATCGTCAGCACGAAGAACAGCAGGACCCAGGCTCCGAGCGCCAGGGCGATCGCCACCGAGCGCTTCCGGCGGCGGGCTTCCTCCTCGGGGGTGAGCGGACGGTACTGGCCCTTCGGCTCTAGCATCGCGCTCAGCCCAGGACCGGCCGGAACAGGCCGAAGCTCTGCTCGGCCAGCAACGCGGAGAACAACGCGAAGAGATAGAGGATCGAGAAGCCGAACATGCCGAGGGCCGCACGCCGCTCCGCCTCACCCTCGCGATTGCGCAGCACGCGGACGCTGAAGGCGACCATGCCGAGACCGCCCACGAGACCGATCACGGCGTAGAGCAGGCCGCCGAAGCCCAGGGCGACGGGTGCGAGACTGAGGGGCGCCAGCAACAAGGAATACCCGACGATCTGGCGGCGGGTGGACGCGGGACCGGCCACGTTCGGCATCATCGGAATGCCGGCCTTGGCGTACTCGTCCGCCTTGATCAGGGCCAGCGCCCAGAAATGCGGCGGCGTCCAGATAAAGATGATGGCGAACAGGACCAGCGACTCGATCCCGACCGAACCGGACACCACGGCTTGGCCGATGACCGGGGGCAGGGCGCCCGCGGCGCCGCCGATCACGATGTTCTGCGCGGTCGCCCGCTTCAGCCACATCGAATAGACCACCGCGTAGAACACGATCGTGAAGGCGAGCAGGGCCGCAGCCAGAAGGTTGGCGGCGAGGCCCAGCACCAGCACCGAGGCGACCGACAGAAACAGCCCGAAGCCGAGGGCCTCCTCGGACGTAATGCGACCGGCCGGAATCGGCCGCGTGGCGGTGCGGCTCATCACGGCGTCGATGTCCGCATCCCACCACATGTTGAGACAGCCGGAGGCGCCGGCACCGACTGCAATGGCGAGCAGCGAGATCGCACCGATCGCCGGTTGCACGTGACCCTGCGACACGACCATGCCGACGAGGGCTGTGAAGATCACGAGGACCATCACCCGCGGCTTCAGAAGCGCGAAATAGTCCGGGACATCTCCGCCAGCCGTCGAAAGGGCTGGGGCCGGGCCGTCCCGTCCAATGGTGTTCGTCAGGCTCGTCATCGCGTCTGCCGCTGCTGTGCCGGCGCCCGGCCACGCGCGTCACGGCCGAGTCGAGTTTCGAATTCGACGTATTCCAAGGGGTTACGTGAGCGGGGCCCGGGATTTGTCCCACGGCCCATGCGGATCGCCCTCAACGCTCACCCTTGCCGGGAGGTCGGTGAACCGGCCTCCGGGGAAGGGCGAGGGCCGCATACGCGGCCCTCGCTTGTTTCTATCAGTGTGCGCCCGGCTCGTCGACGATGCGGGGCAGCGTCTCGAACTGGTGGAAGGGCGGCGGGGACGTGAGCGTCCACTCCAACGTGGTGGCGCCTTCGCCCCACGGATTGTCCGCGGCGCGCTCCTTCGAGCGGAAGGCCATGACCACGCCGATGACGAACACGAACATGCCGAGGCCGAAGATGTGGCCGCCGTAGGTCGAGACCTTATGCCAGCCCGCGAAGGCCTCCGGATAGTCGGCGTAGCGTCGCGGCATGCCGGCGAGGCCGAGGAAGTGCATCGGGAAGAACAGGACGTTCGCACCGATGAAGGCCAGCCAGAAGTGCAGCTTGCCAGCCCATTCCGGGATGATGCGGCCGGTCATCTTCGGGAACCAGTAGTAGACACCGGCGAAGATGACGAATACCGCGCCCAGGGACAGCACGTAGTGGAAGTGGGCGACCACGTAGTAGGTGTCGTGCAGGTACTTATCGACCGCCGAGTTGGCGAGCACGACGCCGGTGACTCCGCCGACCGTGAACAGGAAGATGAAGCCCACCGCCCAGTGCATCGCTGCGGTGAAGCGGATGGAGCCACCCCACATGGTGGCGATCCACGAGAAGATCTTCACGCCGGTCGGCACCGCGATCACCATGGTGGCGAACACGAAGTAGGACTGCGTCTGCAGCGACAGGCCGACCGTGTACATGTGGTGGGCCCACACGACGAAGCCGACCACGCCGATCGCCACCATGGCGTAGGCCATCGCGAGGTAGCCGAAGACGGGCTTGCGCGAGAAGGTGGCGATGATGTGGGAGACGATGCCGAAGGCCGGCAGGATCATGATGTAGACTTCGGGGTGACCGAAGAACCAGAACAGGTGCTGGTACAGGATCGGGTCACCGCCGCCGGCCGGATCGAAGAAGGTCGTGCCGAAGTTCCGATCGGTCAGCAGCATCGTGATGGCGCCCGCCAGAACCGGTAGCGAGAGCAGCAGCAGGAAGGCGGTGACCAGCTCGGCCCAGGCGAAGAGCGGCATCTTGTGCAGCGTCATGCCCGGGGCGCGCATGTTCAGGATGGTGGTGATGAAGTTGATCGCGCCGAGGATCGAGCCAGCGCCGGAGAGGTGCAGGGCGAAGATCGCGAAGTCGACGGCCGGGCCGGGATGGCCGGCGGTCGAAAGCGGCGGGTAGACGGTCCAGCCGGTGCCGGCGCCCGAGGCTCCCGGTGCACCCTCGACGAAGAGCGAGCACAGCAGCGAGCAGAAGCCCGCCACCGTCAGCCAGAACGAGATGTTGTTCATGCGCGGGAACGCCATATCGGGCGCACCGATCATGAGCGGCACGAACCAGTTGCCGAAGCCGCCGATCAGCGCCGGCATCACCATGAAGAACACCATGATGAGGCCGTGACCCGTGACGAACACGTTGTAGGTCGCCGGGTTCGAGAAGTACTGCAGTCCGGGCTGCTCCATCTCCATCCGGATGCCGAAGGAGAGGAAGGCGCCGATCATGCCGGCGCAGAAGGCGAAGAGCAGATAGAGGGTGCCGATGTCCTTGTGGTTCGTCGACAGGAACCACCGGGCAAAGAACGAGGGCTTGTGGTCGTGGACCTCGTGGGCCTCGGCATGGGCTGCGGCTGTAGCCATGGATTCGGGTGCCTTGTGAATCGGAAGGGTTCGGTCAGCCGGGGCTCAGCGCGCCTCGGCGAGGCTCGTGCCGTTATCGATGCGGGCGTATTTGGTCTTCGCCTCCGTCAGCCATTCGGCATAGGCCTGCTCGCTGACCACGCGGACGACGATCGGCATATAGGCGTGGCGCTGGCCGCAGAGCTCCGAGCACTGGCCGTGGAAGGTGCCTTCCTTGTCGGCCTTGAACCACATCTGGTTCAGGCGGCCGGGCACGGCGTCGATCTTGAAGCCGAAGGACGGCATCGCCCAGGAATGCAGGACGTCCGCGGCGGTGACCTGGATCTTCACGATCTTGCCGACCGGGACCACCATCTCGTTGTCGGTCTGCAGCAGGCGTGGCTGCTTGTCCTCGTCGATGTTGGCATCGAAGGTGAAGCCGCCGCCAGCCTCGGTCTGCGGGTACTCGTAGGACCAGTACCATGCGTGGCCGATGACCTTCACGATCATGTCGGCTTTCGGATCGGAGAGCTGCGTGCGCAGCAGGCGGAAGGACGGGATCGCCACAGCGACTAGGATCAGCACCGGAACGATCGTCCAGGCGACCTCGATGGCGGTGTTGTGGGTCGTACGCGAGGGTGTCGGGTTGCGCTTCTCGCCGAAGCGGAACACGCACCACAGGATCAAGCCCAGGACGAAGACCGAGATTGCAATCGACAACCAGTGGAGGCCGATCTCGAAGTTCAGGATGTCCCGGGCGTTCTCAGTGACCGGGATCTGCCGGCTCATCTCCCACGGGATCGGCTGGCCGAAGCCGCCGGCCTGAGCATGCGCTGTCGGGAAGAGCAGGGCGCCGAACGTGGCGAGGCTCCAGAGTGACCGGTTGATCGTCCGCACCGTCCGCATCTGCCTCTCGTGGCTCCCCTGGCTGCTGGGTCCCGCCGGCCCCCACTCGACTGAGAGTGAGATTGTGCCAACGTGACGGAGTGCCGGTTGTGTCACCCGGCATTATCCGACCGGGGCTTCAGACCACAAGGGCCGCCATGGCGCAACCGCACAAGCGTCGCATCGCGCGCTTTCCAGCGGTTTGCGAGGGTCCCACCTCGGTCGCGCGCAGGTTTGCCGCCGCACCATTGTGTCGCGAACGGTGATCGATACGTAGGAGACTCGCTATTGGAGCGCTGTATGTCGACCGACACCGGGACTCAACTCACCAGCCTGCCGCCCTGCTCGGTGAACGTCCCGATGCTGGTCGTTGCTTACACAGGCGATGCGACGCGGTCCGGCGACCGGGCTTTGTCCGGCAATCGGGCGCTCGCTGTCGAGACACCAGTCAACTTGGTGTACGGCAGCGTGCCGCACGCGGTCATGATGGCGACACCGTCCGATCTCGACGATTTCGCCTACGGCTTCAGTCTCACCGAAGGGATCGTGGAGAGTGCCGAAGAGATCCGCGGAACGCGGGTCGAGGCCGGGTCGGACGGCGTGCGGCTCCACATCGATCTGGCCCCGGGGCGGTTGCGCGAGCATCTCGCCCGCAAGCGCGCGATCAGTGGACGCACCGGATGCGGCGTTTGCGGCATCGAGGATCTGGCGGAGTTGCCGCGGGCGGAGATGCGGGCCGTTCCATCTCTGCAGATCCGGCTCCCGGCGATCGCCCGGGCGCTTGCGGGCCTCGACGCTGCACAGCGTCTCGGGGCGGAGACCCGGGCGGTCCATGCAGCCGCCTGGGCGGGTCTCGACGGTGAGCTGCTGGCCGTGCGGGAGGATGTCGGGCGCCACAACGCGCTGGACAAACTGATCGGCGCCCTGATGCGGGCCGGAACTCGGGCGGATCAAGGTTTTCTGGTGATCACCAGCCGCTGCTCGTTCGAGATGGTCGAGAAGGCCGCGCGTCTCGGTGCGGCCGTGATCGTGGCGATCTCGGCGCCGACGTCCCTGGCGCTCGAACGGGCCCGGGTACACGGGATCACGCTCTGCGCCATCGCGCGCGCCGACACGGTGACGGTGTTCACCGGGGCGGAACGGCTCGTAACGGCATAGGACGTTACTGAGCCGCCGGCTCCTTCTCGGATGGGCCGGGAACGATGGTTGCGCCACCGATCACCCGGACGGGCTTCTTCTCGGTCGGCGGATCCTTCCAGTCCTTGGCGACCGGCTTGGCCGCCTCCGCCACGGTGGGGGCGGCGGGCTTGGCCGCGTCGTCCGGCCGCGGTGCAGGAGTGGCGGACGGTGCCCGGTCGATCGCCGCCGACTTGGTCTCGGGTGCCGGTTCGACCTTCGGTTCGGCCTTGGACGCCTCGGCCGGAGCGATCTTGGGGGCCGGCGCCTCGGGCGAGGTCCGATTCGTGGCACGCAGCTCGGGATTCCGTGCCGGTGCGGTGCGCGCAAGCTTGCGCCGCGTCGGGCTTTGGCCGGCGCTGTCGGGATTGAGGCCGTCGGGGTTGCCTTCGGGCCGCGCCGTCGTGCGTCGATCGAGGCGCAGGGCCGGAGCATCCGCTCCCGGCACGGCACGTAGCGCTCGCCGGGGTCCGGCATCCTCCTCGGTCCAGCCGAAACCGGGGGCGGGCCGCTCCAGCCGCGCATACGCGTCGGGTGCACCGAGGCGCTGGCGCCCGACGATCCCGCCCGATCCCGGATCCACGAACAGCCGTATCGGCATGCCCGCCGGGCTCACGGCCTCGACCACATAGACGCGCCCATTGAAGCGCGGACGGCTCAGGCCGGTGAAACCCTGGTCGGCGAGGCGCCACGCCACCACCCGCGGGGGCACGACCTCTTCCTCGAAGGCGAACTGGGCGCTGGCCCCGTCGCAGAGGCCCAGCAGCGCGCCGCCGCACAGGAGTGTGGCGCAGAGCGCCCGGCTCATCGTGGTCCGAAGGCGCGCGGACGTCCTGTTCGTTATTGTCACTCTGGTGCGTTCCCGTGCTGGAGACCCGGCAGAGTATCCGGTTCCGGCATGGTCCGGGCCGGTAGGACCCGGACCTCGACCATGCCGGCAGGGTCGTTGCCCCGCATGCCGCTTGTGCTCGGCACCTGGGGTAGACAACCCGATTCGGGCGAGATTGCGGAAGCTGGACGCGACTCTTCGCCAGGCGACCGAATGCCCGTTGGAGGGCTCGGCGTCAGTCACTTGCTGAAAGCATTTCAATCTGGCAATTTCGCGACATAGGACAGCACAACTGTCCCATTGGCCGTGCACCGGCCGTCGCCGTCTCGCGTGCGGGCGAGACATTCCGGCAGACGGATACGGGCGCGCCAGCGCACCGCTCCCCGAGCGGTCCGGGTCCTCGATGAACGCAAGCCGAAGGACGTGTCCCTGCGGACCGGCCGGACGGCCTGCGGCATGTGGTCGGAGTGGCTGGCGCCAACGGCACGCGGGCACGAAACATGCTCGCAGGTTCATGAGCGGGCGCTCATGGGCGGACGGTGTCGAGGGAAGGACGAATCGAAGCATGTCACAGCGCAGGCCCGCCGACGCGTTTGCCGCTTCCACGCTCCAGGCTGCCGCCCCGCGCGGTGGCACGATGCCGCTCATCGTGCGCGATCCCGCGCTGCCGAAAGCTCAGGGCGCCTACGATCCGGCCCACGAGCGCGACGCCTGCGGCGTCGGCTTCATCGCCGACATGCACGATCGCCGCACGCACGCGATCGTCCAGCAGGGTCTGAACATCCTCGAGAACCTCGATCACCGGGGTGCTGTCGGTGCCGACCCGAAGATGGGCGACGGTTGCGGCATCCTCACGCAGATCCCGCACGGCTTCTTTTCCGACGAATGCTCGCGCCTCGGCTTCGAGCTGCCGCCGGCCGGCGCCTACGCGATCGGTCAGTTCTTCATGCCCAAGGCCGAGGAGCCGCGGGCGATCATTCAGGAGATCGTCGAATCGGTCCTCGCGTCCGAAGGCCTGCCGCTGCTCGGCTGGCGCGACGTGCCGGTCGATCCGGAGGATCTCGGCGTCGCCGTGAAGGCCACCGAGCCCCATCACCGGCAGGTCTTCATCGGCCGGCCCGCCTCAGTGACCGATCAGGACGCGTTCGAGCGCCGGGTCTACGTCGCGCGCAAGGGGATCTCCAACAGGGTCTACGCCCTCGACGATCCGCGGGTGAAGGAGTTCTACCCCGTTTCGGTCTCCACCCGGACCATCGTCTACAAGGGCATGGTGCTGGTCACGCAGCTCGGCGGCTACTTCCTCGACTTGAAGGACGAGCGCTTCGTCTCGGCCATCGCGCTCGTGCACCAACGCTTCGCCACCAACACGTTCCCGACCTGGCGGCTGTCGCACCCCTACCGGATGGTCGCCCATAACGGCGAGATCAATACGCTGCGCGGCAACGTCAACTGGATGGCGGCCCGTCAGGCGAGTGTCGATTCCGATCTGTTCGGCAACGACATCTCGAAGCTTTGGCCGATCTCGTACGAGGGCCAGTCCGACACCGCCTGCTTCGACAACGCCCTCGAGTTCCTCGTGCAGGGCGGCTACCCGCTCGCCCACGCGATGATGATGCTGATTCCGGAGGCCTGGGCCGGCAATCCGCTGATGAGCGAGGAGCGGCGCGCCTTCTACGAGTACCACGCCGCACTGATGGAGCCGTGGGACGGCCCGGCGGCCGTGGCGTTCACCGACGGGCGTCAGATCGGCGCGACGCTGGACCGCAACGGCCTGCGCCCGGCCCGCTACATCGTCACCGATGACGGGCTGGTGGTACTCGCCTCGGAAATGGGCACCCTGCCGATCCCGGACGAGAAGATCGTGCAGTCGTGGCGCCTCCAGCCGGGCCGGATGCTGCTGATCGACCTCCAGAAGGGCCGCATCGTCTCCGACGAAGAGATCAAGGGCGAGCTCGCCGCGGCGCATCCCTATGCCGACTGGGTGAAGAACACCCAGATCGTTCTGGAGGATCTACGCCCGGTGCAGCCGCGCGAGTCGCGTGGCGACGTGAACCTGCTCGATCGCCAGCAGGCCTTCGGCTACACCCAGGAAGATCTCAAGCTGCTGATGCAGCCCATGGCCGTCACAGGTCAGGAGGCGGTCGGCTCGATGGGCACGGATACGCCGCTCTCGGCGCTCTCCGAGAAGTCCAAGCTGCTCTACACCTACTTCAAGCAGAACTTCGCGCAGGTCACCAACCCGCCGATCGATCCGATCCGCGAGGAGGCCGTGATGAGCCTCGTCTCGTTTATCGGGCCGCGGCCGAACCTGCTCGACATGGAGGGCGCGTCCCGGCGCAAGCGCTTGGAGGTCCGCCAGCCGATCCTCACAAACGGCGACCTGGAGAAGATCCGCTCGATCGGCCATTTCGAGGACCGGTTCGACACCAAGACTCTGGACGTGACCTACCCGGCCGAGATGGGCGCGCAGGCCATGGACGGTGCCCTCGATCGGCTCTGCGACCGGGCCGAGGCGGCGGTGCGTGGCGGCTACAACATCATCGTGCTCACCGACCGGGCGGTGGGGCCGGACCGGATCCCGATCCCGGCCCTGCTCGCGACGGCATCCGTGCACAACTACCTCATCCGCAAGGGACTGCGGACCTCGGTCGGCCTCGTGGTCGAATCGGGCGAGCCGCGCGAGGTGCATCACTTCGCGTGCCTGGCGGGCTACGGCGCCGAGGCGATCAACCCGTACCTCGCCTTCGAGACGCTGCTCGATATGAAGGACGAGTTCCCGCCAGATCTCGCCGACGACGAGATCATCTATCGCTACATCAAGGCGATCGATAAGGGCCTGCTGAAGGTGATGTCCAAGATGGGCATCTCGACCTACCAATCCTATTGCGGCGCGCAGATCTTCGACGCGATCGGCCTGAACTCGACCTTCGTGGGACGGGACTTCTTCGGCACGGCGACGACCATTGAGGGCGTTGGCATGGCCGAGGTGGCCGAGGAGACGGTCCGCCGTCACCGCGATGCCTTCGGCGACGCGCCGGTCTATCGCAACGCCCTGGATGTCGGTGGCGAGTACGCTTACCGCCTGCGCGGCGAGGCCCACACCTGGACGCCCGACACGGTGGCGACGCTGCAGCACGCGGTGCGCCTCAACGTGCCGGAGCGCTACCGGGAATACGCGCAGCTGGTGAACCGGCAGGAGAACCAGCTCAAGACCCTGCGCGGGCTGTTCCGCCTCAAGTCGGCCTCCGAGATCGGCCGCGAGCCGGTCCCACTCGAATCGGTCGAACCGGCCTCCGAGATCGTGAAGCGCTTCGCCACCGGCGCCATGTCGTACGGCTCCATCTCCAAGGAGGCGCACGAGACGCTGGCCATTGCGCTGAACTCCTTCGGCGGCCGCTCGAATTCCGGTGAGGGCGGCGAGGAGGTCGAGCGGTTCAAGCCGTTGCCGGACGGGCGCTCGCGCCGGTCGGCGATCAAGCAGGTGGCCTCCGGCCGGTTCGGCGTCACGACGGAATACCTCGTCAATTCCGACATGATGCAGATCAAGGTCGCGCAGGGTGCCAAGCCCGGCGAGGGCGGCCAGCTGCCCGGCCACAAGGTCGACGCCAAGATCGCCAAGGTCCGCTACGCCACCCCGGGCGTCGGCCTGATCTCGCCGCCGCCGCACCACGACATCTACTCGATCGAGGATCTGGCCCAGCTGATCTTCGACCTGAAGAACGTGAACCCGTCGGCGGACGTGTCGGTGAAGCTCGTCTCCGAGGTCGGCGTCGGCACCGTGGCGGCCGGCGTCGCCAAGGCGCGGGCCGACCACATCACGATCTCTGGGTACGATGGCGGCACCGGCGCGGCACCGCTGACCTCGCTCAAGCACGCCGGCGGTCCGTGGGAGACCGGGCTGGCTGAGACCCAGCAGACGCTGGTGCTCAACGGTCTGCGCGGGCGCGTCGCCCTCCAGGCGGATGGCGGCATCCGCACCGGGCGGGATGTGATCATCGCGGCGCTCCTCGGCGCCGATCAGATGGGCTTCTCGACCGCGCCGCTGATCGCGGCCGGCTGCATCATGATGCGCAAGTGCCACCTGAATACCTGCCCGGTCGGCGTCGCCACCCAGGATCCGGTGCTGCGCAAGCGCTTCAAGGGTACGCCCGAGCACGTGGTCAATTACTTCTTCTTTGTGGCCGAGGAGGTGCGGGAGATCCTGGCGTCGCTCGGCTTCACCAAGCTCGAAGAGGCGGTCGGCCGCTCCGACCTGCTCGATAAGGTCGAGGCCATTGCCCACTGGAAGGCGCGCGGGCTGGACTTCACCAAGCTGTTCCACCGGCCGAAGGTCGCCGAGGGCACGGCAATCCGCCATGTCGAGAAGCAGTATCACCCGGTCGACACCGTCCTCGACCGGCGCCTGATCGCGGGGGCTCAAGCTGCCATCGAGACCGGCGAGCCGGTGGTCCTCACCGACACGATCCGCAACTCGGACCGGGCCGCTGGGGCGATGCTATCCGGCATGGTCGCCAAGGCGCACGGCCACGAGGGCCTGCCGGACGACACCATCGTGGTGAAGCTCACCGGCACCGCTGGCCAGAGTTTCGGCGCCTGGGTGGCTGCCGGTGTGACCATCGAGCTGACCGGCCACGGCAACGACTATGTCGGCAAGGGTCTGTCGGGCGGCAAGCTGATCATCCGGCCGAGCGACGCGCTGCGCTCGCCTGCCGACCGGACCATCATGGTCGGCAACACGGTGCTGTACGGAGCTGTCGCGGGCGAGTGTTACATCCGTGGTTCGGCGGGCGAGCGCTTCGCGGTGCGTAACTCCGGCGCGATCACGGTGGTCGAGGGCATGGGCGACCATGGCTGCGAGTACATGACCGGCGGCGTGGTCGTGTCGATCGGCGAGACCGGGCGCAACTTCGCGGCCGGCATGTCGGGTGGCATCGCCTACGTGCTCGACGAGGACGGCTCGTTCTCGGCGCGCTGCAACCTGTCCATGGTCGATCTGGAACCCGTCGAGGAGGAGGACGACCTCATGCGTCGCTTCCACCAGGATGGCGACCTGGAGACCAAGGGGCGGGTCGATATCCTGGCGGACATGTCGGGCCACGACGAGGAGCGGCTGACGCAGCTCATCAAGAACCATCTCAAATATACGGGCAGCCCGCGCGCCAAGGCGATCCTGGACGATTGGTCGAGCTATCGCACCAAGTTCGTGAAGGTGATGCCGGTGGAGTATCGCCGGGCGCTCCGCGAGATGGAGATGGCACGGATGCCGGTGGCGGCGGAGTAGCCGCCGCTTTAGACCGGGTGGTTCGCCACCCGGTCCCGCACACAAAAGACGCGACGACGCGGGCAGCGCAGTCAGAGACTGGCCGGCCCAGGGGCGGATCAATGGGCAAGATCACAGGCTTCCTCGAATTCGACCGGCAGGAGCAGAAGTATCAGCTCGCCGCCGACCGGGTCCGGCATTTTCGCGAGTTCACGCTCCCGCTCGACGAGCATGACCTGACCAAACAGGCGGCGCGCTGCATGGATTGCGGCATCCCGTTCTGTCACGGCCCGACCGGCTGCCCGGTCCACAACCAGATCCCGGACTGGAACGACCTCGTGTTCCAGTCGGATTGGGAGGAGGCCTCGCGCAACCTCCACTCGACCAACAACTTTCCGGAATTCACTGGCCGCGTCTGCCCCGCGCCCTGCGAGGAAGCCTGCACGCTGAACCTCGAGAACCAGCCGGTCGCTATCAAGACGATCGAGCAGGCGATCGCCGACCGGGCGTGGAACATGGGCTGGGTGAAACCGGAGCCGGCGCAGATCCGCACCGGCAAGCGGGTGGCGGTGGTGGGCTCGGGCCCGGCCGGCATGGCGGCGGCGCAGCAGCTCGCCCGGGTCGGGCACGACGTCCACGTCTTCGAACGTGAGCCGAAGGCCGGCGGTTTGCTCCGCTACGGCATCCCGGACTTCAAGATGGAGAAGCGCCACATCGACCGGCGCGTGCGCCAGATGGAGGCCGAAGGCGTCGTCTTCCACTACAACCAGAATATCGGCGTGACGAAACCGGTGGACGAGTTGAAGGCCGAGTTCGACGCCGTGATGTTCTGCGGTGGCGCCGAGGATCCGCGCAATCCGCAGCTGCCCGGCCAGGAGCTGGAGGGCGTGCACTACGCGATGCCCTTCCTCGTCCAGTCCAACCGGCGGGTGAACAACGAACCGATGCGCGGCAACGGCGAGCAGCCGATTCTGGCCAGCGGCAAGAACGTGGTGGTGATCGGTGGCGGCGACACCGCCTCCGATTGCGTCGGCACGGCGTTCCGCCAGGGGGCCCTGTCGGTGACGCAGCTCGACATCCGCCCGCGGCCGCCGGAGCGCGAGGACAAGCTGACCGTGTGGCCCTACTGGCCGACCAAGATGCGCACCTCCTCCAGCCAGGCCGAGGGCGCGGAGCGCGAGTTCCAGGCGGCAACGCTCCGGCTCGAAGGCAACAAGAAGGGACGGCTTACGGGCGTCGTCTGCGCCCGGGTCGATGCCAAGCGCCAGCCGATCGAGGGTTCGGAATTCGTCCTACCGGCCGACCTCGTCTTCATGGCGATTGGCTTTGCCGGGTCGGTCCAGAAGGGGCTGCTGGAGCAGTCCGGGATCGGCGTCGACAAGCGCGGCAACGTCGAGGCGAACGAGGAGGATTATCGCACCTCCGACGCGAAGATCTGGGCGGCCGGCGACATGCGCCGGGGTCAGTCGCTGGTGGTCTGGGCGATCCGTGAGGGTCGACAGGCGGCCCGCGCCATTGACGAGATGCTGATGGGTTCGAGCGTTCTGCCACGGTAGGACTGCGCCGCTCCTCCCCCTTGTCGTGAGGGGGGAGCGTTGTTCGCTGAGGCTACTGGTGTGAGAGCGAAGAATCTCAGGCCGGTAACGGCTTCAGCCTGGGGGCCAGCGAAAATCGTCGGCCCGCCCGGGCTGCGGCATCGGCGCGTTCCCGCGCAGCAGCGTTCGCTCGACCGTCCCGAGATTGTCCGCATCCCGCGGGCGCCCGGTCAGCAGGGAGCCGCCGGGCGAGACTTCCGTCCGGCTCAGCGGAATGACGGGCCCGGCCGCGGGCTTGACCGGCAGCGCCGGGACACCGGGGGGTTCCGGCAGGCTCGGCAGCATCGCGGTGATCTGCCGATCAATTGCCGCCGTGTCGGTGGACTGCCCGGTCCCGTCGAGGCTCGGGGCGACGACCGCGGGTAGCCCGCTCGGGGCCACGGTGGCGGACGGTTGATCGGCCGGCGCCGGCGCGGTGCCCATCAGGCGCTTGAGCTCGACATCGGCGAAATGCGCGAGCTTCCGGCCGCCGGCCTTCGTGAAATGAACGCCGTCGGCGGTGCGGAGCTTGGCGATCTGGCCTTCGGGGTCGGGCCCGGAGGCCGCGTAACGGTCCCGATCGTCGACGAAGCCCGGCCAGATATCGACATAGGTCGCGCCCGCCTTGGTCACGCTGTCGCGCACGATGTCGTTGATCGCAGCCAAATCGCGGCTCAGCGACTCGCTCTGCACGGGCGGCAGCCCGACCCAGACCAGCGGCAGCTTGCGGTCGGTGAACACCTTGATGAGCGCATCGACCCGCGCCCGGTACAGGGTGCGCCAGCGATCGGTTAGAGGATCGACGGTCTCTTCGCCGTCTCGGATCGGCTGCCGGTCGTTGGCGCCCAGCATCACAAGGGCGTAGCGAACCTTTGGGTTCGTCTGGAGGTAATCCTGGGCCACCTTCGGCCAGTCGATCACGTCCTGGCGGACGAGCCCGCTGTCGCCCTTGGCGCGGTCGATCACAGCGACATCGGCGTTGTCCTCGAAGACGTCGTCGAGGCCCTTCGCCAGATGATCCGCCAGGGAATCGCCGAACACGGCGATCTGCACATGAGGCTCGGTCTTGGCGATGGCGGGCTTCGGTGGCGTCGGAGCCCGGGCGGGGCGCACCCGGCGTTTGATCGCGGGTATTGGCCGCTGGGCCTCGGCGGGACTGTAGCTGTTGCGGGGACGCGGGGCCCGGTAGGTCCGCTCGGGCGGGGGCGCGACGGGTTGCGGCCGGTCCTCCCAGGGCCAGTAGAACTGGCGCGGCGCCTCCTGCGGCGGCGCGGCGCGGGGCTGGCGCCCATAGCTTCCGTCATCCCGGTAATAGGCGTCCCGGGGGCGACGGCGTGGGGGCGCCTCATAGTAGGTGCCATTGCCGGGCTGCTGATAGCCGTCGCCCCATTGCGCGAAGGCGGGGGCGCCGCCGAGCAGCGGAAGGGCACAGAGCCAGAGCGCAGTGGCGAGACCCAGATGCACCGGCCGTCTTGAGCCGCAGCGACCAGCGACGTTCATGCGTATCCCGCACTCTTCACAACGAACGGAGCCGTCCGAAACCGCTGCACTATAGGGCGAAGTGGTTGCCGGGTCTAAATGTGCTCGCGGGCGGAGCCGGCGCGTTCATCGACCGGCGACGCGGGCGAGAAGGGCAGCGGTCGCGTAGCCGTCCGCGGGCAGGCCCACGCTGATCTGATAGCGCCGCACCGCCTCGCGGAGCTTGGGCCCGGCACGGCCATCCGCCGGACCATCATAGAAGCCTCCCGCGGCGAGGCCGGCCTGAAGCGCGCGCAATCCCGACCCGTCGAGGCTCGGCCCCGCAGGCCAGGACGCGGCCAGCGCCGGGCCGCCCCCGAGGCGGTCGGCGAGATGGCCTACGGCCAGTGCGTAGGAATCCGAGGTGTTGTAGCCCCGGATCACCTCGAAATTGTCGGTGATCAGAAAGACCGGCGCCCCGAGCCCGCCCGGCAGAAACAGGCTGGCACGCCCCCGTGCCGGCAGCGGACTGCCATCCGTGCGTCGAACGCCCCGGTCGGCGAAGGCCGAAAGGTCGTCGGTGTAGCGCGCCAGATCGAAGCCCTCCGGCAGGCGCACCTCGTATCCCCAGGACAGGGCCGGATTCCAGCCGAGATCCTTGAGATAGGCTGCGATGGAGGCGAGCGAGTCGGGGGCGCTGGTCCAGATGTCGCGATGGCCGTCGCCATCGAAATCGACCGCGTGCGCGAGATAGGTGGAGGGCAGGAACTGGACCTGACCCATGGCCCCCGCCCAGCTTCCGCTCATCCGCGCCGGTGTGATGTCGCCCCGCTGCAGGATGGTGAGAGCCGCCAGCAGCTCGTCGCGGAACAGGGTACCCCGGTGGCCCGCTTGCGCCAGCGTCGCGAGGGCGCGGATCGTCGGGACATCGCCCGCACTGGCGCCGAAATCGGATTCAATGCCCCAGATCGCCAGCACCACCGGGCCAGGCAGGCCGTACCGCGTCTCGATCCCCCGGAGCGTCGAGCCCAGCGCGGCGGCACGCGCACGGCCCCGAGCAATCCGGCCGGCCGAGGCCGCATTGACCAGATAATCCCAGACTGGCCGGACGAACTCGCTCTGCCGACGCGTCCGCGCCAGGATCGCAGCATCTGGAGCCACGATCCCGCGAAAGGCTGCATCGAAGGTCTGAGGTGTCACGCCGCGAGCTGCCGCATCGGGGCGCAGGGCGGTGACGAAGGCCCGGAAGGCACTGTCGGCGCCCGCACCGTCCTTCGCCCGCGCAACCCCCGGAAGGCACAGGCTGGCCGCGAGCAACGCCCTCCGCGACAGCACCCGGTCAGATCCGGTTGCGCTTGGCGAGGCGGTCCTCCCAGGCGAGCGCCTGACCCACGATCGCGTCGAGATCGTCGTGTTGCGGACGCCAGCCCAGACGGTCCCGGATCAACCCCGCCTCGGCCACGATCTGGGCCGGATCGCCGGGCCGCCGCGGACACAGCCGCACCGCGAAGTCGCGACCGGAAATCCGCTTCACCACCTCGATGACGTCGAGCACCGAGTAGCCGCGCCCGTAACCGCAATTCAGCGTCAGGCTGTCGCCGCCCGAGCGCAGATGATCGAGCGCGACCCGGTGCGCCTCGGCGAGGTCCGAGACCTGGATGTAGTCGCGCAGGCACGAGCCGTCGGGCGTCGGGTAGTCGGTGCCGTAGACGTCGAGCCGCTCGCGCTGGCCGAGCGCCGCCTGCGTGGCGACCTTGATCAGATGGGTCGCGTTCGGCGTCGACTGCCCGGACCGGCCCTGGGGGTCGGCGCCCGCGACGTTGAAATAGCGCAGGATCACATAGGTGAAGTCGTGGGCCGCTGCCGCGTCGGCGATCATCCACTCGCTCATCAGCTTCGAGCGGCCATAGGGGTTGATCGGCTTCAGCGGCAGATCCTCGGGGACCGGCACGACCTCCGGCTCGCCGTAGACCGCCGCCGTCGAGGAGAAGATCACGTGGCGCACGCCGGCGCGGACCGCGGCCTCGATCAGCGAGCGGGTCTTTACGGTGTTGGCGAGGTAGTAGCCGAGCGGGTCCGACACGGATTCGGGGACCACGATCTTGGCGGCGAAATGGGCCAGCGCGTCGATGCGATGCTGCAGGATGGTCTGGGTGACGAGGGCTTGGTCCGCCACGTCGCCCACCACGAGCTTGACGCCTTCCGGCACGGCCCAGTCGAAGCCGGTCGAGAGATCGTCGAGAACCACGACCTCCTCGTGGCCGGCGTCGAGCAGCGCCAAAACCATATGGCTGCCGATATATCCGGCACCGCCCGTTACTAGGACCGCCATGTCACCCCCTCGATGCCGCCGCCATTAGGGCCGTACTCGATCGCATTGCAATCACGCGCGGCTCTTAACCTCTGTTTTGACGCGCTCTTGCGCCCAACCGGCGTCCACTTTGGCGGAGAGCCCTTTAAGCCTGCTTACGTGGTTGCAGACGCTATATTTACGGCACACTGCCCCATACTATCCACATTGGGGTCTTGCGACGCGCCGCATTAGCCTGTCTCACTGCGGCGCCCGCCGGAAATGTGGGCCCGCTCCGGCATGGGGCGCGTCCAGCCAGTCGTTCTTTATCGTTGTTCACGTCGTTTCATTCAGTCCTTGGGGTTACCGATCGATGAAACCGATCCGCAAGGCCGTCCTGCCCGTCGCGGGCCTGGGCACGCGCTTCCTGCCAGCGACCAAGGCGGTCCCGAAGGAAATGCTTACGGTCGTCGACCGGCCGGTCGTTCAGCACGTCGTCGATGAGGCCCGGGAGGCCGGCATCGAGCATTTCGTCTTCGTGACGGGACGCGGCAAGGCGGTCATCGAAGATCATTTCGACATCGCCTACGAGCTCGACCACACCCTCCAGGAGCGCGGAAAGACCGCCGCCTACGAGGACCTCAAGAAGGATTTGCCGAAGGCGGGGCAGACGAGCTTCACCCGCCAGCAGGCCCCACTCGGGTTGGGCCACGCGGTGTGGTGCGCCCGCGAGATCATCGGTGACGAACCCTTCGCGGTGCTGCTGCCGGACATGCTCAGCCGCGGCTGCATGCAGCAGATGCTGGCGACCTACGAGCGCCACGGCGGCAACGTCATCGCGGTTGAGGAAGTCGCCCCGGAGGAGACGCATCAGTACGGGATCGTCAGCGTCGGCGAGACCTTCGGCCAGTCCTTCCAAATTACCGGCATGGTCGAGAAGCCCAAGCAGGGCACCGCGCCATCGAACTACATCATCTCCGGGCGCTACATCCTGCAGCCTGAGATCTTCGGCATTCTCGAGCACGGCAAGAAGGGCGCGGGCGGCGAAATTCAGCTCACGGATGCCATGATCGACCTGATGGGAACGCAGGACTTCTACGGCATGCGTTACGAGGGCCGGACCTACGACACCGGATCCAAACTCGGCTTCCTGGTTGCGAACCTCGCCTATGCCCTGGAGCGCAAGGATTTGGTTAATCCGCTCAAGGCCGAGATCGCCAAGCTGCTGAAGGAACATGGCTGACCGAGTGCCGCATCGGCTCTACCGCGATCCGGTTCCCGGCCTGTCGCGGGAGGCAGGTATGCGTCGGATGCGGCCCGGTCCGCGATTTTATCCTTGCGTCTTGTGCGCCGCACTTTATTTTGTGCATTGCGAGATCGCGATGGCGTCGCGGTCCCGCAGCCCTTCTTGGGCGTTTCCTCCCTAGACTTCGGGCCGCTCCTTCGGGAGTGGCCTTTTTTGTTTTACCCAGGCTTTCGTGCTGACGGATCGTCGCGCTGCCGAGGGAGCGCGCGTTATTCGGCTGCCATCCGGCGGGGTGTCAGATCACCGAGATCGGATGCGACGTCCATGATGATGGCCCGCAGCGACTCCACCAGCCCCTGAAACCCGGCATGCGTCGCGAGGCTGTTCTCATTCATGTAGAGCGCGCGATTGAGCTCGATCTGCAGCGCATGACGCCCGAGGTTCGGCTCGCCGTAATGCTCGGTGATGAAGCCGCCCGCGTAGGGCTTGTTGCGCACCACGCGGAAGCCCCGTGCGCGGAAGGCGGCTTCGAACCCGTCGATGAGCGCGGGCGCGCAGGCGGTGCCGAAACGGTCCCCGAGCACGACGTCGGCCTTCATCTCCGCGTCGCGCCCCAGGCTCGATGACGGCATGGAATGGCAGTCGATCAGCACGCAATGACCGTGGTGCTTGGCGGTGCGCTGGAGCAGGCTGCGCAGCAGCCGGTGATACGGCTTGTACAGTCCCTCGATCCGCGCCGTCGCCTCCTCGACCGGGAGCCGCCGGGCATAGATCTCCTGACCGTCGGCGACGACGCGCGGAACCGTCCCCAGGCCGCCGGCAACCCGCATCGAGCGGGTGTTGGCGAAGGGCGGCAGCCGCCCGTCGAACATCCGCGGGTCGAGCTCGAACGGCTCGCGATTCACATCCAGGAAGGCGCGCGGGAAATTGGCCCGCAGCAGCGGCGCACCGAGTTCGACCACGTGTGCGAACAGGCGCTCGACATGCGCGTCCTCCGACCGGCGCAGGGCCAGGGCATCGAGGCGCGACGCGGCGATGAAATGCGGGGGGTAGACGGCCCCGGAATGGCCGGTATTGAAGACGAAGGGCAGGATATGCGTCGCGGGTTCGTCCACTGCAAAGGGTGGCGCGAATCCGAAGGCGTCTGGCTTGACCGATTCGGGAGCGCTCATCGATGCGTGGACAACCCGGCGGTGGAAGGAGCACAGCAGATCCGCACTGTGGTGCGCGTTCGCTCGCCTGTCCACTCCGCGCCGTCGGTCTGTCTTGCCATCGGCGACACAGGCAGCGTGCGGTTCGCCGACAATCCTAACACCTTGTTTACCATCCCGTCCCTTTATGGGATCAACACCACGATACGAAGGCTCGGATCCGGCCGATGAAAATCCTGCTGGCGGAAGACGACAACGACATGCGCCGGTTTCTGGCGAAGGCGTTGCAGAATGCGGGCTACGACGTCCTGTCCTTCGACAACGGCCTCTCGGCCTACAACCGGCTGCGTGAGGAGCCGTTCGAGCTGCTGCTGACCGATATCGTGATGCCCGAGATGGACGGCATCGAGTTGGCGCGGCGCGCCACCGAGCTCGATCCCGACATCAAGGTCATGTTCATCACCGGTTTCGCGGCCGTGGCGCTGAACCCCGATTCCAAGGCGCCGAAGGACGCGAAGGTCCTGTCGAAGCCGTTCCATCTGCGCGACCTCGTCAACGAGGTCGAGAAGCTTCTCGCGGCCTGACGGATACCCGGATCGGCCGGATGTCCGGTCGAGACGGATTAAGCCTGTGACCAAGCGGACATAGGCAATTCGGCCTGCGCTCACCTATATGTCGGGTGGTCACGCGCGGGACTTCGAACGCCATGCAGCCGGTCACCATCTACACCACGGCGTGGTGTCCCTATTGTTCGGCGGCCAAGAGCCTGCTGAAGCAGAAGGACGTCTCCTTCCAGGAGATCGATGTCGAGCGCGTTCAGGGCGCCCGCGCCACGATGGTCGGCAAGGCCGGTGGCCGGACCAGCGTGCCTCAGATCTTCGTGGGCGCCACGCATGTCGGCGGTTGCGATGACCTCTATGCCCTCGACCGGGCCGGCAAGCTCGATCCCCTCCTGAAAGACACAGCCGATGCGTGAGGCCCGGTTCACGGCCGCCTGCATCCAGATGCGCTCGGGCCGCGACCCGGGCGCCAACCGTGACGCGGCTGTCGCGGGCGTGCGCGATGCGGCCGCCCGGGGCGCGGCCTACGTGCAGACGCCCGAAATGACGTCCCTGGTGGAGCGCAGCCGCGAGCGTCTGTTCGCGAACGTCACCACCGAGGATCGGGATCCGACGCTGGCAGCTTTGCGCGAGGCCGCGCGGGAGACCAGTACGGTGGTGCAGGTCGGCTCCATCGCGGTGCGGTCTGGCGATAAGATTGCCAACCGCGCCTACCTAATCGATGCCGAGGGCGCGATCGTCGCGGCTTATGACAAGCTGCATCTGTTCGATGTCGATCTACCCAGCGGTGAACGCTGGCGCGAATCAGCGACGTATACGGCCGGCGCCTGCGCGGTGGCCGCCGAAACGTCGCTGGCCACGATCGGCCTGACGATCTGCTACGACATCCGCTTCCCTGGCCTGTACCGCGCCCTCGCGGAGGCGGGGGCCGAGGTGTTGACCGCGCCGGCCTGTTTCACCCGTCAGACGGGGGCGGCGCACTGGCACGTCTTGCAGCGGGCACGGGCGATCGAAACCGGCGCCTTCGTGATCTCGGCGGCGCAGGGCGGTGTCCACGAGGATGGGCGCGAGACCTTCGGACACTCGCTCATCGTCGATCCCTGGGGACGTATCCTCGCCGATGCGGGCGGGGACGAGCCCGGCCTCATCCTGGCGGAGATCGACTTGGCGCAGGTCGCAGATGCGCGCGCGCGGATTCCGTCGCTGAAGCACGGGCGCGCATTCACCGTCGAGCGGGTCGGCCGGCCGGTCGAAGCCGCACAGTAGACACCCGAAGAAAAAGAATGATCCGGTACAGTCTCGTCTGCGAGGCCGGACACGGCTTCGAGAGCTGGTTCCCGTCCTCCGATTCCTTCGACACCCAAGTGGCGCGCGGCCTCGTGGCCTGCCCAGTCTGCGACAGCACCGCGGTCGGCAAGGCCCTGATGGTGCCGAGCATCGCGCGTACCGACCGGGGACCGGTCGCGCGTCCGGCGCAGGCCGAGGCTCCCGTGGCCCTGATCGCCGAGCCCGAGCGGCAGGTCCGGGCGATGTTGAAGGCCCTGCGCGAGCACGTCGTGTCGAATTCCGAGCATGTCGGCCCACGCTTCCCCGAGGAGGCGCGTAAGATCCATTACGGCGAGGCGGAAGGCCGCTCGATCTACGGGGAGGCCAGCCCCGCCGAGGCGCGTGCCCTGATCGATGAGGGAATCGAAGTCGCCGCGATCCCGATCCTGCCGGACGATCGCAACTAGGACCTTTGCCCGACGGGCAAGAACCGGATCGGCGACCGCGACTTCGATTCGTTCAGCGCCGCACCGCGGCGGTTCCCGCCAGGGAGGCCAGCAGGAACGCCAGAAGCGCGTTCCAGCCGGCCAGTGAGACCCCAAGCACCCGAAGGGCCGCCACCGAGCAATCCACCACCTTGGTGGTCTGCAGGGTGTTCAGGAAGTCGCCGACCTGGCCGGGGTTGGCACCCGTTCCCCCGCCGCAATCGGTTGGCCCCGGCCAGAAGCCCCATTCGGCGCCCGCGTGATAGACGCCGATGCCGGCACCGTAGAGCAGGCCCAGGGCGGCGAGCCCGAGGGCCATCCGGGCGATGCGCTCCGGGGCAAACAGCGCGATGAGACCGAGCGGTACGGCCGCGTAATACGGCAGGCGTTCGGTCAGGCACAGCTTGCAGGGCGAATAACCGTATCCGTACTGCATCACCAACACGGCCCCGAGGGTCGCGGCGGAAATAATCACCAGCCATAGGCTGGCGGTTTTGAGACGAAGCGCGGCCGCCGTATTCATGGCTACAGGATCACCTTGAACAGCAGGAACCCGAGGACGATCAGAGCGACGGAGATCGCCACCACCGCGTTGAGATGCCGATCGAGGACGCCGCGGATCTGGACACCGTAGCGACCGAGCAGACCGGCCAGGATGAAGAATCGGGCGCCACGGGTGATGACCGACAGGACGAAAAACCAGAACAGAGAGTAATGGGCGAAGCCCGACGTGATCGTGACGAGCTTGTAGGGGATCGGCGTGAGCCCCTTCAGCAGGATCACCCAATGCCCGTATCGGGCGTAGGAATCCTGGAAGGTCGCGGCCGAATTCTGCAGCCCGTAGAGGCGGATCAGCCATTCCCCGACGGAATCGAACAGCAGGGCGCCGATCGCGTAGCCGACGAGGCCGCCGAGGACCGACGCCACGGTCGCGATGGTGGCGTAGAGCCAGACCCGATCGGGTCGGCTGACCGCCATCGGTACCAGCATCGCGTCCGGCGGTACGGGGAAGAACGAACTTTCGGCGAAGGCCACGGCGCCGAGCGCGTAGGGCGCGGAGGGCCTGACGCTGAGGGCCAGGATCCACGCATAGAGCCGGCGGAGCATTCGATCTCCCGAACTGAAGAAGCGGATGCCCTTTGAGCATAGGTGCCACGCCTTGGCCAGATCGCCGGCGCGCGCGAAAAATACGCTTGGCCGGCGCATGGGACCTGTGCGATGAGCGCCGTGCATGCGGGTATGGCGGAATTGGTAGACGCGGGCGACTCAAAATCGCCAGCCGCAAGGCGTGGGGGTTCGATTCCCTCTACCCGCACCAGCCGACCGAACGTGCGCTTCCCAACACGGATCCAGCCAAGCCGGCGCGTCCTGAGTGATGCACCACCTACCGGGTGTTCGGACTCGTCTGTCGCTCCGGGACGCAGCGTCGCGCTGTCCCCGATCGGGGCCGCCCTATCTGGACCGAGACGCGGCCAGCCAGGCCGCCCCGCAGCCAGGGCAGGGCCGTGAGCGACCGTCGAAGTGTGGCGATCCTGGGGGCCGGCATGGCCGGAGCCGCGGCGGCCCGCAGGCTGTCGCAAGCCGGACTGACCGTGCAGGTGTTCGACAAGGGACGCGCCATCGGCGGACGAATGGCGACCCGCCGGCACGGGTCGATGCAGTTCGACCATGGCGCTCAGTTCATGCGGGCGCACGGGCCCGCCTTCGAGGCTCAGCTGAACGAGTGGGAGCGACGCGGCATCGCGGCGCCCTGGGTGGGCGCCGGGCGTTACGTCGGCGTGCCCGCTATGACGGCGCCGGTGAGGGATCTCCTGGCCGGGCTTCCCGTCGCGAGCGAGACGACGATCACCCGGATCTGCCGAAGCGGAACGACGTGGCAGGTCGAGGCTGCCGCGGAGGCGATCCATGGTCCCTTCGACGCCGTGGCGATCACCTTTCCCGCGCCGCAGGTGGAAGCCCTGCTGGACGCATCCGGATACGCCCTTCCGGGCGCCGAGCGCGCGGCCTACGCCCCGTGCTGGTCGCTGATGATCGCCGCGAAAGGCGCCGTGACGGAGGCCCTGATCGAACCGCGGGCGGATCCGATCGGGCTGATCGCGGCCGACGGGTCGAAGCCGGGCCGCTCCGGGGGCGAACGGCTGACGATCCATGCGACGGCCGATTGGTCACGCGACCATCTCGAGGAGCCGAAGGAAGCAATCATCGCCGCGCTGCTCCAAGCGGCCGAACGTCATCTCGGCACGGCCTTGCGTCCGGTTTACGCGGAGGCCCACCGCTGGCGCTACGCCCAGGTCGAGCGCCCCCTGGGGGTGCGCAACCTTTACGATCCGGCCCTGCGGCTCGGCGCGGCCGGCGACTGGTGCCTCGGGGCGCGGATCGAGGCCGCCTATGACAGCGGATCGGCGCTGGCCGGGGCCATCCTGGCCGATCTCGGCGCCGGGGCATGATTCCGCCGATTGCCTTCCACCCTGCCTACGAGGCCAGCCTGCCCGCGGGTCACCGCTTCCCGATGCGGAAATACGGATTGCTGGCCGAGACGCTGATCGCCAGGGGGCTCGCGCCACTGGGCTTCGTGACGCCCGAGCCGGCCACTGCGGAGATCCTGCTGCGCGCCCACGATCCGGCTTACGTGGAGGCGGTCATCACCTGCACCGTGTCCCGGGACATCGAGAAGGCGATCGGGCTGCCGGTCGACGCTGCGGTCGTCCGGCGCTCGCGCAGCTCCGTGGGCGGGACCTTGCTGGCCGCCCGACTGGCGCTTGCGGAGGGGCTCGCGGGCAGCGCCGCGGGCGGCAGCCACCACGCCCGCCGGCAGCAGGGAGCCGGCTTCTGCGTGCTCAACGATGTGGCGGTCGCGGCTCGGACGCTTCAGGCCGAGGGGCTGGTGCGGCGCGCTTTGGTGGTCGACCTCGACGTCCATCAGGGCGACGGCACGGCCGATTGCCTGGCCCTGTGCCCCGACCTGTTCACGCTCTCCATTCACTGCGAGAACAACTACCCGTCCCAGAAGATTGCCGGCGATCTGGATATCGGCCTGCCGGACAGGCTCGGTGACGACGCGTACCTCGCCGTGCTGCGCGCCCGCCTGCCGCAGCTGCTCGACGCGTTAAGACCGGATCTCGTCTTCTACAACGCTGGCGTCGACCCGCACCGGGATGACCGGTTGGGCCGACTCTGCCTCAGCGACGAGGGCCTGCTGGCCCGGGACCGGTTCGTCGTGGCTCAGGCCCGAGCCCGCGGAATCCCCCTCGTGGCGGTGATCGGCGGCGGCTACGCGACGGATGTCGAGGCCCTGGCGCGGCGCCACACTCTGGTCTTCGAAGCGCTGGCCGCCGAGGCCGCAAGCGCCTCGGCCGGTGCAGGGCGCTGAGTTCTTCCACCAGAATGATGCGCCGCCGCATCAGTGTTGGATGAACCGGGGTGATCCGATGACTTGGTAAGGTTTGCGCAAGCCTCGCAGCACAGGCTGCCAGAACTGCGGATGGCCTGCGCCACGCATCCGCACCCTGCAATCGGTTGCCGTTGAGGTTGGGTCCATGCTTGCGCGGGTCTGGGACGTGCTGAAGGCGACACTGGCGGTGGCGGCCCTGATCGCCGCCGCCCTCGTATCGGCCGACAAGCTCGACCGGCAGCGGGCGCAACCGGCGATCGCCGTCGTGGCCGGCGAACCGGTGATCACGGGCGCCATCGCGCCCGGCGCGCACCCCTGAACGACAGTCACGTTGGTTTGAGGGGCGATCAGCCCTACCAGCCGTTGATCCGCGGCCAGATCGCGCCGGTGAGACGGCCGCTCGCCATGGCATGGTAGCGGTCATGCTGCGCCCCCGTGGCGCAGGCGTGATTGGGCAGGATGCGCAGGCGCGCGCCGATCGGAAGATCGGGCAGGACGGCCGTCGAGCCTTTCCGCAGGGCCAGGATTCCGTGCTCCTGATTGGCGTCGGCGACGATCAGGTCTGGATAGGGCTGGCCGGTGCGGTCGCACGCAAGGCCGTAGCCCTGGTCGACCGCCTGCCGGGCCGTGCCCCGGTCGCGCGACAACGCCATCCAGCCGGCATCGGTGATGATCCAGCCCTTCTCCCGCTGGTGGCCGATCACCGTGGCCAGGACGGTGAGTGCGATGTCCGCCACCGCGCAGGAGCCGACGCCGGCCTGGAACAGGTCTCCGATCATGAAGACGCCGGCGCGGACCTCGGTGATGCCGTCCAGAGTCTCGGCGTAACGCGCCGTCGGGGTGGAGCCGACGCTGACTACCGGACAGGGCAGGCCGGCGTCCCGGAGCGATCCCGCCGCCATTACCGCGGCCACGCGCTCGGCCTCGGCGGCAGCCCGGAGCGCGTCCGGCTCGCTCAGCCCATAGCTGTCGCCGGCGTGCAGCAGAACGCCGCGCAGGCTGGCCTCCCCAGCAAGGACGCGACCGATCGCCACGAGCGTTTCCGAATCCTGCGGCTTCACACCGGAGCGGTGGCCATCCGCGTCGACCTCGATCAGCACCGGGAGGCGGTCGCCGGTGCGGCGGTTCCAGGCCGCCACGGCCTCCGCCTGCTCGAGCGAGTCGAGGATGATCGCCAGATCGGTCTGCCAATGCCGCCGGATCCAGCCGACACGTTCGAGTTTCTGCGGCGCGATCCCGACGGCGTAGATCATGTCGCGGACGCCGCCTTCGGCGAAGTACTCGGCCTCGCGAAGCGTGGAGACGGTCGCGGGACCCGCCTCGCTCGCCATGGCGATCCGGGCGACGTCGCGGGACTTGGCGGTCTTGAGATGCGGCCGCAGGGCCACGCCGAGCCCGTCGAGCCGCGCACGCAGAGTGGCGACGTTGGCTTCCAGCCGATCGGCGTCGAGCAGGAGGCAGGGCGTCTCGATGAGGTCGAGCCCGTCATCCTCGGCCGATACCGCGATCTCGTCCGCCATCACGCCGCTCCCGATTGTCCAGGGACGGCTGTCTGATAGGCGTTTGCCGGCGCGGGTCCAAGATGGGCTGGCCGTGGACCTCGCACCGGGCAGAACGCCTCAGGCGGATGTTCGCACCGCCGCCACGAAAGCCGCCGCGTCGCGCGCGACATCGGCCGCCGCCTTGCCGGGACGGTAGAGGCTCGAGCCGAGGCCGAAGCCATCCGCGCTCGCCGCGCGCCAAGCGGCGATGCCCTCCGGCGTCACGCCGCCCACGGCGAGGACACGGGTTCCGGAGGGCAGCACGGCCCGGTGGGCCCGCAACGCTGCCGTCGAGGCGACATCCGCCGGGAACAGCTTTAGCGCAGTTGCGCCGGCCGCGAGCGCCGTGAAGGCCTCGGTCGGCGTCTGGTAGCCGGGCAGGGAGACCAGGCTGAGCGCGCGGGTCGCGCGGATCACCGCCGGGTCCACGTTGGGCGAGACGATCAGGCGTCCACCCGCCGCACCGACCGCCTCGACCTGCGCGGGCTGAAGGACCGTTCCGGCCCCGACAAGGGCGCGCCCGGCCAGGCGCTCGGCGAGGAGTGCGATGCTGCGCAGCGGATCGGGCGAGTTGAGCGGCACCTCGATCAGCGTGAAGCCCGCATCCACGAGGGCATCGCCCACCGCGGGCGCCTCCTCCGGCGTCAAACCCCGCAGGATCGCGACCAGCGGACAGGCGGCGAAGGCCGCTTCGAATCGTTCGGGGACCGTCATGCGTTCAGGCTCCAGAGGGCATGGATACCGGCCGTGGTCGATCCGCCCGGCACGATGACGGACGTCCCACCCAACTCCGCGATCGCGAAACCATAGAGCTCGGCCAGGGCGCCACCGCCCAGCAGATGGACCGGCCGGCGGCTCAGGTCGTCCCGGGTCGCGACATCCGCGCCGATCAGCACGCCGCTGGCATAGGCCGCCGCCTCGGACGCTTCGAGCCGGTCGAGCAGCAGCCCGGCCCGGACCTCGAACAGGGTCGCGGCGAGATTGCCGGACGCGATCCCCCGGTGAAGCCCGCGACGGAACGGGGCTCCGTCCGAAACAACGCCATCAAGCATGCTGGCCAAGATTCCGTGACTGCGCAGCAGTGCGAAGAGTTCGCCGGTCATCACAGTGGTGAAAGTCGTGATGGCGCCGTCGATCGTCTCGATCCACTTGTTGTGTGTGCCGGGCTGACAGAACAGCGCGGTCGCCGGTGCGGCGCCCGCGTGGATCGCGCCGAGCACCTGGATCTCCTCGCCCCGCATCACGTCGGGGCGTCGGCCGTCCCGCAGGGCGACACCGGGAACGATGCGCACGCCGGGCGCGGCTTCCCGGCAGGATGCGGCCAGCCGGTCCAGCGTGGCGGGCGCATCGACGTAGGGCGCCTCGCACCAGCCGCGGCTCGATCCCACCATGCCCACCGCGATGACCGGCTCCGCGCCCAGGCGCGCCCGCAACGCCGCGATCTCGGCCGGGTACGCGTCCCGCGCGAGGCTCAGCACGCCGCGATCGTCCCGCAGGGATTCCAGCACCGTCCCATCCGGTGCCATCGCGTAGGCGCGCCGGTTGGTGGTGCCCCAGTCGACCGCGATATAGGCCGCGTGACGGGCCATGCGTTTTCCTCCCGCTAAAGCGGCGAATTTGTCTGAGTTATAAAGCCTCCCCGGCGTGGTCAAGCTTCGGCTGGTTCTGTCCCCGACACGCGACACCGATATACCAGCCGGGGATTGTCGCGCCGTGCCGCGCGTTTGCGATGGACGGACCCGCTGCGCTTCGGCGATATGGCGGCAAGATTCAAAACAAGAATCACACCTTGGGAGGAACGTGCTTGGCACGGGACGTGATCCTGGCGACCGACGGCCTGACGATGGAATTCCGCGGCTTCCGCGCCGTGAACGGCGTGGCGCTGCAGGTGGAGCGCGGGACGATCCACGCGCTCATCGGGCCGAACGGGGCCGGTAAGACCACCTGCTTCAACCTGCTGACCAAGTTCCTGATCCCGACTGCTGGCACGATCCGCTACAAGGATCGCGACATCACCGGCCTGAGGGCCGCCGACGTGGCCCGGCTGGGCCTCGTGCGGTCGTTTCAGATCTCGGCCGTCTTCCCCCATTTGACCGTGATGGAAAACGTCCGCATCGCCCTGCAGCGGCGGCGGCGCGGCGATTCCTTCGATTTCTGGCGGCCCGAGCGGGTGCTCCGGGCGCTGAACGGCGAGGCGTTGGCGCTGGTCGAGGATGTCGGCCTGTCCGAATTTGCTGACGTGCCCGCTGTGGAACTGTCCTATGGCCGCAAGCGCGCGCTGGAGATTGCCACGACGCTGGCCCTTGATCCCGAGATGCTGCTGCTTGACGAGCCGATGGCCGGCATGGGCCACGAGGACGTCGAGCGCACGGCGCAGCTCATCCGCCGGGTCTCCAAAAGCCGAACCATCCTGATGGTGGAGCACAACCTGTCGGTGGTGGCGTCCCTGTCGGATCGTATCACCGTGCTGGCCCGCGGGCAGGTGCTCGCCGAGGGCGATTACGCCACCGTCTCCAAGGATTCCCGCGTGATCGAGGCTTATATCGGGGCCGGACATGCTTGAGGCGACCGCGAAGGCATACACGCCCGCCGTGGCAGCCGGCGCACTCCTCACCGTCCGCGGCCTGGAGGGCTGGTACGGCGAGAGCCACGTGCTCCACGGCATCGATATCGATGTCCGGACCGGCGAGGTGATCACGCTGCTCGGCCGCAACGGCGCCGGCAAGACCACGACGCTGCGGGCGATCATCGGCATCCTCGGCAAGCGCGCCGGCTCGATCGTCTACGACGGTGTCGAGACGGTCCGGATGGCCTCGCGCAACATCGCCCGCCTCGGCATCGGCTACGTGCCGGAGGAGCGCGGCATCTTCGCGAGCCTCACGGTCCACGAGAACCTGATGCTGCCGCCGCGGGTGAAGCCCGGCGGCATGACGGTCGCCGAGATCCACACGCTGTTCCCGAATCTGAAGGAGCGGGCCGGCAGCCAGGGCACCAAGCTCTCGGGCGGCGAGCAGCAGATGCTGGCGATCGGCCGGATCCTGCGCACCGGGGCCAAGCTGATCCTGCTCGACGAGCCGACCGAAGGTCTCGCGCCGGTCATCGTCCAGCAGATCGGCCGGACCATCCAGCAGTTGAAGGGGCAGGGTTACACCATCATCCTGGTCGAACAGAACTTCCGCTTCGCCCAGACGCTGGCGGACCGGCATTTCGTGATCGAGCAGGGGCGCGTGGTCGACATGATCCCGAACGCCGAGCTAGACGCCAATATCGACAAGCTGCACGCCTATCTCGGCGTCTGAAGGCTGTCCAAGAATACTGTCGAAGCGCCGAGATCGGCGTCCCGAATTCAGGCCGGCGGACAATCGTCAAGCCGATAGTGGATGGAAACGCGTATGTTCGGACGTATCGCCCGGCCCGTCACCCTCGCGGCCCTCGCGGGCGCCCTGATGATGGGCACCGCAGCGGCGCAGACCACCGTGAAGATCGGCATCCTCGGTGACCGCTCGGGCGCCTATTCGGACATCAGCGGCGAGGGCTCGGTCGTGGCCGCCAAGCTCGCGGTCGAGGATTTCAAGCCGGAGCAGCACGGGCTGAAGGTCGAGATCGTCTCGGCCGACCACCAGAACAAGCCGGATGTCGGGGCGGCCATCGCCCGGCAATGGTACGACCGCGACGCCGTCGACATGATCACGGACGGTGTGACCTCCTCGGTGGCTTTGGCGATCAGCCAGGTCACCAAGGAGAAGAACAAGGTCTTCATTGACACCGGCGCCGGCACCGCCGACCTCACCGGCCCGCAATGCACGCCGAACACGATCCACTGGGTCTACGACACCGTGGCGCTCGCCAACGGCACGGGCGGCGCCATGGTGAAGCGCGGCGGCACCACGTGGTTCTTCCTCACCGCCGATTACGTGTTCGGCCAGACGCTCCAGCGCGACACCAGCGCGGTGATCACCAAGAACGGCGGCAAGGTCCTGGGCTCGGTGAAGACCCCGTTCCCGACCTCGGACTTCTCGTCCTTCCTGCTCCAGGCGCAAGGGTCGGGCGCGAAGGTGATCGGGCTCGCCAATGCCGGCACCGACACGATCAACTCGATCAAGCAGGCGGGCGAGTTCGGCATCACCGAAGGCGGGCAGGCGCTGGCCGGACTACTCGTCTTCTCCTCTGACGTGCATTCGCTCGGCACCAAGGTCGCCCAGGGGCTGGTGCTGACCGAGCCGTTCTACTGGGACCTGAACGACCAGACCCGCGCCTTCTCGGACCGCTTCGCCAAGCAGATGAAGGGCGGCTCGAAGCCGACCGCCAACCATGCCGGCGTGTATTCCGACGTGCTGCACTACCTGAAGGCGGTGGCGGAGACGAAATCGACCGCCGACGGTGCGGCCACGGTCGCCAAGATGAAGGCGATGCCGACGGACGATCCGCTGTTCGGCAAGGGCGTGATCCGCGCCGACGGGCGCAAGATCCACGACATGTACCTGTTCGAGGTCAAGAAGCCCGCCGAGTCGAAGAGCGAGTGGGACCTGTACAAGAAGCTCGAGACCATCCCGGGCGATCAGGTCTTCCGCCCGCTCAACGAGGGCAACTGCCCCCTCGTTAAGGGCTGAGCATGGTATCGGAGCGCGGGGACCGGCCATGACAACGATCTTCGGTGTGCCGATGCAGGCCCTGTTCGGGCAGTTGCTGCTCGGCCTGATCAACGGCTCGTTCTACGCGATCCTGTCGCTCGGGCTCGCGATCATCTTCGGGCTTCTGAACATCATCAACTTCGCCCACGGCGCGCTCTACATGATGGGCGCGTTCGTGGCCTGGATGCTGCTCACCTATGTCGGGCTCGGCTATTGGTGGGCGCTGGGGCTGGCACCGCTCGTGGTCGGCGCCTTCGGGATCGTGCTGGAGCGGCTGCTGATCGCCCGGCTCTACAAGCTCGACCACCTCTACGGCCTGCTCCTGACCTTCGGGCTGGCGCTGATCATCCAGGGCCTGTTCCGCAACCAGTACGGCGTCTCGGGCCTGCCCTACGCGATCCCGCCCGAGCTGTCGGGCGGCCAGCGCCTGCCGTTCATGTTCCTGCCGAACTACCGGGCCTGGGTGGTCGTGGCGTCGCTCACCGTCTGCATCGCCACCTGGCTCGTGATCGAGAAGACGAAGCTCGGCGCCTATCTACGCGCCGCCACCGAGAACCCGACCCTGGTCCAGGCCTTCGGCGTGAACGTGCCGCTGTTCCTGACGCTGACCTACGGGTTCGGCGTCGCGCTGGCGGGCTTCGCGGGCGTGCTCGCCGCGCCGATCTACTCGGTGAACCCCAACATGGGCGCCGACATCATCATCGTGGTGTTCGCCGTGGTGGTGATCGGCGGCATGGGCTCGATCATCGGTTCGGTGATCACGGGCTTCGCCCTCGGCCTCGTTGAGGGGCTGACCAAGGTGTTCTACCCGGAGGCGTCGGCCACCGTGATCTTCGTGATCATGGTGCTGGTGCTGCTCGTCAAACCCGCCGGCCTGTTCGGGCGCACGGCCTGACCCGCGAAGAGGCTCGACACCCATGGCCGACACCGCCGCCATCGACGCCGCCCCGATCGCCGCAGCCTTGCCGACGACCCGGGACGACAAGGCGCTTCACCGCCTGATCTTCATCGGCATCGCCGTGCTGCTGATCGTGGCGCCGCTGGTGCTCTACCCCGTCTACCTGATGAAGGTGCTGTGCTTCGCGCTGTTCGCGCTCGCCTTCAACCTGCTGCTTGGCTACGGCGGCCTGCTCTCCTTCGGACACGCCGCCTATTTCGGCATGGCGAGCTACCTGTGCGCCTACACGGCCAAGCAGCTCGGCTTCACGCCCGAACTCGCGATCCTCAGCGGAACCGCCACGGCGGCCCTGTTCGGGCTCGTCTTCGGCGCGTTGGCGATTCGTCGCCAGGGCATCTACTTCTCGATGATCACGCTCGCGCTCGCCCAGATGGCGTTCTTCTTCTCCCTGCAGGCGAAGTTCACCGGCGGCGAGGACGGTATCCAGGCGGTGCCCCGCGGCAATCTGTTCGGCGTGATCAGCCTCGCGGACGACCGGGCGATGTACGGCCTCGTCTGCGTGATCTTCATGGCCGGGATGCTGCTGATCTACCGCATCATCCATTCGCCGTTCGGGCAGGTGTTGAAGGCGATCCGCGACAACGAGCCCCGGGCGATCTCGCTGGGCTACCGGGCGAGCCAGTACAAGCTTGCGGTGTTCGTGCTCTCGGCGACGCTGGCAGGGCTCGCTGGCTCCACCAAGGCAATCGTGTTCCAGCTCGCCTCGCTCACCGACGTCCACTGGTCGATGTCGGGCGAGGTGGTGCTGATGACCCTGGTCGGCGGCATGGGCACCGTGTTCGGGCCGATCGTCGGCGCTTTGGTGATCGTCACCATGGAGACCTACCTCGCCCAGTTCGGCGCCTGGGTGACGATCATTCAGGGCTGCGTCTTCGTGCTGTGCGTGCTGCTGTTCCGGGAGGGGATCGTGGGTCTGATCGCCCGCGTGGTGCGACGGCCGTTGTAAATTGGGCCGGCGCCCGCCCGCCGGTTTCTGATTCTGGTCAGTCTTCGTTAACCAAGACCGGTGAACCTGACGCATCAAAGCAGTCAGGTCCGCCATGACGAAGGTCCGTCCCCTCAGCATCGACGATCCTGCGCACGACTGCCCGGTACCACCGGAGACCGTCGGACGCCTGATCAAAGCCGACCACGAAGACACCGCCTTCCTGCTCGACGGGATCCCGGAGGCGACCCGCGCCCGGCTCGCCGTGTGGCTCTACGGCCGTAGCCACACGCACGAGGTCGGTGTCCGGGTGGCCGCGACATGCGAGGGTGCAACCCTGCGCCGGGCGGCCGGGGTCGTCGGCAACGCCCTGTACGACCTGTCCCGCCGCCCCTACGCGGCACCGAGCCACGGCACGCGCGCCGGCGCCAGCCGGATCTCCCTCGGCGGGACGCGGCACCGCGCCTGAGCGACGCCGCCGATTGGATCGAGGCCGGCGAGGGTCTATCGTCGCCGGCAATGTCCACCCAAGTACACTCCGTCCGCCGCCTCGACCCCGTGCTCGTCGATCGCATCGCCGCGGGCGAGGTGGTGGAGCGCCCGGCTTCGGCCGTGAAGGAACTGGTCGAGAACGCCATCGATGCCGGCGCCCGGTCGATCGAGGTGACCGTCGAAGCGGGCGGCCGCCGGCTGATCCGCGTGGTCGACGACGGGCGCGGCATGAATCCGGACGACCTCGACCTCGCGGTCGAGCGCCACGCCACCTCGAAGCTCCCCGGGGGCGATCTGACGGCGATCGACACGCTGGGCTTCCGCGGCGAGGCGCTGCCCTCGATCGGCGCGGTCTCGCGGCTGGCCATCGTAAGCCGAACGCCGGAGGCCGAAGCGGGGGCGAGCCTGATCGTCGAAGCGGGCCTGAAGGGCCCGGTCCGCCCCGCGCCGGCGCAGCGCGGCACCCGGATCGAGGTGACCGAGCTGTTCGCCGCGACCCCCGCTCGGCTGAAGTTCCTCAAGTCCGACCGGGCCGAGAACGCCGCGATTGCCGAAACCCTGCGGCGGCTCGCCGTCACGCAGCCCGGGATCCGCTTCACCCTGCGGGCCGATGCTGCCCAGCCCCTGGTCCTGCCAGCCGAGACCGGGCCCGAGGCGGATCTGCGCCGGCTCACCGCGGTGCTGGGACCGGACTTCGCCGCCAACGCCCTGCCGGTCTCGCTGGCCCGCGAGGGCTTCGCGGTCACCGGCCAGGTCGGCTTGCCGACCTACCACCGGGGCGCGGGGACCCACATCCATCTCGCGGTCAACGGCCGGCCGGTGCGCGACCGGCTGCTGCTCGGGGCCGTGCGCGGCGCCTACGCCGACACCCTGGCCTCGGACCGTCACCCGGTGCTCGGTCTCGTGATCACGTGCGATCCCGAACGGGTCGATGTGAACGTCCATCCGGCCAAGACCGAGGTGCGCTTCCGCGAGCCGGGACTGGTGCGGGCGCTGATTGTCAGCGCCATCCACGACGCCCTGCGCCGGGGCGGCGTCCGCTCGGCCACCACGGGTGCAGCGCGGACCCTCGACGCCCTGCGTCCCGCCGGGCCGGCGCTCGCGATCCATACCGGACAGGCCGCGCCGAGCCTGTTCCAGCCCACGCGGCCGGGCCCGTTCGCGGCCGGAGCGCCCTCAGTGGCGGCGCCCGCGGGCTACAGCGGCTCACAGACGTGGCGACCGGCGCCACGCTCCGCGGAGTCGGCCTATGCCTTGTCCGAGGCGGGTGGTTTCGCGGAGGCGCCCCAAGCCGCCTTCGCAGGGCCCGAGCTGGCGGCCCCGCCGCAGGCGGATGTCCGGCCGCTCGACGAGGCGCCGGAGGCGATCGATCATCCCCTTGGGGCGGCCCGCGCGCAGATCCACGAGACCTACATCCTCGCCCAGACCCGCGATGGCCTCGTGATCGTCGATCAGCACGCGGCCCATGAGCGCCTCGTCTACGAGCGGATGAAGGCCGAGCGGGCCGCGGGTGGCATCGCCCGGCAGGGACTGCTGATCCCCGACGTGGTGGAGTTGAGCCCCGAAGAGGCCGACCGTCTCGTCGCCGCCGCGCCGGACCTCGACCGGCTCGGGCTGACCATCGAGGCGTTCGGCCCCGGGGCCGTTCTGGTCCGGGAGGTGCCGGCCGCGCTGATCCGGGCGTCGGTGCGCGATCTCGTCACCGACATCCTCGACGCCCTCGAAGCGAGCGGCGACGAGGAGGGCGGCGCAGCCGCCGCGGAGGGCGGTGCGCTGGGCCGGCGGCTCGACGCGGTACTCTCGCGCATGAGCTGCCACGGCTCCGTCCGCGCCGGCCGGCGCCTGAGGCCGGAAGAGATGAACGCGCTCCTGCGCGAGATGGAGGCGACGCCGAATTCCGGCCAGTGCAACCACGGCCGCCCGACCTCGATCGAGCTGAAGTTGTCGGACATCGAGCGGCTGTTCGGCCGGCGGTGACCTGTCACTCTCGGCTGTAGGGCGCCGAACAGCTACCGTACTTCGTCTCACCTCGCGGTTGCCTGGACAAGTCCAGATCGTAGAGAGAACAGCCGAGGGTGCCAGGCCGAGTGGCAGGCGCTCTTCAAGACCGCGCACAGGCATTCGCCAGAGGCCGCGACCCATGGATTTCACCATCTCGCCCCGCGTGGAGGAATACCGCGCGCGGATCGCGGCCTTCGTGGATGCCCATATCCTGCCGCTCGAATCCGAGCCGTCCGCCTATGACGGCCACGGCAACATCGCGCTATCGGAACTCGCCCGGCTGCGCGGTCTGGCGCGGGAGCAGGGGCTCTGGTGCCTTCAGCTGAAGCCGGAGACCGGGGGCGCCGGCCTCGACAAGGTCGGCATGGCGGTCTGCTACGAGGCGATGAACCGCTCGATCTTCGGTCCGGTCGTGTTCAATTCGGCGGCGCCGGACGATGGCAACATGATGGTGCTGGAGAAGGTCGCCACCCCGGAGCAGAAAGCGCGCTGGCTGGCACCGATCGTGGCGGGCGACGTACGCTCGGCCTTCGCCATGACCGAGCCCCACCCTGGCGGCGGCTCCGATCCCGGCATGATCCAGACCCGGGCCGAGCGGCGCGGCGACACCTACGTGGTCACCGGTCGTAAATGGTACATCACCGGTGCCGAGGAGGCTGCCCACTTCATCCTGATGGCCCGCACCTCCGACGACGCGCGAAAAGGCCTGACCGCCTTCCTGTTCCACCGGGACCAGCCCGGCTGGGAGATCCTGCGGCGCATCCCGATCATGGGGCCGGAGGAGCATGGCGGGCATTGCGAGCTTCAGTTCGACGGGCTCGAGATCCCGGCCGAGAACGTCCTGATGAACGAGGGCGACGGCCTGAAGCTGACGCAGATCCGCCTCGGCCCGGCGCGTCTGACCCATTGCATGCGCTGGCTCGGCCTGTCGAAGCGCTGCGTCGAGATCGCCCGGGCCTATGCGGGCGAGCGCCACGGCTTCGGCATCCGGCTGGCCGACCGCGAGAGCATCCAGCTGATGCTGGGAGACCTTGCCATGCGGATCGAGATCGGCCGCCTGCTGGTGATGAAGGCCGCTTGGGCGCTCGACCAGGGGAGCTTCGCCCGCAAGGAAGTCTCGATGGCCAAGGTGCACGTGGCCAATCTGATCCACGCCGCCGCCGACGTCGCGATCCAGATCAACGGCGCCCGGGGCTATTCCACCGATACGCCGCTGGAGTGGATCTACCGCTACGCCCGGCAGGCGCGGCTGGTGGACGGGGCGGACGAGGTCCACAAGATGGTGCTCAACCGCAACCTGGAGGCCGAGGGCGATGCGTTCTGGTCCTGGCCGGTGGGCGCTTGAGGTGGAGAGCGTGACGATGACCGATGTCGTGATCACAGGCGCGGTGCGGACCGCGATCGGCACCTTCGGCGGCGCGCTCGCGGGCACGCCGCCCTCCGCGCTCGGGGCGCTGTGCGTGGCGGAGGCGCTTAGGCGGTCCGGCACGGCGCCGGAGCGGGTCGGCCACGTGGTGTTCGGCCACGTGATCCCGACCGAGCCGCGGGACGCCTACATCGCCCGCGTCGCCGCCATCGAAGGCGGTGTCCCGCAGGAGGTGCCGGCGCTCACCGTCAACCGGCTCTGCGGCAGCGGCCTTCAGGCGATCGTCTCGGCGGCGCAATCGATCCTGCTCGGCGATGCCGAGATCGCGGTCGCCGGTGGCGCCGAGAACATGAGCCGTTCGCCGCATATTCTGACGAGCGGCCGCACCGGCCAGCGGATGGGCGATGCCACCCTGGTCGATTACATGATCGGCGTGCTGACCGACCCCTTCGGCGCCGGCCATATGGGCGTGACCGCGGAGAACATCGCGGAACGCTACGGCATCTCCCGTGGCCAGCAGGATGCGTTCGCGGCCGAGAGCCAGGCCCGGGCCGCCCGGGCGATCCAGGAAGGTCGGTTCCGCGATCAGATCCTGCCCGTCGCGGTCCAGCGCAAGCGCGAGACGATGGCGTTCGACACGGACGAGCATCCCAAGGCGACCAGCGTCGAGGATCTCGCCAAGTTGCGCCCGGCCTTCTCCAAGACCGGCAGCGTCACCGCCGGCAACGCTTCAGGCCTGAACGACGGCGCCGCCGCCCTCGTCCTGTCGAGTGCGGCGGAGGCCGA
Organism: Methylobacterium sp. E-065; assembly: GCF_022829605.1. Classification (GTDB taxonomy): domain Bacteria; phylum Pseudomonadota; class Alphaproteobacteria; order Rhizobiales; family Beijerinckiaceae; genus Methylobacterium. Next base: position 311,855 of record NZ_JAKSYD010000114.1, on the reverse strand, counting down.
GCGCTCGGGCGCCAAGCCCCTGGCCCGGATCGTCGGCTACGCCCATGCGGGCGTCGACCCGTCCGAGATGGGCATGGGGCCGGTCCCCGCGGTGCGCCGGCTGCTCGACCGGACGGGCCTGCGGCCTGCGGATTTCGACGTGATCGAGTCGAACGAGGCGTTCGCGGCCCAGGCCTGTGCGGTCTCACGGGCCCTCGACCTCGACCCCGCCCGGGTGAACCCGAATGGCGGCGCCATCGCACTCGGTCACCCGATCGGCGCTTCCGGTGCGATCAACGCCGTGAAGACCCTTTACGAGCTGACACGCACCGGCGGACGCTACGGGCTGGCGACCATGTGCATCGGTGGCGGGCAGGGGATCGCGGTGGCGTTCGAGCGGCTGCACTGACATGACGGATCTGTTCGACCTGACCGGTCAGCACGTGCTGGTGACCGGGGCCTCCAGCGGGCTCGGCCGCCACTTCGCCGGGACGCTGGCGCGTGCGGGCGCGCGGCTGACGCTGTGCGCGCGCCGGGCCGACGCCCTGGCGGACACGGTCGCCGCCGTGACGCGGGCGGGCGGCCAGGCCCATGCCGTCGTCATGGACGTGACCGATCTTGGTAGCGTCGAGCGGGCGCTGGACGAGGCCGAGGATCGGTTCGGGCCGATCTGGGTCCTGATCAACAATGCCGGCGTCACCGCGACCAAGCCCGCCCTCGACCTCGACGAGGCGGAGTGGGACGCGGTGCTCGACACCAACCTGAAGGGCGTTTGGCTTGTCGCTCAGGCCACGGGAAAGCGCATGGTCCGGCACGGCGATGGCGGCAGCATCGTCAATATCGCGTCGATCTTGGGGTTACGCGTGACCGGCGGGCTCGCACCCTATGCCGCCTCGAAAGCCGGTGTCGTCCAGCTCACCAAAAGCCTAGCCCTCGAATGGGCGCGCCACGGGATCCGGGTCAACGCTCTGGCGCCCGGCTACATCAAGACCGAACTCAACGATGCGTTCTTCGAATCCGAGCCCGGTAAGGCCTTGATCAAGCGTGTGCCGCAGCGCCGGCTCGGCGCGCCGGCCGAGCTCGACGGGCCGCTCCTGCTGCTGGCCTCCGGGGCCGGCGCCTACATGACCGGCAGCGTCCTCGCGGTCGATGGTGGCCATCTTGTCTCGGGCCTGTAGCGGATGGATCACGACCGACTGCGCGCCTGGATCGCCGGGCATCTCGGCTGCCCGGATCTCGTCATCGAGGAGACACGGCCCCTCGGCGGCGGCTCGATCCAGGAGAATCGTCTCGTCTGCTGTCGTCTTTCCGGGGAGAAGCGGGCCTTCGTGCTGCGCATGGATGCCGCCGCCACGATCGCGTCGAGCCGATCCCGCGCCGAGGAGTTCCGCATTCTGGAGACGGTCTGGGCCGCCGGCGTGCGCGTGCCCGAGCCGGTCGGCTTCTGCGACGACCCCGCGGTGATCGGTGCGCCGTTCGCGCTGATGGGGCTCGTCGAGGGCGTCGGGCTCGGGCCGCGCATCGCAAAGGACCTGACGCTGGGCGGCGACCGTGAGCGTCTGACCGAATCCCTAGGCCGCGAACTCGCGCGGATCCATGCCGCCGTTGATCCCGGGGCGCTGCCCGCATCGCTGGCCTTCCTGGGCGCGCCGGACCCAGACCCGGCGCGGGCCGAGATCGCGCGGCTGCGCGCCAGCCTCGACGGGATCGGTGCCCGCCGCCCGGCGATCGAGTGGGGTCTGCGCTGGGGCGAGCTTCGCGCTCCCGCATGCCCGGCGTTGACCCTCGTGCATCGGGATTTCCGCACCGGCAACTACATGGTCGACGCCGAGGGTCTCACGGCCGTGCTGGATTGGGAATTCGCCGGCTGGGGCGACCCGGCGCAGGATCTCGGCTGGTTCTGCGCCACCTGCTGGCGCTTCGGCCGGCCCGAACTGGAAGCCGGCGGCATCGGCTCCCGCGCGGCGTTCTACCGGGGCTACGCGGAGGCAGGCGGACGGGCGATCAACCCCGCACGTGTGGCCTATTGGGAGGTGCTGGCGCATCTGCGCTGGGCGGTGATCGCCCTGGAGCAGGGCGCACGCCACGTCTCTGGCCGCGAGTTCTCCCTCGAACTGGCCCTCACCGGCCGGATGGTGCCCGACCTGGAACGGGCGATCCTGCGGGCGACGGCTCCGGCGGCGTGGCAATGAGCATGCGGGACGATCCCTCCGGCGCGTATCTCCTCGACGCCGCGCGTCGGGCCCTGACCGAGGAGGTCGTGCCTGGCCTCACCGGCCGCGCTCGCTACGTCGCCTTGATGGTGGCGAACGCGATCGGCATCGCGTCCCGCGAGATCACCGAGGCCGATCGCCTGTCGGCGACCGGTGCGGATGTCCTAGCTGCCGAGCCGGTCGAGACTCTGATCAAGGCGATCCGAGCCGGTGCGCGCGACGCCGATCCGGACCTGCACGCGGCCCTGGAGGCGGCCGCGGCGGTCTCTGCGCAGGTCTGGAAGCCCGGCGCGTCGGGCGGCTGAGCCTTCCGGAGGCACGACTATTACGAGGACTCCGACAGCCCTCGCGCGCGGTCCCGCAGCACGAACTTCTGGATCTTCCCCGTCGAGGTCTTCGGCAGCGGCCCGTACAGCACGGTCTTCGGCACCTTGAAGCGCGCCATCCGCTCACGGCAGAAGGCGATCAGTTCCTGATCCGAAGGCGGCTCCGCCCCCGGCTTGACCTCTAGGAACGCGCACGGGCTCTCACCCCAGGTCGAATCGGGCCGCGCCACCACGGCGGCCAGCATCACCGCGGGATGGCGCATCAGCACCTCCTCAACCTCCAGGCTGGAGATGTTCTCGCCGCCCGAGATGATGATGTCCTTCGCCCGGTCCTTGATCTCGACCGACCCGTCCGGATGCCAGACCGCGAGGTCGCCGGTCTGGTACCAGCCCCCGGCCAGCGCCTGCGCGGTGGCGCCGGGATTGCCGAGATAGCCCTTCATCACGGTGTTTCCGCGGAGCCGGATCTCGCCGACGGTGGTGCCGTCCTGTGGCACCGGCCGGTCTGTCGCAGGATCCACCACCGCGGCGGCTTCGAGGGTTGCGAGTGGCACACCCTGCCGCGCCATGCGGGTGTAGCGTTCGGCGTCGGCCAGGTCCGTCCAGTCGGGCTGCGCAAGGCAGACCGTGGCGGGGCCGTAACTCTCGGTCGCGCCGTACAGGTGCAGCACCTGGAAGCCCAGTTCCTCCATGGTGCGGATGATCGTCGAGGACGGGGCCGCCCCGCCGACTGCGCACCGCACACGTTGCGGAAAGGCGACGCGCTCCGAGGCCGGCGCGTGCGCGATCATGGAGAGCACGATCGGCGCGCCGCAGAGATGCGTCACGCCATGCGCCGCGATCAGCCGGAAGATCGCCGCCGGTTCGACCTTGCGCAGGCAGATCTGGGTCGCGCAGGCGGCCACGCTCGCCCACGGGTAAGACCAGCCGCTGCAATGGAACATCGGCAGCGTCCAGAGATACACGCTCTCGGCGGTGAGCCCGAAGGTGACGGCGTTGCCGAGCGCTTGAAGGTAGGCGCCACGATGGCTGTAGACCGCGCCCTTCGGATCACCGGTCGTGCCGGAGGTGTAGAGCAGGCAGAGCGACTGCCACTCGTCGGCGGGGCCCGCCCAGGCGTAATCGGGATTGCCCGCGTCGAGGACAGCTTCGTAGGGGAGGGCGTCGGCGATATCGGCCTTGCCGATCGTCACCACCAGCAGGGGCCGCCACAGTTCCGCGAGGGCCTGCGTGGCGAGCGCTGCAGATTCGGCTTCGACGATCAGCGCGCGGGCGCCGCCATGCGCCAGGGAGAACGCGATGGACGCGGGATCGAGGCGCGTGTTCAGCGGATTGAGGACGGCGCCGAGCATCGGCACGGCGAAATGGGCCTCGATCATTTCAGGGATGTTCGGGGCCAGGATCGCCACGGTGTCGAGGCGCGCGACGCCATGGGCCGCGAGACCGGAGGCGAGGCGGCGGCAGCGCGTATAGAGATCGCTGTAGCTTAGGTACCGGTCGCCATCGATCACCGCGATCCGGGCCCCGGCGGCCGATGCGGCGCGCGCCAGAAGGCTCACCGGCGTCAACGGCACGTAATTGGCAGGATTCCGATCGAGATCGCTCTCGAACGGATGGCGGCCGGATTCGCCGGATGGCGCAGGGTGCGGATCAATCTCCGTCATGATTTTGCCTTCTGACCGGGCGGCGGGCGTGGCGTTCGCTCCGCGATGGGATGATTTCGCGCCGGCTCCTGCTGTCAATCGCCGATCTGCACTCGGCCGGTGCCGCAGCCGGCTTCTGTCACGACGCGTGGTTGACGGCGCGTCGGCCGTGGCGGATGCCCATATTCTGGACTCGGCCCATCCGGGCCGGCGGAGGGACGGTGACCGTGGGGAACGACAACCTGCCGATGGTGCCCGTTCAGGCGGGACGGGCCATGGCCGAGAGCAGCGTGGCGCGGGCGCGCGAGGCCTATGAGCGCTTTGCCGAAGCCGGCGAGATGGCGCTCAACGCCTTCGAGACCTCGATGTCCGAAACCTTTCAGGGCTGGCGCTCCGTGATGGGCTCCAGCCGGGAGACCGCCCACCAGCTGAGCGAGAGCAACGTGGCCGGAGCCCGCAGGATGCGCGAGCAATGGGAGGCCGCCGGGGCGCGGCTCTACAATGCGTTCGAGGACAACGCCGCCCACACGCTGGCGGCGATGCGCGAGATCGGGCACCGAGTCTTGGTCGCCTCCGACACGAACATCCGCGCCAACCTGGATTTCGCGGAGCGCATCGCACAGGCTGCCGATGCCCGGGAGGTCGCTTCCCTCAACGTCACCTTCCTGCAGGAACAGGCGCGCCGGCTCACCGACCAGATGGTCGACCTCCATCAGACCACGAGCCGGCTCGCCCGCGAGGCGGCCGTGCGTACCGAAACGCCGTGACCGTCGACGTGACCGTCGACATGGCCGCCCTGACGGCCCCGATGCCGCGGCTCGACGATCTCAGCCGCGCCGACGTGCCGTTCCGGACCGGCGACTTCCTCGCCTACGCGCCGCACGACTTCCACCGCATCGCCTACGTCGAGTGGGGCGATCCGGACTCTCCGCATGTGGTCATCTGCGTGCACGGCCTGAGCCGCCAGGGCCGGGATTTCGATCCGCTGGGCTATCTCCTGGCCAAGATGGGCTACCGCGTGATCTGCCCGGACCTTCCGGGGCGCGGCCTAAGCGGATGGCTCAAGGACCCGGAACTCTACGGCCTACCGCAATACGCCGCCGACATGGCGTCGCTCATCGCGCACCTGCGGATTCCCGGTAAGATCGATTGGGTCGGCACGTCGCTGGGCGGGCTCACCGGCATGGTGCTGGCCGCCGCGACCAACACGCCGATCCGCCGGATGGTAATCAACGACATCGGCCCGTTCCTGCCCTGGGCGCCGATCCGCCATATTGGCTCACGCCTGCGCGATGCACCGCGCCTGCACCACAACCTCGCCTCGGGGGAGTCGCGGTTGCGCACCGTGCTCGCGGCGTTCGGGCCGCTGACCGACGAGCAGTGGCGGCACATCGCCAAGCACAGCTTCTTCCCGGCACCGAACGGCGGCTGGCGGCCTCATTACGACCCCGGGATCGGCGACGCCTTCCGGCCCGGGCGTGTCTACAGCGTCAGCATGTGGCGCGACTGGGACGCGATCCGGTGCCCGGTCCTGTTGCTGCGCGGCGAGCACTCGGAACTGCTGCTCGCCTCCACGGCCGACGAGATGACCCGGCGCGGGCCGCCGACGGAGCGCGTCGAGATACCCGATTGCGGCCATGCCCCCGCGCTCCTGGACGATCAACAACTCTCGATTGTAATTCGCTGGCTCGGGCCACCGGCGCGGGCGTAACGCCCGTGCGCAGCCCGGTTGCCGCGGATACCGCTGAGGCAGGCGATTCGACAGTCGATTTTCTACGCGCATTGATGAAGAGCGTCCGTATTGCGCATCCGCGCAAATATTCCGTACGCAGGTTCCGGGTAGTTTCATTGGTATGAAATAAGTCGGCCGGCCTATGTCTGCTGGATCGCGCGCGGTCGACGCTCAGGTCGGGAGACCATTTTCGGTATCTTAAATGTCGCGAGCGTGACCTTTCGTTGCGCACCGGGCGTGGCTGTGGCATCTATTGCGCGCAGGCTAGAATCTGTGCCGTGCGATCACGCAGCATTGAGTTGTAGTCGGCGGCTCGGGTTGCAGTTGCGCACACCCGCCAACTAGAGACGACGTTCGGACACCCACGATGGCCAAGCCCAGCCCCAAGCCGAAGCAGACCACGGCGATCGATCATGGTGTCGGCAGCCGCATCGCGTTCCTGCGTGCGGCGAACGGACTGAGCCAATCGGCGCTGGCCAGCGCCCTTGGGGTGAGCTTTCAGCAGGTCCAGAAGTACGAGACCGGCAAGAACCGCGTCGGGGCGGGCCGTCTGCAGGCGATCGCCGAACGGCTCGGTGTCCCGGTTTCGAGCTTCTTCGATCCTGAGCCCGAGAGCACGACCGAGAATGGACCCTCGCTGCTGCGTATCAGCGGCGCCGTCGAGCTTCTACGCGCCTACAATCAGATCGCCGACGATCAGATGCGCCGCGATGTGCTCAGCCTCGTAAAGTCGGCGGCGCGTATCGGACAGGGCCGCACGGCTGCAGCGGCGGAGCAGGTGGCGGTTCGCGACGCGCTGCCGGGCGCCTGAAACCGGTCGCCATCTGTTGACGGCGCGGCTGCAACGGGCAACGCCCAAGGCAGGAACCGCAACGGAGGCAATCTCGCGTGCTGCCGGCAGACATCATCCATCTGCTCGCCGATCTGCCCTCATGCGGGACGGACGAAGACGTGTCCGTGCTGCTGACGGTCCCGGGATTGCGGGTGGAGCGCATCGTATCGACCGGGCAGGCGAGCCCGCCGGGCTTTCACTACGATCAGCCCCACGCCGAATGGGTTGTCGTGCTGGCCGGTTCGGCCGACCTGCGGTTTGCCGACGAGGCTGAATCTCGGCGTCTTGCTGCTGGCGATGCGGTACTGATCGCGCCCCACCGTCGCCATCGGGTTGATTGGACGGATTCGCCGACCGTGTGGCTGGCGATTCACTTCGGCCCCGAGCTTAGAGTCTAAGGCGTCAGGGTTCGTAACGCGCGAGCGCGATCGCTGTGTCGCCGTAGACGCGCCGCTCGTGCTCTCTGAAACCGTCCGGCCAGGCGAGCCGCACCATCTCGGCTTCCTCCACCACCACGAGGGCGCCCGGTGCCAGCCAGCTGCCGGTGGCCGCGCTCACCAGGGCCCGGGGCGCGAGATCGCGGCCATAGGGCGGGTCGCAGAAGACCAGCGAGAACAGTCCCGCTGTGCCGGCGGGGCCGAGCTTGGTCGCGTCGCGTCGGAAGAGACGCGTCACGCCCTCGGCGCCGAGGGCCTCGATGTTCGATCGGATCACGCCGCGCGCCTCGGTCCCGTCATCGACGAGGAGCGCGTAGGCCGCGCCGCGCGACAGCGCCTCGAAGGCGAGCGCGCCGGTGCCGGCGAACAGATCGAGCACCCGGGCGCCCGTGACAGCCTCGTCGTAGGCGTGTGTCAGCACATTGAAGAGCGCCTCCCGCAGGCGATCCGAGGTCGGCCGGATAGCATCGGTGCTCGGAGCTGCGAGGCGTCGGCCGCGCCAAGCGCCGCCGACGATCCTCATCGCGTGCCGCGGGGTGGGCGGCCACCGCCGGGCTTGCCGCCGCCCGGTGCGCCGCCGGGGCGACCACCAGGCCGCCCGCCAGGACGGCCACCGCCCCCGGCGCCGCCACCCCCACCACCACCGAAGCCCTTGCCCGGGAAGCCGCCGGCTTTGCCGCCGGGCCGCGCACCACCGGCTTTCGCGCCGCCGAAGGCCGGCTTGCCACCGCCGAAGGCAGGCTTGCCACCGCCGAAGGCAGGCTTTCCATCACCGAAGGCAGGCTTGCCGCCGCCCGGCCTGCGGTCCTGGCTCCCGAAGCCGGCTTTCCCGCGCGGCGCACCCTGAGCCGAATCCCTGTCGAAGGGCCGGTCCTGCCGCCCGCCCGCCCTGTTTGGCGGACGCGCATCCGACCGTCCCTCACCCCAACCCGACTCGGCACCGCGCGCGGGCGGCCGGCGCGGCCGTTCGCCCTGTGCATCAGCGCCGCGCGATGCTCCGTTCCGTTCGCCGCGCGGTGCGGCGGACCCGCGCTCCTGCCCGAAGCCGCCACTCCGGCCGGGGGCGCGCGCGCCCGCCCCGCGCTGCGCACCGGGCGGACCGTCATCGGCATAGCGGCGGCGTGCCTTGGGCGGCTGTTCAACCTCGACCGGGCTGGCCGCGAGGCGCTCCACCACGACCCGGCGGTCGCCGGTCCTGATCGAGCCCACGCGCTCGCGCCCGCGCTCGGCCGAAGCGGCCTGTGCGGCGCGCGGATCGGCGCCGCGGCGGGGGATACGCGTGCCCCGCGGCTTCGACTCATCCTCGTCCCGCCACGCGGCCTTGCGTGGCGCCGATCCGGACCCACCCGTCGCGACGCGCGGTGCGGGCGCAGGACGGGCTGCATTGCGCCGGGGGGCGTCTCCGCCGCCTCCATGCCCCTGTGCCGATTTCGCTCCGCGATCTGCGGCCTTCGACTCGCCGAACGGTGAGATCGGGTCCCGCACCGGACTGTCGAAATCCACGCCCGCCTGTTCGGCCAACGACTTGCCCAGCTGGTCCTTCAGCACACGGGTCCGGATCTCTTCAACCAGGCCGACCTCGAGGTCGCCCAGCTGGAACGGCCCGAACGACAGGCGGATCAATCGGTTCACCGACAGCCCGAGATACTCGAGGATGCGCTTGACCTCGCGATTCTTGCCTTCGCGCAAACCCAGCGTCAGCCACACGTTGTCGCCCTGGACCCGATCCAGCGTGGCCTCGACGGGGCCGTATTCCATCTCGTCGATGGTAACGCCCTTCGAGAGCCGATCGAGCTGCGCCTGATCGATGTCGCCATGGGCGCGGACGCGGTAGCGACGGAGCCAGCCAGTCTCGGGATGGGCGATGACCTTGGCGAGGCCGCCATCGTTGGTGAGAAGCAGCAACCCCTCGGTGTTGATGTCCAGGCGCCCAATCGAGACGACCCGGGGCAGCTCCTCGGGCAGGATATCGAAGACCGTCTGCCGTCCTTCGGGATCGCGCGCCGTGGTCACGACGCCGCGCGGCTTGTGGAAGATCCACAGGCGGCTGCGTTCCCGCAACGGCATGGGCTCGCCGTCGATCAAGATCGTGTCGTCGTCGGTGACGTTCCGCGCCGGCGAGGTCAGCGTCTCGCCGTTGACGCTCACCCGACCCGCCAGGATGATCGTCTCGGCCTCGCGCCGGGACGCGATCCCGGCGCGCGCCATGGCCTTCGCGATGCGCTCCCCGGGAGGCGTCTGCTCGGCGGCCTCGATGGCGGGTGGCTTGTCGGCAGGTGGCTCTTCGGCGGCCAGCGCAGGGGCAGGCTGATCAGCGCGTGGTTCCGCCTGACCTGGCTTGGGGACCACGCCGGCCGGATCGCCGTCGCGATTGGCGTCGGTTGTCGGGCTCCAAGCCTCGGCTCGTGTGCGCTCGGGGTCCGGGCGGTCGGAACCCCCGGCTGTGTCGTCGTTCGGCAAGTCGTTCATGCCCGGGCCTTACCAGAGCCGGCACCGGCAGGCGAGACAGTCTTTCAAACCGCTTGGCCGGATGACAACGCGAAAGGGCGTCCCTTGAGGAACGCCCTTTTCGTACGTCAGTGGTTGCCAGACGCAAAAGCGCCGTCCGCCGCGGGACGAACGCGGATCAAAGTCGGGGTGAACGACCGCGCATCACGCCGAATACGGCCGAGATCAGAAACAGGGCGATCGCGACGAAGAAGACGATCTTCGCGGCCTCCATGGCCGTGCCGGCGATTCCGCCGAAACCGAGCAGAGCCGCGATGAGCGCGACGACGAGAAACGTGACAGCCCAACCGATCATGGCATCCTCGCGGTGTTCGTGCCGATCTGGAGTGGGAACCCGCCTGTGGCGGGTCCCGTTCCGGTCAGCGCGTGACGATCAGAGCTTGTCGGTGGCCGACTTCACGGTGTCCTTGGCGTCGCCGACAGTGCTCTGGGTCTTGCCCTTCAGCTCCTGAGCCGCACCCTCAGCCTTCAGCTTGTCGCTGCCGGTGACGTCGCCGATGCCCTGCTTGGCCTTGCCGAGAGCCTCGTTGGCGGCGCCCTTGATCTTGTCCGTGGTGCTGCTCATGGGAGTGTCCTTTACAAAGGCCGGCGGCGGCGCCGCACGAGACGCTAAGAACGGCCAGGGTCGGGCGAATGTTCCAAGGCTTAACATTGCTCTGGATCAAGACATCCGGCGCATCCGTTCGTGGCGCGGCGGGGCGGTGTCATGACGGTTGACACGACGGTCCCCGGGGGCATCGCGACGGCGTTCGATCAGGCTTTCGCGGCGGCCCGGCAGGCTGCGGAGGACGGGGAGGTGCCGGTGGGCGCCGTCGTGGTCCGGGACGGGACCGTGCTCGCCGTCGCCCACAATCGTCCCAGGGCCCTCCAGGATCCGACCGCACACGCGGAGATCCTGGCGATCCGGGCGGCCTGTGCGGCGATCGGCGATGAGCGGCTGACCGGCTGCGACCTCTACGTGACCCTCGAACCGTGCCCGATGTGTGCCGGCGCGATCTCGTTCGCGCGGATCCGGCGTCTTTACTACGGGGCGTCGGACCCCAAGGGCGGCGGCGTCGAGCACGGCCCGCGCGTTTTCAACCAGCCGACCTGCCACCACGCGCCGGAGGTCTATAGCGGTTTCCGCGAGCGTGAGGCGGGGATGCTCCTGCGGGACTTCTTCGCGTCGAAGCGGGTATGATCGGCGAGATAACCGCCCAAGGCCGCAGCCCGAGCCGGAGGACACCGCCATGGTTCCAGCCTATTCCCGCGCCCTGATCGTCGGCGCCGGCTCCGGCCTCAGCGCGTCCCTGGCTCGGCTCCTCGCGGCGGATGGGCTGCGGATCGGCCTCGCCGCGCGCAACGTCGGAAAGCTCGCCGGTCTGGCCGCGGAAACAGACGCCGCAATCCATGCCTGCGACGCGAGCCGGCCGGAGCAGGTCAAAGCACTGTTCGCGCAGATGGAGGCCGTCCTCGGGGGGGCGCCCGACGTGGTGGTCTACAACGCGAGTGGTCGGTTGCGCGGCCCGGTGGCCGATCTCGATCCGGCCGCGGTCGCCGAGGCGCTGATGGTCAGCGCGTATGGGGGGTTCCTCGTGGTTCAGGCCGCGACCCGGCGCATGCTGCCCCATCGCCACGGGGCGATCCTCCTGACCGGCGCCTCGGCGAGCGTGAAGGGCTTCGCCGGTTCGGCGCCGTTCGCCATGGGGAAGTTCGCCCTGCGCGGCCTCGGTCAGAGCCTCGCCCGCGAGTTGCAACCGCAGGGCATCCATGTGGCGCACATCGTCATCGACGGCGCCATCCGCAATCCAGCCCGCGGCGGCGAGCCGGCGGACGCGCCGGACAGCCATCTCGATCCCGATGCCATCGCGCGGGCCTATCGGGATCTGCTGCGTCAGGATCGGAGTGCCTGGACGACGGAGCTGGAACTGCGCCCCTGGACGGAGCGGTTCTGAACGCCCCTAGGGGTTCACCCGCAAGCCGAGCAGGAAGGTGTTGTCGCTGAAACTCGCACCTGCCGCCGTGCTGTTGATCTGCTGGTAGATGTAAGTGCCGCGCAGGGTGAGCCAGCGGGTGAGGTGGTAATCGAGCCGCGCGGTTGCCGAGACGCCATTCTCGCGGATCGTGCTGCCCTGGTAGGTGTTCTTCAGGAACGAGCCGCCGACCACGATCGACAGATTGCGGAACAGGTCGTGCTGGACTTCGAGCGTCGCGACATCCGTGAGGATGCCGCTCGAGCCCGGAATCGTCGTCTCGGTAATGCCGGTGGCGGCGGTGAGGCGAACCGTGGTCAGCGGGCTCATCGACCAGACCAGAGCGGCGTTGACCAGCGGTGCATCGATGGCGCGCAGGGTCGGATCCACGTATTCGCGATGCTGGATGCCCGCCGAGATCTCGCCGGTCAGCGAGCGCAACAGTCCGAAGCTGGCGCCGACCAGGAACGAGATGCCATTCGAGTCGCGCCGGATCCCATTCTGGTCCCGCTGCAGATCGTAGACGCGCGTATCGCCCAAGATATCGATGAACGGGCTGAAATCCGGATTGACCTCGTAAGCCGTGCGTAACTGCAAACTGTACTGGTTGAGATTGCGATCGGCCTGATTGATGATCGTCCCGTCCGAGAGGCGGGCATTGTCGAACTCCGAGCGGTCGATCGAGCCGCGTAGGGTGAAGGACAGACGGTTGAACGTCTCGGTGGCGCCGAGGGACGCGCCGTAGACCGCGAGCAGCGGCCGCGTGGTGGCCGAAGCGGCCTGAAGATTGGCGGTGCCCAGCTGCAGGTTGGGGTTTCCGGTCCGTTGGGTGTCGACCAGGAAGCGCCCCTCTGCGTCAATGTGCAGATCGCGATTCGCGTCGAGGCGCCAGCGCACGACGCCGTCCGCGGCTGGCCGGCTGGCGGCTTCGTTCTGCGGCGTTTCGAGATAGGCGCCGCGCAGGGAGCCCTGCAGCGAGCTGGAGGCCCAGTTGCTCTGGAAGTCGACAGCAGCGTCGGTGCGCAGCGCCACCGATCCCCGCGCGAATTGCCGCGAGGTCTGGTCAGGATTCGAATCGTAGCCGAGGCTCTGGGCGAAGCTCGGCAGAACCGTGAAGGTGCCGACTTGGTAGCCGATTGGTGCGTAGGCGGGATCCGTGGGGATCGGCCGCGCGAGGTCGGTTCCCAGGATGAAGCCCGGCGTCAGCAGGCCCAGGGCGGACGTGTTGGCAAGCAGCGGGAGGATCGGTCGAAGCTGGGTCTGCGCCTGCGGCAGCGGCATGCCGACCACCGGCTGCTGGATGATCGGTGTGAGCTTGATCGCCGGGCTCGGCACCTGGGTGATGTCCTGGGTGATCCTCCGGGTCGCGGAACCGAGCCGGCGCGGCGGTGCGGCCCGCGATCGGAGCAGGGCCGAGGGTGCCAGGTTGCTCGGTGCCGTCGAGGAGCCCCCGGTACGCCGGCCACCACTTGTGACGCGGGTATCGAGCTGCGATGCGCCCGGCTGGGTCTGCCCCTGCGCCGGAACTGGGGGCGAGAGGGGCGAGCGCAGGCTGTCGCCGCCGGTCTGATCACCGCCCAGTGCGTCTCCGGTCGGCGAGCCGCGGCCATTGTCCTGCGACAGACCGTTCGGCAAGCGTCGTTGTAAGGCTGGCAGCCCGTTCGGTCCCGCTTCGAGACCAACCCCTGGATTGTCGGGCTGCCCGGTCACGGGGCTCGCTGCATCGAAGCGTTGGGCCGCCGTCGGCGACGCGGCGAGCGCCAGCGTCAGGGCCGCATAAGCGAGCCGTTTCTCGTGCCGTTCCCGTCGATCAGGCCGCGCCGTCCGCACTTGATCCCGGTCTCCACAAATATCTCGGCCGTTAAGCGCCGAAATTCATCGTCCAGATGGCAGCCGAATGGGCCATCGACATGGTTAATTCAGGCTAGCGGAGCGTGGTTAATGTGCCGTCAACGGCGAGCCTGGCCAGCATTCGAGCGCCGCCGTGGACTGTGACACGCGTAACAACCGTCCGATTGAGATTTGCATCGCAATCCGCTAGGATCCTACAGACTTCGATCGTGTCTAGTTCGGTTTGTCCGATCTGGATATTCGGCAGAACAGGGGTCGATCATGATTGGGAATGTAGAAAGCGAACATTCGGGGCGCGTCGAGCTCGCGGTCGATATCGTTGCGGCTTATGTGTCGAACAATTCGGTGCCCTCCACCGAACTTCCCGGGCTGATCGACGTCGTCCACACGGCCCTGAGCCATCTTGTCACCACGGGACAGAGCTCGAATGGACCGGTCGAGAAGCTGACTCCGGCGCAGATCCGCAAATCGATTACCCGAGATCACATCGTCAGCTTCGAAGATGGGAAGCCCTACAAGACGCTCCGCCGGCATCTCACGCTTCGCGGATTGTCGCCCGAGGCCTACCGGGCGAAGTGGGGATTGCCGCGGGACTATCCGATGACGGCGGCCAGCTATTCCGAGCAGCGGTCCGAATTGGCGCGGGCACTCGGGCTGGGTCAGCAGCGCCGCAAGTACAACGGTGCGAGTGGAGCGGCGGTGAAGGAGCTGGTGCAAGTGGCCGCGAAGGAAGCGCCGGCTACGCCCACAGCAAAGGCGCGGGGCCGCAAGAAGACTCCGGCTTGATTGCGTTCGACGGGCCGGTGCGCGTGTGAGAGCCGCTCAGGCGCTTCGCGCTCCCGGAGCCCCGTACCGGTAAGCACGCGGCCTCCGCCGGCGCGCTTCTATGGCCTCGTCCGGTTGCGCCGCGCGCAACCGTGCGCCGCGTCATCGCGGCTAGGCAGGCGGCGCGATGCTGCCATCCTGCGCATGTTGCTTCGCACAATCGCGTTCACCCTGCGCCGGAGAGAGTTGCCGTGCCGCCGTTGCCGATCCTCGCCCTCGCCGTCGCGTCCTTCGGGATCGGCACCACGGAATTCGTGATCATGGGCCTGCTGCCGGAGGTGGCGCAGAGCTTCGGCGTCACCATTCCGCAGGCGGGCTACCTCGTGTCCGGTTATGCGATGGGGGTGGTCGTGGGCGCCCCAGTCGTGGCGATCGCGACGGCGCGCCTCCCGCGCAAAACCGCGCTGCTCGCCCTGATCGGTGTGTTCCTGGCCGGAAACCTCGGCTGCGCGGTGGCGCCGACTTACGGTCTGCTCATGGCGGCGCGGATTCTCACGGCGTTCGCGCACGGAGCGTTCTTCGGCATCGGCGCCGTGGTGGCACGGGATCTCGTGCCGCGCGAAAAGCGCACGCAGGCGGTCGCGCTGATGTTCACCGGGCTCACGCTCGCCAACGTCCTCGGCGTTCCCCTCGGCACCGCCCTCGGGCAGGAAGCAGGATGGCGTTCGACATTCTGGGCGGTGGTCGGGATCGGGCTCGCGGCGGCCCTCGCGATCCAGCTCTGCGTGCCCGCTGGGCTGCCCGGCACGCGTGCGCGCCTAGTCAGCGAGTTCCGGGCCCTCGGCCGCTGGCCGGTGCTCCGGCCGATGCTGATCTCGACCCTGTCGTCGGTCAGCTTCTTCACGGTGTTCACCTACATCACGCCGTTCCTGACCAATGTCAGCGGATTCACGCCCCACGGGGTGACCCTCGTGCTATTCGCCGCCGGGATCGGCCTGACCATCGGCAACCTCGCGGGCGGCCATTTCGCCGACCGGGGTCAGATGGCGACGATCATCGGCAGCTTCCTGGGCATCGTGACGGTGCTGCTGGTACTGACGGTCGTCGCGCATCATGCGATCGCGACCATCGCGGTGCTGGTTCTGTGGTCCGGGCTGGTCTTCGCCCTGGTCTCGCCGTTACAAATCTGGGTGGTCGAGGCCGCCAGTGACGCGCCCAATCTCGCTTCGACGTTGAATCAGGGGGCGTTCAACCTGGGCAACGCCACCGGCGCCTGGATCGGCGGAACGGCGTTGACGTTCGGGATCGGTTACGGCGAGCTGCCGCTGATCGCGGCCGCGGTCTCGCTGGTCGGCCTCGGCCTCACGGTGTCGGCCGTCAGCCGCTCCGGCCGGCGGATCCTTTCATCCTCCGCGAAGGGGGCTTGAGCCCGCGGGGGAGCGGCCCGCGCACGGCGAACGGTCTCCTCTCCCCGCGCATCTCACAAACGGGCGACCCTACTTTCAATCTCCCGTCCATTCGGGCTCTGCGCCGCTTAATCCGCCCGGACGAGATCGCCGAGAAGACTCGCCGCCACCGTCGCCTTGGAGACCGTCAGGCCGGAGGTCCGGATCGCGTCCACTGCGTCGCGGATCCGCGCGAGCGACGCGCCGCGGGCCTTCGCCCAGGCCTCGACCGCGTTGGGTCCTGCGCCCAGGTCGGCCACGACTTCGGCGGTCAGCTTGCGATGGGCGGCGGCGATGCCGGCCACGGCGCGCTCCAGGGCGACCCGGTCGAACGTGTCGGCTACCGGGACGGTGCGCGCCGCCGCGGCGAGGTCGTCGAGGCGGAAGGCATGTTCCAGGGCAAAATGCGTCGCCGCCACCTCCTCGACCGGCCGGCCGCTCGTCTCGGCCACCCGCACGATGTCCGGAGCCGAGATCAGCGCCGTGAGGGAGGCGAGCCGCCGCGCCTGGGCCGGCGCCATGCCAAGGCCGCCGAGTTCCGTGGCGCGCGCATCGATCGCCGCCCGCGCGGTCTCGTCGAGGGCCTTCGGTAGCGCCGCCTCGACCGCCGCGATGCCGTCTCGGTAGCGCGCGACCACCGGGGCGAGGCCGCCGGTGAGATCGAGGTTGCGGATGAACCAGACGATCCGGTTCATCAGCAGCTCCTGCACCTCGGCGTAGAGACCAAGCTGGCCCTGGCCGGAGATCCGGCCCGCCACACCATCGATGGCGAGGTTCAACTCCATCAGGCCGAACGCATCCCGCGTCACCGCATAGGCCTTGGCGATGGTGGCGGCGTCGGCGCCGGTACCGTCGACGAGGCGGGTCACCAGGGATGGGCCGCCTCGGTTGACGATGATGTTGGCGAGCGCCGTGGAGATGATCTCGCGACGCAGCCGGTGCCCCTTCACGGCGTCCGGAAACTGCTCGCGCAGGGCTTTCGGGAAGTAGCGCTGCAATTCCCGCTCGAAATACGGGTCGTTCGGCACGGCGCTGTCGAGAATCGCGTCGTGCAGCGACAGCTTGGCGTAGGCGAGCAGCACCGCGTATTCCGGCCGGGTCAGTCCTTCGTTCCGGCGCAGGCGCTCGGTCAGCGCCGCGTCGTCGGGCAGATATTCCACCGCCCGATCGAGGCGCCTCTCCGCCTCCAGCGCCTGCATGGTCCGCATGGCGAAGCCCGTCTCGCCGAGGCCGCCGCGCTGGGCCAGCGAGAGCGCCAGAGTCTGCAACGCGTTGTTGCGCAGGACGAGGTGGCCGACCTCCTCGGTCATCGTGGCCAGCAGGGTGTTGCGGGCCTCGTAGCTCAACCGCCCGTCGCGCTCGGGCGTCATCAGGGCGATCTTGATGTTCACCTCGACATCCGAGGTGTTCACGCCGGCGGAATTGTCGATCGCGTCGGTGTTGAGCCGGACGCCTGCCCGGCCCGCCTCGATGCGCCCGCGCTGGGTCAGGCCGAGATTGGCACCCTCGCCGACGACCTTGGCGCGCAACTCCGGCCCGGTGATGCGCACGGCGTCGTTGGCCCGGTCGCCGGCATCCTCGTCGGTCTCGGTGGTGGCGCGGACATAGGTGCCGATACCGCCGAACCACAGCAGGTCGGCTGGCGCCTTCAGGATCGCCTGCATCAGCTCGGCGGGCGTCGCCTCGGGGCGGTCGAAGCCCAGGGCGGCCCGGACCTCTCCGGAAAGCGGAATGGTCTTCAGGCTGCGCGGAAACACGCCGCCGCCCTGTGAGATCAGACCTCGGTCGTAATCCGCCCACGAGGAGCGGCCGAGGTCGAACAGCCGCTGCCTTTCAGCAAAGCTCGCCGCAGCGTCGGGGTTCGGATCGAGGAAGATGTCCCGATGGTCGAACGCCGCGATCAGCCGGAGGCTCCGCGACAGCAGCATGCCGTTGCCGAACACGTCACCCGACATGTCGCCGACGCCAACCACGGTGATCGGGTCGGCCTGCACGTCCACATCGATCTCGCGGAAATGGCGGCGCACCGCCTCCCAGGCGCCCCGGGCCGTGATGCCCATGCCCTTGTGGTCGTAGCCCTGGCTGCCGCCGGACGCGAAGGCGTCGCCCAGCCAGTGGCCCTTCTCCAGCGAGAGGGCGTTGGCGATGTCCGAAAAGGTCGCGGTGCCCTTGTCGGCGGCGACAACGAGATAGGCGTCGTCCGGGTCGTGCCGGACCGTGTCGGGCGGGGGCACGATCGCGTTGTCGACGATGTTGTCGGTGAGTTCCAGCAGCGTGCGGATGAAGATCCGGTAGCTCTCGGTGCCCTCCTGCATCCAGGCGGCGCGGTCCGTGGGCGGCGGCAGGCGCTTCGGAAAGAAGCCGCCCTTGGCGCCGACCGGCACGATCACGGCGTTCTTCACCTGCTGGGCCTTCACGAGGCCCAGAATCTCGGTGCGGAAATCCTCCGGCCGGTCGGACCAGCGCAGGCCGCCGCGCGCCACATAGCCGAAGCGCAGGTGCACGCCCTCGACCCGGGGGGAATAGACGAAGATCTCGAACAACGGCCGGGGCAGCGGCATCGCCGCTACCTTCGCGCAGGCGAACTTGAAGCTGATCGTCTCCCGCGGCTTACCCTCCGCGCCGGTTTGGAAGAAGTTGGTCCGCAACGCCGCCTCGACGAGGTTGACGAAGCGGCGCAGGATCCGGTCGTCGTCGAGGCTGGTGACGTCGGCAAGCGCATCCTCGATGCCGGCGCGGACCTCCGCGGTCCGGGCCGTCCGGTCGCCATCGGTGGCGGGGTCGAACCGGACACGCAACAGGTTCACGATCGCCCGGGCGATGCCGGGATGCCGGCTCAGTGTGCCGGCTAGGTAATCCTGGCCGTAACGGATGCGCAGCTGGCGCAGGTAGCGCCCGAATGCGCGCAGCAGCGCCGCCTCCCGCCAGTCCAGGCCGGCTTCCAGGATGAGGCGGTTGTAGCCGTCGGATTCGGCCGCCCCGTCCGCGATGGCGAGCAGCGCTGCTTCGAGGGGCTGTTCGAGATCGGCCAGCGCGACCGGCGCACCGCTGGCGCGTTCGAGCAGCATGTCGTGCAGCCAGACCCGATCCGCTTCGCCGGCGCCTGCCGGCACGACCCGGTAGGTGCGCTCGTTGATGACGCGGAAGCCGAGATTCTCCAGCACCGGCACCCGGTCGGACAGCGCGATCGCGGTGCCGCGCGAAAAAACTTTCAGGCGCACCTGTGCGTCCGCGTCCGAGCCGCGCCGGCCCAGATGCACCGCCCGCGGCTGGGCCTCGCCCAGGCTCTCCAGGATCGCGATATCGTCGACGGCGACATCCGGCTGGAAATTGTCCCGATAGGCTGCCGAGAACGCCTCCGCGTACCGCGCGGCGAGCAGGCGCGCGCGGTCGCCGCCCTGGCGGTCTGCGAGGGCGGCCCGCAGGGCGTCGCCCCAGGTCCGGACCAGTGTGCCGATGCCGGCTTCGAGGCTCGCCGGGTCGATTTCGGGCGCACCCTGATCGGGCAGGCCGACGATGTAGTGGGTGCGGGCGAGGGGTCCTTCGGGGAAATCCGGGTAAGCGGCGCTGAGCCGTCCGCCATAGGCCTCGGCGAGGTAGGCGCCGATCCGCGCGCGCACCGTGGAATCGTAACGGTCTTTCGGGACGTAGACGAGGAGCGACACGAAGCGGCCGAAGCGATCCGGCCGCGACAACAAGCGGATTCGCGGCCGGTCGGCGAGGTTGGCGATGGCCAGGGTGAAGCGATAGAGCCGCTCGATATCGATCTGGAACAGCTCGTCGCGCGGATAGCTCTCCAGCACCGCCAGCAGGCTACGGCCGGCATGGCTGGTCGGGTCGAGCCCGGCCCGCGCCACGACGGCTTCGACCTTCCGGCGCAGGACCGGCACCTCTCGGGCGGGGCTTGTGTAGGCGGTGGCGGTGAACAGGCCGACGATCCGCACCTCGCCGGAGAGCTTGCCCGCACCCGAGAACAGCTTGACCCCGACATAGTCGAGATAGGCCGAGCGGTGGACGCGGGACTTCACGCTCGCCTTGGTGATAATGAGCGGCTGCGGCTCTTCCAGGAAAGCCAGGATCTCCGGGGTGTAGTCGACCGGAGTCCGGCCCCGGCGCAGCGGGGTGGCGCCGGGATCGCGCAACACGCCAAGGCTCGACCCTGGCACGAGGGGATGGGCCTCGCCGTCGATCCCGTGCTGCTGCATCCCGAGCAGCAGGAACTGGCCGTCGATCAGCCATGCCAGGAAGGCGCGCGCCTCCTCGGTCTCGTGCTCGGGCATCGGTGAGGGCGAACGGCCGAGCTGCCCGGCGAGGTCGGTGAGGCGGGCCAGCATGGCGTCGTGGTCGTCGCTCGCCAGCGCCACGTCGCGGTAGACCGCCGCCAGGGACTCCTGAAGCCGTGCGCCGGCCTCGGCCTCGATCCGGTCGAGATGGATGTGGATGAAGCTCTCGCGCGCGAGGCTGCCATGGGCATCCGCGGTGGTCTCGCCGACCACGCGGATGAGGGCGCCCCCGGCATCGCGCTCGACCCCCAGGATCGGGTGCGCGACGAGATCGGGCGACAGGCCGTACTCAGCGAGTTCGGCCAGAGTCGAATCGAGCAGGAACGGGCGGTTGTCGTTGACGACTTCGAGGATGGTCGCCTCGCGCCGTCTCCCGTCCCGCACGAGCTCGACGTCGCTCAGGCGTATCCGGGCCGGGTCGCCCGACCGACGGGGACCGGCCAGAAACGCCCGGGCCGTGGCGGCGAGGTCAGCCAGCGCATCGGCCGGATAGGGCGCCAGATCCTCCGGCGTCACGCGGCCGAACAGGTCGCGCACGAAGCCACCGGGCCCGCCCTGCTGCCCGACGATCTCGGCGGCCGCCTCGATCAACCCCGTGCGTGCGGATTTCTGCTCCGAGGAGGACAGGGCCGTCGCGGTTTCGAGTGTCATCGCGCTTCTCCAGAACCGGGTCGCCGGCCCCAGGCCCCCCGATCGCGTTGGACGCGGGAGCGGCACACGGCCGTGGATCTGATGCGCTCACCAGGAGGACCGACGTCCCAAGCGGCGCACCCTAGCGATAGCAGGGTGACCCGCCGTGTCGATGACAGGCGGCACAGGTTTGGGGGCACCGGGTGTCGATCGGCCCGAACCGTCAGGGTTGGCTTGAGCCTGAGCAAAAACGTGTATATGCACGTATTATGACCGAGGCTGCTCCGCTCGAGCCCTGCACCTGCTCCGCCCTGCGGCGTGCGACCCGCGCCGTCACGACGGCGTACGACAGCGCGCTGAAGCCCGTCGGGCTGCGGGTGACACAGTTCGCGATCCTGCGCCTCCTACAGCGCCTGGGCCCGACTTCGGTGACACGACTCGCTGCAGAAGCCGCACTCGAACGGACCACGATGGGCCGCAACCTCGATCCGCTGGAACGGCGCGGCCTCGTGCGAATCGCGGCCGGCGAAGCGGATGGCCGCGAGCGCGTGGTCGCTCTCACCGAGGCGGGTGAAGGAGCCATCACGGCGGCGATTCCTCATTGGCGCGCCGCGCAGGCCCGCATCAACGCCCGGGTCGAGCCCGGGGCCGTCGCCGCCCTGGCTGAGGCGCTGGCCTCCGCTTCCTGATTGACCCGTTTTCGCCCCCGGAGCCCGCCCATGTCAGCCCCTACCGCGAAGAGTTCTGCGCCACGTCTGCACTATGCCTGGGTCGTCGCCGCGGTGACCTTCCTGGTCCTGCTCATCGGTGCCGGCGTGCGCGCCACGCCGAGCGTGCTGATCGTGCCCTGGGAGCGTGAGTTCGGCTGGACCGCGGCGACGATCGGGGTCGGGATCGCGCTCAACATCTTCCTGTACGGCATGATCGGCCCGTTCGCGGTGGCCATCATCGAGCGGTTCGGCCTGCGACGCTCCGTCTGTACGGCACTGCTGATCCTGGCGATCGGTACCGCGGCCACGAGCTTGATGACCGCGCCATGGCAGATGGTTCTGCTCTGGGGCATCGTGGTCGGCTCAGGCTCCGGCATGGTCGCCAACGTGCTCGGCGCAACGGTCGCCGGACGCTGGTTCGCCAAGCGGCGCGGGCTGGTGATCGGAATGCTCACGGCAAGCAGCGCCACGGGGCAGCTGGTCTTCCTGCCGGTGCTCGCCTCCCTCGCGGTGGGGCAGGGCTGGCGCTCGGTCTCCCTGGTGGTCGCTGCGGTGACGCTGGCGCTGATCCCGCTTGCGGCCTTCTTCCTGCGCGACCGGCCGGCCGATCTCGGCCTGCCCCGCTATGGCGAGACCGTCGTGACGCCGACACCCGTGCTGACCGAGAATCCGGCTGTGCGGGCGCTGCGTGGCCTGCGGATCGGCCTGCGCTCGAAGGATTTCTGGTTGCTCGCCGGCACCTTTTTCATTTGCGGCGCCTCGACCAATGGTCTGGTCGGCACCCACCTGATCCCCGCCTGCATCGACCACGGCATCGCCGAGGTGACAGCCGCGGGCCTGCTGGCGCTGATGGGTATCTGCGACCTCGTCGGCACCACAGCCTCGGGCTGGCTTACCGACCGATTCGACTCCCGCAAGCTGCTGGTGTGGTATTACGGGTTGCGCGGCCTCTCGCTGATCTTCCTGCCCTATTCGTTCGATCTCAGCTTCTACGGCCTTTCGCTGTTCGCGGTGTTCTACGGGCTCGACTGGATCGCCACGGTGCCGCCGACCGTTCAGCTTGCCGGCAAATCCTTCGGTGAAGAGAACGCCGCGCTGATGTTCGGCTGGATCGCCGCCGCGCACCAGATCGGCGCGGCTTCAGCGGCGTGGCTCGCTGGCATGGTCCGGACCGATACCGGCACCTATTTCGGCGCCTTCGTCTCGGCCGGTCTGCTCTGCCTCGTGGCGGCGCTGATGGCGACCTTCGTAGGACGCAGGCCGCAGGAGCCGGCCCTGCGCCCGCTGCCGGCCTGAACTGCGCCGGACGGGCGCGGTTGTCATAAGCGTGCCGCGATGGGGGCGCCCTGAACGAACCGTTCCCGCGCAGACCGAGGCCCGCCTTGACCATCGCAGTCCGGCCCGTGCCGCCAGCCCAGGAAGTACGCCCGTCGCGCGCCTGGTCCGGTCCGGGCTTCGCCGAGTTCGTCGCCATCATCGCCCTGATGATGGCGGTGACGGCGATCTCGATCGACAACCTGCTGCCGGCCTTCCCGGCGATCGAGGCGCGCTTCGCGGTCGCGGACCCGAACCGGCTGCAGCTGCTCGTCTACGTCTACATGATCGGATTCGGCTTCGCGCAGATCGTGTACGGGCCGGTCTCGGATACGATCGGGCGCCGGCCGGTGCTGCTGGCGAGCCTCGCCGTCTACGTGATCGGCTGCGGCCTCGCCATGGTTGCGCCGAGCTTCGAATGGCTGCTCGCGGCTCGGATCATCCAGGGGATCGGCGCGGCCGGCGGCCGGGTGCTGTCGGTGGCGATCGTGCGCGACCGCTTCGCCGGCCGCGAGATGGCGAGCGTGATGTCGTTCACCATGATGGTATTCCTTATCGTGCCGATGATCGCGCCGGCGATCGGCGGCATGATGCTGGCGCTCGGATCCTGGGTCTACGTCTTCGTGTCGATGCTGGTCCTGGCCTTCTGGCTGACCGTCTGGTTCTCCTGGCGCATGCCGGAGACTCTCCATCCGGAATACCGGCGCCCGCTCTCGCCGGCCGCGACCTGGGCGGCGATACGCCTGACGCTGAGGTCCCGGGTTGCGATCGGCTACACCACCGCGCTCGGACTGCTGACCGGCTGCATCATGGGTTATGTCGGCTCGGCCCAGCAGGTCTTCGACACCGGCCTGTACCATCTCGGCCCGCTCTTCCCCCTGGCCTTCGGGCTGGTGGCGGGGGCGATGGGGACGGCGACGCTGATCAACGCCCGGGCCGTGCGGCGGCTCGGGATGCGGACCCTGTCGCATGCCGGCGTGATCGCCTTCACGCTGGTCGGCCTGATGCAGGTCGGCGTCGGGCTCGCCTATGACGGACACCCGCCGCTGGGTCTGTTCCTGGCGATCCTGGCGCTCAATCAGTTCCTGATCAGCTTCGCGATGCCGAACTTCAATGCCCTGGCGCTGGAGCCGCTCGGCGCGATCGCCGGCACGGCCTCCTCGTTCCTGGGCTTCTACACGACCATCCTCGGCGCCCTGTGTGGCTTCCTGATCGGCCAGGCGTTCGACGGGACGGTGCTGCCGGTGGGGATCAGCTATGCCGCGCTGGGCGGCTTGGCGCTCCTCGTCGTCATCTGGACCGAGCGCGGTCGTTTGTTCCGGGGCGGCGTGTCCGGCTGAGCGTCGGGCTTAACCGGGTCTTCAGCGGCGCGGGCCAAGCTTCCGAGGTCTCCCAACCGACCGGATACCCGATGCTCGACCGCGCCCAGAACGGAACGCTTCTCGCCGCGCGGCTGCTGCTCGCCGCCGCGCTCCTGCCCACCGGGATCGCGCGGGCGCTCAACGTCTCGGGCTTCGCGTTGACGCTCGCGGGCGGCGGGGTGCCGTTCCCCAACGCCGTCGCGACGGGCGCGGTGGTGGTGCAGGTCTTCGGGCCGCTGGCCCTGATCCTCGGCGTGCTACCCCGGCTCACCGGGCTGGCGCTGGCCATCTTCGCGACGCTGACCGCCTTCGTGCTCCATGCCTTCTGGCACTATGTCGGCCCGGCGGCGGTCGCCGAACGCACGTTGCTGCTGGCCGATCTCGGCCTCGCGGGCGGTTTCCTCATGTATGCCCTTGCAGGCCCCGGTGCCTGGAGCTGGCAGGGTTGGCGTGCCGGCGTAGGGGCGGAAGCGCCCAGAGCAAAGCCCGTTGCCGGAAAGGCTGCCCCTAAGGCCTCGGCGGCGCGGAGCGGCGGGAAACGCTCTGCCGGCCGGACACCCGCCCGCGCGGCGGCCTGATCGCCGGAACGCGCCTCAACCGTGCCGCGGCTGCATCTCGGTCGCGGCCGGCGGCGTCTGGGCGACCATCCGGCGGCCGGAGATTTCGGAACCGGCATCCGGCGACAGGTTGCGGAAGGCCAAGACGGACGCCGCCGAAATCACTGCCACCGCGAAGAAGGCCGGCCCGAAATCGCCCGCCTCGATCTGGGTCCGGCCATGCAGGCCGGCAGTCCCCTCAAGGGCCAGGGCGCCCAGCGTCACGCCGAGGCTCAAGGAGAGCTGCTGGCAGACACTCGCAAAACTCGTCGCCGCACTCATCTCGCGCGATTCGAGATCGGCATACGCGATGGCGTTGACGCAGGTGAACTGGATCGAGCGTGAGCAGCCGCCGACGAACAGCAGCGCCACCATGATCCAGTGCGAAGTCTGCGCCGTGTAGAAAGCGTTCACCGCCAGGAAGGCCGCCGCCGCCAGCGCGTTCCACGTCATCAAAGTCCGAAAACCCGTGCGGCGCAGGATCTTCGGCGCCAACGTCTTCACGAACATCGCGCCGGCGGCCGCCGCGAAGGTGATCAGCCCCGAATGCAGGGCGTCGAGCCCGAACCCGACCTGCAACATCAGCGGCAGCAGGAACGGGATCGCCCCGGTGCCGATCCGGAACAGGCTGCCGCCGAGTATGGCGACCCGGAAGGTCGGCCGCTCCATCAGGTCGAGCCGCACGATCGGGTTGGCGACCCGCCGCGCATGGGCCCAGTAGAGCGGCAGCAGGATCGCACCGCCCGCGAGGCAGCCCCACGAGACCGTGGCGGGCAGCAGGTGACGACCCATCGAGGCGAGGCCGAGCATCAGCGCGGCGAGCCCCGAGCCGAGCAGCAGGAAGCCCAGGATGTCGAGAGGGGGCCGCTCCGCCTCGCGGACATCCTCGAAGTAGAGAGTGGCCAGCACGATGCCGGCGCAGCCGATCGGCAGGTTGATGAAGAAGATCCAACGCCAGTCGAACCACGTGGTGATCAGCCCTCCGACGGGCGGCCCGAGCACGGGGCCCACGAGGGCGGGGAACGTCAGGTAGGCCAGTGCCGTGACGAGCTGCGATTTCGGCACGCTGCGCAGCACGACCAGCCGCCCGACCGGCACCATCATGGCGCCGCCCATGCCCTGCAGGAACCGCGCGGCGACGAACCACGCCAGCCCGTTGGCAGCCGCACAGGCGAGGGAGCCCGCCATGAACACGACCAGGGCCGCGCGGAAAACGGTGCGTGCGCCGTAGCGGTCGGCCATCCAGCCGCTCACCGGGATGAAGATCGCGAGGCTGACCAGATAGGACGTCAGGGCAAGCTTCAGGGCGATCGGATCCTCGTTCAGGCTCGCCGCGATACTGGGCAGCGCCGTGGCGATCACCGTCGAATCGGTGTTCTCCATGAACAGGGCGGTGGCGACCGTCAGCGGGACGATCCAGAACGGTCTTTGAGTGGGGGAGGACATCGGAGGGCAGACGCGCATCACGCCGTGCCGGTTGCACGATGGCGGCGCGGAACTCGCATCCGGGTGTTTCGCGAATGTATCTATCTTGCCACAGAAGTTGTGTCGGTAAGCGACGGCACCTTTTGTAAGCGGGGCCTAATGGCTACGTTTGTTTCACGCGGCCGTGAGATCGGTCTGTGAAGAGGTTTCGTCCCCGGGACGGGCCGCGAGGAGTTCGATGCCGTCCAGCCCCAGCAAGGCCCGCTTCCTGCCGCGGATCGCCGTCGGCGTCGCCCTGTTCTCGATGGTGGCGGCCTGCGGCACCGTTCTGCTCAACGATCGCGGCTCGCTGACGCGCTACGACCGTCTGAAGGCGAGCGATCAGGTCGCCTCCGCGTCGCGGATCTACGTGGACCGGCCAGCGCTCACCCGGGTGCGGACGGTGCGCATCATCCCGACAGCGTTCCACGCTGACGTAGCCGGAGCAGGCCCACTCACGCCAGCCGAGCGGCGCCTGATCGCCAACGCCGCCGACCGGGCGCTCTGCTACGATCTGTCCCTGAAGTACGACATCGTGTCGGGCCGCGACGCGGACCTGACCGTCCGGGCGCAGGTGACGCGGGTCGATCCGACCGACCTCCTCGGGGCCGGCGCGACCATCGCGGGCTCGGCCGGCGTAACGGTCGCCTCGCAGTTCGGCTTGAGCGTCGCCGAGGGGATTGGGCGCATCCCGATCCCGCGCATTCCGATCGGGCTCGGGAGCCTGACGGTGGAGGCCGAGGCGCTCGACCGGCGCCGTGAGCAGCGTGCCGCCATGGTGTGGGGCGGGGCCGCGAATTCCTTCACCAGCCAGCCGCGCTTCTCCCGTGCGAGCGACGCCTACGATCTCGCGGGCGAGTTCGGGCAGGATTTCGGCTACATGCTGGCGACCGGTGACGATCCGTTCACGGCGCCCAACACCCTGCCGACCTGGGACCGCATCCGCATCACGACGCTCGGCGAGGCCCCCCTCGATCCGGATTGCGAGGCCTTCGGCCGGGCGCCCGGGATCGACGGCATCCTTGGCGATTATATCGGCCTGCCGCCCGAATACACCGACAAGGGACCCCGCGCCCCCGCGGTACGCTGAGCCGGCGGCGCATCCCGGCAGCCCGAAAATACCCGTGAGCCATGCGTGTTTTCGCGTTGCGCCGCGGCATGCGCGCATTGGCGCCATCGGGGAGCCCGTGATACTGGCACTTGCCAACCCGATCCCGCAGCGCGACCCGTAGCGCCGCCGTCCGAGGAAAGTTGGCATGGCCCGTATTGAAACCGCATCGATCATCGAGGGTCTGACCTTCGACGACGTGCTCTTGCGGCCTGCCGCCTCCTCGGTGATGCCGACCGAGGTCAACGTCGCCTCCCGGCTCACCCGCAGCATCCCGCTCAACCTGCCGATCCTCGCCTCCGCGATGGACACTGTGACCGAGGCGCCCATGGCCATCGCCATGGCGGCCAATGGTGGCATGGGCGTCATCCACCGCAACCTCGAGCCGGCCGAGCAGGCCGAGCAGGTCCGGCTCGTCAAGAAGTACGAGTCCGGCATGGTGATGAACCCGATCACCATCCACCCGGACGAGACCCTGGCCGACGCCTTCGAGGTGATGAAGCGCAACCGCATCTCCGGCATTCCGGTGGTCGAGCGGGGGCCGAACGGCTCGCGGGGCAAGCTCGTCGGTATCCTGACCAATCGGGACGTGCGCTTCGCCACCAACTCCGCCCAGCCGGTTGCCGAACTGATGACCCGGGATCGCCTGATCACCGTCCGCGAGGGCGTGACTCAGGACGAGGCGAAGCGCCTGCTGCACCAGTTCCGGATCGAGAAGCTCCTGGTCGTCGACGATCATTACCGCTGCATCGGCCTGATCACCGTCAAGGACATCGAGAAGCGCGTCACCTACCCGTTCGCCGTCAAGGACGAGCAGGGCCGCCTGCGGGTCGCCGCCGCCACGACCACGGGTGACAGCGGCTTCGAGCGGGCCGAACGCCTGATCGATGCCGGCTGCGACGTGATCGTGGTCGATACGGCCCACGGCCACTCGATCAAGGTGCTCGACGCCGTCGCCCGGGTGAAGCAGCTCTCCAACGCCGTACAGGTCGTGGCCGGCAACGTCGCCACCCGCGAGGGCGCGCAGGCGCTGATCGATGCCGGGGCGGACGCCATCAAGGTCGGCATCGGCCCGGGGTCGATCTGCACGACCCGGATCGTGGCGGGCGTCGGCGTCCCCCAGCTCACGGCCCTGATCGAGGCCGTCGAAGCCGCGGGCGAGGCCGACATCCCGGTGATCGCCGACGGCGGCATCAAGTATTCCGGCGACCTCGCCAAGGCGATCGCGGCCGGCGCCTCCGTGGCGATGCTCGGCTCGCTGCTCGCCGGCACCGATGAGGCGCCCGGCGAGGTCTTTTTGTATCAAGGCCGCTCGTACAAGTCGTACCGGGGTATGGGCTCGGTCGGCGCCATGGCCCGGGGCTCGGCCGACCGCTATTTCCAGGCCGAGGTCAACGACACCCACAAGCTCGTGCCGGAGGGCATCGAGGGTCAGGTGCCCTACAAGGGGCCGGTGGGGAACGTCCTGCACCAGTTGGCCGGCGGCCTGCGCGCCGCCATGGGCTATGTCGGCGGCGCGACCATTCCGGAATTCCAGGAGCGCGCCCGCTTCATCCGCATCACCAATGCCGGCCTGCGCGAGAGCCACGTCCACGACGTGACGATCACGCGGGAGAGCCCGAACTATCCGTCGCGGACTTGAGGATCTGATGCGCACGCTGATCGTCGGAGCCGGTGCGACCGGCGGCTATTACGGCGCGCGGCTCGCTGAATCCGGCGCCGATGTCACGTTCCTCGTGAGGCCGGCCCGGGCGGCGAAGCTCGCCGCGGACGGGCTGAACCTTCGCTCACCGCTCGGCGACCTGCACATCCCGCGCCCGCCGACCGTCACGGCCGACCGGCTGGCCGAGGCCGGTGGGTTCGATCTGATCGTTCTGTCCTGCAAGGCCTACGACCTCGACAGCGCTATCTCGGACCTTGCGCCCGCTGTCGGTGCGGGGACGGCGATCCTGCCCCTGCTGAATGGCCTCGCCCATTTGGACGCACTCGATGCTCGGTTCGGGGCCGAGCGCGTGCTCGGCGGCTCTTGTGCCATCGCGGCGACGCTGACCCCCGACGGCACGATCCGCCACATGAGCGAGTTGTGCAGCATCACCTATGGCGAGCGGGACGGGTCGCGCTCGGCCCGGATCGAGGCGGTCGACACCCTGATGCGCGGTCTGAAGTTCCAGCCGCGCCTCAGCGAATCGATCCTGTTGGAGATGTGGGAGAAGTGGGTCTTCCTGGCGACGCTTGCCGGGGCCACAACCCTGATGCGCGCCGCGGTCGGCGACATCGTGGCGGCGCCCCGTGGCGCAGATCTGATGGCGGCACTTCATACCGAATGCACGACCGTCGCCACCGCGAGCGGTTACGCACCACGAGCCGCAGTTGCGGAGCGGGCGCGGGCGCAGCTCACGGCGGCGGGATCGACCTTCACGGCCTCGATGTTGCGCGACATCGAGAATGGCGGGCGGATCGAGGCCGATCACGTGATCGGCGACCTGATCGCCCGCGGCCGCCGGCTCACGCCGGAGACGGCCTTCCCCCTGCTCACGCTCGTCTATACCGGCCTCAAGGCCTACGAGGCGCGGCGGGGGCGGGAGGCGGCCTGAGCCGCCGCCTCTTAGTAACGGCCGGGCGGCGGCGCGGGCGGGTTGCCGTATTCGAGCTGCGTCTTGGCATCGACGGGCCGGCGCGGCGGCGGCGAGAAATCGGGCTGGGCGGCGGGGGCGCTGGCGCAGGCAGCGAGCGACGCCGCGACCAGGCCTGCGAGGGCGAGACGAACGGCGGACGAGACGGACGACGACATGGGCTGGGGGCCTTCCGGAACGCAACTGGCGTCGAACCACCCTGGTCCGCCGCCGATGGATGCCATAGGACACGCTGCAGGCCGCTAGCGGACCGCACGTCGCGTGGTCTGGACCGGGATCGCGCCTGAAGCTCGGCCGTAAGATGGCGGCATCGCGGGGCAAGCGTGGCCGTTTCGCGACGCCGTCGACTCATTCCAAAGGATCAGACCGCTGACACCCGCCGCCCGCTGCTCCGCCGCCATCGAGGTACTCACCGACATCGCCGAGCGCCGCCGGCCGGCCGCCGATGCTTTGAAGGATTGGGGCCTCGCCCATCGGTTCGCCGGCTCGGGAGATCGGGCCGGGATCGCCAGCCTCGTCTACGACGCCCTGCGGCGCCGTTCCTCGGCGGCCTGGATCATGGGTTCCGATTCGCCGCGTGCGGTGCTGATCGGAGCGTTGCGGCTGCAGCAGGGCCTCGCCGCAGCCTCGGTCGCGGCGCTCTTCTCGGGCGAGCGCTTCGCACCGGAGCCCCTGACCGACGACGAGCGCGCGCGGCTCGACACCGCGACGCTTCAGGACGCACCGCCCGAGGTTGCCGGCGATGCCCCCGCCTTCGTGCTGTCGGACCTTGCGGTCACGCTCGGCGACGACCTGATTCCGGAGCTCAAGGCGCTTGCGCGCCGCGCGCCGCTCGACATCCGCGTCAACACCCTGCGCGGCCCGCGGGACGAGATCCTACCGGCGCTCGCGGCCTTCGGCGCGGAGCCGACGCCGCACGCACCCCAGGGCCTGCGGATCCCGATCGGTGCGGACGGGCGCGGTCCGGCGCTCCATGTCGAGGCCGAGTTCCTGGAAGGCTGGTACGAAATCCAGGACGAGGGCTCACAGCTCGCGGCTTTGCTCGCCGCACCGCAGTCCGGCGAGACCATCGTCGATCTCTGCGCGGGCGGCGGCGGCAAGACCCTGGCGCTCGCGGCCGAGACCGGGAACGGCGCTCACCTGATCGCCACCGACGGCGATCCGCGGCGCCTCGCGCCGATCCATGAACGCCTGCGCCGATCGGGCGCCGGGGCCGAGGTGCGTTCGCCGCGGGGCGGACGGGCGCGTATCGACGTGCTGGAGGATCTCGACGGCACCGTCGACCGCGTGCTGGTCGATGCGCCCTGCACCGGATCGGGCACATGGCGACGGAATCCCGATGCCAAGTGGCGCCTGCGCCCGGGCAGCCTCGCGCTTCGCACGGCCGAACAGACCCAGGTTCTCGACCGGGCGGCGCGGCTGGTCAGGCCGGGCGGGCGCATCGTCTACGTGACCTGCTCGCTCCTGTCCGTCGAGAACGATGCGGCCGTTGACGGCCTGCTGTCGCGCTGGCGCGGGCGGTTCACCGTGATTGCGGCGACCGAGGTCCTCGCTGCGGGCCCGGCCTCGTTGCGGGAGGCGGTCCGGATCACGACCCACGGGATCCAGCTGAGCCCGCACCGGACCGGCACGGACGGCTTCTACGTTGCGGTAATCGCCCGGAACGCCTGAGTCGCGCGGTCGCGGGACCCCATTGCGCCCGGCCGCGTTGGAACCGCGGCTCGATCGATCCCACCGCCAGGAGTCGCCCTTGCACCTGGACCGCCGTCTCCTGCTCGCCGGCCTCGGGAGCCTCGTCGGCCTGAAACCCGCAACGGCCGCGACGGACGGGCCGCCGGAGCCCGCGCCGCACGAGGCGATCAAGGCCCTGCCGCGTTCCCTGCCCGGCGCGGATCTCGAGGTGATCGATCTCTGGCCGGGTGATCTCCCGGGCGGCGGCCCGGGACCCGATGCGGATGGATACCGTTACGTCGAGGGCGCCGTCGGCGACATCACGCGGGTGGCGCGGCCCTGCCTGCTGGTCATGCGGCCGGCCAATGCCAACGGTGCCGCGATGATCGTCGCGGCCGGAGGCGGCTACGAATACATCGCGATCGGCAACGAGGGCGTCCCGGTGGGGCGCGTGCTCAACGCGGCCGGCATCACGGTCTTCCTGCTGATCTATCGCCTGCCCGCAGAGGGTTGGGGGGCCGGTCCCGACGCACCCCGCCAGGACGCCCAGCGCGCCCTTCGGCTGGTCCGATCGCGGGGCATAGAGTTTGGGATTGATCCGGACCGCGTCGGCGTGCTGGGCTTTTCGGCCGGCGGCCATCTGATGGGTGAGACCGCGGTCGGCAGCGCGCAGAACCTCTACCCGGCCGAGGATGCCATCGACGTGCAGCCGGTGCGGCCGACGCTCGCCGGGCTGATCTACCCGGTCATCACCATGCGCAAGCCGTTCGACCGGACCCATACCCGGCGCATCCTCGTCGGCGACGAGGTGACGGCGCTCGAGATGAAGACCTACTCGGTCGATCTCCAGGTCGGCCCTGAGACGCCCCCGACCTTCCTGGCACAGGCGATCGACGATCCGATCGCGGTCGCCGACCATCCGCTGCTGATGTTCGCAGCCCTGCGGAAGGCACGGGTTCCGGCCGAACTGCACCTGTTCGAGCGCGGCGGACACGGTTTCGGGCTTGGGCTGCCCGGTACGCCCGCGGCGGCCTGGCCGGGGCTGTTCCTGGCCTGGATCCGCCTGCACGGGTTTCTGCGGGGCTGATCGTTCAGCTGCCGCTGGCGATCACGCGGTGGAGCTTGGCGACTTTGGGCCGGCTGGTGCGGAACTGGCCCCGCTCCACCGCCACGAACACCACGGTCGCGATGGCCAAGGTCGTCAGCCACCAGATCGAGGTCAGCCCGACGCTGAGGCAGGCCACCGTGAAGGCTGCCGCGAAGCAGCCCATGGCGCCGGGGACCAAAGCGGGTCCGTCGCGCCCGGCCCGGCGGATCGACGCGTAGAGCGCGAAGGCGGCGGCCAGTGCGCCCACGATCCCGAGCTCGTACCAGAACTCGAACAGAGCCGTCGTCGGGGCGTTCAGCGGGAGAAGACCGACGAGGCGCCCGCGCAGCGCGGTCTCGAAGCCGTGGCCGGTGATCAGGCGCACCGGGTCGGTCGTCACCACCTTCTGCCAGCTCTTCAACGACAGCACCGTCGGCGCCAGCGGCCCCAGCACGGCGGACCCGATCGGCCGCGCCAGGAATGGCAGCAGCGGCGCAACGGCGAGCAGGACGGCCGACACGATCGCGGTCAGCTGCACGCCGAGGTTCTGGCGATAGCTCGTCACCGCGAACGCGACGGCGCCGACCGCCAGGGCCGCGATCTGCGTCGCGTCGGGCTGGACGGTGAGCGCGAGGGCCACAAGGAGGGCCAGGGCCAGCGCCTCCCGGTCGCGGCGCCGGGACCGGAGCCACGCCAGTGCAGGCCAGACCAGGAGGATCAGCAGCACGAGGCCGCGATCCAGCGCTCCGTCATCCTCCGCACCGGGAGGGCCCATATGGGCGCCGAACAGGCCGAGCACGATCGCCACGATCGCGCCGGCCACCACGCCCAGCGGCAGCAGGTACAGATTGGCCGAGCGCATCCGGTCGGGGAGGGCGAGGTAGCCCAGCAGAGCCAGCCCGACGGTGGCCGCGAGGTTCACGATCCGCTCCAGGCCCGGCCCGAGAAACGGCGTCCATGTCAGCGACAGCGCCGACCAGAACACCACGAGCATGGCGGCCAGAAAGGCCGGGGCAGTCAGAAGCCTTCGCGCGGCCGGCCGCACCGGCCGCTGCCGCCGGTCGATGACGCTGGCGATGATCAGCAGGATGACGGCGATCGGCGCGAGGATCACCGAGGCGCGCCGGGCGACCTGCGCCAGGACGGGGAGCACCACGAACAGCCCGAAGAAGCCGAGGCGTCGCAGCAGCGCTGCGGCGTCGAGCGCCGGATCGGCATGGGTCGAGTTCGACGCGCGCGGCATCCTGCGCCTTCTACCGGACCGGGACGGCCGGTTCTCTGATCGATACGCAAGGTGCGCGCAAGTCGCTGTAGACGCCGTGCCACACCAAGCGCCGTGCGCGCACGCTCAAGCTACGGTGGCGGCCTCACGCGGACGCCGCCGTAGCGTCCGCCGGCCGACATCCGAAACGATCCGCCAGCCGCCCCAGGCGGCGAAGAACCCGATCAAGCCGGCCGCCAGCCCGTCGGCATTGGTCGGGATCGCCGGGCTGAAGTCACGATAGGCGGCTTCGGCGACCGGCATGTCGGGGTCGCGCAGCATCGCTACGACGCGGCCCAGCGGGCTCGTCGCCGAGGCCAGGGCTTGTTGCTGCGCGCTTAAGCGGGCGAGCCGGGCGATGTCGGCCTGCGCTGCCGCGCCGCGACGGGACACGAGTTGATCGGGATTGCTGCGCAGGCGGTCGACGGCACCCTCGCGGGTCGTGCCGGAGGCCTGCGCGTCCAACTCGAGCACCGCCACCTGACGGCGGAGTTCGTCGGCGGCCCCGCCGAGCCGCTGGGCATATTGCTGCGCGAATTCCGGCGCC
The DNA here is from genome assembly GCF_022829605.1 of Methylobacterium sp. E-065. Classification (GTDB taxonomy): domain Bacteria; phylum Pseudomonadota; class Alphaproteobacteria; order Rhizobiales; family Beijerinckiaceae; genus Methylobacterium. The sequence goes on along the minus strand of NZ_JAKSYD010000114.1, from coordinate 277,507 downwards.
TGCGCGGCGACCGCGCCGCCGAGGAGTCCGAGGGCGAGTCCGAGGGTGCGGAATACGCGGAACACGTCAGACCTCCGGCCCGTGGAATCGACCATCGACAAAGAGCACGCCGGTTAGGGCGGTTCCAGCCGCCCTCATGCGGGAAGCGTCAGCAGGCCCGCCTGTCCGTCACCGCAGCCGAACAGCAATCGGCCACCGCGCCCGTCCCAGGCTAGGGCCGTAATTGCGCTGCCGGGAACCGCCGGTCGCACCAGCAACTCCGCGGCATCGGTGAACCGGACGAGAAGGATGCAGCCGTCCTCGTAGCCAATGGCCAGGACCGGTGCCTTCGGGTGGAACGCGACGCGGGACACCCGGGCGGGGCGGACCCCGCATTCCCGCGGGGGCTTGCCGGTCGGGCCCTCCTTCGAATCGAACGGCCAGACGATCGCCGCTTCGGCGCCGCCGGTGGCGAGCCAGTGCCCGTCCGACGACCACGCCACCGAGCGCACCTTGCCTGGATAGCCCGACATCCGCATGTGGCCGCGATCCGGCTGGAGCCGCCAGCCGTGCAGGGCATTCTCCTGCATGGTGGTGACGACGAAGCGGCCGTCCGGCGACCACGTCACGTCGATATGCGAACCCTTCCACTCGATCACCTCCGCGGGCGTCTCGAGATTCGGGAACCAGAGGCTGACGCCGTTGTAGTGTGAGATCCCGAGCCGGTAGCCCTTGGGCGCGAAGACGAGCCCGCGCGCCGTCGAGGGGGCCTGGAAGGTGCGTTCGCGGCCCTTGGCATCCCGCGCCACGACATGGCGCCCAGCCGACCACGCCGCGGCTCCGTCCGGGTGGACCGCCAGGGCATCGATCCAGGCTCCCCCCTTGGCAGAGCCGATCTGCTCGAGGGTGCCATCGGCCCGGATCTCGACGATGCGGCCGTCATCGCCGCCCGTGAGGAGGCGCGCGCCGTTTCCGGCCGCAACCAGAATCCCGGCCTCGGGATGCGCGACGAGCCGCGTCAGGCCTCCGTCCCGCGCCAGCGCGACCGCGCCGTCGCTGAGTGCCAGGGCCGGCACGTCTTTCAGAAAATGGGCCGCGATCACGTGGGCGCCGGGATCGAGCGCGGCGACGTGCTGGGTCAGGGAGAGGTTGCTCAAGGTGCTGCTCATTGCGCGGGGACCTTCGCGGCAGGCGGGCCCGCGCGCAAGACCACGATCGCAGTCACCAGCGCCAGACCGCCGGAAAGCGCCGCCGGCGCGATCAGGGCGTAGAGGGCGAATAGGCTGTAGGCGTGCGCCCCGAGATAGGCGCCGAGCAGCAGGGACAGCCAGACCAGCCCGTCGCCGACCCAGCCGAGCGGATCCCCGGTCCGGGTGAGCGCCTGGGCGATCTTATGGCCGAGACTGAACAGGGCACCGGTGACGAAGGTCGTGCCGGCGCGGAACCCCTTCACCTGCGCGAGCACCGCGTTCTGCGAGCCCATCGCCACGGCGACGAAGAAGGCGGCGAGGCCGAGTTCCGGCGATTCAAGTCCGAGACCGAGGCCGCCGAGGATCAGAAGTGACTCGTAGGCGAGCACCGCGGGTGTCGTCCAGCGGGACGGCACGAGGATCGCGAGCCCACTGCCGAGAACCGAGCCCGTGAGGAAGGCGAAGATCAGGACCGCCGGCAACACCATCCGATGGGGATCGGCCGCCGCGCCGAAGACCGCGAGCTGTGTGGTGTTGCCGCTCATGAACGACGTGTAGAGGCCGCCGAGCCGCACGAAACCGAGGGCGTCCACGTATCCCGCGAGCCCCGTCAGCAGTAGTCCGAGCCCGAGCTGATGGATCCGGTTCACGATCCCGCTCCCTGGTCGGGTTCCGGTAACCACCTGTTAACCAAGTCATCGGCCTCGTTCATCGGTATCCAAGGGCAGTTAACGCGCCACTCACCAAACCCGTGCAATTCGATCGAAACAGGGTGAACGCCGTGTCGAGAGGGGCCGTTGTCCCTGCGATCCTGTCGGGGAACAGCGTTCCCTCGCCGGGTGAGTGGGAGTAGCGTCATGGTTCCGTTCGCCGCCGCGCTTGTCTGTCCGTCCCTGCTTGTTCCGGACTCGGCCGCCGCCACCATCCTGATCGTCGAGGATGAGCCGACCGTCTGTGAACTGGCTGCCGAAACGCTCCTCGACGCCGGTTATCGGGTGCTCACCGCCGCAGATGCTTGGCAGGCCGAGGCGATCCTGGCCCGCGAGAGCGTCGATATGCTCTTCACCGATATCGATCTGGCCCGCAACACGAACGGTCTCGCCCTCGCGCGCCGCGCCCGTGATCTGTGCCCGGATCTGCCGGTGGTCTACACCTCCGGGGGCCGTGACGGACTTGCGACCCGCGACGCCGTTCCCGGCTCCGTCTTCGTGCCGAAACCCTATCGCCCGAGCCAGCTCGTGGTGCTCACCCGCGACGTGCTGAACGCCGCGCTCCTTCACGCCTGACCTGGATCTCCGAGGACCTTCGCCATGTGGCGCTTCCTTCCCGCACTCGGTCTTGCCACAACGCTCTCGGTAGGGCCCGCTGAAGCGGCCTGCGACGTGAAAGGCGCGCAGATCGAGGAGGCCATCGCGGTCAAGAGCGAGCTGCGCTCCGACGCCAACACCCAGCTGGTGCGCGACCTGCGCACTCTGCGCGATGCCGCGATCGTGCTGGACACCTACAAATTCCCCGGCGAGTGCGAGGTGTTGCTCGGCGTGGCCAAGTCGCTTCTTGCCGATCCCGCCAAGACCATTGAGCAGGGCGGCGACACCGACGAGGACAAGGCCGAAAGCCTGACCGAGGCGCGCAAGCCCAAGGATGCGGGCACCTCGAAGGCGAAGTAGTCGCCTCCGCGCATTCCGTTGCCCTTCGCGGTTCGTTCCCGAAGCCCTCAGCGCTCCTCGCCGGCACTCGCGCCGATCTTCGCCCGGGCGAGGGCCTTCCCGAGCTTGGCGGCGATCTGGTCGCGCAGCATGTCGGCCATCTCGATATCGACCAAGCGCCACGCCAGCCCGCGCAGCCGCAATCGGATGCGCGTGCGCTGTCCGCGGGGTGCCTCGGGCGGGATCGGAACAACCACGGCGCGGAAGCCGCGCATCTCCATCGCCGTGTAGAACGGCAGCAGGCGCCCGAAGCTGTGGATCGCGAGCCCTTCCGGACGCGTCCCGGTCGGCCGTTCGAGATCGAGCTTGTCGGGCCAGCCGTTGGCGAGCAGGTCGATCACGGTCTCAGGGGTGATCATCGACTCGGATAGGGCCAGCGCCAACCCGTAGGCGGCATCGCCGAGGCGTTGGCGATCGCGCGGCTCGATGTCCGGATCGCTCTCCGACGCGGTGCGCATCGCCGCCGTGATCTGCCGCACCAGGGACAGGCGGAGCGTCCGGAAATTGACGTGGCTCTCGATGTAGGCGCTGTCGTGCCGGCGCACCGCCTGCGCGAGATCGTACAGCGACCAGAGCGGGCTCATGGTGAAGGCGAGCCACGCGAGGGCGAGCCCGAGCAGGACCGCGAGCCAGCGCATGCCTCAGGACCCCGGCTGCCGCGTCACCGCGGGTCCGCCCAGCGCTCGAGGCCCGAGAAGGCCGTAACCACTTGCTCGTAGACCGGTCGCTTGAACGGTATGATCAACTCGGGAAGTTCGTCGAACCGCGCCCAGCGCCATGCGTCGAACTCCGCCTTGTGCGCGCCCCCGCCCGGCTGGAGGACGTCGATCAGTTCCTCCCGGCCCTCGAACCCGAAGGCGAACCATTTCTGGGTCTGCCCACGGTAGCGACCCTTCCAGGCCTGCTTCATGACGTCGGGCGGCAGATCGTAGGGGAGCCAGTCCGGGATCTCGGCGAGCTTGCGGATCGCCTCCGGCGGGACATTGGTCTCCTCGTAGAGTTCGCGGCGCGCCGCCGCCTCCGGATCCTCGCCCGGGTCCACCCCGCCCTGCGGCATCTGCCACATATGCGGACCGGCGACGTGCTCGGGGCCGGCATCCTTGGTTCGGCGCCCGACGAACACGCCGCCCGACCGTGCGATCAGCGCGATGCCCACGCAGGGGCGGTAGGGCAGGCTGCCCGGATCCAGATCCGTTGTCATTGGCCGGACCATAGGTCAGTGGCGCGGGCCGCGGCAACGCCACCAAGGTGCGGAGGGCGCCAACCCGGCGCGAAATCCATTCTGGCGGGAGCCGAGCGCGCCTGCACTCAATCAGCCGTAGAGACGCGCTTGTCGCGGGCGCCGCGTAACGCCACGCTGGCCGGGACGATGCGCAGCCCGCGGGTATCGAGGTCGCGCGCCCAGCGCGCGATTCGATCGACCGTCAGCGCGGCGCCGCTGGCCGAGACGAGCGCGAACCCGTTGGCACGGGCACGCGCCTCGGCCTGCGCCAGGGCGGCGTCGATGGCGTCGGCCCGCGGGGTCGCGTCGAGGACGATCTCGGCGCGGGCGACCGGGGTGCGGGACTTGTTGGCGGGGGCGGACGTCGGCTTCGGGCCGGTTCCGTCGTCGAGGAAACCGAGGCCCCGGGCGCCGATCTCGCGCAGGATCGGCTCGAAGGCGGCATCCGCCATCAGCTTCGATCCCATGAAGTTCACGGTGCCGACATAGCCGGGAAAGCGCGCCAGCGCCCAGGCGAGGCGATCGGCATTCTCGGGTCCCTTGAGGGACGTGAGCAGCCCCTGCGGCCCGGGGTCGCTGTCCGGATAGTCGAACGGCTCCATCGGCAATTGGAGGAAAACCTCATGCCCGGCATCGCGGGCCCGCGCCGCGGCGCGCTCGGCCTCGCTGCCGTACGGCAGGAACGCCAGACTGACGGCAGCCGGTAGGCGGGCGGTGGCGCCGGCCGTGGCGGCCTGCCCGACACCGAGGCCGGTCACCACGATGGCGATGCGGGGGCCGGTTCCGGGTTCCTCGGACCGGGCGTAGACATCGAGCGCGCGCACCCGGCCTTCGCCGAGCTTCGGCATGATCCCGTGCCGGCCGGTCTCGCTGATCCGGGGATCCGGAGCGGCGGCCAGACGCGGCGCGGTTGGGGACGGGACACGGATCACCACGGCGTCAGTGGGGCCGGAGCCCAGCGGGCGCACCACCGTGACGCCCGAAGCCGACTCGACCTCCTCCGCGCTGCGCTGGAGCTGCCCCTGCCCGGGCGCCGTGGTGGCGACCTGCGGCTCGACGGCAGCGACCGGAGCCGGCGGGCGCGCCGCGGCCTCGTGGATTACGATCACGGCCTCCGCGTGGGGCTCGCCGCCCTGGGGATCGCCGAGCGCCACGACGAGGCCGAGCGACGCCACGAGGGCCGCCGCGATCGCCCCAGCCGCGACTTTCGGCCGGCGCAGGGTTGCGACGAACCGGCCGAACCGCCCGCTGGGCTGGTCCGGCACCTGGGCCTCCGCCACCCCGAGGGGGCGCGTGAGGATATCGTGGTTGGATTCGGTCAAGCGGCGCTCGATGCGGAATCGCGATTCCAACCACGCCGGAGCGGCGCGGATCTCCGACGCCATTGCGGACCGGTATGGTTAACGATCCTCTAAGGTCCGGTCCCGAAGATAAAAATCCCGCCCGGCTTCAGGCCGGACGGGATCGCAAGACGTCGTTTCAGGCTTCGGATGTCAGTTCGGCAGGCTCGGCTTCTGCTGCTGCGCGCTCGGCGTCCCGTTGGCGGCGCCCTTCTGGATGCCGTGCAGGAAGTCGACGGCCGAGATCAGCTGCTTGTCCTTGGCCGGATCCGGCGGGACATAGGCGGAGGAGCCGCCCCGCTCGTCGGTATCCTTCTGCTTCAGATGGCCCTTCAGCCCGGCCTCGCCCTTGGTCTCGTCCTTGCCCTTCAGCTCGTCCGGTACCTCCTGCAGCACCTCGACGTCGGGCTCGATGCCCTTCGCCTGGATCGAGCGGCCGGACGGCGTGTAGTAGCGCGCCGTGGTCAGCCGCAGGGCGCCGGAGCCGCCGAGCGGGATGATCGACTGCACGGAGCCCTTGCCGAAGGAGCGCGTGCCCATGATGGTCGCGCGCTTGTGATCCTGCAGGGCGCCGGCCACGATCTCCGAAGCCGAGGCCGAGCCGCCGTTCACCAGCACCACCACGGGCTTGCCCTTGGTAAGGTCGCCCGACTTGGCCGAGAAGCGCTGCGTCTCGTCCGGGTTGCGGCCGCGGGTCGAGACGATCTCGCCGCGATCCAGGAACGCATCCGACACCATCACGGCCTGATCGAGCAGGCCACCCGGATTGTTGCGCAGGTCGATGACATAGCCCTTGATCTTGTCGGCCCCGATCTCGCTCGTGAGCTTGTCGATGGCGGCGCGCATGCCGTCGAAGGTCTGCTCGTTGAACTGGGTCAGGCGGATATAGGCGACGTCGCCGCCCTCGATCTTCGAGCGCACCGGCTTGATCTTGATCACGTCGCGGGTGAGCGTGACGTCGATCGGCTCCTTCGACTCCTTGCGGCTGATCTTGAGCTTCACCGCGGAGTTTACCGGGCCGCGCATCTTGTCGACCGCCTGGTTCAGGGTCAGCCCCTGCACCTGATCGTCGTCGATCTGCGTGATCACGTCGTTGGCGAGCAGGCCCGCCTTGGCGGCGGGGGTATCGTCGATCGGCGTGACGACCTTGATCAGGCCGTCCTCCATCGTGACCTCGATGCCGAGCCCGCCGAACTCGCCGCGGGTGGTGGTCTGCATGTCGCGGAACGCCTTGGCGTCCATGTAGCTCGAATGCGGATCGAGCGACGTCAGCATGCCGTTGACGGCCGCTTCGATCATCTTCGACTCGTCCGGCTTCTCGACGTAGTCGGTCCGGACCTTCTCAAAGACGTCGCCGAACAGGCTGAGCTGGCGATAGGTTTCGGCCGAGGCGGCGACGGCTCGCGGACCCGACAGGAAGTCGGTCTGGGTGGCCACCATGGAGGTGCCGGCACCCAGGAAGGCGCCGAGCATGATCAGGGAAGTCTTGCGCATCAGCCGCGAACCTTCTCGCCAAGTACCGTATTATTCGGGCTCTTTGCCCACCACGGCTCCGGATCGATGGAGCCGCCGTCCTTCTTGAACTCGACGTACAGGGTGGGATCGCCCTCGGACCCGTTGAGGCCCGCGCCCTTCTCGCCCATGCTGCCAACCGGCTCGCCCGCGAGCACGAACTGGCCGACCTCGACGCTGATCTGTTCCATCCCCGCGAGCAGGAGATAGTAGCCGTCGCCCGCGTTGATGATCAAGAGTTGGCCATAAGACCGGAACGGACCCGCAAACTGCACCCAACCGTCGGCCGGTGAGGAAACCGTCGCCTTCGGACGGGTCGAAAACGACACGCCGCGGGTGGTTCCGCCATTGCCGTCGGGCTGATTGAACGCCCGCGCCAGCCTTCCGCTCACCGGCCGCGGCACTTCGCCCCGCGAATCGGCGAAATGCACCTTCGGTGCCAGCCGGGCCGGGTCGCGGAAGCCGGCCGCGGCAAATCGCTCCTGCGTCGCCTTCACCTCGCGCTCAGCCGCCGCTTTGGCCTCCTCTGCCGAGCGCTTCGCCGCAACGGCCTCCGCCTCGGTCCGGTCCATCAGGTCCTTCAGGCTTTTGGCCTGGGTGCCCAGTTCGGCGGCGCGGCGGCGTTCGGCGTTGAGGCCGCTCTCGACCTCGGCCTGACGGGCGCGCCGCGCCGCCACCAGGGCTTCGAGCCGCTGCCGCTCCCGCGCCCAACCGGCGAGATCGTTGCTGAGGCCTTCCTTGTCCTGGGCGATCAGCCCGCGCAGGCGGATCATTTCTGCGAGATCGGCGGCGAGCGTATCGACCTCGCCGCGCAGCTCCGGCACCACCGCGCCGAGCAGCATCGAGGTCCGGATGGCGGCGAGCATGTCTTCCGGGCTCACCAGGACCGCGGGCGGCGGGCGCCGGCCCATGCGCTGCAGCGCGGCCAGAATTTCGGCGACGACGCCGCGGCGGGCCTGCAACGAGCGCCGGATCGCCGACTCGCTCTCGGTCATCGCCTTCAGGCGCTCCTCCAGGCGGCTCAGCCGCTCCTCGGTCGCCTGCGCCTGCCGGCCGGCATCGAGGAGGGCGCTATCCAGCTTGGACCGGTCGGACCCGATCGCGGCGATCTCGGTCTCGAACTGCGCGCGCTGGCTGGTGCTGGCGGCCAGCGCATCCTGGACGCGTTTCAAATTCTCGGCGCGTCGGTCGCGTTCCTCGTTGGCGCGCTGCGTGGCCTCGGCATCCGCGGGGGAGGGCGGCTCGGCGTGTACGGGCGCGGCGAGGCAGGCGGCCGCCAGAAGGAGAAGGATGGGCAGGTACCGGCCCAGGCCGATCCCACCCAACCCCCTCATCCTGAGGTGCCGGAGCGCAGCGGAGGCCGCGAAGGAGGGCTCCAGGGGACGCAGCGACATCTGGAGCCCTCCTTCGAGGCCCGCTGATGCGGGCACCTCAATATGAGGAAATTGGCTGGGAGTGTCGGTGTATAGACGGCGCGCGGCCTCTACCGACCGCCGTGCCCAACCGGTCTCGATGTCGATCCGCGCCACGCCGGTCAGCCCGCCTCGCCCCGGTGATAGGGGTGGCCGGCCAGGATGGTCAGGCTGCGGTAGATCTGTTCGAGGGCGAGCACGCGCACGAGTCCGTGGGGCAAGGTCGCTGCCCCGAACGACAGAATCAGCTCGGCCTTCGTCCGAATTGAGGCATCGAGGCCGTCCGGGCCGCCGATCGCCACCATCAGGGCCGGCCGGGATGCATCACGCCAGCCGGCGAATCGTTCGGCCAGGGTCTCGCTAGGGAGATCGGCGCGGCCGCGCTCATCATAGGCGATCAAGACCCCGCCGGGCGGAAGCAGAGCGCCGAGTGCCGTCGCCTCCTCGGCACAACGGTCGATGGCGCGCCGCGCGCGGGATTCCGGGATCTCGACGCTGTCACAGGCGGGGAAGCCGAGCCCGCGGCCCAATTGACCGGCGCGCTCGCGATATCGTGACGCCAACTCGCGCTCGGGCCCGGCCTTGAGCCGCCCGACCGCCGCCAGCAGGAGGCGCAACCGCCCGCCTAACCGACCGCAAGGCCGACCGGTCGATCCGCGCCCCACATCTTCTCGAGGTTGTAGAAGCCGCGCACTTCGGGCCGGAAGACGTGCACCAGCACGTCGCCGGCATCGATCAGCACCCAGTCGCAAGCGGGCATGCCCTCGACCCGGGCGTTGCCGTATCCCCGATTCTTCATCTCCTGGATGAATTTATCGGCGATCGAGCCCACGTGCCGCTGGGAACGGCCCGACGTGATGATCATCGTGTCGGCGAGCGACGTCTTCCCGACGAGATCGATGGCGATCGTCTCCTCAGCCTTCATCTCGTCGAGGCATTCGAGGGCGAGGGCCTTGAGGTCGTCCGCGCGCGCCTGACCGGGCTCACCCGGGGCAGGAGCGGGAGTGCGGATTGTCTCCGTGGGGTTAGTTTCGGGCAGCGTCCTGATTCCTCGTGGTGCCGCGCGGCGATGTCACGCCCCGCGGTCGTTCCTGAAATTGGCGGCATCGGGCGGCGATTGCAACTGCGCCGGTGCCGCGTCACGGTTGCGTCCCTGCATACCGTTACGGATCTCTGTCGAGGACAGGCTCGAACGCGGCCCGTGCAGGAAGGTCCAGGCAGGCGGGCGGCGGAGCGCGAGCGTCGATGCGGCCTCCTCGGGGATACGCGCTTTTGCAAGCCGCTGCGACGCCCGGGCGCTCAGCGGGGTCATGGTCCAGCCGGGCCGGTCGATCACCGCGATCGGCATCAGCCGCGCGATTTCCGAAAAGCCTTTCCAGCGGTGGAAGGTGCCGAGCGAATCGGCGCCCATGATCCAGATGAAGTGAATGCCCGGGCAGCGCCGCCTGAGAAAGCGCAGCGTCTGCACGGTGAAGCGCACGCCCAGCGTCGCCTCGAACCCGGTCACCGCGATGCGCGGATGCCGGGCGATCCGGCTGGCGAGGGCACACCGGTCGGCGACGGCCGGGAGGGCGTTGCGGCTCTTCAGTGGGTTGCCCGGGCTCACGAGCCACCAGACGCGGTCCAGCCCCAAACGGCGCATCGCCATCAGGGTCACGTGACGGTGACCGAGATGAGCGGGGTTGAAGGACCCGCCGTACAGGCCGATCCGCATGCCGGGGGCGTTCGGCGGCAGGTTCAGCCGCACGCCGGACCTTGAACCGCGGTCACGGACGGATCTGGCCGCTGCCGTGCACCCGATACTTGAAGGTCGTGAGCTGCTCGACGCCGACCGGGCCGCGGGCGTGCATCCGCCCAGTGGCGATCCCGATCTCGGCCCCGAATCCGAACTCGCCGCCATCGGCGAACTGCGTCGAGGCGTTGTGGGTCACGATCGCCGAATCGACCTCGGCCAGGAAACGCGTGGCCTCGGCATCGTCCTGCGTGATGATGGCGTCGGTGTGGTGCGAGCCGTAGGTCTCGATATGCTCGATCGCCGCCCCGATCCCGTCCACCACCCGAACCGCGATGACGGCATCGAGGTATTCGGTGTGCCAGTCCTCCTCGGAGGCGGCGGTGACCCGGGGGTCGACGGTGCGGGTTGCGGCGTCGCCGCGGACCGCGCAACCCGCATCCAAGAGGGCGGATACGAGCGGCGCGAGATGCGTGCCGGCGCAGGCCCGGTCGACCAGCAGGGTCTCGGCAGCGCCGCAGACGCTGATGCGACGCATCTTGCTGTTCAGCAGGACGGTCCGCGCCATGTCGAGGTCGGCCCCGGCGGCGACGTAGACGTGGTTGATCCCGTCGAGATGGGCGAAGACCGGCACCCGCGCTTCCTGCTGGACGCGGGCCACGAGGCCGCGGCCGCCCCGGGGCACGATCACGTCGACGCATCCGTCGAGGCCGGACAGCATCAGTCCGACCGCCGTCCGGTCGCGGGTCGGCACGAGCTGGATCGCCTCGGCAGGCAAGCCGGCATCGGCCAGCCCCAAACTCATCGCCCGGGCGATCGCCATGGCGCTGCGGTGGCTGTCCGAACCAGCCCGCAGGATCGCGGCATTGCCGGCCTTCAGGCAGAGCGCGCCGGCATCCGCCGTGACGTTGGGCCGGCTCTCGAAGATCACGCCGATCACGCCGAGCGGGACGGTGATGCGCTCGATCAGCAGTCCGTTCGGCCGCTCGATGGCGGCGAGCTGGCGGCCGACCGGATCGGCCAGCGACCCGATCTTTTCCACGGCATCGGCCATGGCGGCCAGACGGCCGGGATCCAGCGTCAACCGGTCGATCAGGGCCACGGTCTGGCCGGCCTTCTGCGCGGCCGCGACGTCGCGGGCGTTCTCCGCCACGATCTCGTCGCCGCTGGCCCGCAGGCGTGCGGCGATCGCCTTCAAGGCGATGTCCTTGGTCTGGGCCGAGGCCAATGCCATTTGCCGGGCGGCGGCCCGGGCACGCCGGCCGATCGCCGCCATCTGCTCCGGCAGGGCATCGGCCTCGGCGAAGTCCGATCTGAGATTCAGGACGGGCACGCTGGCGTCCTCGTTTGGCGACGGCCGCTCAACGGCGCGACAGGGCAGGGAGCCGTATTTGCACATCGTACAGCACGCCGACAAGTGTGCCGCAGCACGCAGGACAACAATACTTAACGGGGCCCGGGCGAACTGAATGCAGATCGTTCACAACAGTCTTAGAACAATGCCAAGTCATCGCGGTGCACCATCCAGGCGCGACCGGGATAGTTGAGCAAGTCCGGGATGCGTGCGCTCGGATGACCGATGATCAGGGTCGCTTCGGCGCTGTCGTAGGCGACGAGACCGCGCCCGAGGACACGGCCCTCGGGGTCGCGGATCACCACGGCATCCCCGCGGGAGAAGCTGCCTTCGATCGCCCGGACGCCGACGGGAAGCAGGCTGGCGCCGCCCCGCAAGGCCTTCAGGGCGCCGGAATCGATCGTGAGCGTCCCGCGCGGTTCGAGGGAGCCGGCGATCCAGGTCTTGCGCGCCGCCGTCGGCGTCGAACCGGACAGGAACCACGTGCAGCGCGCGCCTTCCCGGAGGGCCTTCAGCGGGTTCTTCCCGCGCCCATCCGTGATCACCAGATGGGTGCCGCCGGACACGGCGATCTTGGCGGCCTCGACCTTGGTGCGCATGCCACCCCGCGACAGCTCGGAGGCCGGCCCGCCCGCCATCGCCTCGATCTCCGGGGTGATGCGTTCGACCACAGCCAGATGGCGCGCATCCGGATCGCTCTTCGGCGGTGCGGTGTAGAGGCCGTCGATATCCGAGAACAGGACCAGCACGTCGGCATCGATCATCGTGGCGACGCGGGCGGCGAGGCGGTCGTTGTCGCCGTACCGGATCTCGGAGGTCGCCACCGTGTCGTTCTCGTTGACGACCGGCACGGCGCGCATTTCCAGCAGTTTCAGCACGGTCGCCCGGGCGTTGAGGTAGCGGCGGCGCTCCTCCGTGTCCTGCGGTGTCACCAGGATCTGGCCGGCCACGATGCCATGATGGCCGAGCGCCTCGGCCCAGTGCCGGGCCAGGGTGATCTGCCCCACCGAGGCCGCGCCCTGGCTCTCCTCCAGCCGCAGGGGCCCGGGCGGCAGGCCCAGCACCGTGCGTCCCAGGGCGATGCTGCCGGAGGACACGACCAGCACGTCGACCCCGCGCGCGTGCAACTCTGCGATGTCCTCGGCCAGCGCCGCGAGCCAGGCATGCCGGAGGCGCCCGGCGGTCCGATCGACCAGGAGCGCCGACCCGACCTTGATGACGACGCGGCGGAAATCTTCGAGGGTCGGGATCATGATTCTGACGATGCGCGGCTCATCGGCGCGGTTTGGACGAAGCGGGGTGGTTTGAACAGCCGTGTGCGGAGAGCGGGCCTAGGAAGGGAACCGCGTTGCGGTCATCCGGCGGCTGAACAACACTATCGACCGAACGTCCCGTTCCTGTCCGATGACGCAGGACCAGTGTGCGGCGATCCGCATTCCATCACACGTCGGGCCTGCACGCCGAGCCCCGTCGTTAGCGCGCTACTCAAGGCTCCCACGCGGCCACCGGCACCCGCTCGGCCTCGACACTCGCATCGATCTGGGCCTGGAGCGCCCGCAGCGCCTCGGGAACGCCCTTGCGGCTCGCCGAGGACAGGACTAGCGGCGCGCGGCCGGCGGCGCGCTTCAGCTTGGCGACCTGGCTCTTCAGCGTCTCGGCATCGAGCGCGTCGGCTTTGGAGAGGGCGACGATCTCGGGCTTCTCGGCCAGCCCGTTGCCGTAGGCCTCGATCTCGCCGCGGACCAGCTTGTAGGTCTTGCCGGCATGTTCGGTCGTGCCATCCACGAGGTGCAGCAGCACCCGGCAGCGCTCGACATGGGCGAGGAAGCGGTCGCCGAGGCCGACGCCCTCGTGCGCCCCCTCGATCAGCCCGGGAATGTCGGCGAGCACGAACTCGCGCCCGTCCGAGCGCACCACGCCGAGCCCCGGATGCAGGGTCGTGAACGGATAATCGGCGATCTTCGGCTTGGCGGCCGTGACGCTCGCCAGAAAGGTCGACTTGCCGGCATTGGGCAGGCCGACGAGGCCGGCATCGGCGATCAGCTTCAGCCGCAGCCAGATCCACATCTCCTGGCCTTCCAGGCCGGGATTGGCGTGCTTGGGGGCCCGGTTCGTCGAGGTGGTGAAGTAGGCGTTGCCGAATCCGCCATTGCCGCCCTTGGCCAGCCGGATCCGCTGGCCGACCTCGGTCAGGTCGGCCAACAGGGTCTCGCCGTCCTCGGAGAAGATCTGCGTGCCGGCCGGGACCTTCAGCACCGTGTCGGCGCCGTTGGCGCCATGGCAGTTCGAGCCCATGCCGTGCTCGCCCTTCTTGGCCTTGAAGTGCTGCTGGTAGCGATAGTCGATCAGGGTGTTCAGTCCCTCGACGCACTCCACCCAGACATCGCCGCCGCGCCCGCCGTCGCCGCCGTTCGGGCCGCCGAACTCGATGAATTTCTCGCGCCGGAACGAGACGCAGCCGGGACCGCCGTCGCCGGAGCGGACATAGACCTTGGCTTCGTCGAGGAATTTCACGGTTCGTCTCTCATGCTACGAGCCGCCCGGAAGCGACCCCGCGCGACATATGGGATGCGGGGCCGCCCTACGGCGATCCGGATCGTCAGGAGGCCAGGGCCAAGTCCGAGGCCGGGTGCGGCTCGGACATGGCCCGGTGCCGGACCCATTCGGCGCGCTCCAGGGCAAACCAGTCCAGCTGCCGCGGGCCGCCCCGCGCCGGGCTTGGAGCCGCGCGCCGTTCGGTCCAGCGGAAGCCGACCTTCTCGATCACCCGCTGCGAACCGCGGTTCTCCGGCAGGGCACCGGACGTCAGCCGCTCCCCGCTGGCATACGCGAAGAAGGCGTGGATCAGACTTGCCGCTGCCTCGCTCATCAGCCCGTTTCCCCACCAGGGCTGGCCGAGCCAGTAGCCGAGATGCGGCGTGCCGTCGGTCTCCGTGATCGCGATCAGGCCGATCAGGCTGCCGGGACTCTCGCGGCGCGCGAGGGCCAGGGTCAGGCCCGTTCCGGCACTGTTGGCGCCGCGGACCTTGATGAGGAAATCGTCGACCGCGAGGCGATCGAGCGGGTGCGGAATGTGGGCCGTCATCTCGGCTACGGACCGCTCGCCCGCGAGCATCACGATGGCCGGCGCATCCTTCGCGGTCGGCCAGCGCAGCCACAGCCGCTGTGTTTCGATCCGGAAGACATCGTCACGGGTCAGATCGGGGAACATCGTGCCCTCGCAGGGCGATGCGCCCGGCTTCGGGGCACCGCCTCAAGACGACGAAGGGGAGGATGGCGTCCCATCCTCCCCGGTGTTCCGTCCGATCCGGCCCGTCAGGGGCTGGGCTACGACGTCGCCGGTCCGGTGTGGGACACCGGGCGGGACGCCAGCTTCGCCACTCTGGGCGCCCGCCTGTTATTCCGCGGCCTCGGCCAGCGGTGCTACGGTCACGAAGTCGCGCCCGCGGCGCGTCTCGAAGTGGACATGGCCCGGTACCAGCGCGAACAGCGTGTGGTCCTTGCCCATGCCGACATTGGCGCCGGGATGCCATTTGGTGCCGCGCTGGCGCACGATGATGTTGCCCGGAATGACGGCCTCCGAGCCGAACTTCTTGACGCCGAGACGACGGCCGGCCGAGTCGCGGCCGTTGCGGGACGAGCCGCCTGCTTTCTTGTGTGCCATGGGATGAGCTCCGAAGTCTGATCTGCTGCGATGCGGTCGCGGATCGGGTCCCTAGGGACCGTGACGCGCCCAGCGTTGAGCCGGCCTTAGGCCGAGATGCCGGTGATGCGGACCACCGTGTGGTCCTGCCGGTGGCCGCGCTTGCGGCGCGAGTTCTGCCGGCGGCGCTTCTTGAAGGCGATTACCTTCTTGTCGCGGCCATGGCGCACGATCTCGCCCGTGACGCTGATGCCCGACAGGGTCGGCGCGCCGACCTGGGTGGCGCCCGCGCCGTCCGCGAACAGGAGGACCTCGCCGAAGGTCACGGCCTCGCCGGCCTCGCCGGCCAGGGTGGCGATGGTAATGGTGTCGTTAGCGGCGACGCGGTACTGCTTACCGCCCGTCTTGATGACTGCGAACATCGTTCTCTCGTGTTCTCGAACGGCCTCCGGGGCGGCTGCCCCTGGACCGGCTTCTTGTTTGAAGTCATTGCCGGGCTTGAGCCCGAACAACGCGAAACGCGCAGACCCCGAAGAGAGGCCGCGCGCCATGCTTGGTCACTAGGGACCGTGCGGCCGCGTGTCAATCCTTCGCGGCCTACCTTTGCGATCTGCTGCCGCGGTCTGCTTCAGCGGAACCGCGCGCCGGTGACCAGGATGCCCTTCGCCACGGAACCGTCCGGCCCGAAGGCCTGGAGAGCATTCGCGCACCAAGCATCCCGGCCCACCGTGGCCAGTTGCTGGCGAACCTGCGTTGCGCGGGTCCGCAGCTTCTCCTGAAGTACCGGTTCCTGGCCGGTATTGACCCGTGCGGCCAGGCGCAGGTTCGTCAGCTGGCCGGCCTTCACCTGCACGCCCGGACACGCTTGCTCGGCGATGATCGTCGTGGTCGCGGCGTCCGCATAATTATCGAGGGCCGAGGCTGGCGCGGGCGCAGCGGGCACCTGCGCCACCGCCGGACCGGCGAGGATCAGGGGCAGAAGAATCAAGGCCATCCGCATCGTGCAAGTCTCCGCAGTCGGGTTTGCGATCCGGGTTCAATCAACAGATCTGATGGTCCAGACCTGCCATGCGCCTTCTCTTCCCCCTCGGCAGGCGACAATCTTTACATATCGCTGGCCGAGACGCGTTCTCCTCCCCCGCGCGGGGAGGAGTTGGAGGTGGGGGTGGTGCAGGAAAGAGCGGTGTGGTGCCTTCTGCACCACCCACACCCCTGGCCCTTCCCCGCAAGGAGGGGGAAAGCGCCTTTACTCAATGGGTTCGGCGCTTGTCCCAGAAGGGTGAATCCGACAGGCCGCAGCGGTGGGGAGTTGCGCCGCGGCGTTCATCTCCCTTTCGAGGATAAACTCGGCTGCCGGGGCGCTACGGGGCCGCCTTGAACTCGCCCTCGATCCGCAACGTCACCTCGTCCCCGAGTTGCGGCAGGTAGGCGTTGATGCCGAACTCCGAGCGCTTGATCACGGCCCGCCCGTCGAAGCCGACCGTGTAGCGCTGGTCCACGGGGTGAATGCCGGCCTGATTGAAGGTCGCGTCGATCGCCAGCGGGCGCACGGTGCCGCGCAGATTCAGGTCGCCGCTGATGCGCGCCGTTGTCGGGCTCGTCGGCTCCACCTTGGTGGCGGTGAAGCTCGCCGTCGGGAACTTGGTCGTGTCGAAGAAGTCCGGCGCCGCGAGATGCTCGTTCAGGCGGGTGCTGCCGGTGATCACGCCGCCGAGCGGCACGCTGACCGAGAGCTGGCTCTTCTCCGGGCTCTTCGGATCGAGGGTCAGGTTTCCGGTCAGGCCGGCGAACTGGCCGTAATAGGTCGAATAGCCGAGATGCGAGACCGACCACGTGATCTTGCCGTGGTCGGGATCGAGCACGTAGGCCCCCGGACGGACCTGGGTGGGATCCGCGCTCGGCGCGACCGGAACGGGCGCGGCGGGATCATCGGCCGCCCGGGCTGGCGCGAGGGCGAGCAGGCCCAGCAGAGCGAGAAGTGGCGCGCGCATGGTCGTCCCCCCAGACTTGTCACCCGGCAGCCGGCCAAGCTCGGCCGGCGCGGCGCCCCTGATTTCACGAAGTCCCGGTCCACTCAAGCGCGTCTGGCGGACGCGCCCGCGCTTCTGTAGGCCATCCGCAGCAGCGGGCAGGCATGAAATGATCGGTAAACTCAAGGGCATCGTGGATTCGTTCGGCGAGGATTTCGTGATCCTCGACGTTTCCGGGGTCGGATACATCGCGCATTGCTCGGCACGGACCCTCCAGCGCATGCCGAAGGTCGGCGAGCCGGCCGAACTCTCCATCGAGACCCATGTTCGCGAGGATATGATCCGCCTGTACGGCTTCCGGTCCGACGCCGAGCGGGAATGGTTCCGCCTGCTCCAGACCGTACAGGGCGTCGGCGCCCGCGTGGCCCTCGGGGTGCTCTCGGTCATGGAACCCGATGCCCTGGCCGGCGCCATCGCGACGGGGGACAAAAGTGCGATCAGCCGCGCGCCCGGCGTTGGCCCAAGGCTCGCGGCCCGGCTTACGGCCGAGCTGAAGGACAAGGCGCCCGCCTTCTCGCCGCTCGATCCAGCCCTTGTCGCCCTGGCCGGCGCTGTCGAGGCGGGTGCCCCCGCCGGCCCCGTCGCCGACGCGGTGTCGGCGCTCGTCAATCTTGGCTACCCGCAGGTCCAGGCCGCGACCGCGATCGCCGCCGCCCTGAAGGAAGCCGGACCGGAAGCCGAGGCCCGGGTGCTGATCCGGTTGGGCCTGCGGGAACTGGCCCGCTGACAGCGCGCCGGGAGGGTTATTTGCATCCGGCAAATCCCGTCCCTTGACCGAGCGGCCTCCGAATGCCATGTCCGAGGAAGACCGGTAAGATATTGAAAAGTCGCCACTTTTCAACTTTTCTAAACTGGCGGACAGGAGTGGCGCGGCCCGGACATGCGGGTCACGCCGGAAAAGGCGGGATCTGCGGGGCGCATGATCGTCTGTTCTTGCAATGTCATCTCCGACGGCGCCGTTCGGTCCTGTCTGGCACCGGGTCCGGGCTGTCCGCGGACCCCCGCGCAGGTCTATGCCTGCCTTGGATGCAGCCCGAAATGCGGGCGCTGCGCCCGGACCATCCGGGATATCATGCGCACGGCCCTGGGTCAGGACGGCGCGCCGGACAGCAGCCATGCCTGTTCCGCGGCTTGCGCTCAGGCTTGTAGTTTGGTTTTATTCCAAACTGCGGATGAGGGAGTCGCCGCCTGATGTGACTGCCCCCGCCTGAGTTTGCTGAAGGAGTTCGGGGGCAATGAAGGGCGACACCAAGGTCATCGAGTATCTCAATCGTGGCCTGCGCAGCGAGCTGACCGCGGTCAGCCAATACTGGCTGCATTTCCGCATGCTCAATGATTGGGGCTACATTGACCTCGCCAAATTCTGGCGCAAGGAATCGATCGAAGAGATGAACCATGCGGACCGGTTCGTCGACCGGATCCTATTCCTCGACGGTTTCCCTAATCTGCAGGAGTTGGATCCCCTGCGCATCGGTCAGAATGTCGAGGAGATCATCGCGTGCGATCTCGCGGCCGAGAACGAGGCACGCAGGCTCTATCTCGAAGCTGCGCAGTACTGCGATTCGATCAACGATCGCGTGTCCAAGATCCTGTTCGAGGATCTGGCGACGGACGAGGAGGGCCATATCGACTTCCTCGAGACGCAACAGGAGCTGATCAAGCAGATTGGTCTGCCGCTCTACGCGCAGCGCCACATCGGCGGGCTTGAGCCGATCGCCCCCGAGAAGGATTGATCTGAAACGGGCTCCGGCCGCGCCGGAGCCGGGCTCCGACATTTTTACTTCGTGAGCCGAGGCACTCTCTCCTCCCCTAGCGATACCGGGCCTGCCCGGGATCGATCGAGCTTGTGGGAAGGAGTTGGAGGTGGGGGTCCGTGCAGGATGGGTCGTTACGGAGCCTTCTGCACCACCCCCACCCCTGGCCCTTCCTCGCAAGGGGGAGGGCAAAAGCGCCTTTTTCTCAGGATGTTGGTGTTAGACCGGCACGTCGGAATCCGTTAGGCAGCGGGGAGGCGGCCCAAGGCCGGCTCCCCTTCTGTCGGGATAAGAGGGCAAAGATCAGAATGCGGCTCGTCGTGGTGGGCGCCGATGGGCGCATGGGACGGATTCTGGTGCGCGCCGTCGCGGAAGCAGAGGGGTGCACGCTCTCGGCAGCGATCGAGCGCCCAGGCTCGTCCGCCCTCGGGCAGGATGCGGGGATCCTGGCCGGCCTCGCGCCCCTGGGCGTCGCCGTCACCGATGATCCGCTTGCCGCTTTCGCTGCCGCGGACGGGGTGCTCGACTTCACGACGCCCGCGGCCACCATCCAGTTTGCCGAACTGGCCGCCCAGGCCCGCATCGTCCACGTGGTCGGAACCACGGGCCTGTCGGATGAGGATCGCGAGGCGCTGAAGGCGGCCTCGTATCACGCGCGGATCGTGCAGTCGGGGAACATGTCGCTCGGCATCAACCTGATGGCGGAGCTCGTGCGGCGCGTGGCGAAATCGTTGGGCGACGAGTTCGATATCGAGATCAGCGAGATGCACCACCGCATGAAGGTGGATGCCCCGTCGGGCACCGCGCTGATGCTGGGCGAGGCCGCCGCGGAGGGCCGCGGCGTAGAGCTGAAGGCGGTCCGCGTCTCGACGCGCGACGGCCAGACCGGCGCGCGCAGGCCCGGCGATATCGGCTTCGCGACCCTGCGGGGCGGGACGGTCGTGGGGGATCACAGCGTGATCTTCGCCGGCGCGGGCGAGAGCCTGACGATCAGCCACCATGCCGCCGACCGCGGGCTCTTCGCCACGGGGGCGGTCAAGGCGGCGCTGTGGGCCCACCCGAAGCCGCCGGGTCTCTACAGCATGACGGATGTGCTCGGTCTCTGACGGGGATCCTATGGAGCGCCTTCTCGTCCTCACTCGGCACGGCCAGAGCGAATTCAACCGCCAGAACCTGTTCACGGGCTGGCGCGACCCCGAGCTGACGGCGCGCGGCGTCGCGGAGGCGCAGGCTGCCGGCCGACGGCTGCAGCGCGAGGGCTTGTCGTTCGATGTCGCCTTCACGTCCGAGCTGGTGCGGGCCCGGCATACCTGCGCGCTCATGCTCGACGCGATGGGGCTTGCCGGCATCCCGGTGGTGCGGGACGGCGCGCTGAACGAGCGCGATTACGGCGACCTCGCCGGCCTCGACAAGGACGAGGCGCGCAAGCGGTGGGGGGACGAACAGGTCCACCTCTGGCGCCGCGCCTATGATGTGCGCCCGCCCGGCGGCGAGAGCCTGAAGGACACGGCTGCGCGGGTGCTGCCCTTCTACATCGCGGCGATCCTGCCCCGGGTGATGCGCGGCGAGCGGGTCTTGGTGGCGGCCCACGGCAATTCCCTCCGGGCCCTGGTGATGGTGCTGGACGGGCTCGCCAGCGACGCGGTCGCTGCCCTCGAAATCAGGACCGGCGAGCCGCTGATCTATCGGCTCGCCGCCGACACGACGGTCGCTGAGAAGAGCGTGCTCCCTCGGGACGAAGCGGGCGCCTGAGTGGCGACCGAACTGGCGCCGGGCCTGATCCA
The DNA here is from genome assembly GCF_022829605.1 of Methylobacterium sp. E-065. Taxonomy (GTDB): domain Bacteria; phylum Pseudomonadota; class Alphaproteobacteria; order Rhizobiales; family Beijerinckiaceae; genus Methylobacterium. The sequence goes on along the minus strand of NZ_JAKSYD010000114.1, from coordinate 256,849 downwards.
CCACCCGGGCTACCTCGATTCTGCGGCCCGTCTCCGACTCGCCGCGGAGGTCGCCGCAATCCTCGACGCGGCGCCGCCCGTCATCCCCCGGATGCCGCGCACCGGGCAGCCCTTCTCGGTGCGGATGTCGAATGCCGGGCCGCTCGGCTGGGTCTCGGACCGGGACGGCTATCGCTATCAGCCGACGCACCCCGAGACCAGCCGGCCCTGGCCCGCGATCCCGTCGACCGCGCTGGCGGCCTGGGATGACCTGGCGCGGTATCCCGCGCCGCCGGAGGCCTGCCTGATCAACCTCTACGATCCGGCCGCCCGTATGGGCCTGCACCAGGACAAGGACGAGGCGGATTTCGCGGCCCCGGTCGTCTCCCTGTCGCTCGGAGCGCCCGCTTTGTTCCGCTACGGCGGGCTGCGGCGTACCGATCCGACCCGCTCGATCCGGCTGCTCGCCGGGGATGCCGTCGTGATCGGGGGCGCCTCGCGGCTGATCTTCCACGGGATCGACCGGCTCTATCCATCCGCCGATCTGCTGGCCGAGGCCCCCCCGCCGGGGTTTTTGCCGGCCGGGGGCCGCTGCAATCTGACGCTGCGCCGGGTGCGTGCGACGACAGGCCGAGCGGGCGAACCCGGGCTCCCAATGTCCTGATTGCTCAGGCGCTTGACAGCGGCGACGCGGCGTCCGACGCATCGCGGGAGGCGCAGCCCGACGGGCCGCCCTGGTGACACGAAGGCTGATGCTGGTGCGGAACCTGTCGCTGCGTCTCGGGTGGACCCTCGTCCTCGGGAATCTGGTTTTCGGCACCGCGGCCTGGGCCGGGGAGCCAGTCTTCCCGCCGGGATCCCGCTTCGGCTTCGAGCCGCCCGCCGACATGTCGCTGTCGCGCCGCTTCACCGGCTTCGAGCGCAAGGAGGGCGGCGCCACCGTGTCGGTGGTCGAACTGCCGCCGAACGCCTTCGCCGAGATGGTCAGCGGCTTCACCGACGCGAACCTCCTGAGCCAGGGCTTCGCGGTCGAGAAGCGCGAGGAGATCAAGATCGGCGACAACGAGGGCATGCTCTACACCGGCGAGCAGCCCGCGGATCCGAACGCCTCCGCGCCGCCGATCCGGAAGTGGATCCTCGTGATCGGCGCCCCCGGCGTGACGGGCCTCGTCATCGCCCAGGCGCTGCCCGACGCCGAGACCGAGGAGACCATGCGCCGGATGGTGACCGGGGTCTCCCTGCGCCCCGCGCTCACGCTGACCGAGCAGGTGGACGCGCTGCCCTTCCGGGTCGGCGATATGGCGGGCTTCCGTCCCGTCCGGGTGCTGGCCGGCAATTCGGTCCTGCTGACCCAGGGGCCGAAGGACCAGATGCAGAATCTGGAGCAGCCGATCCTGGTCCTGGCCCAGGCGGTGCAGCAGCCGCCGACCGCCGAGCAGCGCGACGGCTTCGCCCGCGCCGCCCTGGCCTCCAACCAGACGCTCAAGGACTTCGTGATCGAGCGGGCGCAGAGCTACCGCTCGAACGGTGTCGACTGGCACGAGATCGTGGCCCGCGCGGTCGACCAGCCCACCAACCTACCGGTGGTGGTCTCGCAGACCATTCGCTTCAACCCGGATGGCTATCTGCGCGCGCTGGGCGTGGTCCGCCAGGATCAGCGGACCGGGGTGCTGGCGAAGTTCCGCGAGCTGGTCGACAGCGTGCAACTGAAGTAGCGCCTCACCACACCGCCGCCTGCCCGTCGCGGCGCGGATCGCTCGCCGCGACGTAGCCTTCGGTCGCCGGATCACCCATCCGCCAGATGAACTGGCCGGCGCCGAAATCCTGGTAGCTGTCCTCGATCACCTCGATCCGGTGGCCCAGCGCCTTCAGCCGGTCGACGGTCGCGGACGGCATCGCCGACTCGACGTTGATGTCGAGGCCCTCGCTCACGCGCCAGCGCGGTGCGTCGCAGGCGGCCTGCGGGTTCTGGCCGTGGTCGAGCATCCGCACCAGGGTCTGGACATGGCCCTGCGGCTGCATGTTGCCGCCCATCACGCCGAAGCTCATCACCGGCGCGCCGTCCCGCGTGAGGAAGCCCGGGATGATCGTGTGGAACGGCCGCTTGCCCGGGGCCACGACGTTGGGGCTCTCCGGATCGAGCACGAAGCCATAGCCGCGGTTCTGCAGCGAGATGCCCCAGCCGGGCACCACCACGCCGGAGCCGAAGCCCATGAAGTTCGACTGGATGAAGCTCACCATCATGCCGGATTCGTCGGCCGCGGTGAGGTAGATCGTGCCGCCGGCGGGCGGTTTGCCGGGGCCGAACACCTGGGCGCGGCTGCGATCGATCAGCTTGGCGCGGCGCGCCAGGTAGGCGGGATCGAGCATCGCCTCGGGCGTCAGCTCCATCCCGCGCGGATCGGCGACGTACCGGTAGGTGTCGCTGAAGGCGAGCTTCATCGCCTCGATCTGGAGGTGCTGCGCCTCAGGTCCGTCGACGGGCAGGTCGGCGAGGTCGAAATGCTCCAGGATGCCCAGCGCGATCTGCGCCGCGATGCCCTGGCCGTTCGGCGGGATCTCATGGAGCGTCGAGCCGCGATAATCCTGGGCCGTCGGCGTGACCCATTCGGGTTTGTAGGCGGCGAGGTCGGCCGTCGTCATGGCGCCGCCGTTGGCCTGCGCATGCGCGGCGATCGCCGCGGCGATCTCGCCCCGGTAGAAGGCCTCCCCCTTGGTCTCGCCGATCAGCCGCAGGGTCTTCTCGGCGCCGGGGAAGGTCACCAGCTCGCCGACCTCCGGCGCCCGACCCTTCGGCAGGAAGAAGTCCGAGAACCCCGGCTGCCGGGTGATCGCCTCGATTCGGGCAGCGGCCGCCCATTTCTGCTGCACGACGACCGGGGCGAGGTAGCCGCGCTCGGCGATGCGGATCGCCGGCTGCATCAGGTCGGCGAAGGGGAGGCGGCCGAAGCGCTCGCTCAGTGCGACCCAGGCGGCGACCGCGCCCGGAACGGTGACTGAATCCCAGCCACGCATTGGCGGCCGCTCGGCCGGCCCGTACTTGTTCAGGAAGTAGTCCCGGGTCCAGGCCGCCGGTGCTCCGCCCGAGGCGTTGAGGCCGTGCAGCTGCTTCCCGTCCCACAGGATGCAGAAGGCGTCCGAGCCCAGTCCGTTGCTGCACGGCTCGGTCACGGTCTTGGCGGCGGCCGTCGCGATGGCGGCGTCCACGGCGTTGCCGCCCGCTTGGAGCATCTGGATCCCGGCCTGCGCGGCCAGCGCGTGCGAGGTCGCCACGCAGTTGCGCCCGAACATCGGCATGCGCAGCGACGGATATCCGGTCGTCCAGTCGAACGGCTTCATGGCTCGGATCCCGCCTCGGCAACCTGTCGGCTTCTGCACCGCTTGGCATACAGGATTACCGGTATCGGTGAAGGCCCGAAACCGCGAGGTCGCAAACGAAAAGCGCGGACCCGAAGGCCCGCGCTCGAAAGCACGTCATGTTTCGACGAATCGCCTTAGTAGGGGCGGCCGTAAAGCGGCGAGGTCGGGTCCAGCCGGTCGACGAAGGACAGGTCGACGTTGCGGACGGCCGACGAGCGGGCGCCGATGAACGGGCCGTTGGTGATCGGATCCGGCAGGATCCCGCGGCCGAAGCGATCGGTTGGGCCGTAGGGCGGGGTCAGCTGGTTCGATGCCGCGATCAGGTAGGGGTTCAGGGCCGGGTTGCGCGAACCGCCGGCGCCCGGAACGTTCGAGGTCAGCGGCACATTGCCGGCGTCCAGCCAGCTGCGCGGGCGAACTCGGATCGGAAGGGGACGGCTCACGCTATAAATTGGGCCGGGAACGAAACCGTCCTGCGCTTGAGCCGGCGCAGAGGCGCCAAAGCCGGCAGCGGCGATAACGCCGAGAAGTGCGATCCTGAACGAGCGCATGGCTAACCTTGCGTGTGAGTGCCACCAGTATGGCGACCGAAGCTTAACAGTTCGCCGCCTTTCACGATAAGACGCTTGGGCGAGGCTGTTGTTCCGCCTTTATGGCTGAGCTTGTGCGTTTTGCCACATTCAGGCCTTATTTTTTATTGCGCCCTCGTTTCCCCGCGGGTGTGATCGGACCAGAGACCTCCGCAACCTTCGTCACGGGGCAGGATCGGGACACGGGCGCTGTCGCCGAGAAGGCAGCCGTCGTCTCGGGATCGGCGAGATCGACGAAGCTCAGCGCATCGATCGTACAGGCCAGCGCCTGAGCCTCGGGTTGCTGTCCCAGCGGGGCGCAGGACCACCCGTCGAGCCGGAAGCCGGCCTCCAGGGTGACGAATCCCAGGCAGGTCCGAGGCGCGGGATTGCCAAACGTGACCTCAAGGGTATCGACCGCACCGAACTTGGTCTGGATCCGGCCGCGTGATCCGGTCCGGACCACCGCGAGCGCCGGCCGGTCGAGGGACGGGCCGGAAGCGGCGCGCCGGGCCATCAGGATGAACAGGGTCGGGGCCGCGCCGGCATTCGTGCCGCGCGTGAGCGTCAGCCGCAGCGCGGGAGCCTCGATGGTGGCCACATCCCCGCGGCTCAGCACGTCCTCGCGCAGACCCGTGCGCGGCTCCAGCCCGGCGGTGACGTGCACCGGATCGATCCCGGGCTGCGCAAGATCGAACAGGGCGACGGGGACCGGCAGCGCAGCCGGCGCGGCTGGCATCCTGGGCTTGAAGCCACCGTCGACTTCGATCGCCACAGCGGCTGCGCCCCCGGGTGAACCCGGTCCGCGGCCCGGACGCCATGCGGCGACGCAGAGCAGGGCGATTACGGCCGAGGCCAGCACCAGACGCACGCCAAGGGCGCCCGGCGACAGCGTCACCCAACCGGTAAGCCCTTCTATCGGACCGGCGGGCGCGCGCCCGTCCAGTGCCTCCCCCGATCCCGCCACCATGACACCCTGCGAACAGAGAACCGCGTGTTCCGTCCGCGATCGTCAGGGCGAAGGATTGAATTCCCCTGGCGATCCCAGGGCCGTCACCGATTTCCCTGCATCAGGGTGAATCGATCGTTGCATCGGCCCCGGCCTTGACAGCACTGTTCCGGGCGCGCCTTGCTCGGGCAGGCCGTCGATCCCACCTCCGTCGAGGATGGGATCCGCGGCCGCGTCCGTTCGGCGGGCGCCGTCCGGCCGGAACGATCCTTCGGCCGATATGTCTGGCTTGAGCGTGGCACCCGGATCGGTCGGGGCTTTCCGCGCGGAGACGAGAGATGGGTTACAAGGTCGCCGTCGTCGGCGCCACGGGCAACGTGGGCCGCGAAATCCTCGATATCCTGGCCGAGCGGGCTTTCCCCGCCGACGAGGTCGTGGCGCTGGCCTCGCGCCGCAGCCAGGGCCAGGAGGTCTCCTTCGGCGACAAGACGCTCAAGGTCAAAACGCTCGATTCCTACGACTTCTCCGACACGGACATCTGCCTGATGTCGGCCGGCGGCGAGACGTCGAAGGAGTGGTCCCCGCGGATCGGCCAGCAGGGCTGCGTCGTGATCGATAATTCCTCGGCGTTCCGCTACGACGCCGACGTGCCGTTGATCGTGCCCGAGGTGAACGCCGACGCGGTGGTCGGCTTTACCAAGCGCAACATCATCGCCAACCCGAACTGCTCGACCGCGCAGCTGGTCGTCGCCTTGAAGCCGCTCCACGAGGCGGCCACGATCAAGCGCGTCGTGGTCTCGACTTACCAGTCGGTCTCCGGCGCCGGCAAGGAGGCGATGGACGAGCTGTTCAATCAGACCCGCGCGGTGTTCACCGCGGGCGAGATCAAGGAAGGCGGCAAGTTCACCAAGCGCATCGCCTTCAACGTCATCCCCCACATCGATGTGTTCATGGAGGATGGCTACACGAAGGAAGAGTGGAAGATGGTCGCCGAGACCAAGAAGATGCTCGACCCGAAGATCAAGCTGACGGCCACCGCCGTCCGCGTCCCGGTCTTCATCGGCCACGCCGAGGCGGTGAACGTCGAGTTCGAGCGTCCGCTCTCGCCCGAGAAGGCCACCGAGATCCTGCGCGCCGCCCCCGGCGTGCTGGTGATCGATAAGCGCGAGAACGGCGGCTACATGACCCCCCACGAGGCGGCCGGCGAGGATGCGACCTACGTCTCGCGCATCCGCGAGGACGCGACGATCGAGAACGGTCTGAACTTCTGGTGCGTCTCGGACAACCTGCGCAAGGGCGCGGCCCTCAACGCGGTGCAGATCGCCGAGGTGCTCGTAAACCGGAAGCTGCTCAACCGGTCCAAGCGCGCCGCCTGAGGGCCACCGCGACGTCTCCCTCTCCCCGCGTGCGGGGAGAGGCTGGCAGGCACCTTGTCGTGCCTGCAGGAAGCGCAGCCGGAACGGCGGTGAGGGGACGTGTCCGTATGAGTCTTGTCCTGAATCGCCCCCTCACCTTTGGCTAACGCCTCGCTTCGGCGACGACGAGGTCGCCGAAGCCCTCTCCCCGCAAGCGGGGCGAGGGGTAATCGCCGCCATGGTTGGCCCTGTCGGCGATCTGCGGCCCACCGCGCTTCGCAAGCGCCCCTGTCACGCGTCTGTCACGCTCTGCCCTCACGCCGGTCACCGAAACCATCGGAGAATCGTCGTGCGGCGTGCACTCTCATCCTGCCTGATCGGATTGGCGCTCCTGGGTTCGTCCCAGGCTCAGGCCGAGACCCGCAACGTCGTGCTCTTCGTCGCCGACGGCCTGCGCTACGGCATGGTCACCGCCGCCAACGCCCCGACCATGGATCGGCTGATGAAGGCCGGCGTACGCTTCACCAACACCCACTCCCTGTTCCCGACCTTTACGATGCCGAACGCCACCGCGATGGCGACCGGGCACATGCTCGGCGATACCGGTCAGTACGGGAACACGATCTACACGGCCTTCCCGGTGCCGGGGGCGGGCGAGAGCCTCACGCCGTTCCTGGAGAGTGATCCGGTGCTCGGCGATGTCGATGAGCATTTCGCCGGCAATTACCTGAACGAGGAGACGATCCTGCGGGCGGCGCACGCCAGGGGGCTGTCGACCGCCAGCATCGGCAAGCTCGGGCCGTCCCTGGTCTTCGATCACACGGCCCGATCCGGCCAGGAGACGATCCTGATCGATGACAGCACCGGCCGCCCCGCCGGGATCCCGCTGAGCGACGAGCTCAAGGTCCGTCTCGGCACCGCCGGTCTGCCGGTCCAGGCGCCGACCCGCGGTGCCAACGGTACGGCCGGCAATGCCGACGCGCCGGGAACGCTCGCCGCCAACGTCGATCAGCAGGCCTATTTTGCCGATGTCGCCGCCAAGGCGGTGCTGCCGCTGTTCAAGGCGCGCAAGGCGCCGTTCGTTTTGGTGTTCTGGTCTCGCGATCCGGACGGGACCCAGCACAACCAGGGCGACAGTCTCGGCCGGCTGGTCCCGGGCATCAACGGCCCGACCAGCCTTGCCGCCATCCGCAACGCCGACACCAACCTCGCCACGCTGCTGGCCGCCCTGAAGGACCAGGGGCTCGCGGAGACGACCGACGTGATCCTGACCTCGGATCACGGCTTCTCGACCATCTCCAAGGAGAGCGCGACGAGTTTTTCCGCGACCCAGAGCTACAAGGGCGTCCCGAGCCGTCAGCTGCCGCCGGGCTTCGTCGCCATCGACATCGCGCACGCGCTCGGCCTCGGCCTGTTCGATCCGGACGCCAAGGGCGCCAAGCTCGGTGCGGAGACCTTCCCGAGCCGCGCGAACGGCCTGATCGGCACGGATCCGGCCAAGCCCGACGTGGTCGTGGCGGCCAATGGCGGCTCGGACCTCGTTTACATTCCGAACTGCGACCGCGCCCTGGCGCAGCGGGTCGTCGAGGCTCTGTCCCGGCAGGATTACGTCAGCGGCCTATTCGTCAGCGCCGCTCTGGGCTCGATCCCGGGCACGCTGCCCCTTTCGGCCATCGCGCTGGACGGCTCGGCCCTGACGCCGATGCCCGCCATCGTGGTCAACTTCCGGAGCTTCTCCACCGGCTGCGCCGATCCGACCACCTGCGGCGTGGAAGTCTCCGATACCGGGCTGCAGCAGGGCCAGGGCATGCACGGCAGCTTCTCGCGGGCCGATACGCGCAACGTGATGGGCGCCGCCGGCCCCAGCTTCCGCGCCGGCCTCGAAAGCCCGGTCCCGGCGAGCAATGCCGACCTCGGCAGGACCATCGCGCGGATCCTCGATCTGACGATCCCCGACAAGGGCACGCTGGTCGGGCGGGTGCTTACGGAAGCGCTGGCCAATGGGGCGACGCCGAAAGCGGAGACGCATGTCCTGCGCTCGGAGCCGGACACGACCGGCCTCACCACGATCCTGCGCTATCAGACGGTCGGCCAGACCCGCTATTTCGACGCCGCCGGCTATCCGGGGCGGACGCTGGGCCTGATTGACGAAACCCATCCGGCGCCTGCCGAAGCCCATTGAAGACCGCGAAAGTGCCGTTTCCCGTGCCGGACCCAAGATCCGGCACGGTGTCGTCGGGCTACGCCATGCCGAGCGCCTGCATGTACAGCTCCAGAATGGCTTCCTGCTCCTGGCGCTCGCTGTGATCCTGCTTGCGGATCCGCAGGATGGTGCGGACCGCCTTGGAGTCGAAACCCCGGCCCTTCAGCTCGGCGAACACCTCCTTGATGTCGCCCATGATGCCGGCCTTCTCTTCCTCAAGCCGTTCGAGCCGCTCGATGAACTGCTTCAGCTCGTCGGCGGCCACGCCTTCGGCCGACGAGACGTCGCCGCCGGGCCGCTGCGCGGCGCTGGGCATCGAATGGGCGTTCATGGGGCTCTCCGGACTACACGGCGCAGTTGCGCCCTGACCCGTGGTTAATGGGGCGAACTTACCGGAAGCTGAACCGATTCGCGGCTCCTCAATGCCCCTTGGTTTGATTCGCCGCGAAGCCCGCCTGCTGCGTGGGGCTGGCCTCGGTTTGATGCTTCGCCTTCCATACCTCATACGGCATGCCGTAGACCGCCTCCCGACTCGCGTCCTTGGTGAGCGCCACGCCCTTCTCGTCGGCGGCGTCCTTCAACCAGTTGGACAGGCAGTTCCGGCAGAAGCCCGCGAGATTCATCAAATCGATGTTCTGCACGTCCGTGCGCGTCCGCAGATGCGCCACCAGCCGGCGGAACACGGCTGCTTCGAGTTCGACCTGCGTGCGTGCTTCGAGATCATTCATCAATCGCGTGCCTTCTTCGCGTACGAACTCGAATTTCGGAATCGGTAGCGCCGGGATCAAGCCGCCATCAGCGGACGCAGGATGCGGGCGAAGCGCGCGGCCCACTCCGCCTGACCGGCCTCATCGGTGATCAGATCCTGGCGGATCTCCACCAGGGCATTCGGAAGCCCGCGCGCTGTGGCGTGGCGGTCGATTGTGTCGCCCGGCAGGCCGCCGCCATAGGGCTGGTTGTCGCCGACCGTCAGCCCGGCCGGATCGGCCGCCAACGCGTCGATCAGCGGTCGGGCGAAGCGCGTGTCGTGGTCGTACAGGATGCCGACCTGCCAGGGTCTCGGGATGCCACGCCAGTACGGCGTAAAACTGTGCATGGTCAGGATCTTAGCCGGTTGCCCCGCTGCCTCTGCGGCTCCGATCGCGGCGTCGATGGCCTCGTCGAACGGCGCGTAGAACCGGGCGATCCGCGCCTGCTTGCCGGCCGCGTCGATCCGGGCATTGCCCGGAACCACCGCGCCGTCGGAGAGGCGCATGATTAGTGTCGGGTCGGCCCGGCCGCGGTTCGGATCGATGATCAGCCGCGAAAAATTCGTCAGGATCGCCGGCGCGCCGAGCTGCGCCGCCAGGCTCCGGGTCACCGCCGCGGCACCGATGTCGTAGGCGATATGCCGGGCGAATTCGGAGGGCGGCAGGCCGAGCTCGATGTCCGGTGGGACATAATTCGAGGCATGGTCGCAGGCGATGACGAGGCCGCAGGCGGGATCGCCCGGTATGATCTCGCAGGGATGCGGCACCTGGGCGGCGGCTTCATTCTCCGGACGGGTCACGGGGCTCCGAGGTCTTCCAATCTGTGCGGGCACGCCGAAGGCGCTTGCCGTGGCGCGAAGGCTCGGGCAGATCACCTATCAAGGATCGTGCGCTCACGGCAAGAAACGGGCCCGCCGCCCCGGCAAGAAACGGGTGGGGATCGTGCGATCGGGTCGAGAGAGGAGCCCGTCCGACGCCATGACCGAGACCGTCCCGCCCGCCGCAGATCCCGCCATTCAGGGGCAGCGCGCGCTCCTCGACAGCCTCCTCACGGCGGCGATCCGGGCCGCCCATCCCGATCTCGCCCTGCCGCCGCACCTGCCCGAACCGAGCCCGGGCCGGCTGATCATCCTGGCCGCCGGCAAGGCCGCGGGCAGCATGAGCGCCGTGGCGAGCCGCTTCTACCGGCAGAAGCACGGCCTCGGCGACGACCGGATCGTGGGGCTCGCGGTGGCACGCCATGGCTACGGACAGGACGCGCCCGGGATCCATATGGTCGAGGCCGGTCACCCCGTACCTGACGAGGCCGGCATTGCGGCGACCAAGGAAGCCCTGCGGCTCGCCACAGAGGCCGGGCCGGACGACGAGGTTCTGGTGCTGCTCTCCGGCGGCGGCTCGGCCAACTGGATCGCCCCGGCCGGTGATCTGACGCTGATCGAGAAGCAGGCGATCACCCGCGCGATGCTGCGCTCCGGCGCGCCGATCGGCGAGATCAACACGGTCCGCAAGCACATTTCCCGGATCAAGGGCGGGCGCCTCGCACTCGCCGCCCGCAACGCACGGCGGATCCTGACGCTGGCGATCTCGGATGTGCCGTTCGACGATCCGGCGGTGATCGCGTCCGGGCCGACCGTGCCAGACCCGTCCACGCTGGCCGATGCGCGGGCCATCTGCGAACGCCGCAACATCCCGCTACCGGAAGAAGCGACGCGCCTGCTCAACGACCCGAACAACGAGACGCCGAAGGCGGGCGATCCGGCCTTTGCGCGTGCGGAATACCGCATCATCGCCCGCCCGATCGACGCCCTGAACGCGGCGGCCGAGGCGGCCAAAGCGGCCGGCTACGAGCCCGTGATGCTGGGCGCCGATCTGGAGGGCGAGGCCCGCGAAGTCGCCGCCGAGCACGCCGTCGCGGCCAAGCGCTACAAGGCTTCCGGCCAGCGAGTTGCGTTGATCTCAGGGGGCGAACTGACCGTCACCATCCGAGGTGAGGGCAATGGCGGGCCGAACCAGGAATACGCGATGGCCCTCGCCGTCGCCCTGGCGGGCGAGCCGGGCATTTCCGGTATCAGTGCCGATACCGACGGCACCGACGGCGGCCGAGGCCACGCCACCGACCCCGCGGGCGGTATCGTCGATCCCACCACCCTCGAGCGCGCCCGCGCCGCCGGCCTCGACCCGGCCGCGATGCTGGAGCAGAACGACTCGACCGCGTTCTTCGCGGCTCTCGGCGACCTCGTGAATCCCGGCCCGACCTGTACCAATGTCAACGATTGCCGCATCATCCTCGTCAACTAGTGCGTTCTCCGCGGACGTGGACGCCGGTTTGGCGCAGAAGAGCGCCCCAAACCAAAGGCTTGGAGCCGTGGGCGATTGCAGCGCGATCGGGCATGGCTTCAGCGTTCGCGTCCGGGCGGCTCAACTCCTGCCCGCACTCACGGTCCTCGGGTTCGCGCTCCTCGGTGCGGGCCCGGCGAAAGCCGACCTGCGCCTGTGCAACCAGACCGGCAGCAAGGTCGGGATCTCGCTGGGCTACCGCGATCCGCAGGGCTGGGTCACGGAGGGGTGGTGGGACCTCGCACCGAAGGCCTGCGAGACCCTGCTGAAAGGTGCGTTGGCGGCCCGATTCTACTATGTGTTCGCGGTGGATTACACGCGCGGCGGCGAGTGGAGTGGGCGCTCGCTCATGTGTACCCGTGATTCCGAGTTCACCATCCGCGGACTCGAAGATTGTCTCGCCAGGGGCTACGACCGCAATGGCTTCTTCGAAGTCGATACCGGCGAGCAGAAGAGCTGGACTGTTCAGCTGACCGATCCGAACCGCGCGGACGTCCCCGCCAAACCGTAGGGCGACGGCGCCGTCACTGCACGATTCGCTGCGGGTCGCCCCCGCATCCGTCCCAATAACCCGACGACGCCTGAAGGCTCGCGGTGAAATACCCGGAGGATCCCGCTTGAAACGCTCCCGCCGCACGAAGATCGTCGCCACCCTCGGGCCGGCCTCCGATTCACCCGAGATGATCGAACGGCTGTTCCGCGCGGGCGTGGACGTGTTCCGGCTCAACATGAGCCATCTTCCCCGGGAAAAATTGCCCGAGAAGGTCGAGGCGATCCGCATCATCGAGCGCGAGGCCAAGCGTCCGATCGGGATTCTCGTCGATCTGCAGGGGCCGAAACTACGGCTCGGCACGTTCGCGGACGGCGCCGTCACGATCGAGGCCGGTGCGAGCTTCGTGCTCGACGGCGACCCGACGCCCGGCGATTCCGCACGCTGCCACCTGCCGCATCCGGAGATCCTCCAGGCCCTGGAGCCCGGCCACGCGATCCTGCTCGACGATGGCAAGCTGCGGCTCTCGGTGGTCGAGACATCGGAGAACCGGGCGGTGACCCGGGTCGAGGTCGGCGGCCGCATCTCAAACCGCAAGGGCGTGTCGTTGCCCCACACGGTGATCCCGGTGCCGGCCATGACCGACAAGGATCGGGCGGATCTCAACGCGGGTCTCAATGCGGGCGCCGATTGGATCGCGGTGTCCTTCGTTCAGCGCCCCGAGGACGTGGCGGAGGTCAAGAAGGTCTGTGCCGGCCGAGCCCTGGTGATGGCCAAGATCGAGAAGCCGCAGGCGCTGACCCGACTGGACGAGATCATCGAGATCTCGGACGGACTGATGGTCGCCCGCGGCGATCTCGGCGTGGAGATGCCGTTGGAGCAGGTGCCTGGCGTGCAGAAGCGCATCGTTCGGGGAGCCCGGCGCTTTGGCAAGCCGGTCGTCGTCGCGACCCAGATGCTCGAGTCGATGATCACGGCGCCTGTCCCGACCCGTGCCGAAGTCTCGGATGTGGCCACCGCGGTCTACGAGGGCGCCGATGCCGTGATGCTCTCGGCCGAGAGCGCTTCGGGCGCGCATCCGCTCGCCGCGGTGGAAACCATGAGCCGCATCGCCGAGCAGGTTGAGCGAGACGCGCTTTACTGGTCGATCATCCGTGCCCAAAGCGCCACGCCGGACCACACCGCCAACGACGCGATCGCGGCGGCCGCGCATCAGATGGTCGACGCCCTCGACCTCGACGCCATCATGGCCTGGACGAGTTCCGGTTCGACCGCCCTGCGCCTGTCGCGCGAGCGCCCGAACGCCACGGTGATCGCCCTGACGCCCCGGCGCGAGACTGCGCGCCGCCTCGCGCTCGCCTGGGGCACCCATCCGATCGTCACGAAGGATGCCAGTGACGTGGACGACATGTCGTTCCGCGCCGCCAAATTCGCGGTTCGCGAGCGGTTCGCGGCGGTGGGCGATCGGGTGATCGTGGTGGCCGGCCTTCCGTTCGGCACGCCCGGAGCCACGAATCTCGTGCGGCTCACCTTCATCACCCGCGAGCACGCCGAGAAGGCGTGACGCGCTCTCGAGTTCCAGTGCTCGAGGAAACGACATCGGAGCGACGTGAAGAGAGCGCCTCAATGTGCGGCGGGTGCAGCCGTCGCGGCATGGGCCAAACTGTCAGACAGCGTGACGATCTCCTCCGTCACGCGGTCTGACGCCACGTATTGGAGCATGTGGCCGATCCCCGGCAGCAGGACCAGCCGCGCGCCCGGGATCGCCCGGGCCAGCGGCATCGCCTGCTCCGCGCTGCGCACGATCGGATCCGCCTCACCGGCGATAACCAAGGTCGGGATCCGGATCTCGCCATAGCGTGGGGCCTGAGCCGCCAGCGCCTTCGTCAGACCGAGGAGGTCCTGCACATTCGCGAGTAACGTACCGGGCCGCAGGACGAGGGTGGCGCGGGCGGCTTTCGGATAATCGGGGTTTTCCGGTTGGGGCGTGAACACCCGGCGTGCCGCCTCCGGCAGGAATTGCTGCGCGAGCGGCGGCCCGATCGTGCGGCTGAGCAGCCACGCCACGGAAGGCTGCATGGCGACCCGCCAGTACCAGGGCAGATCCGGCACCCGGTCCGGCATCGGCATCGCGACGGGCGCCGCCAGGACAAGCGCCGAGACCCGCTCCGGATGATCGAGGGCAAGCGCCAGGGCCAGCGACCCGGCCCAGGAATGGCCGAAGACGATCGCCGGACCGACATCCATATGGGCGAGCGCTTCCGCAATCAGGCGCGCCTGCACGGTGGGCGCAGCGGCATCGGCGCCCGCGATCCGGTCGCTCCAGCCGAAGCCCGGGCGGTCGAAGGCGATGACCCGGAACCCGTGTGCGGCGAGGCGCCGACCGATTCCCTCCATCGGGTCCGATGCGTTGGCCGAGGCGCCATGCAGGAGGATGATCGGTGGCCCGTCCGCCGGCCCACCCTGAAGCGTGGCGAGACGGCCGCCAGTCACCGCGACGAAGGGGCCGGCCGGCGGATAGGTAGCGTTCACCCGCAGCGTGATCGCGAAGCTAACGAGCGCTCCGATGGCGAGGACGAGGCCGAGTGCCGCGAACGGCAGGGCCAGGAGCGTGAGGAGAAGGCCGAGCATCCGCGTCAAAGGTCGCGGCCGTCGACCTCCGGTGCGAGGCGGTCGATCGCCTCACCGATCTTGTCCATCTGCGGGTAGAGCATCTTCGCCCGGCGGAAGGCCGACAGGGCGCGAGCCTTGTCGTCCTGCGACTCGTAGATCCGGCCGAGGGCGGCCCAGGCCTCGAAATGGCGCGGCTCCAAAACCAGGGCACGCTTCAGATCGCCGATGGCGTCGTCCTTGTCGGTCAGGAGCCAGAACACCGTGGCGCGCCGGTTCCAGCCCTCGGACCAGTTGGGCTCAAGGGCCGTGACCCGGTCCATCAGCTCAGCGGCGAGGGGAAAATCGTGGGCGGTGACGGCTTGACGGGCGCGATCCGTGAGCAGGTCGGCAGTCGGACTGCCCGAGCCGGCGAGGCGCCGCTCGATGAGCTTCGCGATGCCCTTGGCCTCGACAGGATCCTCGCTGGCACGCAAGCGGGCGAACAGGTCGTCGAGGCTCGGTGGCTTGGGCGCGGGCTTCGCCTCCGGCGCCGTCCGCCCCGAGCGATTCGGCTCCGGCGCAGCCCGCGCGGCGGGCGATACCACGATCAGCGCCAAGAGGCAGACCAGTGCGGCGGGGAGGCGGGTCGGCATCATGGGGCCAGAGTGTTCGCCGTCGACAAGCTCGTCAACGTGCCCCGGTGCCGCGCATGCGAAAACAGCCGCGCCCGGGTGGGCGCGGCTGCTGAATTCCGGCCTGAGCCGGGCTATCCGAATGGCTTCAGCCCTGACGGGCCTTGAAGCGCTTCTGGGTCTTGTTGATCACGTAGACCCGGCCCTTGCGACGCACGAGCTGGTTGTCGCGGTGACGGCCGCGCAGGGACTTGAGGGAGTTGCGGATCTTCATCGGTCTCTCGAGCCCGGAGGGCCGTCCATGGAAAGGGTGTCGGGAACGTCGTCGCGGGGCTGGACGCGCGAACACGTCCGGCGATCACGGCACACGCATCGCGGAATGGCGTCGCCATATCAGGATTGCCCCCGGTAAGGCAAGGCGCCGCCACGACAGGACGGTCAATGAATGCTCTCCAGATGCGGGATCGGCGACGGCTCCTCCAGCTGGCGTCCGATCTCATGCAGCAACACGTCGAGTACCGGCTTGAGTCGATCGAACTGCTGCTGGCCCAGGTTCGCCGCCGACTCAAACAGCATCAGCGCCAACTCGGCGACACGGTCGATCCCGCCGGCCACCACGTCCGTCGCGCGGAAGGTGACCTCATCGAGAACGCCGGCATGGCTGCTTGCGGTGACGTCGATGACGATTCCGCGCGCCTCGCACACGGAATTCCCGGCGTCTAGATTGAAGCGCCCGCGCGCCAGAACCCACCGGACATCATCCGCTAAAGGAACGGTCCGGAACTGTGGCGCGAACTGGCCGCCCTGCCGACGAAGATCGTCGATCAGCGCCTCGATCCGCAGCTGATCCTCGGGGTGAATGCGGTCGAGGAGAGACGTGAAGCTCCCGCCGCGATCGCCCCGTGCCCTGGGTATCCCGAGCATCCCGGCCGCGACTGCGTCGCAGCGGAGGATCTCGTCGTCCAGATGCCATTCCCAGGTGCCAACGTCAGATGCTGCGAGTGCGCGTGCCACGCGCTCGTTGCCCCGCCGCTTCGGCCGAGCGTCGACCCCCACAGGCCCGCTCCCCAATCACACTTCGACGGTGCTGCCCGAATGCAGGGATGCTAAGAGGAATATTAGAAGCTCGTCAAACGTGGCACAACGTGTTGTTCGCGGTCATCGCCCCAATTGTGCGACACCCGTCGACACTCACGCGCGGGCGTAAGTCCCGATCAGCACGCCTTTGGCCAAGACGAGGCCTTTCATTGCGTCGAGCAAAGCGCTGCGGCCAGGATTCTCATCGAGGTCGAGGGTCTGCCCCAGAGCGTAAATCTGAAACAGATAGGCGTGCTGGCCGTGGCCGCTGGGCGGATCCGGCGGGAGCCAGGCCGTCTGCAGGAAACTGTTTCGACCGAGCGGGACATCCGGACTGGCGCTAGGCTTCGAGACATCGCCTTCGTCCAAACCCGACCGTTCCGACGGGAGATTCCAAACGATCAGATGGACCAGCGGCTGCGGCGTCGGGCTACCGGCATCTTCGACCAGCAGCACAATGGATGCGGTGCCGGGCGGCAGGCCGCTCCAGGCGAGCGGCGGCGACAGGCCTTCGCCATCTGCGGTGCAACGGGCCGGTATCGCAGCCCCGTCAGCAAACGCATCACTGCTCAGGGTGAGCGATGCCGGGACGTCCGGAAAGGATGCGTGGAAGGCGGTCTTCTCGGTGCCTGCCTTAAGGCCCGACAGGGCTTCGCCCAAAGCACTGGGTATCTTTTCGAGCATCGTCACTGTCTCCGCCGCGGTGCCAACGGCGGAGGATGCGTCCGGTTCAGTCCCGTCGCGCGGCTGCGACCATGTAGTTCACCGCCGTGTCCCGGCCGGTGCGCCAGCCGTCGGTCAGCGGGTTGTAGACGACCCCCACCGTGTCGCTGACCGAGAGGCCGCCCGTCCGGATCGCCCGGCCGAGCTCGTCCGGCGTCACGAACTTCCCCCAATCATGCGTGCCCCGCGGCAGCCAGCCGAGCACGTACTCGGCGCCCACGATCGCCAGCGCGAAGGAGCGCATCGTCCGGTTGAGGGTGGCGGCGAACAGCATCCCGCCCGGCTTCACCGCCGCGCAGGCTGTGCGCACGAAGGCCGGCATGTCGGAGACGTGCTCTACCACCTCCATGATCAGTACGGCGTCGAACCTTTCCCCGTCGGCCACGACCGCCTCGATCGTCGCACCGCGATAATCGACCGGCACGCCGGCCGCTTCGGCATGGGAGCGGGCGACCGCGATGTTCTGCTCGGCCGGATCGAGCCCCGTCACCGTCGCGCCGAGCCGGGCCAGCGGCTCGGACAGGACGCCGCCGCCGCAGCCGACATCGCAGATCGTCAGGCCGTCGAGCGGGAAGGGGGCTCGCGGGTCGCGCCCAAAATGGCGGCATAGGGCGTCGCGGATATAGGCGAGGCGCACCGGATTGAATCGGTGAAGCACCCGCATCGGTCCGGACTCGTCCCACCACGTCGCGGCGAGCGCGTCGAACCGGGCGACCTCGCCGTGATCGACGAAGCCCCCGCTGCCGCGATCCGTGGCTGCCCTGTCCATGCGCGTCCCGTCCTCGAAGGTCCGGCCGGCCCTTAGCACGACGGCGTCAGCCAAGTCGCTGCGTCGCGCGGGCGTCATGCTTGGCCGGTTGTTGACACCTCAACGAGCCGCTTGTACCCGCCCAGCACCCTTCGGACCGCCCGCGTCGGTCCGGCCCCGTCGCCATCGGGAACCCGCGACCGAGAGCCCATGCCCCGTCTGGTGATGAAATTCGGCGGCACCTCCGTCGCCAACGTCGACCGCATCCGCAACGTCGCGCGCCACGTCGCCCGCGAGGTGGCGGCCGGTTACGACGTCGCCGTGATCGTCTCGGCCATGTCGGGCAAGACCAACGAGCTGGTCGACTGGGTCAAGGATGCGAACCCGCTCTACGACCCCCGGGAGTACGACGCCGTCGTCGCCTCCGGCGAGCTCGTGACCGCCGGCCTCCTGGCGATCGCCCTCCAGAAGGACGGGCTGAAGGCCCGCTCCTGGCAGGGCTGGCAGATCCCGGTGGTGACCTCCGAGGCGCACGGCTCGGCCCGCATCGACGAGATCGACCCGAAGAATTTGGAGGCGGGCTTCGCCAAGGGCGAGGTCGCGGTGATCGCGGGCTTCCAGGGCATCCACGCCGAGACCGGCCGAATCACCACTTTGGGCCGTGGCGGCTCCGACACCTCGGCAGTGGCGGTGGCGGCCGCGATCGGCGCCGAGCGCTGCGATATCTATACGGACGTGGACGGGGTCTACACCACGGACCCACGCATCGTACCGAAGGCCCGCCGGATGGAGCGGGTGACCTTCGAGGAGATGCTGGAGATGGCCTCGCTCGGCGCCAAGGTGCTGCAGGTCCGCTCGGTTGAACTCGCCATGGTCCACCGGGTGCCGACGACGGTCCGCTCCTCCTTCGATCCGCCGGACGCCGCCCGTCCCGGCACCCTCATCTGCGACGAGGACGACACCGTGGAACAGCAGATCATCACCGGGATCGCGTTCTCCCGGGACGAGGCGCAGATCACCCTGCGTCGGGTCAAGGACAGCCCCGGCGTCGCCGCCGCGATCTTCGGGCCCCTGGCCGATGCCAACATCAACGTCGACATGATCATCCAGACCGTGTCGGGCGACCAGTCGACCACCGACATGACCTTCACGGTGCCGGCCGCGGATTACGAGCGCTCCAGGAAGATCCTCGACGAGGCGCGGACGCAGATCGGCTACGCGCAGATCGAGGGCGCCACCGACGTGGTGAAGGTCTCGGCGATCGGCGTCGGCATGCGCAGCCATGCGGGCGTCGCCGCCAAAGCGTTCCGGGCGCTCGCCGAGAAGGGAATCAACATCCGCGCGATCACCACGTCGGAGATCAAGTTCTCTGTGTTGATCGACGCTGCCTACACGGAGCTTGCCGTGCGCACGCTCCACTCGCTATACGGCCTGGATCAGGCCTGAGCCTGGGACGAGGCGGTTTCGATCGGGGCGCATGGTGCGACCTGAACAGTCGCGGGCCGTTTCGCCGATCCCAGAGCACGTCTGGCGAGAGCGCGACGGTTCATCCGGCGCCGGCCGTCCCGAGCTTGGCGCCAAGGTTGCAGGGTGGTCGACGCCAAGACCGCTCATCGACACTGGAACGACGAACAGATGCCCGCTGCGCCCGGAGGCCCGCGCCTGCTGCTGCGCCGCCTCCGCGAAGCGATGGCGGAGCCGGTCAGCCCCCAGGCACGCCTCGACCGCATCGTCGTCCTGATCGCCGCCAACGTCGTGGCCGAGGTGTGCTCGGTCTACGTGCTGCGGGATGACAACACCTTAGAGTTGTTTGCCACCGAGGGTCTGAACTTCGAAGCGGTCCATCAGACCCGCATGCGCACCGACGAGGGCCTCGTCGGCTTGATCGCCCGCACGGCCGAACCGCTCTCCCTGTCCGACGCGCAGAACCACCCGGCCTTCTCGTACCGACCGGAGACCGGCGAAGAGGCCTATCACGCCTTTCTGGGCGTGCCGCTGCTCCGTGCCGGCAACACGCTCGGCGTGCTGACAGTCCAGAACAAGACCTACCGCGTCTACTCCGAGGAGGAGATCGAGGCGCTCCAGACCACCGCCATGGTGCTCTCGGAGATGATCGCCTCCGGCGAACTGGAAAGCTTGGCCCCCGACGCAGGCACGGCCGCCCGTCGCCCGGTCCTGTCCCGGGGCATCGCCCTCGCCGACGGGATCGGCCTCGGCTACGTGGTGTTGCACGAGCCCCGCGTGATCGTGAAGACGCTGATTGCCGAGAACGTCGATCGCGAGGTCGCCCGGCTCGACGCGGCGATCGAGGAGGTCCGCTCGGCGATCGATGCCCTTGTGGAGCGCGGCGACCGGATCGGCACGGCGGAATCTCGCGAGGTTCTGGAGACCGTTCGGATGTTCGCCCACGACAAGGGCTGGCTCCGGCGGATGCGCGAGGCGGTGGCCTCCGGCCTGACCGCCGAGGCCGCGGTCGAGCGGGTCCAGTCGGACAACCGCGCCAAGATGATGCGCCAGTCCGACCCGTACCTGCGCGAGCGGCTGCACGATCTCGATGACCTCGCCAATCGATTGCTGCGGGCACTGATCGGCCCTGGCGCGGCGGGGGTTTTCGTCCTGCCTGAGAACGCCATCCTGGTGGCGCGGACGATGGGACCGGCGGCGCTCCTCGATTACGAAGCGTCGACGCTGCGCGGAATCGTGCTGGAGGAGGGCGGTCCCACCAGCCACGTCGCCATCGTGGCCCGGGCGCTGGGCATCCCGGCGGTGGGCGAGGTGGAGAACGCGACCGCGCTCTGCGACGCGGGCGATGCCATCATCGTCGACGGCGTGGCCGGCGAGATCCATGTCCGGCCCGGCCCCGAGGTCGAGGCGGCCTATGCCGAGATGGTGCGCCTGCGCGCCCGCCGGCAGGAGCAGTACCGGGCGCTGCGCGACGTGCCGGCCCAGACCCGCGACGGGGTGCGGGTCGGGCTGCATCTGAATGCCGGGCTTCTGGTCGACTTCAGCCACCTCGAGGAGACCGGCGCCGAGGGCGTCGGCCTGTTCCGCACCGAGCTGCAATTCATGGTGGCGCAGCGGATGCCCTCCGCGGTCGAGCAGCAGGAACTCTACCGTAAGGTGTTCGCCGCCTCGAAGGGCAAGCCCGTGACGGTGCGCACCCTCGACATCGGCGGCGACAAGATCCTGCCGTACATGGCCAAGCTCGAGGAAGAGAACCCTGCGCTCGGCTGGCGGGCGATCCGCATCGGCCTCGACCGGCCGGCTCTGCTGCGGATGCAGCTTCGCGCGCTTCTGAAGGCAGCCAACGGCGATCCGCTGAAGATCATGTTTCCGATGGTGGCCACAGTGGACGAGTTCGTCCGCGCCCGCGGCATCGTCGAGCGCGAGAAGGCCTACCTCAAGCGCCACGGCTACGAACTCCCGACCGAGTGCCGCCTCGGAGCGATGATCGAGGTGCCCTCGCTCCTGTTCCAGATCGACGAGATTGCCAAGGAGGCGGATTTCCTGTCGGTGGGCTCAAACGACCTGATGCAGTTCCTGTTCGCGGTGGATCGCGAAAACCGCCGCGTCGCCAACCGCTTCGATCCGCTCAGCGTCGCTGCGCTCCGGGCGTTCCGGCTGATCGCCGAGCGGTCGAACGCAGCCGGCTGTCCCGTCACGGTCTGCGGCGAGATCGGCGGCCGCCCCCTGGACGCGATGGCGCTGATCGGCCTCGGCTATCGCGACCTGTCAATGTCGCCGGCTGCCATCGGTCCGGTCAAGGCGATGGTGCTGAGCCTGGATGCCCGGGCGGTGGCCGAGCTGATCGACACCGAGATGGCGCGGATGCACGACGGCGACTCCCTGCGCCCGGCTCTCACAGCCTTCGCGCACGCCCACGGCGTACCTATCTAGGGTCTCGACTCTTGCCGACCGTTCGGCCGGAGTTGTAGGGCAACGCCATGACGTTTCCGGGCGGCACGCCGCCGTGTCCGTCCCCGTACGGGAGAGGCATGGGGGAGGACTGGGCGCCGGGGCTCGAACCCTGCCGTCCGTGCTTCTCCACGTCCCGGCCGGGACGCCTTGCGAACAACTCTAGAATCACGGGCGATGATCCCCTTTCCGACCGAGCGTCTCGACGCCATCCTGGCGCGGCACGATATCGTCACCGCGCAGCTCGCCTCCGGCGAGGGCACTCCAGACACCGTGATCCAGCTGTCGCGGGAGCTGTCCGACCTGGGTCCCGTGGTGGAGGCGATCCGCCACTACCGTGCGGCCTCGGAGAATCTGTCCGGCGTCGAGGCGCTGATCGATGAGCCCGGCACGGATTCCGAGATGCGGGCGCTCGCCGCTGAGGAGAAGCCGGAGGCACAGGCTGCCCTCGAATCGGCGCATCGCGACCTGCAACTCCTGCTGCTGCCAAAGGATGCCGCCGACGAGAAAAGCGCCATCCTGGAAGTCCGGGCCGGCACCGGCGGCGATGAGGCCGCCCTGTTCGCCGGTGACCTGTTCCGGATGTACGCGAAGTACGCCGAGTCGAAGGGCTGGCGCGTCGAGGTGATCTCGGAGAGCGAGGGTACGGCCGGCGGCTTCCGCGAAGTTGTCGCAGAGGTGAAGGGGCGGGGCGTGTTCGCGCGCCTCAAGTTCGAGAGCGGTGCCCATCGGGTGCAGCGCGTGCCCGATACCGAGACGCAGGGGCGGATCCACACCTCGGCCGCAACCGTGGCGGTGCTGCCCGAGGCCGAGGAGGTCGACATCCACGTCAACGACGCGGATCTGAAGATCGACACGATGCGCGCCCAGGGCGCGGGCGGCCAGCACGTAAACAAGACCGAATCGGCGATCCGCATCACCCATCTGCCGACCGGCATCGTGGTGTTCGTTCAGGAGGAGCGTTCGCAGCACAAGAATCGCGCGCGCGCCATGGCGGTGCTCCGCGCCCGGCTCTACGAGGCTGAGCGGAGCGCCAAGGATTCCGTCCGGGCGGCCGATCGCAAGGCGCAGGTCGGCTCGGGCGATCGTAGCGAGCGGATCCGCACCTACAACTTCCCGCAGGGCCGGGTGACCGACCACCGGATCAACCTGACCCTCTACAAGCTGGAGGAGGTGATGGCCGGCACGGCCCTCGACGAGGTGGTGGACGCCCTGATCACCGAACATCAGGCGGAGCTCCTCGCCGCCGAGGGCATGGCCTGAGCGGCACGTGATATCCGGATCGAGCCACGGCCTGTCCCGCCGCGCGGCCCTTCGGCGCAGCACGGCCGTGCTGCATGCGGGGGGCCTCGGAGAAGCGGCGGGCGATGCCCGCTTCCTGCTGATGGGGCTCCTCGGGCTCGAGGCGCGCGACCTTCTCGTCGCAGGAGATCAGCGCCTGCACGATCACGAGGCGGCCGCTCTGGATGCTGCGCTGGCGCGGCGTCTGTCCGGCGAGCCCGTGGCCCGTATCCTCGGCGCGTGGGAGTTCTGGGGCCTACCCATCCGCCTCGGACCCGAGACCCTGGTCCCGCGGCCCGACACCGAGATCTTGGTCGAAGCCGCGCTGGCCACGGTGTCGGACCGGAGCGCACCGGTGCGATGCCTCGATCTCGGCACGGGCTCCGGCTGCATCCTGGCGGCGTTGTTGAGTGAGCTTCCCGGCGCCTTCGGCACCGGTCTTGACCGTTCGGAGCCCGCCCTCAGGATAGCCCGTCACAATATCGTGGCGAACGGTTTCGGCAGTCGGTCAGCCTTTGCGGTGTCGGATTGGTGCGACGCCATCCGGGGGCGCTTCGATCTCGTGGTCTCGAACCCGCCCTACATCGCGCGCGACGTCATCCGGACCCTGCACCGCGAGGTGCACGAGCACGATCCCCTGGCTGCCCTCGACGGCGGCCCGGACGGTCTCGATGCCTATCGACGTATCCTCGATGGCGTCCGGACCCAAAACCTGCTCGCCCCTGGGGGAATGCTCGCCCTGGAGATCGGATACGATCAGGCCGAAACAGTCCGCGACCTGGCCGTTGCGGCCGGCTTCGCGGATCGCGGCCTGACCCGCGATCTCGCCTGTCATGATCGTGTGCTGTGTTTCGGTCTTCCCAAAGCCGCGTGGGATCCCCACGTATCGTCCGACAGCGGATAGGCCCACACGCCCGATTGCGCCGCAATTGGCCACGCCGCAGCGCTTTTATTGACCGGCGCTCCTACGCAAATGTGGAGCTCACCGCGACGGAGCGGGATGCATCGAAAAAATGCTTGTTGCCCGAGCCGGGGAACGCTAATGTTGATCTGAAGATCGCGGATGGTTCGTTAAGTCGGACAACGTTAGGGTCGGTGACGACCATAGGTCGCCGACGGGTTCGCTGATCCCCAAACCGTTGAACCAGAGCGCGCGTGACGGCGCGGCGGTTTAACAGCGCTTGAACCTGACAATCAGCTGGTCTCCGGTGCCTTGCCCGGGAACGCGGTGCGAGGGATGGTCAGACAGACGCGAAGGTCGCACAGCGATCATACGCGCGGCGCCGCCGGGTGCGCTTGACCGGCACGCGTCACGAAGTCCCGATTGGCGCCTCCGAAGACAGTCGTTTGCGTGAACGAGGGTCATTACAGACCGATGAGACCAAACCAAAATCGACGGATGCGCGGCCGGAATCGGCCGAAAGGTCCGAATCCACTGACGCGCTCGTACGAATCCAACGGTCCCGACGTTAAAATTCGCGGCACCCCGCAGCACATCGCCGACAAGTACGCACAGCTCGCGCGTGACGCGCTCGCGGCGGGCGATCCGGTCGCTGCCGAGAACTATTTCCAGCACGGTGAGCACTACTTCCGGATCGTGTCCGGTGCTCAAGAGCAGACCCGTCCCTCGAATACGGGCGGTTACGCCAGCCGGTCCGATGACGACGAGATGGACGAGGGCGATGAGGACGGCCAGGGCAACGGCACGTCCCAGAACGGTCACGCCTACAACGGCTACGACGACGGCGATCCGGGACAGCAGCCCCAGCCCTACGACACCCGCGGCGACACGAACCAGGACGGGCGCCAGAATCGCGACCGGTTCCAGAACCGCGACCAGCGCCGCTTCGACAACAACGGCCGGCAGGATTACCGCCGGCAGGATCAGCCGCGCCAGGACCAGCAACGCAACGATCAGCAACGTCACGATCAGCCGCGTCAGGACCAGCAACGTCAGGACTACCAGCGGCAGGATTATCAGCGCCCTGACTACCGACAGGATCGACAGAACAATCGGCAGGACCGCCAAGAGTATAGCCGGCCGGACTACCGGCAGGACCGCCCGGACAATCGGCAAGCCGACAGCCGGCAAGAGGGGTTCCAAGAGAACCGTCCAGACAACCGCCAGCAGGATGCACGCGTCGATCAGGGGCGCTACGACAACGGACGCAGCGAGGCGGTGCGTATCGAGCAGCGCACAGAGACGCGTCAGGAGCCCCGCTCGGACGCACGTCCGGAGCGTGCTCCGCGTGGCGAGGCCGCTCCGCGTGGCGAGGCCGCTCCGCGGCGCGAGCGCCGGCGCGAGGCTGCGCCTGTCGTTGCCGAGGATCCCGCAGGCCTGCCGGCATTCCTGATGGCTCCCGCCCGCCCCGTCGCTGCGGCCGAGCCGCCGACCGCGCCGGAGCCGGAGGTTTCCGCCGAGGAGGCTCCGGCCGCCAAGCCGCGTCGCCGCCGCCGTCCGCGCTTCGAGGGCGTGGCGGAGGAGGGCGTGCCGCGGACGTCGTCCGACGACACCACCACCGAGTAGAAGAATAGCTGACTGCGATCGGTGATCTGGAAGAGCCGTCCCGAACAATCGGGGCGGCTTTTTTCGTATCCGGTCGTCACACCCCGGGAAGCGCGCAGTCTGGATAGGCGCGGATCCGATCGGTTAGCCGATGTCGCCGACCGATCTCGTCCGAAGGGAGCGTGTCTCCCAGTCCCACGCCACGTCCGGCGGATGGCACGGCGAGCCCGTACATCAGGTCGAGGCTGTCGGTGATCCGACCGGCCCGATCCTCCACGTGCTGAACTGTGTCGGTGAACAGGCTGACCCGGCCGGCTCGCCTCAGTCCTCGTCGGACGCCCGGGTGCCGTCCGGCGTGCCGCGATAGCCGGTCGCAAGGACGTAGAGCTCGCTCGAATCGGCCCGACTCGCCGCCGGCTTCACGTGGCGGACGGTGGCAAAGTCACGCTTCAGGTCGCTGAGCAGCGCGCTTTCGGTGCCGCCCTGCAGCACCTTCGCGAGATAGGCGCCGCCCGGCCCCAGCACCTCGCGGGCAAATTCAGCCGCGGTCTCGGCGAGGCCGATGATGCGCAGGTGATCGGTCTTCTTGTGGCCGGTGGCGTTGGCCGCCATGTCGGACATCACGAGGTCGGCCGGGCCGCCGAGCAGCGCGGTCAGCGTGGCCGGGGCTTCGGGATCGAGAAAGTCGAGGGTGATGAATTCGACGCCGGCCATCGGCTCGATCTCGAGGAGATCGATGCCGACGATCTTGCCGGAAGCGCCCACGATACGGGCAGCAACCTGCGACCAGCCGCCCGGGGCGGCACCGAGGTCGACGATCCTCTGGCCGGGCCGCAGCAACTTGTAGCGCTCGTCGATCTCCAAGAGCTTGTAGGCCGCCCGGGACCGATAGCCCTCGCGTTTGGCCCGGGCCACGTAGGGATCGTTGAGCTGCCGCTCCAGCCAGCGCTTCTGCGATAGGGTTCGTCCGCGGCCGGTCTTGACCCGCTGCTTCAGCTCCCCGCGCACGCCGCCGCCAGAACTCGCGCCGCCGCGCCGGTCGCTCATCGTGATCCCTTCTTCGGCGATGCCTTCATCTTACAGCCTTCCGGTTCCAGACCCCGTCCTCCCGCATCATGTTCATCAGCAGGCCCTCGCGCAGGCCCCGATCGGCGATGCGCAGGCGCTCGGACGGGAAGGCCCGGCGAATCGCCTCCAGGATCGCGCAGCCGGCCAGCACGAGGTCAGCCCGGTCGCGGCCGATGCAGGGATTGTCGGCCCGCTGCTCCAGCCGCGTGTCGAGCAGATCGTCAATCGCGGTGGTGACGTCGGCGTCGTCCATCCACAGGCCATCGACGCGCCGCCGCTCGTAGCGCACCAGCCGCAGATGCATGGCGGCGATCGTCGTCACCGTGCCGGACGTGCCGAGCAGGTGGAAATGCGGCGCCGTCGCGGCGGCGGCCGCACGGATCGCGAAGGGCGAGAGCTTCTCGGCCACTTCCTCGACCATACCCTCGAACATGCGCCGCGTGACCTCGGCGCCGCCGTGGCGTTCGGCCAGGGTCACGACGCCGACGGGCAACGAATCCCAGGCCCGGATCCGCAACGTCGGGTCGGTGGATGGGTTGGCGGCCGCGCCGTCGAGCCACGCGATCTCGGTGGAGCCGCCGCCGATGTCGAAGATCACGACCGATTCGGCGAGCGGATCGGCCAGCGCCGCGCAGCCGGTCACCGCGAGATAGGCCTCGGTCTGGCGGTCGACGATCTCGAGGTCGAGGCCCACGCCGCGCCGGACACGCTCGACGAAGGCCGCACCGTTGACCGCGAGCCGGCACGCTTCCGTGGCGATTATCTTAGCGCGCTGCACGCCGCGGGCCTGCATCTTGGTCCGGCAGATGCGCAAGGCTTCCACAGTACGCTCGATCGCCGCCTCGTTCAGCCGATCCGACGTCCCGAGACCCTCGCCGAGCCGGACGATCCGCGAGAACGCGTCGATCACGCGGAAGCCGCTGAAGGTCGGCTCCGCGACCAGCAGACGGCAATTGTTGGTCCCGAGGTCCAGCGCCGCGTAGGCCGGGCGACGGCGCTCGCGGCCCGGGAGAGGGGTGGAGGTCTGATGCGGCCCTGCGCCGATCTGCATTCGGGACGGCGCGGCCGCGGCGGTCTCGTCCCTCATCGGCGCGGCCGTCGATCCTTCGGGTCGGCCAGGAGCGCTGTGCTCGGCCTGAGCTGATCTACGACCCTACAGGCTCGGCGGGGAACTGCAACGTCCGATCGTGGCCGTGATCAAGCGACCGCCTTCATCATGCCGACCCGGCGCGGGATCGGCCGCAATAGGCTCTTCACCTGCGAGTAGGGGCGGGGTCGGTTGATCACCTCGTCGAGACGCGACCAGAGGGTCTTGGGTGAGAAAGGCTTGGCGATGATCTCGTTCACCCCGAGTGCCACCGCGCGGTCCACGACGTTCCGGCGGGGCTGCGCCAGCATCAGGATGATCGGGATGGTGGGGCAGGGCGAGGTCGTGGGTGTGCGGGCCAGCCGGATGAATTCCTCGCCGGACAGAATCGACAGGTCCCAGTCGATGATGCTGAGATCGGGCTTGCTCTCCGCGAGGACGCCGAGCGCTTCCGCGCCGTCCGGCGCCTCCAGAACGCGCTTGATGCCGACGCGCATCAGCATGTCGCGCACGATTCGACGGATGTAGAGGCTCTCGTCGACGACGAGGGCCGAGAGATCGGGGAAGGTCGGGGTCGCGATCATGGCCTGTCGCAGTGCGGAACAGGATATCGACGCTAACCGGACACCGTTTGCGTTTCGCTAACGCATTCTCTCACATGTGAAAGGTCATGCCGGCCGCTCGCGGCATCTGCGTTGTTTACCGCAAGAAAGTAACGGAACGGGCGCGTTTGAGACAAGAAGGTCCTTGCGGTCAAGGCCCGATTGCGTCAGGACTGGGGCGTTATTCTTGGTTACCGCGACCTGGGGTAATGATAGTGCGGGGCGTGGGCTGTCTGGGATGGCGCGCACGCGGTATTCGAGACAAGGGCGGCGGACGGTTTTTGCGAGCTTTCGATGGGACGTGGTCGTGATTTCAGGGGGCCGCAGAAGCGTGGCTTCGACGAGAGTGGCGAGCCGAGATGGCCTGACCAGGCTCCCCCCAGCGGCGGATACGGCGGCGGCTACGGTGGCGGCGGCGGCGGTGGTGGCGGCTTCGGTGGCGGCGGCGGTGGCTTCGACCGTGGTCCGGCCCGTGGCGCGGCGCCGGTTGCGTCCGGCCCGGAGCGTGATGCGACGGTAAAATGGTTTAACAAGGAGAAGGGCTTCGGCTTCGTCGAGCTGGGCGACGGCTCGGGCGATGCCTTCCTCCACATCCGCGCCGTCGAAGCGGCTGGCCACGCCGATCTCATGCCGGGCACCCGTCTGACGGTGACCACGGCGCAGGGTCAGAAGGGCCCGCAGGTGACCAGTGTCACCAGTGTCGACACGTCCACAGCTGAAGCAGCACCCGCTCCCCGGCGCGAACTGCGTCCGCGGACCGGTGGCTTCGGTGGTGCCGGCGGCGGTGGCTATGGTGCCCCCAGTGGCGGCGGCTACGGTGGCGCCGGCGGCGGATACGGCGGTGGCGGTGGCGGTGGCGGCTACGGCGGTGGTGGCGGCGGCGGTGGCCGTGTCTCCAGCGGCCCGTCCGTCGAAATGAACGGCACGGTGAAATGGTACGATCCGGCCAAGGGCTTCGGCTTCGTTTCGGTCAATGACGGCGGCAAGGACGTGTTCGTTCACCGTTCGGCTCTGTCCCGCGCTGGACTCGAGTCTCTGGCCGAAGGGCAGCAGGTCACCCTGGCTGTGGTCGACGGGCAGAAGGGCCGCGAGGCCCAGAGCATCAACGTCGAAGATTAAGGTTTCGCGGCCGCATCGCCGCCGCGAACCGCACGAAGATTATTGGGCGGTGGTTCCGAAAGGAGCCGCCGCCCGCTTCGTTTCTGGGTTCGCCAGCGAGTTTGCCATGCGTCGCAGCCTGCTCTCGGCTCTTCTGCTCGTCGCTGCCAGCGGCGCGCGCGCTGAGGATTTCACTGGCTTCTACGCCGGGATCAACGCCGGATACGCCCGGGGTCATGAGCGCGAAAGGGCCGGGGGCGAATCGCCGTCGCCGCTGGCAAGGCCGGGCGCGGATCTGCCGCCGAGTGCGCGGGACGCCGCGCCGGCACTGCGCCCCTCCGGGTCGACTCGCACTGCTCCGCCGTCGGGGCGCTGAACGGATCGGCAGATCGCGGTAGTCCGATGTCCGTCGGACGCCCAGCGGATCGATTTGAGTGTGGGCGCAACGATCGACGACCTAGTCAGAATCGCTCCAAGTCGTTCAACCCTCACTGGAATCGTTCCGGAACATAAGCGTTGCGTCCCTCCGACGGCCGCGGTTAGGTCAGACCATGGGATCACGGAATCGCGAGATGGCGCCATGAACACCAGTCCGGTGGGCGCCCATTCGGGGAGGGCACGCGCGTATCGATTGGCGGTGGCGGCGCGGGTTCTCCTGGCAAGCGTAGGCGGTTACGGGATTGCCGCTCTGGCGAGCGCATTGCTCGCGCTGATCTCGTCCGGCACCCGGGCCGAGGCCGTGTCGACCGCGTTGATCGCAAGCTTCGCCATCATGGCAGCCGTGGTGATCTGGGTTTTTGCTGCGGGGACGGTCGGACGCGCCGCGCTGGTTCTGGGGATCGTGGCCGCGCTGCTGACCGTCGCCCTGTGGCTCGCCGGTGCTTTCCAGACCGGAGGCGCCGCATGAGCCGGCCCAGGAGTGTCCGCCAGTCGATGGCGTGGCTGCACACGTGGTCCGGGCTCGTGGTCGGATGGGTGCTGTTCGCGATCTTCGTCACCGGTACCGCCAGCTATTACCGGCCCGAGATCTCGCACTGGATGCGGCCGGAACTGTCGGCGGCGAAACCTGATCCCGCAGCCGCGGCGACCCGCGCCGGTGCGTTCCTCCAGAGGACGATGCCGGATGCCGCGGGATGGTCGATCAAGCTGCCGAACGCCGAGAACCCGGCCGTCGAGGTCTACTGGTGGCGGAGTTTCAGCGGCCCGTTTCATCACGCGCTGCTCGATCCCGCATCCGGCGAACGCGCAGCGGTCCGGGATACGCAGGGCGGCGACTTCCTCTATCGTTTTCACTACGAGCTGAGTCTCCCGCCGCTCCTGGGGCGCTGGATCGTCTCGGCCTGCGCCATGATCCTGCTGATCGCACTCATCTCGGGGATCGTGACCCATCGGCGGATCTTCGCCGATTTCTTCACCTTCCGACGGGACCGCTCGGCGCAGCGCGGCTGGCTCGACGCCCACAACGTGATGGGTGTCCTGGCGCTGCCGTTCCACCTGATGATCGTCTACACGGGCCTCGTCACGCTATCGGCGATGCTGATGCCCTGGGCGGTGCAGACGGCCTATCGCGGCGATATCCTGCGCTACTACGCCGATGCCGGCATCATGATCGCCGGTCGCCCGCCGGCCGGGCGTCCCGGCGCAGCGCTGCCCCTCGGCGAAATCGTGTCGCGGGCCATGGCGGCGGCCGGCGAGTCGCCCGAACTCGTGATGATCACGCATCCGGGCGATGCAGTCGCGACGGTCACCGCTTACTTCGAGGAGCCGCCCGGCCTCGCCCATCTCCACCCCCAGATCGCCTACGATGCGACCACCGGCGTGGAACTCGGGCGGGTCGGCGAAGCCGGCGCCGCCACGCGCACCGGCGCCGTGATGGTCGGGCTGCACGAGGCGCATTTCGCAGCCGCGCCCCTGCGCCTCGTGTTCTTCCTCTGCGGCCTCATGGGGGCTGCCACGGTGGCGACGGGGCTCGTGCTTTGGACCGTCGCCCGCGCGCCGAAGAATGCCGCTCCAGAGGGTCTTGGCCTTCGCTTGGTCCGCATCCTCAACCTTGGCACCATCGCGGGGCTGCCGGCGGGCCTCGCGGCCTATTTCCTCGCCAATCGATTGCTCCCCGTCGCGCTGGACGCACGGGCGGAGTGGGAGGTCGGCGCGTTCTTCGGGATCTGGGTGCTGGCGGCTGCAGCGTCCGCACTCTATCCACGGCCAAAAGCATGGTCGGTCGCCCTGACCGTGCCGGCTTTGGCCTTTCTGGCGATTCCGATCAGCGATGCATTGACGGTGGGCGAGCTTCGGTTCCTCGGCTTCGATCTCGCAATGGCGGTCCTCGGGTTGCTTCTCCTTCTCGCGGCGCGACTCGCGGGCCGGCGAGCAGCAATGCGACAACCGTCCCGGGCGAACCTGCACAGGGCAGCCGAAGCGTGACCGTATCGGCCCTGGTCCTGAGCCTTCTGCTGTCGTTCTCGGGCATGTCCGCCCTGGCATTGAGTCTGGATCGGCACCACCGCGCGGTCTTCCGCACGCCGGTGTCCCGACGCCGACTCAGCGGACTGCGCGCGGCGGGCTGGTCGGGCCTCGGTCTATCCTGCGCAGCCGCGATCGCATCGGCCGGTTGGAGCTTCGGCCCGGTCCAGTGGATCGGCTCGCTCACCGGCTCGGCGCTCGCCGTGGTCGCCCTGATCGCCTATCGGCCGATAGCGCTGCGAGCCGCCGCGCTGGCAGCTCTTCCGCTCGCGACCCTGATGCTTCCATTCGCTCTGATGCGATGATCAGTGGCACGACAGGCGCGCTGACCCGTCGATCGGTCCGCAGGCGTACGGATGCTGAAATGTTCGCACGGCAAACGCTGGTGCAGCACTAAGGATTTCCGGATTTCAGCGACGCTGATCCCGAAGAACATTGCGCTCTCGCGATCGCGTCCGGAAGGGCGTAGGATCCTCACACTCGCGCACTGGCCAAAAGTCCACCTTGATTCGACACGCCAAAAGACATTGGCTGTGACCATCGCGGAATCGGACGCGGCCCAACCAAGCGGCCGCCCGGCGCACTGCGAACGCCCAAGAGCCGCGGTTCGCGAGGCCGGGGCCAATGGAGGAAACAGAGCGATGAACAAGCCGGAATTTCTTGGCGACTCCAAGGTGAAGTCGCCGTTCTCGGCCCGCTACGAGAACTTCATCGGTGGCCAGTGGGTCGCCCCCGCGGCCGGCCGCTATTTCGAGAACACCTCACCGATCACCGGGAAGGTGATCTGCGAGGTCGCCCGCTCGGACGCGCAGGACGTCGAGAAAGCGCTCGACGCCGCCCACGCGGCCAAGGAGGCCTGGGGCCGCACCGCCCCGGCCGAGCGCGCCCGCATCCTGCTCAAGATGGCCGACCGGATGGAGGAAAACCTCGATCTCATCGCCCTCGCTGAGACCTGGGACAATGGCAAGCCGATCCGCGAGACGATGAACGCCGACATCCCGTTGGCGATCGATCATTTCCGCTACTTCGCCGGCTGCGTGCGGGCGCAGGAGGGTTCGCTTTCCGAGATCGACCACGACACGGTGGCCTATCACTTCCACGAGCCGCTCGGCGTTGTCGGGCAGATCATCCCGTGGAACTTCCCGATCTTGATGGCCGTGTGGAAGCTGGCGCCCGCGCTCGCCGCCGGCAATTGCGTGGTCCTGAAGCCCGCCGAGCAGACCCCGGCCTCCGTGCTGGTGCTGATGGAAATCGTCGGCGACCTGCTGCCGCCGGGCGTCCTCAACGTGATCAACGGCTTCGGCCTCGAGGCCGGCAAGCCATTGGCCTCCTCGCCCCGCATCGCCAAGATTGCCTTCACGGGTGAGACGACCACCGGCCGCCTCATCATGCAGTACGCCTCGCAGAACCTGATCCCAGTGACGCTGGAGCTCGGTGGCAAGTCGCCGAACATCTTCTTCGCCGATGTCGCCAACGAGGATGACGATTTCTTCGACAAGGCGCTCGAAGGCTTCACGATGTTCGCCCTCAACCAGGGCGAGGTCTGCACCTGCCCGAGCCGCGCGCTCGTGCACGAATCGATCTACGACCGCTTCATGGAGCGGGCGGTGAAGCGCGTCGAGGCGATCACCCAGGGCTCGCCGCTGGATCCGGCCACGATGATCGGCGCCCAGGCCTCGGGTGAGCAGATGGAGAAGATCCTCTCCTACATCGATATCGGCCGGCAGGAGGGCGCGCAGCTGCTCACCGGCGGCGAGCGCAACGTCAAGGAC
Source organism: Methylobacterium sp. E-065 (assembly GCF_022829605.1). Classification (GTDB taxonomy): domain Bacteria; phylum Pseudomonadota; class Alphaproteobacteria; order Rhizobiales; family Beijerinckiaceae; genus Methylobacterium. The sequence continues at coordinate 223,294 of NZ_JAKSYD010000114.1, read as the reverse complement.
GGCGAGTTCGCCGAGGGCTTCTATGTGCAGCCCACGGTGTTCCGCGGTCACAACAAGATGCGCATCTTCCAGGAAGAGATCTTCGGCCCGGTCCTGTCGGTCACGACCTTCAAGGACGATGCCGAGGCGCTCTCCATCGCCAACGACACCCTCTACGGCCTTGGCGCCGGCGTCTGGACCCGCGACGGAACCCGCGCCTACCGCTTCGGCCGGGCGATCCAGGCCGGCCGCGTCTGGACGAACTGCTACCACGCCTACCCGGCCCACGCGGCCTTCGGCGGCTACAAGCAGTCCGGCATCGGCCGCGAGACGCACAAGATGATGCTCGATCACTACCAGCAGACGAAGAACATGCTGGTCAGCTACTCGGCCAAGAAGCTCGGCTTCTTCTGAGCTTCTGCCCGGGTTAACCCCCCGCGACGACTTCCGCCCCGGCCTCGCGGCCGGGGATTTCTCAAATCTGGATTCAGCGCTTCAGGCAGGACGCTGCGATGGCGGCCGATGTCCGATCGTGCAGGCTGATCGTGCGATCGGCCACCGGACGGCGAACCTCCTCGCCCTGGTTGGCTTCGGCCTTTTCGAGTTCCCACAGCCGATCCTTCACCGCCCCATCGGCGTAGCAGGCACAGAACGCCGCCTTGTCGGCGATCCCGGTATCGGGCGGGGCGATCCAGTCGGGATGGTTCAGGCAGGTGCGCAGTGCGGCTTCCCGTGCCGGCGCGTTGACGTCCTCGCGCGCAAAGGCGGGGGCGCCCGCCAGCGCGGCGAGCAGCAGGGCGACGAACGGGCGGTTCAATAGACGCCGTATCCGAGACCCTCGAAGGGCACGTTGGCGATGGAGCCGGGCGGCATCGGGCCGGCATCGGCGCTGACGCTGGGTATGTCGTCGGGCGGCCCGTCCCAGCCGACGACACCCATCGGATTGTCGGGCATGACGTTCGGATTTCCGGCCACGCGCCAGGCATGCTGGAGGAAGAGCGGCTGCGCGCGCGGCTCAACACGGAGCGCGAGCGGATCGGCACTGGCCGATCCGGCCATCAGCGTAGCGAAGATGAGGGCCAGACAGGGGGCGGCGATTCGAGGGGTCATGGTGCGATCAGCCCGTAGGGCTCTCCGTGTCGCCCGATCGGGGCGCGTTCCCGATGAGAAACGCCGATACGGCCGGTCCGGCACCAGCTTGGCTGTTCTGATGACGCAAATGTGGAAATCGCGCGCCGCACCCGCATATCAACAATCACACCGGGGAGGACAGTATGAGCCTGAATGCGCACATTGAGGCCACGACCGCCGAGCAGGTCGGCGCCGATGGTACGCCGCTGCGGGTCACCGCGACGCCGAAGGCATTGCAACTGATCGAAGAGCTTCGCTCCGAATACGGCCCGGTCATGTTCCACCAGTCCGGCGGCTGCTGCGATGGCTCTTCGCCGATGTGCTACCCGGTGGGCGATTTCATCGTCGGCGACGGGGATGTGCATCTCGGCCAGGTTGGGGGCGCCGATTTCTTCATCAGCTGCTCGCAGTTCGGTGTCTGGAAGCACACGCATCTGATTCTGGACGTGGTACCCGGGCGTGGCGGCATGTTCTCACTGGAGAACGGCCGCGAGAAGCGCTTCCACATCCGCTCGCGGTTATTCTCAGATGCTGAGAATCGCGCCTTGGACGGCGCCTGCAAGCTCTGAAAGACATTCCGGCATGGCGACTGTGACGCTCAAGAGCGATGCCGAAGCCGAGGCGGACCCACGGGTCCAGGCGGTTTTCTCGGATATCCGGACGACCCGTGGCTCGGATTTCATCAATAATTTCTGGCGCGGGCTCGCGCACGATCCCGCCCTGCTGGAGCGGACCTGGACCGGTCTCAAGGCCGTCATGGGCCCAGGAACGCTCGATCCCCTGACCAAGGAATTGATCTATATCGCGGTCTCGATCGCCATTGGCTGCCCCTACTGCATCCACTCGCACACGGCCGCTGCCCGCGCGAAAGGCTTGACCTCGGGGCAACATGGCGAGTTTCTGGCTGTGGTCGGCATGGCGAACCAGACCAACGCGCTGGTCAACGGCATGCAGATCCCGGTCGATGCCGCCTTCAAGGTCGGAGAAGGTTCATGAGCTCCGGTTCCGAAACGCTGAAAGCGGGCTTGCGCGTGGTGCGTGAGAGCGCGCCGTTCCGCGGTAAGCAGGGGCATCTCTACCGCCCCGCCATCTCCGCCGAAGCGGTGGGCTCCGCCGCTTTGCACATGCAGCTTCTGGAGATCCCACCCGGCGAACGGGCCCATGCGCACAAGCACGAATCGCATGAGACCGCCATCTACGTCCTGTCGGGCGTATCAGGTTGCTTCTGGGGTGAGCGCCTGGAGCATCACGCGATCGCGGGCGCGGGCGAGTTCGTCTACATCGCTGCGGACGTGCCGCACCTGCCCTACAACCGCAGCCGGACCGAGCCGGTCACGGCCGTGATCGCCCGGACCGATCCGAATGAGCAGGAGAGCGTCGTGCTGCTGCCGGATCTGGAAGACGGCGTCGATTGGTCGAAGGCCGACGAATAGCGCCTCAGCGCTGCTCAACCCGCTCGTTGGCGAGCCGCTCGGCGCGCGCCCGCTCGTCCGTCGAGAGGCCCGACAGGGTCTGGTCGAGCCACGCATCGGACAGGCCCTGGCCGGCTGCGGCGAGGTTCCAGGCTGCCGCTTCGACCGGGTTCTTCGTCACACCGCGCCCGACGGCGTAGAGTCGCGCCAAACGGTTCTGCGCGATCGCGTTCCCCCGTGAGGCGGCGTGCAGGAAGTAGCGGGCGGCCGAACGCTCGTCTTTGGTCACGCCGTTGCCGTTGAACAGCAGGATGGCGTACTCGATTTCGCTGGCCAGATCGCCGTTGTCGGCGCCGCGGCGGAACAGGGACGCCGCCTTGCCGGCATCCTTCGGCACGCCACGGCCCTGGAGGTAGAGTACACCCAGATCGTGCTGAGCCGGGCCGATCTCGGCATCCGCCGCCTTGCGGAATTGCGCGGCGGCCGCCGCCTCGTCCGACGGGCTGCCCGTGCCGATCAAGATCAATCCGAGATTGTAGGCCGCGGTGGGTGAGCCATTCGCGGTGGCCTGTTCCAGCCAGCGGCGGCCGACCTTCGGATCCTTCGCCATGCCGCGGCCGTCGAGGGCCATCAGGCCGAGGGACGACATCGCGGCGGCATCGTTCTGGGCCGCGGCGAGGCGGTACCAGTCGGCAGCCTTGACCGGATCCTGCTTCACCCCGAGGCCCTGATTGTACAACTCGCCCAGGAGCGTCATCGCGGCGGCGTCTTTGGAGTTTGCGGCGATGCGCTTGGTCGCCTCCCGGAAGGCCGTGACGTACTGCCCGCGCTGGTAAGCCCCATAGGCGAGATCCGCCGGCTGGCCGCTGGCCGGGGGGACGGCGCCACGGGTGTAGTTCGGGGTGTAGGGGGTCGGCAGCTCCGGCATCGGCTTCTGGCCGGGCACCGCGCTCGCCGATCGCGGGGGGGAGGCCGTGCTCATGGACGGATCGCTCGGACCCGCGGCCCAAGCCGGCAACGCCAGCAGCGTGCCGACGAGCGCCAGCGCGGGACGGAGATCCCGCCTCATCGTGCCGGCACTTGCGCGAGCACCTGCTGCGCCTTCCCGACGGCGGCCGGATCGGCCAGCCACAGATCGCTCTCGAGCCCGATGAACTCCGCGCCCGTTGCGGAGAGTGGGCCGATCGCATCGGTGCTCGTGGCGACGGCGATGCAGGGCGTCTCGAAGATCTCCGCCCACCAGGAGACACGCGCCAGCACGGTCTCGGCATCGGGCGCCGCACCATCCGGGTACAGCCCCCCGAACATCACGTAGTCGACCCCCGCCTCACCGGCCTCCATGGCGGTATGCTTGGTCTCCGTTCCACCGACACCCAGGATGCGACCGTCCCGCAGGCGGCCGCGAAGATCCTTCAGGTCGCGAGGCTTGTCGACGTGGATACCGTCGGCCCCGCCGCGGATCGCCACCGTAGCGAGATCGCCGGTGAAGCCCGGGCAGGCCACGACCAGGGCCGCTCCGTGCTCCTGCGCCACCGGCGCCACCTGTTTGACCTGTGCAGTAAGCCCGCGCTCGTCGGTGGCGGCGAGCCGCAGGATCACGGCCGCGACTTCACCGTCGGCGCAGGCAGCCTGGAGAGCCGACACGAAAGCCTCCGTGCCGGCCGCGTCCAAGCCGTGAGGCCCGAGCAGGGCGAGACGGGTACTGTTGCTCATCGCGTCGGCCAAATCACTCTCAGCGTGCGCCGATCTTCGGGTCGAGCGCGCCACTGGCGTAGCGTTTGGCCATCTCGGCGACCGAGATCGGCCGGAGCTTCGAGCCCTTGCCAGCCGTGCCGAACTCCTCGAAGCGCTGCTTGCACAGCTTCGTCATCGCTTCCATGGCCGGCTTCAGGTACTTGCGCGGATCGAACTCCGAGGGGTTCTCGGTGAGAATCTTCCGGATCTGACCGGTCATCGCCATCCGGTTATCGGTGTCGATGTTGATCTTACGCACGCCGTGCTTGATGCCGCGCTGGATCTCCTCCACCGGGACCCCCCAGGTCGGCTTCATCTGGCCGCCATACTGGTTGATGATGTCCTGCAGGTCCTGCGGCACCGATGAGGAACCGTGCATGACGAGGTGCGTGGTCGGCAAGCGCCGATGGATCTCCTCGATCACGTTCATCGCCAGCACATCGCCATCGGGCTGACGCGTGAACTTGTAGGCGCCGTGGCTGGTGCCCATCGCCACCGCCAGCGCATCGACCTTGGTGGCCTCGACGAACTTCACCGCCTCGTCCGGGTCGGTCAGGAGCTGATCGTGGCTCAGGGTGCCCTCGGCGCCGTGGCCGTCCTCGGCCTCGCCCTGGCCGCTCTCCAGCGAGCCCAGCACGCCGAGCTCGCCCTCGACCGAGACGCCGGCCCAATGGGCCATCTTGGTGACGTTGCGGGTGATCTCGACGTTGTAATTGTAGTCGGCGGGCGTCTTGCCATCGGCCTTCAGCGAGCCGTCCATCATCACCGAGGTGAAGCCGTACTGGATCGCGGTGGCGCAGGTCGCTTCGTTGTTGCCGTGGTCGAGATGCATGCAGACCGGGATGTGCGGGTAGATCTCGACGAGCCCGTCGATCAGCTTGGCCAGCACGACATCGTTTGCGTAGGCGCGGGCGCCGCGGCTCGCCTGGAGGATCACCGGGGAATCCGTGGCGTCGGCGGCCGCCATGATGGCGAGCCCCTGTTCCATGTTGTTCAGGTTGAAGGCGGGCACGCCGTATTCGTGTTCGGCGGCGTGATCCAGGAGCTGTCGGAGGGTGATGCGTGCCATCGTGACTGTCTTCCTGTTTGCCGTGTGTTCGTCTGGCCGATCGCCGGTCGCGTCGCGCGCGCTCAGCGGGGCCTTATCGTGCCGGTCTGCCGAGAGCGTCGCTTTCGGTCAATCTCCGAAGCAGAACTGAGCATTTCACACCGGATAAATTTCGGCTGGCCCAGCTTTCCGAGGCCGCAAAAAGGTCTTCGATCTCGCCGACCGGCGCGCGGAAATGCCTTCCCGATCCTCACGCATCTCAAGATCGAGCCGACCACGCAGGCCGAAGCGCAGCACCGCCTCATCCGGCAGGCTTGCGTGACCCGCCTGAATGCGCGTCAGAATCGCGAAGTTCGGGTTCTCCATGATGACACCCGTCGACTCGGCCCCCGGCTGTTGGCCGCCGGGAGTATAAATGGGGTCGTGGCTCCAGGGTAGGAGAGCGGAGCGCTGCGCTCACCCCTTCCCGCGAAGGGCCTCGACGCCCGGCAAGGCCTTGCCTTCGAGCCATTCGAGGAAAGCCCCGCCGGCGGTGGATACGTAGGTGAAATCCTGAGCCACGCCAGCGTGGTTGAGGGCCGCGACCGTGTCGCCGCCGCCCGCTACCGAGACCAGCTGCCCGGCCTTCGTGCGCGACGCCGCATGCTCGGCGGCGGCCACCGTGGCAGCGTCGAAGGGGTCCAACTCGAAGGCGCCCAGCGGACCGTTCCAGACCAGCGTCTTCGCACCATCGATGGCGGCGTTGATCTCGGCGACCGAACGGGGCCCGGCATCAAGGATCATGCTGGTGTCCGGCACGCCATCTACCGGCACCGTCTCGTGCGGTGCCTGTGCCTTGAACTCCGTGGCCGCCACCGCGTCCACCGGCAGGATGATCCGGCAGCCGGCCTTTTCGGCAGCCGCCAGGATGCGGGTGGCCGTCCCGGCGAGATCCTTCTCGCAGAGCGACTTGCCGACCGCCTTGCCCTGTGCGTGCAGGAAGGTGTTGGCCATGCCGCCGCCGATCACCAGCATGTCGACCTTGGCGACGAGATTCTCGAGAAGATCGATCTTGGACGACACCTTGGCGCCGCCGACCAGCGCGATCACCGGGCGCTGCGGCGCCTCCAAACCCTTGGTCAAAGCTTCAAGTTCGGCCTGCATCTCGCGGCCGGCATAGGCTGGCAGGCGGTGCGCAAGCCCCTCCGTTGAGGCGTGGGCCCTGTGAGCCGCCGAAAACGCTTCGTTGACGTAGACATCGCCGTTGGCCGCCAACGCATCCGCGAAGGTGGCCTCATTCTTCTCCTCACCGGCGTGAAAGCGGGTGTTCTCGAGGAGCAGCACGTCGCCGTCTTTGAGCGCCGTCACCGCCTTCGCAGCCTCCGCGCCGACGCAGTCGGGTGCGAAGGCCACCGGACGCCCGAGGGCTTCACCCAACGCCGGCACCACCGGCTCCAGGGAGTCGTTGGGCTCGCGCTTGCCCTTCGGCCGGCCGAAATGCGCCAGCAGGATCACCTTCGCGCCCTGCTCGGCGACTTCCCGGATCGTCGGCGCCACGCGCGCGATGCGGGTCGCGTCGGTGACGCGCCCGTTCTCCATGGGAACGTTGAGATCGACGCGCATCAGAACCCGCTTGCCCTTAAGGGAGCCGGCATCGTCGAGGGTACGGAAGGCGCTCATGCGGTCCTGTATCGGTCGGTGGGTTACTGGACGGTCGTTCCGATCGTCGCCCGCTGCGGCAGCAGCCGGTCGAGATTCAGCCGCTGCACCGCGATCATCAGAACGACGGTCAGGATGGCGGTGATCACAGCCGTGAGGACGAGGGCGCCGGTCCCGGGCAGACGGCGTGTCCGCTCCGCGATCCCGCGCATTTCCGCGCGCAGGGCCGCGAGGTCGGTCTGCCGCGCGGATTCATTCATCCGACTGGTGGCATTCTCGACCTTGTCCTCGACGCGCGACAGCAGCGCTTCAGACCGGGCGTACTTGTCTTCGATCCGAGAACATTTGTCCTCGATCCGCGCGAGCTGATCGAAGAGCTGATTGGTCGGAAGTGCGTGGGATGGTGCCCCGACGGCCGGCGGAGCCGGAAGTGGAGCGGTCGGCACCGTATTCGGCGCGGTCGTGATCGGTGTGGTCGCGGTCGCTGCGGTCGACTTGGCCTGCGGAGCGTCGGTCATTCCTGGCGAGTTCCCGGTTCGTGGTGAGACCGCCCAATCGGGCGAATGGCCGCCGTCCTGTCACGGGACGGCGGCCATTCGCAACCCGACTCAGATCAGTTTGGCCATCGCCACGGCGGTGTCGGCCATGCGGTTCGAGAAACCCCACTCGTTATCGTACCAGGACAGGATGCGCACGAACGTGCCGTCCATGACCTTGGTCTGGTCAAGGTGGAAGGTCGACGAGTGCGGATCATGGTTGAAGTCGATCGACACGTTCGGCCGGTCGGTCACGCCGAGCACGCCCTTGAGCGGGCCCGCAGCCGCAGCCTTGATGGCCTCGTTGATCTCTTCGACCGACGTGGCGCGCTTTGCCGTGAACACGAGGTCGACCGCCGAGACGTTCGGAGTCGGCACGCGGATCGCGGTTCCGTCGAGCTTGCCCTTCAGCTCCGGCAGCACCAGGCCCACGGCCTTGGCGGCGCCGGTCGAGGTCGGGATCATCGAGAGCGCCGCGGCGCGGCCCCGATAGAGATCCTTGTGCATCTGGTCCAGCGACGGCTGGTCGTTGGTGTAGGAGTGGATCGTGGTCATGAAGCCGCGCTCGATGCCGACTGCCGCGTCCAGCACCTGGGCGACCGGCGCCAGGCAGTTGGTGGTGCAGGAGGCGTTCGAAACGACGAGGTGTTCGCGCGTGAGCTTGTCGTGGTTGACGCCGTAGACCACCGTCAGGTCGGCGCCGTCGGCAGGCGCCGAGACCAGGACGCGCTTGGCGCCGGCGTCGAGATGGGCCTTGGCTTTGTCCTTCGAGGTGAAGATGCCGGTGCATTCGAGCGCGATGTCGACACCGAGGTCACGGTGGGGCAGCTCGGCCGGGTTGCGCACGGCCGTGACCTTGATCCGCTTGCCGTTCACCACCAGGAATTCGCCATCGACCGCGACTTCGCCGGGGAAGCGGCCATGCACGGAGTCGAAACGGAGCAGGTGGGCGTTGGTCTCCACCGGGCCGAGATCGTTGATCGCCACGACCTCGATGTCGCTGCGGCCGGCTTCCGCGATCGCGCGCAGGACGTTGCGGCCGATGCGTCCGAACCCGTTGATGGCAACCTTCGTCACGGCGTCATTCCTTCCTGATACGGCCCTCGACCGCGCGGCACCGCACGAGGCGGGTTTTGCGGCGGATCCCGAGGTTCCGCCCCGACGCCGCGCAGTGCTTGGTCGCGCGGATCTGGACGGGCGGGCTTGAACCGGCGATGAACCGGACCGGGAGAGTCCGGGCTTCACAGCCGGCAACCAGCGAAGCGCTCGGTTGCGGCCACGGCCTCGGGACTGTCACGGGCCGGCATTCCCGGCGTCGTGCACGGTCCCTTTCGGGAGCGCGCGGCTGTCTAGCATGGCGCTTCGACCTGTCAAACGCGTGGCGGTGACAAAGACCTTCGATTCTCCAATCAATAAACAGGGATTTCGACGCTTGATCTACCGGGTGGTGCCTTCCGGGTGAGATCCGCAATTTTGCGCTGGAATTCCGACGGCATTCGATCGAAAACTTCCGCGTCCGACGAACGGAAGACCATGGCCGACGAGTCCGAACCCAGCATGATCGACGAGGCGCTTGCCCGCCTCGAGGCGGCGGTGAACCGTATGGATGCCGTCGTCCAGTACCGCCTGGAGAAGGCCGCTCAGCCGGACGACCGCGACGCCGAGCTGGCGCTGATGGACGAGGATCGCGCTCGGCTCGCCGCCGCCCTCGACGCGGCCAGCGCCCGGCTCGCGGAGGTCACCGCCACGACCGGCGAGGTCGGGCAGCGCCTCGACCGGGCAATCGAGACCGTCCAGGATGTCCTCGGACGCGCCTGACCCGGATATCGCGCCCCCTGGAGCCGCTCTTGCCGCAGATCAACGTGACCATCGACGGCCGCAGCTACCGCATGGCCTGTGGGGAAGGCGAGGAGGCGCACCTCACCGCACTCGCCGAGAGCCTTGACGGGCGCATCGGCGAGATGCGCAAGAGCTTCGGTGAGATTGGCGACATGCGCCTGCAGGTGATGGCGGCGCTGACGATCGCCGATGAGCTGGCGGAACTGCGCGGGCGGCTTGCCGGCCTCGAAGCGGAGGTCGCGGACTTGCGCGCTGCGACCGAAGCTGCGGAGCACGGCCGCGCGGAGGATGCAGAGCGGGCCGCGGCGGGGATCGGCCGGGCGGCCGAACGCGTGGGCCGGATGGCGGATGCACTCGGGACGCCCCCGCAACGAGGCTCGGAGGTCGTGACGTGAGCGCGGGCGAACCGCCCTTCGAACTCTAAGGCTGTCGATCCGGGCGGTCCGAATACGCGCGGCAATGGTACCGGCGCGACGTGTCGTTCTCGGGCGTCAGCCGTGTTCCGCGATGTACCGCCCGAGCGCCACGGCTGCTCGCAGCATGTGCGCGCGCATCCGCCGGGCCGCCGTCTCGCCGTCGCCCTCCGCGATCGCCGTCAGGATCTCGCCGTGCTCCTCATAGGAGCGGCCGATCCGGTCGGCGTGGCGGAGCTGTGTCCGGCGGAAGGCGGCGAGGCGCTCGCGGATCGCCAGCGCCTGTTCGGCCATGTAGCCGTTGTGGGTCGCGGTGTAGAGCGCCTCGTGGAAGGCGCGGTTGAAGCGGTCGTAGGCGTCGATGTCCCCATCTCGGACCGCGATCGCCGAATCCGCGTGCAGCTCCATCAGTTGGCCCCGTTCGAGCGGGGTCATCCGGTAGGTGGCGAGCCGGGCACACATCGCCTCGATCTCGGCGGTGGTCTCGAACATGTCGGCGATGCGCTGGGGCGTCAGCCGCGCGACGACGACGCCCCTCCGCGGCCGGATCTCCACGAGCCCCGAGGCCGCGAGCTGCCGCAGGGCTTCCCGCACTGGCGTGCGCGACGCGCCGTAACGCTGCGCGAGGTTCTGCTCGTCGAGGGCCGTGCCGGCCGCAATCTCGCCCGACGCGATGGCATCGGTGAGCGCGTCACGGATCCGGTCCGAGAGCAGTCCCGTATCGATCTTCTGAAAATCGCCGTGCATTCGCCAACCCTAGACCAATCCGCTCGACGCGGCTTCAAGTCCACGGAGCAAACGGCACAGTCCTTTGTCATCATCCACCGGATCTTGCCAAGGCGACGCTCCGGTGAAGTATGTCACCCCACTAGGGCACGCACGGCCAGGAACAGGATCGAGGGCCCGACCAGACAGCCGATGCCGGTGTGGAAGGTGGCGGTCAGCGCCCCGTACGGCACCAGCTTGGGATCGGTCGCCGCGAGGCCTCCCGCCACGCCGCTCACGGTCCCCATCAAGCCGCCGTAGGCCATCGCCGAGCGCGGGTTGTCGAGGCCGATCAGCCGCGCCACGAGGGGCGTGCCGACCATCACCATGACGGCCTTGGTCACTCCAGTGGCTATCGAAAGGGCCATGACGGTGGAGTCCGCGCCGATGGCCGCGCCGGTGACGGGTCCGACGATGTAGGTGATCGCACCCGCGCCGATCGTCGTGATCGAGACCGCATCATGATACCCGAACGCCACGGCGGTTAGGGTGCCGACGATGAACGGCAGGATCGTTCCGAGGGCCAGGGCGAGCACGCCGAGCAGACCGGCGCGGCGCGCCTCGACGACATCGACTTCGAAGGCTGTCGCCACGATCGCGAAGTCCCGCAGCATCGCCCCGCCCATGAGGCCGATGCCCGCGAGCGCCGGGATGTCGGCGAGCCCCTTCTTCCCGCCGGTATAGAGTCCGCCGACATAGGCCAGCACCAGGCCCAGCACGATGGCGATGGCCGAACCGTGGACCCGCCCGTTGGTGAGATACTTGGCGGCGACGTTGGAGACGAGGATCAGCGCCCCGACCACCGCGAAGGCGGCGACCAGGCTCTGCTCCACGAAGACATGCTCGATGCCGTGCCAGATCGTGTGATCCATTGTGCTCACTCCTTGCCGACCTGGGAGCCGGCGGTACGGCCGACCGGCTCCGCGTCACCTTCGATCACCGATCCGCCCCGCTCGACCGCGGGGCTGCCCGGGTCTCGGCGGCCGATCCGACTGAGCAGCGCCACCGCGCCGAAGCACAGGACCAGCGATCCCGTCGCGGCGATCAGCACGATCGGGCCCCCGCTCATCGCGGCGACCACATTCTGCTGGGCCGCCATGGCGACCACGATCGGGATGTACATGCCGGCCCAGAACTCGACGCCGAACTGAACGCCCTTGGTCAGGCGGCCCCGCCGCGACAACCAGAAGCGCGCCGCGATGAGCAGAATCATCGCGATGCCGACACCGCCGACATTGGCCTTCACGCCGAGCGCAAGTCCCAGAAGATCGCCGAGATACACGCCGATCAGCGTACAGCCGGCAAGCAGGGCGACACCGAGCACGATCATCGGCGTTGGTCCTTCGGCTCAGCCGCTCTGCGGGCGAGCCGCGGCACGTGTCTCGACGCGCTCGGCATGGACCGTCTCCTTCCCGTCTCGGCTAACTGGCCGTTCCCGGGAGTATGCAAAATATTGACAGACTGGCAATCCCGTATACGAAACCGTGATGAAAACGGGTTTGAAAATACCTATCGCTGCACTATCGTTGGTTTGGCATACCGAGTGGGAAGGCGCGAATGACCGAATGGCGCGGTGAGAGGCTGGCGCGCGACGCCCGCATCGCGGCAGGGCGCACCCATGCCACGGGCAAGGTCGTGCCGGCAGCAGCCGTGGTCGATCTGCTCGAAGCGATCCTGCGGCCCGGGGATCGTGTCTGCCTGGAAGGCGACAACCAGAAGCAGGCCGATTGCCTGGCCCGGGGCCTCAGCGCCTGCGATCCCGGCAAGATCCACAATCTGCACATGGTGCAGTCGGGGATCGTGCTGCCGGAGCACCTCGATGTGTTCGAGACCGGCATCGCAAAGCGCCTCGACTATTCCTATTCCGGCCCGCAGGGCGCCCGCATCGCCAAGATGCTGTACGGCGGCCAGATCGAACTCGGGGCGGTGCATACCTACCTCGAACTGTTCGCCCGCTACTTCGTCGACCTCACGCCCAACGTCGCGCTGATCGCGGGCGTCTCGGCCGACCGGGAGGGCAACCTCTACACGGGGCCCAACACCGAGGACACGCCGACCGTCGTGGAGGCCACCGCCTTCAAGAACGGCGTCGTGGTCGCGCAGGTCAACGAGATCGTCGACAAGGTCCCGCGGGTCGACATTCCGGGCGACCGCGTGGATTTCGTGGTCGAGGCCGACAGGCCGTTCTATGTCGAGCCGCTGTTCACCCGCGATCCGGCGGCGATGACCGAGACCCAGATCCTGATCGCCATGATGGCGATCAAAGGGATCTATGCTGAGTATGGCATCCGCCGCCTCAACCACGGGATCGGTTTTGGAACAGCTGCGATCGAGCTGTTGCTGCCGACCTACGGAGAAAAGCTCGGCCTGAAGGGCAAAATTGCCACCCACTGGGCGCTCAACCCACACCCGACCCTGATCCCAGCGATCGAATCCGGCTGGGTCAAGCAGGTCCATTGTTTCGGCTCGGAGGTCGGGATGGACCGCTACATCCGGGAGCGACCTGACATCTTCTTCACCGGCGCGGATGGAAGCTTGCGCTCGAACCGCGCCTTCTGCCAGACGGCCGGTCTGTACGCCTGCGACATGTTCATCGGCGCGACGCTCCAGATCGACCTGTCGGGCCATTCCTCGACGATCACGCAGTCGCGCGTGGCCGGGTTTGGCGGCGCCCCCAACATGGGCTCGGACCCGCACGGCCGCCGTCACCCGTCGGATGCGTGGATGAAGGCGGGGCGCGAGGGGCAGATCGTCGGCGACCCGGCCCTGATGCGCGGGCGCAAGCTCGTGGTGCAGCTGGTCGAGACCTTCGGCGACAAGCTGGTCCCAACCTTCGTGGAGCAGCTCGACGCTCTGGAACTGGCTCGGAAGATCGGCCTCGAATTGGCGCCGGTCATGATCTACGCCGATGACGTCACCCACATCGTCACCGAGGAGGGCATCGCCAACCTTCTGCTGTGCCGGGATGCCGACGAGCGCGAGCAGGCGATCCGAGGGGTCGCCGGCTACACGGAAGTGGGGCGCGGCCGCGATCGGGCGAAGGTCGAAGAGCTGCGCGCCCGCGGCGTCATCCGCCGACCGGAGGATCTCGGTATCGAGCCCCTCGACGCCGACCGGGCGTTGCTGGCGGCGAAATCGATCAAGGACTTGGTGCATTGGTCCGGAGGACTCTACGAGCCGCCGGCGAAGTTCCGAAACTGGTAGAAACGACCGCAATAATGCCCCGCCTCCTTGTGGGGAGGGGTTAGCGGGGTGGCTCAGGATCGCGCGTTCCGGTGCCGCCTGAACCATCCCCACCACCATCGCCTCCCCGCACGGGGGCGGAGAGGCGCCCTTCAAGGAACAGTCGGATGGAATCGCTGACCTTCCGCCACACCACCAAGAAACCGCTGCCCGGCTCGGTGCCGAACGCAATCACCGGCGTGGTCGCCTCCGGCAATCTGGAGGTCCTGCTGGAGCGGGTCCTGCCGCCGGACGCCTGCGAGGTTGCGATTGAGACACCGATTGCCGGCTACGGCGACGTCTGGGAGGCCGTGGTGGCGGATTTCGTCGCCCGGGCGCAGCCCGGCGGCCTCCGGATCAGCATCAACGACGGCGGCGCCCGCCCCGATACCGTGTCGCTGCGCCTGCTTCAGGGTGCTCGGCTGATGGAGGCCTGATCATGGCTGGCGATCGCTCCGCGCGTACCGATCCGGACACCCTGAGCTGGTACGAGGCGACCGCCCGCCAGCGCGTGACAGCGCTCGCCGATCCAAGCAGCGTCCGCGAGTTCCTGCCGCCCACCGAGCGGCGGATGAGCCCGCACCTGCCGCTGTTCGACCTGCCCCGCGCCTTCGACGACGGCATCGTGGTCGGCGAAGCGACTCTCGACGGCGCACCCGTTCTGATCGCCGCGCAGGAAGGCCGGTTCATGGGCGGCGCCTTCGGCGAGATCCACGGGGCCAAGCTGGTCGGCCTTCTCCGGGTGGCTCTGGAACTGAAGCCGAAAGCGGTGCTGATCCTGTTCGATACCGGTGGCGTTCGCCTTCAGGAGGCCAATGCCGGCGAGACCGCCATCGCCGAGACGATGCGGGCGATCGTGGATGTCCGCGCGGCCGGCATCCCGGTGATCGGCCTGATCGGCGGGCGGGCTGGATGCTACGGCGGCGGCGGGCTCATCGCCGGCACCTGCTCGCGGCTGGCTGTCTCCGAGGGCGGCCGCATCTCGGTCTCCGGGCCGGAGGTGATCGAGACCAACAAGGGCGCCGAGGAATTCGATTCCCGCGATCGGGCACTCGTCTGGCGGACGATGGGCGGCAAGCATCGCCGGCTGACCGGCGGCGCGGACGCGTTCTGCGCCGACACCGTCTCGGCCTTCCGGCGGGCAGCTCTGGATCTGATCGGCCGGGCCCCGGCCTTCGATCTCGACACCCTGGAGGCCGAGCAGGCGCGGCTCGAAGACCGGATCGCGCGCTTCGGCGATTGCCACGACGCCACGGATGTCTGGCGGCGGCTCGGCGTCAACGACCCGGAGGCGGTGCCGGCGATGGATACGGATGCGTTCGACGCGATCGTGGCCCGGGTCGGGGAGATGGACCATGACGCTCGCTGAGATCCTGACTTCCATGTTCCCGGACGGGCACGACGTCACGGTCCAAGACGGGCTGGTGAGCGGCACCGGACCGTTCGCCGACGGGCGCATCACCCTTGTCGGCATCGACGGCGATACCCCGCTCGGGGTCGATGGGGCGCTGCGCTTGTCACGGTCGGTGCTCGATGCGATCCGGGCGGGCGACCGGGCGCCGATCCTCGTGGCGGTCGATTCCGACAGCCAGCGCATGAGCCGGCGGGACGAACTTCTCGGCCTCAACGAGTGCCTCGCCCACCTCGCCAAGGCGCTGCTGCTGGCGGACCGCTCGGGCCACCCGACGATCGGGCTCATCTACGGTCACTCGGCAGCCGGCGCCTTCATCGCGACGGCGCTCGCCACACGGGTCCTGGCAGCTCTGCCGGGCGCCAATCCGAGCGTGATGGATCTGCCCTCGGTCGCACGGGTGACCAAGCTGCCCCTCGACAAGCTCAACGACATGGCGAAGACTACGCCGGTCTTCGCGCCGGGCCTCGACAACATGGTGGCGACCGGCGCCGTGCACGTCGTCCTCGATTCGGAAAAACCACTCCCCCGTCAGATTCGCGATCTCATCGCCGACCTGGAGCCGGGCGATGTGCGTGATCGCCTTGGCGCGGAGCGCGGCGGCCGCCCGGCCGCGCACGATGTCGCCCGCGCGGTCATCGATCAGGCCGGCCGACGCTGAGAATCACTGTGGCTGACACGTATCGACGCCACGATCTCGTTCAGGTCGATGTCTCGGCCTGGGGCGCATGGCTCAGCACCCGGCCCGAACTCGACGGTGTTCGGCACCTCGACCGGTGGGCCCGAGACGGCCGTCCGCTGATCGTGCGGCGTCGCATGCCAGGGGAAACGGCAGAGACCGTTCCCCTTGGCTTGCCGATGCCGCCCGCTGACGGAAAGCGACGGATCGGCCTCGCCCTGTCGGCGGCCGCGTTGTCGCCGGAGACCGCTCCAGAGCTCGCAGAGGCCAGCGATTACGCCCCGACGGCCTGGCGGCCGACGATTGCGGCGCTTCTCGCGCTCGGGCGCGAGTACGGCATCGCGCCGCGGCCATTCGGCAGCCTGCTCTGGCAGGCCGTCACCGGCTTCACCTATCTCAGCGCGATCTCGGATGTCGATCTGCTGTGGCCCTGTCCGGATCCGGTTCCAATCGGCCTGCTGACCGGGCTCGAAGCGATCGCGGCGAAAGCCCCGATGCGCATCGACGGGGAAATCCTTCTCCCGGACGGCACCGGCCTGCATTGGCGTGAGCTGCATGACGCGCCCGAGGATGGGTTGGTCCTAGCAAAGGGCGTCGCGGGCGTGACGCTCAGATCCGTTGCCGGCTTGCGTGAGCAGGGGACCGCATGACGCTGGCGCTTCTCCTCTCCGGCCAGGGCGGCCAGCACCCGGGCATGTTCGACCTGACGGCCGATCATCCGGACGCACAGGCCATTTTCGCCGCCGCCAAGCCGCTCCTCGGCGGTGTCGACCCCCGTGATATCGCGCGCAGCGGCAGCGACGCCCTGCACGAGAACCGGACCGGTCAGATCCTGTGCTGCGTGGCAGCCCTGGCCGCCTGGCGGGCACTGGGCGCCGCCGGGACAGTCCGCACGATCGTGGCCGGCTACAGCATCGGCGATCTCGCAGCTTGGGGGATCGCCGGTCGGTTCGAACCACAGGACGTGCTGGCCCTCGCAGCGCGGCGGGCCGAAGCCATGGACGCGGCCTCGGGCGCTGGATTCGGTCTCGCGGGCATCCGCGGCCTCGGGCTCCCCGCGCTCGAACACCTCGCGGCCGAGCACGGGTGCCATCTTGCGATTCGCAACGCCGCGGATAGCGGCGTGGTCGGCGGCGCACGGAACGCGCTGGAGCTGCTGTGTGACGCGGCGCGCGCGCGCGGAGCGCAGCGGGCTGTGGTCCTGCCGGTTCACACGCCGTCGCACACGCCCCTGCTGGCGGCCGCGACGGAAACGTTCCGCGAGGCCCTGCGCCTGACGACATCGCGCCGCCCGCCACCGGACGCGCCGCGTCTTCTGAGCGGGCTCGACGGCACAGTCGTCTTCCGCAGCGAGGACGGGTTGGCCAAGCTGGCGACCCAGCTTTCGCACAGTATCGACTGGGCCGCCTGCCTGGAGGCCTGCTGCGAGTACGGGGCCGACCACGTGCTGGAACTCGGTCCAGGGCATGCCCTCGCCACCATGGCCCGATCCGCATTGCCGGACGCACGGGTTCACACGCTGGAAGAGTTCAGGACGATCGAGGGCGTCCGTGACTGGCTGAACCGGCATTAAAGCCGTTGTCGTGGCCCGCTCTCTTGCGCCGTGCCAATCTCCACTTCGATGAAGTGTGCTTTACCCGCCAGCATCACCAGATGTTCGGCGCTGGCCCCGACCGGCGGCGGCTGGGATCCTGCACGACGTTCCGTCCGGCCAAGCCGTTGCGCGGCCAAACCCTCGCCTTGACGTCCGGGCCGCACGAGTCGTAGCAGCCTGGCATCGTTGGGACTGGACAGGCTATGACGGGCAAGCGCGCGCTGATCACAGGGGTGACGGGCCAGGACGGGGCCTATCTGGCGCAGCTCCTCCTTGAGAAGGGCTACGCGGTCACAGGCATCGTGCGCCGCTCGAGCCATGCCGGCGTGTTCGACCACCGTCTGAAATGGTTGGGCATCCTCGACGATGTCGAACTGGTCGACGGCAACCTGCTCGATCAATCCGCCCTGCTGCGGATCGTCCAGACCGCCAAGCCCGACGAGATCTACAACCTCGCCGCCCAGTCCTTCGTCACCTCGTCCTGGCAGCAGCCGCTGCTGACCGGGCAGGTGACGGGGCTCGGTGCGGTCCACATGCTCGAATGCCTGCGCTCGGTCGCCCCGCAGGCGCGCTACTATCAGGCCTCGACCTCCGAGATGTTCGGGCTAATCCAGGAGGAGCGCCAGAGTGAGACGACGCCGTTCTACCCGCGCTCGCCCTACGGTGCCGCCAAGCTCTACGCACACTGGATGACGATCAACTATCGTGAGAGCTTCGGGCTGCACGCCTCGAACGGCATCCTGTTCAACCACGAGAGCCCGCTGCGGGGCGTGGAATTCGTGACCCGCAAGGTCACGGATGCGGTCGCGCGAATCAAACTGGGCAAGCAGAAGGAGCTGCGGCTCGGCAACATCGACGCCAAGCGCGACTGGGGTCATGCCCGGGACTACGTGCAGGCCATGTGGCTGATGCTGCAGCAGGATAAGCCGGACGACTACGTGATCGCAACGGGGCGGACCACGACGGTGCGGGACATGTGCGCGATCGCATTCAGGCATGTCGGCCTGAACATCGACGATCACCTCATCATCGACCCGGCCCTGTTCCGGCCGGCTGAGGTCGAGGTTCTGCTGGGCAATCCGACCAAGGCGAAGGCGACGTTCGGCTGGGAGGCGCAGACCAGCCTGGAGGCGCTGATCACCGAGATGGTCGACGCCGACATCAAGCGCCTCAGCGCCAACGCCTGAGCGACCGTCATGGCGGATCCGGGGCTGCCATGACGGCCTCGGTCGGCAGCACGATCCTGCGGCAGATCGGCGACCTCGCGGAGCGCGAGGCGGAGGCGCTCACTTCGAAACGATGAGTGCTGCCCCTGCTTATTGGGCGAAGTGGGCGGTGGACATCCGCTCTGTGACCAGTTCGAACGGCGCCCAATCGTATTGCTGCACGGGCTCATGCCGAATCAACGCCAGGGCATCGTCCACCGCCTTGCCGCCCTGGATCGCGGCATCCTGATGGATGGTCACGGCCAACTGCTTCTTCTGCATCGCCGCGATGGCGGCCGGGATGGCGTCGACGCCACCGATCAGGATGCGCCCGGCAGGAATGCCCGTCGCCGCGACAGCTTCGGCGGCTCCCAGCGCCATCTCGTCATTATTGGCCGCGATCGCGTTGATGGACAGGCCCTGCGCCAGCCATCCGGCGACGATGGCGCGGGCTTTGGCGCGGTCCCAGTCCGCTGTAGCCTCGGCGACGAGACGCAGGCTCGGGAATTCGCGCATCACCTCCTTGACGCCCTGCGTGCGCAGCACTGATCCGGAATGGGTCGGATGCCCCGCCAGGATCGCGACCGATCTGGACCCGTCCAGCATATGGGCGAGCTTGCGCATCTGCAGCCGACCGGCGACGAGATCGTTGGGCATGACGAAGGCGACCCGCCCGGAAAACCAGTCCTCCCGCGGTCCGTTGTTGAAGTACACCAGCGGAATATCGGCTTCCTGCGCGAGACGCGTGATGGTGGCGTTCGCTGTCGCATCGACCGGCATGACCAGAAGCGCATCGACCTTCGCGGCGATGAAGGAGCGGACCTGTGCGATCTGCTGTTCGCCCGCGCCCTCGGGCGAAAAGGCGAACTGAACGGCTACGCTGCGGGACTTGGCGTGTTCCGCGATCCGATCGTGCAGGAGCTGCGTGAACGCGACCGGGGGGATCATCGTCACGCCGAGGGTCGTCGCGGCGGCCGCCATGGGCCCGAATGCGAGGGCGACGAGGAGCGCGACGTGCCACGACCGGGCGCGGCCGCACGCGTCGGCGAGAGCGACGCGGATCCCCGAGATGGTCCGGGCCGTGCCTGATCGGTTCATGATGTCGGGTCCGGCGTGTTGGGTCCGACGCGGCCTCAGGCGGCGCGGATCGTCTGAAGGAAGCGGATGACCTCGGCACCGAGGCGCTCGGCGTCGCGCGACAGGGCACTCGCGGCAGTGAGCACCGTCTCGGCCGTATCTCCCGCCTTCTCGGCGGTGCCGGCCACATCGGTGATGTGCGTGCTGACCTCGCCGGTGCCCTGCGCGGCCTGGGCGATGTTGTGGACGATTTCCTGCGTGGCGGCGCCCTGCTCTTCCACAGCCGCCGCTATGGAGGCGGCTGCCCGGCTCATGTCCTCGATCCGGGTGGTGATGCCGGTGATCGCCGCGACGGCTGTGGCGGTGGAACCCTGGATGACGCTCACATGCCGCGTGATGTCGTCGGTCGCCTGCTTGGTCTGTCCGGCGAGGGCTTTCACCTCGGCAGCCACCACTGCGAATCCCCGGCCGGCCTCACCGGCCCGCGCCGCCTCGATGGCGGCGTTGAGCGCCAAGAGGTTGGTCTGGGCGGCGACCTTGGCGATCATCCGGACGACGTCGCCAATCTGGTCGGCGGCGCCGTTAAGCGCCTGGACCAGCTCCGTGGTCTGCGCCGCATCGGTGGCGGCGCCATTGGCCATCGCGGCGGTCTTCTCGGCCTGACGTCCGATCTCTTGGACCGACGTGCCGAGCTGGTCGGCGGCTGCGGCGATCATCCGGACATTGGATTGCGCCTGTTCCGCCGCACCCGCCACGCTGGTCGATTGGGTCGCCGTTTCCCCGGCCATCCGGCTCATCTGGTCCGCCGACCCGCGGAGCTCGACAGCAGCCGCCGTCACCGTGCCGACGATCCCACCGACGGAGGCCTCGAAGCGCTCCGCCATCGTGTGCATCACCGTCCGGCGCTGCTCCTCCGCCTGCGCCCGAAGCTGCGCCGCTTCCGCCTCCATGGCTTGGGTGCGCAGCATGTTGTCCTTGAAAACCCGCAACGCGCCCGCCATGGCGCCGAGTTCGTCGCTGCGGGCGTCGGATGGCACGGCAACGGCGAGGTCGTTCTCGGCGAGCTGCTCCATGACGCGGGTTATTCGGGCGATCGGCGCTGCGACCCGGCGCAGGATGAACCAGACGATTCCGAGCGTCAGGAAAGCCGCCATGGCGACGGCAACCATCACCGCAATCCGTGAGGCGTCGCCGACTGAATCCGCCATTGCAGTCCGGTCGAAGGCTCGGGCCTGGCGGTAGCCGAGCACTGTGTCCACTGCCTGCGTGAAACCGGCGGCCTCGTTCTGCAAGACGGTATCGAACACCGCATCGGCCAACTCGCGCTCGCCGGCACGGTCGAGCGCCGCCGCCTCCGCCTCGACCGCCAGGAAGTGTTGCCAAGCCTCGCGCAGTGTATGGGCGAGGCGTTGCTCGTCAGTCCCCGCGACGGTGGGCGCGTAGGCGCTCCAGGCGCCGGAGAACGCTTCCTGCGCCTTCGCGATCCGCGCTCGGTAATCCAGCCGCGACGCATCGGATGGCGCATGATGGGCCAGGACGTCCAGCGCCCGCAACTCCTGGCTGAGCTGCTTCATGGTGCCGAGGATCGCCACCGCCCGGATTTCTCCGGCAACCGACCGACTGGTCTCGTTGACCAGACCGATGCGGAACACGGAGAACGTTCCGATCCCGATGGAGATCATGAACAATGCGATAGCAGAGCCGATGATAATCGACTGCAGATTGAGAGAAGATTGTCGCGCGCGAGTGCGCTCCGGGGACGCCATCCAAATCCAATCCAAGTCTTGTCCTGGCAGGGCTTATCGCGATGCCGACCCGGAAGCAAATTTTTTGGATCACATCGCACCATCAAGAAATGAATGTTACAATAATCAACATTTAATGATCGAAATATCATTATGTTTTTACTAAAACTACTATTATTTTTGATTTGATTTAATGATTTTAAAGACCAGAGTAAAGCAGCTCATTCGAGCGATCTGTCTAAGGCTTTGAAGGAGCGAAGCGGACATGTTGCGTTTGAAGCCCCGCCAATCCGTCGATTGCTGGTCAGAGCGGCCGGGCTTGCTGTTGCCGCAGCCACAACAGGCCGGCGATGCCCCTCCTGGGACAGACGAAGACGATGAACGCGAGCAGCCCCATAGCCAAACTCCCGGTAAAGCGTGTCTCCGCTTAGACAACGTCGGCGGATCGCGGTGGATACCCGGGGGCCGTTCGGCTGGGCTGGGCTGGCGGGTGCCGGCGATCGCGGTGCGAGGCGGCCATATCCGTTTCAGTCGACTTGGCTAGCGCGTGCTTTGATCAACCACAGATGCACCTTCACCACATCACGGGTGGCTACAGGTAGACGCGGGCTGGAGGACCGGTAGCCGCTTTGGGGCAAGGGTCGAGAGGGGATTCAGCGCCGGTGGTGCCCCAGCGCGCCCCTGCGGTTTCAGTCGCTTTGACCCCCGAATCCAATTAAAGCAAAATCAAAGCAGTGTTTGAAATTGCCAATTTGGCATGAAGTGCGTCTTATAGGAGTATTTGGCAAAACCCCAGATCGGATCGACCATCTTGCCCAAGGCTTCAGCGGCCAAGCGCGCAATACGAGCCCGCACATCAGAGGGTAGATCGGCGTTCGTCAGCATATCCAAGCAGGTAGATAAGCAGGCGCGTGTCTGTCCGGTGTTGAAAGCATTCACTGCATATTCGTCCTTCAGACCATATTGATATATCCAGGGCTGAACAAAGAGATCCGATGCGTTCATACGCGGCGGCATTCCAGCTTGAGCGTAGTGGAATGCATCTACATATTTTCGGTTATTCCGGCAAAAGCGGCTGGCCCCAAGCCGCGCTTCCGCCCGGCTCGGCCGCGTGGCGATCGCACGATCGTACATGGCAAGAACCGCGTCGATGGGTTCCTCAAGAAATTCCATGATGTAGGCGGCACTAAGAAGGCTTATGTACACCTCATCGTCCCAGAAGCCCAATTCTGCACGTTTCAGGTAAAATTTCAGAGAATTGTTGTAATCATGTATGTCACGGTAGCTCTGAGCCAAGTAAAATGTGTAGCGCGCGACGAGGAACGGATCTTTTTCGGACTTTAGCGCCTTTTCCAAGAGAATCACATCGCGATTATAAGTTTCTCCGCTATTACGATGCCGCGCGCCGTCCTCTCCTCGCCTCATCGCAAGTGGCATGGACCCGTGCCAAGTCGATTTCGGGCAATCGAGAAATTCGTGCACGACGCCTCGATAGTGCCACGGATACGCGTTATTGACCAGTTGGAGGCGAAGGTAGCGCGTAAAACTGTCGAGAATTGTGATATTGTAAGCTGGCGCATCGAGTGTAGGCAGAATGAATCCCGCCGGAATGACCAGTTCGTCGTCCGCGTCAATGATCAGGGAGTAATTCGCATGCGGGCGGGCCAAGCGGAGCGCCTCGCTTCGATTATGTGCAAAATCGACCCATGGCCGCTCCACCACGGACCCCGGTATGTCCGCCATCGCGGTCCGGATTACATCCTGTGTGCCATCGGTCGAACCGGTATCGACAATGATCCAGTGATCGATGATCGGTCTAACCGAATCGAGGCATCGACGAATGACGTGCGCCTCATTCTTGACTATCATAGAAAGACAGATCGTCTGCTTCCGAGATTTCATGATCTTCGAACTCTATTCTGCAAGATAGAGATGCACTGCAGCCTTCAAGAGATCTCTTAGCTTT
The DNA here is from genome assembly GCF_022829605.1 of Methylobacterium sp. E-065. GTDB lineage: Bacteria > Pseudomonadota > Alphaproteobacteria > Rhizobiales > Beijerinckiaceae > Methylobacterium. Next base: position 199,900 of record NZ_JAKSYD010000114.1, on the reverse strand, counting down.
AAGTCATGAATTTGGCAAAGATTAATTTTTCTTGATCCGAATTTCTAGACGATTATAAATTTAAGAAATTGTATATCAGAACGGATTCAGATCGCGATAATCACGCACATATTTTGCGAAACTTGAATTTTGATTCTATCTTCCAATGTAAATTCGAGGCACACACTGCGGGATCGCGTCGATAACTCGGCCGGGAGAACCCGAGCACGCGAGTTCTAAAAGGTCGCACCGCCCACTCATCGTGCGCAATCGATTGGTCGAGCGCAGGTGGTTGACCGCACTTTTTGAACACGTGATGGTCGCCCCGGTATCACGCGCGGGTTCGGCGCCAGTCGCATCATCGTGGCTTTTCGCCCGGAGAGGACCTGCATGGCACAGGATCACGTGCGCGACGCGCGAGTTGATGCCCTCGAGGCGGACAACGCGCGATTGAGACGTCTCCTCGATGCGAGCGGTGCGTCCGACGGGTTGCGTCACGGTCTGCGCGATACCCTGGCGATGCTTCGTGCGGTGCTGCGTCTCTCCGCAGATACCGCGGAGAGCGTCGAAGGCTATGCCACCCATCTCGAAGGCCGGCTCGATGCGATCGCCCGCGCGCGCATCAGTCTCGACATGTCCGGCGGGATCAGCCTGCATTCGCTGATCTCGGACGAGTTGATGGTCCATCTCATTCGCGAGGGCGATCAGGCGGACCTGGCGGGCCCGGCTGTCCGCCTCCGCCCGAAGGCCGGGCAGGTGATGGCCCTGGCTGTACATGAGCTCTGCAGCAACGCCGTCGAGCACGGCGTATTCGGACTGTCCGAAGGCAAGGTGAACGTTGTCTGGTCGATAGACACCGGCGATACGATGCGGCCAGACGATCTGGTGCTGACTTGGAAGGAGACCGGCGGCACGGATGTCGCCCTGCCGACGCGGCGGGGCTTCGGCATGCAGGTCCTGAACGACATGCTGCGCTACGAGTTGAATGCCCGTATCGATCTCGCCTTCGAACCGGACGGCTTGCGCTGCACAATGCGTCTGCCCCTCGTGCCGCGGATTGGCCGCATCGTCGACGAGCCCGGATCCGACGACGCCAGCGAGCCGAACTGACGCGACCTGCGGCCGACACTGGCCTAGTCCGGGTAGCGCAACACCGGCCAAATGCAGGGAATCGCGGTCTCAGCCCATCGCTCGCGATGCTTCCCGAACCACCAGAAAGCACCGAACATTAATCGCGGAACTGCCAAGCTCTTCGGCTGATCAGCTTCGTCGACCGATCGTCGCCTCGATGCGGCCATAAGGCTCATCGGTCGGCTGGAAGACGGCGCCGGCGTTGTCCAGCCCGAACGGCCTGAGATCGACCGGCAGATAATGCTTGTTCGGCATCACGAACGCGATCTCGGCCAATTCCGGCACCTCGGCGAGCGCAGCCTCACCCATCCGGTACATGCTGTCCTGAACACCGCGGCTATACGTGGTTCCGAAGACCCGGAGCAGGATGGCGAGGATTCGGGCATTCGCGATCCCGAAATCGTCCGGTTTCACCGACCAAGACCACGTCGCATCCATGCTCGTCGCGGCGATCCGGTCGGTCGTATCGGGCAGGGTGCGATACCGGTCGTTCACGAAGCCAGTCCAGCCGGATTGCGTGGTCTTCATGAAGGTGAAATCGCGCAGGCCCGAGCGGAGCGTCGATCCGGAGCGATCGGTGACCAGCCCCACGTAGCCGAAGCCGTTGCCGTCGCGGGTGAAGGTGTGATCATGCGGCGCGCCATCGACGGCGTGGCGCAGCCACCGGGTCTCCTCGGCCTCGATCGATACCGAGGCGACTTGTGGATAGCTTTCGATCAACACCCGCGCCAATGCGGCAACGAACGCCTCCGCGTCGAGCGTGGGGTTCTGGGCCGCCGTCACGTTGACGATGTTCTTCACACTGTCGGTGGCGATGCTCGCCCTGTTGTCCCCGTCGGTCCAGGCGGCGTCGAAGGCCCCGGTCAGCATCACCGAGAGCGTCAGTTCGCGCGGGACGTGGTGCGCGCCGTCGCGGGCGAGGCGCATCACCCGGACGCGTTCCTTTCCGTAGCGCGCGGCCATCAGCGGCATCGTGGACTCCAGACGATCGGGGTGGCTGTCGAGTATTAAGGCGCGACACGGTGCGATCCAAGCAGGGTCTAGGCCGTGACTTGACCGGGCCGGCGAACCGGCACGCATAGTGCGTGGCCCGATGCTCTTCCTGCCCGGACGGCGTGCTGCATGGATCTCAACACCATCGAGACCGTCCTCAGGCCGCGCAGCCGATCCGAACTGCCGCCGTGGCAGGCGGGGGATGCCTGTCTGGCGGGTGGAACGTGGCTGTTCTCCGAACCGCAGCCGGAAACGCGGCGCCTTGTCGACCTCGCGGGTCTCGGCTGGCCCGCGCACGCGATCGGACCGGACGGCCTGATCCTCGCGGCGACCTGCACCTTCGCGCAGCTCGACCGGCTCGCACTTCCATCTCACTGGAGCGCAGCGCCGCTGATCGGCCAGTGCTGCCGCGCGCTCCTCGGCTCGTTCAAGATCTGGAACACCGCGACCGTGGGCGGCAATCTCTGTCTCGCTCTTCCGGCCGGGCCGATGATCGCGCTGGCCGTGGCGCTGGAGGCGCGCTGCGCGATCTGGTCGACCGATGGCGCCGAGCGAGACCTGCCCGCAGCGGATTTTGTGCTCGGTCCCCAGCGGAACGCCCTGCGAGCCGGTGAGATCCTGCGCAGCCTGCACGTCCCGGCGGAGGCGCTGGTTCGGCGGACGGCGTTCCGGCGCATCAGCCTCAGTCCGGCCGGTCGATCAGGTGCCCTGTTGATCGGCACACGACACGCGGACGGCGCCCTGACGCTCACCGTGACGGCTGCAATCCGCCGGCCGGTCCGCCTCGCCTTCGACGCTTCGCCCGACGATGTGACTCTGGCCCGGGCCCTCGCCGCCGCGATCCCCGACACGCTCTACTACGACGACGTCCACGGCCGGCCCGACTGGCGGCGCCACGTCACCGGTCTCCTCGCCCGGGAAATCCGCGACGCGTTGCAGGAGGGCGGCCGATGCATCTGACGATCAACGGGAGCCGGTACGAAGGCGCGCCGCGGCCGGGCCAGTGCCTGCGCACCTACCTGCGCGAGGCCGGATGGTTCGGCGTCAAGAAGGGCTGCGACGCGGGCGATTGCGGCGCCTGCACGGTCCACCTGGACGGCGAACCGGTCCATAGCTGCCTGATCCCGGCCTTCCGCGCCGAGGGCCGGGCCGTGACCACCATCGAGGGGCTCGCCGGCTCCTGCCGCGCGGATGACGGCTTACCCGACACGATCCACCCGATGCAGGCGGCCTTCCTGTCCGCGCAGGGCTTTCAATGCGGCTTCTGCACCGCCGGCATGATCATGACCGCTTCCGCCCTCGACCAGGGCCAGCGGTGGGATCTCGACACCGTGCTCAAGGGCAATCTGTGCCGCTGCACCGGCTATCGCGCGATCCGCGACGCCATCGCGGGGATTGGCCATGCGGCTCAAGGATACAACGGCGACGATCCGGTCGGGCAGAGCCTCCCGGCCCCGGCCGCGCTGCCGGTGGTCTGCGGGCGGGAGCGCTTCACCCTCGACATGCCGCCCGGTGACGCCCTCCACCTCAAGGTGCTGCGCTCGCCGCATGCCCATGCCCGGGTCGTGACGATCGACGCGGCGGCCGCGCACGCGATCCCCGGCGTCGTTGCAATCCTCACCCATGCGGACGCACCGCCCGGCCGCTTCTCAACCGGCCGCCACCAGGACCCCAGGGACGACGCCGCCGATACCCGCGTGCTCGATCCGATCCTGCGGTTCGTCGGCCAACGCGTCGCCGCCGTGATCGCGGAGAATGAGGCGGCTGCCGAGGCCGGATGCCGGGCCCTGCGCGTCACCTACGCGATCCGGTCCGCTCTGCTCGATCCAGCCTTGGCGCTCACATCCGATGCACTGCGGGTCCACAATCCCGGCGAAGAACCCGGCAACGATGCGCCGCCCCTTGGGCCCCACCCGAACCTGGCCGCAGAAGTCCACGGCGAGGTCGGCGATGTCGCGGCGGGACTCGCTGAAGCCGATATCATCTACGCGGACACCTTCCTGTCCCAGCGGCTCCAGCACGCGGCGCTGGAGACCCATGGCTGCATCGGCTGGCACGACCCAGACGGCCGCCTGACGCTGCGCACCAGCAGCCAGGTGCCGTTCCTGACCCGGGATGCCCTGTGCGAGCTGTTCGGCCTCGAACGGGATGCGGTGCGCGTCGTCTGCGGGCGGGTCGGCGGCGGCTTCGGCGGCAAGCAGGAGATGCTGACCGAGGATCTCGTCGCCCTCGCGGTGCTGCGGACCGGTCGCCCGGTACGCTGGGAGCTGACCCGGCAGGAGCAGTTCATTGCGACCACGACCCGTCACCCGATGCGGGTCACAGTAACGGTCGGCGCCCGGCGGGACGGTACGCTCACGGCCATCGACCTCGACGTCCTCTCCGATACTGGCGCTTACGGCAACCATGCAGGCGGGGTGATCCACCACGGCTGCAACGAGGTGCTGGCGGCCTACGCCTGCCCGAACAAGCGGGTCGCCGGGCGCGCCGTCTACACCCACACGGTCCCGTCCGGCGCCTTCCGGGGTTACGGCCTGAGCCAGACGATCTTCGCCCTCGAATCCGCTTTGGACGAGATCGCCCGGCGCCTCGGCATCGATCCGTTCGAGCTGCGTCGCCGGAACGCCATCAGGCCGGGCGACCCGATGGTGTCGAACAGCCTGGAGCCGCACGACGTGGTGTTCGGCAGCTACGGGCTCGACCAGTGCCTGGATCTGGTGGAAGCGGCCATGCAAGCCGATCCAGGACCGGAGCCGGAACCGGGCTGGCGCGCCGGCACCGGCATGGCGATGGCGATGATCGACACGATCCCGCCCCGAGGCCACTTCGCCGACGCACGGGTGAGCCTGGAGGCGGACGGTCCCTACACCGTCCGGGTCGGCACCGCAGAGTTCGGCAACGGCACCAGCACGGTGCACCGTCAGATCGCAGCCTCCGCGTTGTGCGCCGATCCCGGCTGCGTCCGGGTCCTCGGAGCCGACACGGATACGGTTGGCCACGACACCGGTGCTTATGGCAGCACCGGCACCGTCGTTGGCGGTCTGGCAGTCCTGCGCGCCGCCGAGGCCCTGGCGGAGCGGATCCGCGCCCGGGCGGCCGAGATATCCGGCGCGGCCGTCGAGGCTTGTCGGCTCGCCGGCGATACGGTCGCGACACCGGGCGGTCCGCTCGCTCTTGCCGCACTCGGACCGCTGGAGGCGGACGGGCACGCCGACGGCAGCCCGCGCTCGGTGTCGTTCAACGTCCAGGCCTTCCGGGTGGCCGTCCGGCCGGAGACCGGGGAGGTGCGCATCCTGCGCAGCATTCACGCCGCCGATGCAGGGCGCGTCATCAATCCGATGCAGTGCCGCGGCCAAGTGGAAGGCGGCGTCGCGCAAGCGATCGGCGCGGCACTCTACGAGGATGTCCGCATCGACGGCGGGGGGCGGGTGATCACGCAGGCGTTTCGCGACTACCACATCCCCGCCTGCGCCGATGTCCCGGATACGCAAGTCCTGTTCGCCGAGACTCACGACAGCGTCGGCCCGCTTGGCGCGAAATCCATGAGCGAATCGCCTTTCAACCCTGTCGCGGCGGCGCTCGGCAACGCGATCCGAGACGCGACCGGGGCGCGACTTACGGCGACACCGTTCGCGCCCGACCGGATCTACCGGGCCGTCGCGGCCAGCCTGAACGCGGACGGCGCCTCGGCATGAAGCGGGATGCCATCTCTCCCGCGCCGTCGGGCGGTTTTCTGGAGCGAACATTTCAGCTCGCCGAGCACGGCACCAGTGTCCGCACCGAGTTGCTGGCGGGCCTGACCACGTTCCTGACGATGGCCTACATCGTGTTCGTCAACCCCAGCATCCTGGCGGATGCCGGCATGCCCCGCGGCGCCGTGTTCGTGGCGACCTGCCTCGTGGCAGCGCTCGGTTCGCTGATCATGGGGCTCTACGCCAATTATCCGATCGCCCTCGCGCCCGGGATGGGGCTCAACGCCTATTTCACCTACGTGGTGGTGCAGGGCCTCGGCTTCGCCTGGCCGGCCGCCCTCGGGGCCGTGTTCATATCCGGCCTGTGCTTCCTGATCGTCACGCTGACCGGGCTGCGCGCGATCATTGTCGACGGGATCCCGCGCTCGATGCGGATCGCGATCACGGCGGGGATCGGCCTGTTCCTGGCGATCATCGCCTTGAAGAATGCCGGCATCGTCGCGGCAAGCCCAGCCACCTTCGTCACCCTCGGCGATTTGCATCGACCCGGGACGGTCCTGGCCGTGATCGGGTTCCTGATGGTCGCCGTCCTCTCGGCTCGGAAGGTGCGGGCGGCTCTGCTCTCCAGCATCCTCACGGTCACGGCCCTAAGCTTCGCCGTTGCCGGGAACGGCTTCCAGGGTATCGTCTCCCTGCCACCGTCGATCACCCCGACGCTGTTCGCCCTCGATATTCCGGGCGCCCTGTCGGGTGGCCTGCTCAACGTGATCCTGGTCCTGTTTCTGGTCGAACTGTTCGACGCCACCGGCACGCTGATGGGGGTCGCCAACCGGGCCGGACTGCTGACCGAGGGCCGGATGCGCCGCCTCGACCGCGCGCTGATGGCCGATTCCGTATCGGTCTTCGCGGGCTCGCTGCTCGGCACGTCGAGCACAACCGCCTATCTCGAAAGCGCCTCCGGAGTGGAGGAGGGCGGCCGCACAGGCTTGACGGCCGTGACGGTGGCGGTCCTGTTCCTGGCCTGCCTGTTCTTTGCTCCGCTGGCGGCCGCGGTGCCGCTCTACGCGACCGCGCCGGCGCTGTTCTATGTCGCCTGCCTGATGCTGCGCGAACTCGCCGACCTCGACTGGGACGATCGCACCGAGGTGATCCCGGCCTGCGTGACGGCGCTGCTCATGCCGTTCACCTATTCGATCGCCACTGGGGTTTCCTGCGGCTTCATCACCTACGCGGTGCTCAAGCTGTTCGCCGGCCGGGCGCGCGAGGTGAAGCCGGTGGTCTGGGTGATCGCCGCGATCTTCCTGTTCAAGTTCGTTGCGGTGGGCGGGGCGCACTGATCAGCCCAGGGCGTCGCATCACGCCTCCGTAAGGCTCCGGCCGCTCGCTGCGGCATGCAGGCTCCGTGCATCCCGGGCGCGACGCAGCGCAGCGGCGGTCTCGGGGTCGCGCAAGCGGCGCGCCACGCAGGCGAGGGCGTTCAGGTTCTCGCCTTCCGCACCCGAGGGAAGAAGCAGCAGGAAGACGAGATCGACCGGCCGGTCATCCACGGCGTCGAAGTCGATCGACTCGCGCAGCCGGGCGAGCATCCCGTAGGGGCGCTGGACGGCGTCCAGCCGGGAATGGGGCAGCGCGATGCCATCCCCGATCCCCGTGGACCCGAGATCCTCGCGCCGAAGCAGGGCCGGGAGGATTGCCGTCACATCGATCCCGAGCGTGCCGGCTGCCCGTCGGGCCAGATCGTCGAGGAGTGGGATCTTGCCGGCGCTGCGCAGACCGATCAGTGCGTCGGCGGGTGCCAGGATCTCGTCGACGGTCATGGCCGCGCAGTTCGTATGGTGAGGGACATCGTGAAATCCTGTTCGTCAGCCCGTAGCCGCAAGGTCGGCCCCTCTCGGCCAAGCCGCAGGTCCATCGGCAGGCTTACGCCGCGATGCCTTTGGAGGCGACCCGCGTCGGTATCGGCAGGATGATGCTGAAGCAGGCCCCGCTCCGGTCGCGGCGATTCAAAGCTGTGACCGTACCGCCCATCGCCTCGACGAAGCCGCGGGCGATGGCCAGGCCCAGCCCGGTTCCAGCCCGAACCCGATCGCCCTTGCGAGCCCGGTAGAACTTGTCGAACACCCGCTCGGTATCGGCCTCTGGCAGGCCATCCCCCTCGTCCAGGACGGTGAGATGCACCGTCGTCCCTTCGCGCACCGCCCGGACCGTCACGGTCGAGCCGTCCGGCGCGTATTTGGCCGCGTTGTCGAGGAGGTTGACGAGAACCTGTTCGAACAGGACCGGATCGAGCGCCAAGGTCGGCAGATCGGGGGCGACATCGACCGCGACGTGGTGCTCCGCGAGGACCTTCTGGGTCCGCCGCAGCGCGGTATCGACGGTCTCCCCGACATCCTGCGCCGAAAGATTCGGCGCCACCGCGCCGGCCTCCAGACGGGTCATGTCGAGCAGGTTGGCGATGAAGCGGTTCAATCGTTCCGCTTCCTCAATGATGGTGCCGAGCAACTCCGACTTCGCGTCCGGCGCCAGGGCGGCGTCGAGGTCGCGCAGCGTGCTGGCCGCCCCCAGCACCGAGGCCAGCGGCGTGCGCAGGTCGTGACTGATCGAGGTAAGCAGCGCCTGTCGCAGACGGTCCGTCTCGGCGGCGCGCTCGGCCCGGTCGAGATCCTCCACGAGGCGGACCCGCTCGATGGCGAGCGCCCCCATATCGGCCAGGGCGTCGAGGAGGCGGCGGGCCTCCGGCGTCAGGATCGGCCCGGTCCCGTCCGCGTCCAGACCGATCACACCGATCGTGCCGCGTCCCGTGCGCATCGGCAAGAACAGGCGCTTGGCGCCCGGCAGCGTGTCGGCACCTCGGCCGGCCGGCCTGTCGTTGTCGAATGCCCATTGGGCCGCCGCCACGTCGGCTGCCTCTAGCATGTCCTCCGGCGGGTAGCCGGCCCGGACGGTGACGGCCTTGCCGTCGGGCAGGAGCAGCACGACGCGGACCTTCAGCATCGCCGCCACCTGGGCGCAGGTCGCCCAGAGGACATCGTCCAGCGTCCCGCAGGCGGCGAGCTTTCGCGAGAAGCCGAACAGCCGCTCCGTCGCCCGCGCGCGGCCCTGGCTTACCACCGCGACCCGCCGGGCGCGGGCCGCGAGGTTCGAGACCAGCACGGCCACCAGGGTGAAAAGCAGGAAGGCCGCGACATTGGTCGGATCGGCGATCGTCAGGGTGTAGACCGGCGGCAGGAAGAAGAAGTTGTAGGATAGTGAGGCCGCCACGACTGCGGCCAGCGCCGGACCGAGACCCCAGCGCACCGCCACCGCCACGACGGCGGTGAGCAGGAACAGGTCGGCGTTCTCGATGCCCGCATATGGCTGCGCCAGGATGGCCGCCCCAAGACCGGCCGCGATGGCCGCGATGGCGATGCCGTAGGGCCTGATGTCGAAGCCGGAGCCCGAGGGCGCGACCGTGATCGCCCGGCGGGGCTGCCGCTCGTCCGGGACGGACTCGCCCCGAACGACGTGGACGCTGATGTTGCCGCTCAGGCGCACGAGGTCATGGACCACCGAGCCGTTGATGAGCTCGAACAGCCAGGATCGGCTCGCCTTGCCGACGATGATGTGGTTGACGTTGGCCGAGCGGGCGTAGTCGAGCACGTCGTCGGCGATGCGCCGGCCGCCCGGCAGGGTGACGGCGTCGCCCCCGAGCCGGTCGGCCAGCCGGAGAGCCTGGGCGATCCGGTCACGTTCCGCCTCTCGGAGGGAGGCCGCCCGGGCGCCTTCGATCACGAGTGCCGTCCAGGGGGCGTGCAGTCGGTCGGCGAGGCGCTTGGCGTAGCGGACGAGGCCCGATGAACTGGGATCCTCATTCACGCAGACCAGCACGCGCTCGCCGGCCGCCCAGGGGCCCGCGATGGCGTTGGCCCGCATGTGGCCCAGCAATTCGTCGTCGACCCGGTCGGCGGTGCGCCGCAGTGCCAGTTCCCGCAGGGCCGTCAGGTTGCCGCGAGAGAAGTAGTGCTTGAGGGCGCGCTCGGCGTTGGTCGGAACGTAGACCTTGCCGTCCTTCAGGCGCTGGATCAGGTCGTCGGGGTTGAGATCGACCACCTCGATGTCGTCGGCCCGGTCGAGGACGCCGTCCGGCACGGTCTCGCGCACGCGAATGCGGGTGATCGAGGCCACCACGTCGTTGAGGCTCTCGACATGCTGAATGTTGAGCGTCGTCAGGACGTCGATGCCCGCATCGAGCAGTTCCTCGACGTCCTGATAGCGCTTCGGGTGGCGCGAGCCCGGCGCGTTGGTGTGGGCGAGTTCGTCCACCAGCGCGAGCGCCGGCCGGCGGGCGAGCAGCGCGTCGAGATCCATCTCTTTCAGGACCGCGCCGTGATACGGCACGGGCCGGCGGGGGATCGTCTCGAGGCCGTCGACCAGGGCCTCGGTCTCGGCGCGGCCGTGGGTCTCGACCACGCCGATCACCACATCGGTCCCGGATTTCAGGCGGGCGCGCCCGATGGTCAGCATCTCGTAGGTCTTGCCGACGCCGGGAGCGGCGCCGAGGAAGACCTTGAGCCGGCCGCAGGTCCGCTCTTCCCGGCGCGCCGCTTCGAGGAGCGCGTCGGGGGAGGGGCGGTTCGGATCGCGGCCGGGCTCGGGCATAATTCCTCTATAGTGCGCCTTACGGGTGGGCGAGACCGTCCAGGGCGAGGTTCAGGGCGAGGACATTCACGCGCGGCTCGCCGAGCAGGCCGAGCGTGCGGCCCTCGACATGGGATGCCACCAGATCGCGCAGCTTATCCTCAGCGATCTTGCGGTCCTTGGCGACGCGCGGCACCTGGAAGTAGGCGGCCTCCGGCGAGATGTCCGGGTCGAGGCCAGAGCCGCTGGTCGTGACCAGATCGACCGGCACCGGCGCGGCGGCGTTCTCGGCCTTCAGCGTCTCGAGGTCGCCCTTCACCCGCTCGGCCAGAGCCGCGCTGGTGGGCCCAAGATTCGAGCCCGAAGAATTGGCGGCGTTGTAGGGCGCCGGCACCGTCTTGGAGGCGTCGTCGGGATCGGTTGCGGTGGTGGCCGAGGGGCGGCCGTGGAAGTAGCCGCCGCGGGTGAAATTCTGCCCGATCAGGCTGGACCCGACGGTCGTGCCGCTGCGCTCGATCAGGCTGCCGGCGGCCTTGGCGGGGAGGATTGCCCCCGCGAGACCGGTCATGGCGAGGGGATAGGCGAGGCCGGTGATCACCGTGAGCGCGGTGAGCAGGACTAGGGCAGGGCGAAGCTGTCTGAGCATGGTGGGTCTCCGGGGGACCGGTTCAAGCGAGGTGGAGGGCCGAGACGGCGAGGTCGATGACCTTGATGGCGACGAAGGGCACGAGGACGCCGCCGAGCCCGTAAATCAGCAGGTTCCGGCGCAGCAGCGCGGCCGCACCGACGGCGCGATAGGTCACGCCGCGCAAGGCGAGCGGAATCAGCGCCACGATGATCAGCGCATTGAAGATGATCGCCGACAGGATCGCGCTCTGCGGCGAGGCGAGATGCATCACATTGAGCGCCTGAAGCTGCGGATAGAGCCCGAGGAACATCGCCGGAATGATCGCGAAGTACTTCGCGACGTCGTTGGCGATGGAGAAGGTCGTCAGCGCACCGCGGGTCATCAGCAGCTGCTTGCCGATGCCGACGATCTCGATGAGCTTGGTCGGGTCGCTGTCGAGGTCGACCATGTTGCCGGCCTCGCGGGCCGCCACCGTGCCGGTGTTCATGGCGACGCCGACATCGGCCTGGGCCAAGGCCGGGGCGTCGTTGGTGCCGTCGCCGCACATGGCGACGAGCTTGCCGTCCGCCTGTTCCTGGCGGATCAGCGCGAGCTTGTCCTCCGGGGTGGCCTGGGCGAGGAAATCGTCGACGCCGGCCTCGGCAGCGATCGCCGCCGCGGTCATCGGGTTGTCGCCGGTGATCATCACCGTGCGGATGCCCATGCGGCGCAGCTCCGCGAAGCGCTCGCGGATGCCGCCCTTCACGATATCCTTCAGGTAGACCACGCCGAGCAGCTGCCCGTCGCGGGCCACCGCGAGCGGCGTGCCGCCGGCCTTGGCGATCGTCTCGGCGATGGCCCGGATCTCGATGGCCGCCTGGCTCTCGGCCGCGCTCTGGAAGGCCAGCGCCGCATTGGAGCCGCGGCTCGGAACCGGCTGGCCGGAGAGCGAGGCGATCACCGCATCGACCGCGCCCTTGCGGATGGAGGCGCCGTCCAGATCGACGCCCGACATGCGCGACTGCGCGGTAAACGGCACGAAGGTGGCATTGAGCCCGGCCATATCGCGGGCGCGGAGGCCGTATTTCTCCTTGGCGAGCACCACGATGGAGCGGCCCTCCGGCGTCTCGTCGGCGAGCGACGCGAGCTGCGCCGCGTCGGCCAAGTCCTGCTCAGAGACGCCCCGGACCGGGCGGAACTCGGTGGCCTGGCGGTTGCCCAGCGTGATGGTGCCGGTCTTATCCAGCAGCAGGGTGTCGACGTCGCCCGCGGCCTCGACGGCGCGGCCCGACATGGCGAGCACGTTGAACCGCACCAGCCGGTCCATGCCGGCGATGCCGATCGCCGAGAGCAGGGCGCCGATCGTGGTCGGGATCAGCGTGACGAACAGGGCGACCAGCACGATCACCGGAATCGAACCACCGGCGTAACTCGCAAAACTCGGGATCGAGGCCACTGCGAAGACGAAGACGAGGGTCAGCCCGGCGAGCAGGATGTTGAGGGCGATCTCGTTCGGGGTCTTCTGCCGTGCGGCGCCCTCGACCAACGCGATCATGCGATCGACGAAGGTCGAGCCCGCGGCCGCGGTGATGCGGACCCTGATCTCATCGGAGAGAACCTGCGTGCCGCCGGTCACCGCCGAGCGGTCGCCGCCGGATTCGCGGATCACCGGGGCGGATTCGCCCGTGATGGCGGCCTCGTTGACGGAGGCCACGCCCTGGATGACCTCGCCGTCGGAGGGGATCAGGTCGCCGGCCTCGACCAGCACCACGTCGCCGACCTTGAGGCTCGTGCCAGGCACCATCTCGTAGGCCCGGCCGAGGGTCTTGAGGTCGCTGCCGGTGAGGCGCTTGGCCGTCATCTCGGTGCGGGTGCGCCGCAGGCTGTCGGCCTGGGCCTTGCCGCGGCCCTCGGCAAGCGCCTCGGCGAAGTTGGCGAAGATCAGGGTGAACCACAGCCACAGGATGATCTGGCCGGAGAAGGCGAGATCGCTGCCGCCGGTGGCGAGATCGCGGACGAACAGCACGGTGGTGAGGGCGGCCACGACCTCGACCACGAACATGACCGGGTTTCGGATCATGGCCCGGGGATCGAGTTTTCGGACGGAGCCGAGGAGGGCCGGCCCGATCAGGGCGGCGCTGAACAGGGAGGATGTCTGACGCGACATGGGGGGTGTCCGGAGGGAGGCGGGAGGCCCGGCGCGAGGCGCCGGGCGCTGTCGGGGTCAGGGGGCCAGCAGGCCGCTGGTCAGGGCGTAGGCCGCCAGCAGGGCGAAGCCGCCGAGCAGCACGACGCCGAGGAGCGCCAGCACGAGGTCCGAGGTCCGCACCGGCTGGGATTGGCTCCGCCGGGGCGGTGGCCGATGCAGCATGAGCCGGTGGCGCGGCATGCGCCGCGAGGGCAGGGCGCGCGGCATCTCAGCCCCCCGCCGCGAAGGTCTGGCCGTCCGACCCGGCGAGGTGCTCGACCACGGGGCCGAGCGCCAGGGACGGGAAGAAGGTCAGGCCGCCGATGATCAGGATCACGCCGACGAGCAGCCCGACGAACAGACCGCCATGGGTCGGGAGCGTCCCCGCCGAGGCCGGTACCCGCTTCTTGGCCGCGAGCGAGCCCGCGATGGCCAGCACCGGGATCTTCACGAAGAACCGACCGACCAGCATGCCGATCGCCAGCGTGCTGTTGTAGAACAGCGTGTTGGCCGTCAGCCCGCCGAAGGCCGAGCCGTTATTGGCCGCCGCCGAGGTGTAGGCGTAGAGGATCTCGGTGAAGCCGTGCGGGCCGGCATTGGCCGGACCGGCAAGACCCGCCGGGATGACGGTGGCGAGCGCCGTGAAGCCCAGCATCATCAGCGGCAGGCAGAGGATGCCGAGCATGGCCATCTTCACCTCCTTCGCCTCGATCTTCTTGCCGAGGTATTCGGGGGTGCGGCCGACCATCAGGCCCGCCACGAAGATCGCCACGATGACGAAGATCAGCATTCCGTAGAGGCCGGCACCGACGCCACCGATGATGATCTCGCCGAGCTGCATGTTGAGCAGCGGGACCAGGCCGCCGAGCGCCGTGAACGAGTCGTGCATGGCGTTGACCGCGCCACAGGACGCCGCCGTGGTAATCACCGCGAACAACGCGGAGGCCGCGATGCCGAAGCGGGTCTCCTTGCCCTCCATGTTGCCGCCGGTCAGCCCGAAGCTGTTGAGCACGGAGCCGCCGTTGGCCTCGGCCCAGTAGGTGACGGCGACGCCGGCCACGAAGAGCAGGCCCATGGCACCGAGGATCGCCCAGCCCTGGCGCTCGTCGCCGACCATGCGGCCGAACACGTTGGTGAGCGCGGCGCCGATCACGAAGATCGAGACCATCTGGACGAAGTTCGACAGGGCGGTCGGATTCTCGAACGGGTGCGCGGCGTTGGCGTTGAAGAACCCGCCGCCGTTGGTGCCGAGCATCTTGATCGCCACCTGGCTCGCCACCGGGCCCAGCGCGATCGTCTGCTTGGCGCCCTCCAGGGTCGTCGCGTCCACGTAGGGCGAGAGCGTCTGCGGCATGCCCTGCCAGACCAGGAACAGCGTGTAGGGGACGCAGATCGGCAGCAGCACGTAGAGGGTCGCGCGGGTCACATCGACCCAGAACGAGCCGATCGTGCCCGTGGAGGCGCGCGCGAAACCACGGATCAGCGCCACCGCCACCGCCATGCCGGTCGCCGCCGACAGGAAGTTCTGGTGCGTCAGCCCCAGCATCTGCGACAGGTACGAGAGCGTGGTCTCGCCGCCGTAGGATTGCCAGTTGGTGTTGGTGATGAAGCTGGTCGACGTGTTGAACGCGAGGTCCGGTGCGACCGCGGCCTGATCGGCCGGGTTGAGCGGCAGGACCGCCTGCAGCCGCAGCATCGCGTAGAGCACCGCGAAACCCAGCACGTGGAACAGGATGACCGCGCCCATATAGGCGAGCCAGTGCTGCTCCTGGCGGGCATCAATGCCGGACACGCGGTAGAGCCCGCGCTCGACAGGGCCGAGCACGGGCGAAAGGAAGGTGCGCTCGCCGGTGAAGACGCGGGTCATGTACGACCCGAGGGGCTTCACGAGCGCCAGAACGACCGCGCAGTACAGCGCGATCTGGATCCAGCCGTTGAGAGTCATGGGAAAGGGTCCTGCGGGGCCGCTCAGAACCGCTCGGGGCGGACGAGGGCGTAGGTGAGGTAGACGAGGAGGCCGGCGGTCACGCAGGCGCCGAGGGCGAGGTCGAGGGTCATGGCGGCCTCCCTCAGAGCCGGTCGCAGAGGGCGGCGTAGCCGGCGGAGGCCGCGAAGAAAGCGAGACCGCCGGCGATGAAGACGATGTCGAGCATGGTGGTCGGGTCCGGTCCGGCGGACCGGCCGCGGAGGCTCCGCGACCGGCCTTGGCCGTCCTGGAGAGTGCCCGGAAACCGCGTTAGGGTTCGAGCCACGACCGGGTGCGTCCATCTCAGGATCGCATAAGGATTTTCGGTTTTGGCTGGCGCGGGATGGGCGTCACGCGGTGCCGTCGAAGATCATCTAGATCGGTGCCCGACCGCGTAGCGCACGGTACACGACACAGACCGAAATCGGCCGATCGGTCATCCCACCCTCCCCCTCATCCTGAGGTGGCGGAGCGCAGCGGAGGCCTCGAAGGAGCCCTCCAGAAGGCGCTGCGATCCCCTGAGCCCTCCTTCGAGGCCCGCTGACGCGGGCACCTCAGGATGAGGTGGAGGGTTGGATGCAACCGGGCACTGTCGAGTGCCGTGTGCGTAGCGATCGCGCGTGGCTTTCAGTCCTTGTTGTGACGCGCCCTCGTGCGCCGAATCGGTGTCCACTTCGGCGGAGAGCGCTCTCACCGGCCATGGCAGCACGATATCAATTCCCAGCGAGCCACCTCATCGATCACCTTGCCATGACATCATACATTGGATTAGTTCCAATCTGCGATGTCCGATTTCGAATCGTCTCCGGCCTGGCGCGCCCTCACTCCGGGACAGCAGTTGATGCTGCGCCGGTTGGACCGTGACGGTGCCCTGCCGTCGCCCAAGCCCTGGGAAATGCGGACCGTCCGGTCCCTCCTCGCGCGCGGTCTCGTGAGACCCCGGCGACCGGGCGACGAAACCGCTGGCCTCTGGTTCCTGAGCGCGAAGGGGAGCCGTATCCTGCCGCGGGGTCGGGACGATTCGGATTTGGTCCGCGTCCCGCTCTCGCCGACCCCGTGACCATGATGCGCCCCGTCCATACCGAGCGGCACCTGATCAACCGGATTGGCTGGCTGCGCGCCGCCGTCCTCGGCGCCAATGACGGACTCGTCTCGACGGCCAGCCTGATCGTCGGCGTCGCGGCTTCTGCCGCCGGTTCGGGCGAGGTGCTGGTTGCGGGCTGCGCCGGGCTCGTGGCCGGCGCGATGTCGATGGCGGCGGGCGAGTACGTATCGGTGAGTTCGCAGTCCGATACCGAGCGGGCCGACCTCGACCGGGAGCGCGGCGAGCTCGCGGACGATCCGGCGGCGGAACGGGAGGAACTCGCCCGGATCTACGTCGACCGGGGCCTCGACGTGACGCTGGCGCACCAGGTCGCGGATCAACTGATGGCGAAGGACGCGCTCGGCGCCCATGCCCGCGATGAACTCGGCATCTCGGACCTCACCGCGGCGCGCCCGGTCCAGGCGGCCCTGACCTCGGCGGCGACGTTCTCGGCGGGTGCGGCCATGCCGCTGTTCGTGGCGGCTGTGTCGCCCGGCCGGATCGCGGTTTTCACGGTCTCGGCGGCCTCGCTGCTGTTCCTGGCCGTGCTCGGCGCCCTCGGCGCCCGCGCCGGCGGCGCGCCGCTGGTCCGGGCCACGGCGCGCGTGACCTTCTGGGGCGCGCTCGCCATGGCGGTGACGGCCGGGATCGGCAGCCTTGTCGGCAAGGCCGTCTGACGCGGCAGGCAGGCCATACCCGTAGCCCCGACTCCCGGGGAGACAGGCGACCGCATGTGCACCCAGAAGTGATGGTGCGGCTTCACCCTCCGCTTGCACCGGCTTCCGGCCACGGCGATGGTCCGGGGCGGATCCGGCTCGGAGGAGGCCGGACCGGCACAGGGATCGCCATGGAACGCTGTCTGGGTGCCGTCGCGCTGCTCGCCGTCGCGTTATGGGGTAGCGCTGCGCAAGCCGAGGTGACGCGGCTGGAAATCACCGACCGGCAAGCCTACGGCGCGTTCGCGGCCGGGGAATACGTCCGGCTCGATGGAACGGTGCATGGCGAACTCGTGCCCGACGCCGGCGGCATTCCCGACCTTGACAAGGCGGAGCGCACCAAGGGCGGCAAAGTCGCCTACGCGGCGCGCGTCATCCTGTTCATCCCGGCCGATCCCGCCGCCGGCAATGGCGCGCTGCTGGTCGACGTGCCGAACCGCGGGAACGCTTACGCCAACGCGCTCTACAACAGCCCGCGTACCCTCCCGATGCAGTCCGGCAACCTCGAACCCGGCACCGGCTTCCTGGAGGATCGCGGCTACGCCGTCGCGGAGGTCTTCTGGGAACTCGGCCGCGGCGCGGATCTGCCGGTCTTTACCGATCCGGAGGGTAAGCGGCGTTTCGTCGAGGGCGTCGGCTTCGCGATCGTGCGCGACACCGCGGATTTCCTCGCCCATGCGGCGGCCGATTCGACGGGAACGCGCAACCCCCTCGCCGGCGCGATCAACCGGACGATCGGCACCGGCAAGTCGCAGGATGGGCGGTTCCTCAAGACGTTCCTGCTGCACGGCTTCAACGTCGCGCAGGGCCGGCGCGTGTTCGACGGGATGCACGTCTTCGTCTCCGGCGCGGGCTTGCTGCCGATCCTCCAATCCGGCACCGGGCCGCATTCGAGCGGCGACAAGACCCCGAACTTCGCCGATACGGACTATCCGGGCGTCAACGACGGGCCGCTCACGATCGGCGAGATCGTCCACACCGTCGAGGCGCGCGGGGAAGTGCCGCCCAAGATGATGCTGCTCAACTCCACGGTCGATTACGCCTCGCTGCGCGCGTCGCTCGGCCGGACCGGGGCGCACGGCACCGCCGATCTGCCGCTGCCCGCCAACGTGCGGATGTACGATGTCGCCGGGGCGTCGCACGTCACCGTCCTGGAGGCGGATCGCTGCACGCGTCCGCCCGGCCGGCTCGACTGGGCCCCCGTGGCCCGCGCGACCCTTCAGCGGTTGGACGGATGGGTGGCGCGGAACGCACCGCCGCCTGCGACCCGGCTGATGCCGCTCCAGCCCGCGCCGGAGGATCCGACCGTCCTTCAAGCCCCGAAGGCGTTGCCGGACGCGGTCGTGCAGGTGCCGCAGCGTGATGCCGACGGAAACCCGATCGGCGGCGTGCGGATGCCGGACATAGCGGTGCCGCTGGGTGTCTATGGAGGCCAGAACGCGCCGCTCACCACGTTCACGTGCTCACTGGTGGGCGCCTACCAGCCCTTCGCCCCCACGCGCGACGCGAACGATACCGGCCTGCCGTCACTGGCGGAGCGGTACAGGTCCCAGCAGGACTACGTGACCCGGGTCGGCGTGGCCGCCCGCGCCGCGCAAGCCGAGGGCTTCCTGCTGCCCGGCGATGTCGCGGTGATCGTCAACGCCGCCGCCGAGACCCCGCTGTTCGGCAGCCCTGCGGAGACCGCACCACCCCGATGAGCGCGGCACCTCAGCGCGCCGCGCCTCCGGTCGAGCCCGTCGCTTCACCCGCGCCGGACTTGATCGCCCAAAGTTCGGTCGGCAGGCTGATCGGCGCGCCGGGCTTGTAGTCGGCTGAATCCTGGATGTGCGAGGTCGTCACGTAGATCGTGCCGTCCGGCCCCTCGCTGAACGTATCGGGCCAGCGCAATCGCGCATCCTGGACCAGGGTAGTGAGGCTCGACCCGTTCTGCGAGAGGTCGCGGACCTTCACGGCATTGTCCTGCGGCGAGGTCACGTACATCCGGCCGTCCTTGCGAGCGATCAGCAGGCCGTCGGCCGGGCCGTTCTCGCCGACCGTGACGATCTTTCCGCTGAGCGTCCGGTCGCTCAGCATCTCGGGCACGAAGGACGCGGTGGCCCAGCCGGTGAGCGCATCCGTCGGCAGGCTGTAGAGCGTCTTGCCCTTGATCGCCTGCCAATACAGCGTCTTGCCGTCGGGCGAGAGGGCGATGCCGTCCGCCGAGAAGTTCACGCCGCGTCCGTCGGGTCGGCGCAGCGGCTTGCCGTCGTACTGAACGGTGACGCTCTTGTCCGGCATGGTCGAGGCGTGGCCGGACAGCACGCGCTTGGCCGAGCCGCTGTCGAGATCGACGACGATCAGCGCGCCCTCCGCGCCCGAATCGGTCAGGTAGGCGGTCTTCCCGTCCGGCGCGATGCGCACATCGTTGATGTAGGAGGCCTGCAGAACGGTGCTGGCGTCGAACGGGATGGTCTTCACCACCTGATTGGTCTTCAGGTCGATCCCGACGAGCTTGGGGCCGTCCTTGATGACGTGCGCCATCGCGGGGGCAGCCGCATCGACCACCCAGAGCCGATCCTGCTGGTCGGCCACGACGCTCTGGACACAGACGAAATGCGTCTTGGGGTCCACCGTGTCGGATTTCGCGTTGCGCCAGCCGTTCCATTCCGCGTCCGGGAAGGGCACGGACTTGCCGTCCTTCAGCTCGGCGACCGAGACGGGGGCATCCTCGCTCCACCGGGGGAAATTGACGAAGAGGCGCCCGCCCTTGCTCACGGTGATGCCGGTGACCTGATGGTCGAAGCTCGCCACCTGGGTTAGCGTCCCTGATCCGGTGGGCTGCTCCTGGGCCGTAGCGGGTGCAGCCATCAGCGCCGCGCTGGAGAGCAACGCGAGGGCGAAGCCCGATCGAGGTCCGGCGGGAAACTTCATGGCGTACGCTCCGAGGGTATCCTCGGGCCAACGCGTCAGGGCAGGTCGGGGTCCCACGCATCCCGGGGCGACACCCCATCGCTGACGATCGCCTTCAGAAACGGTTCGACGCGGCGTCGCCGGAGCGACACCGCGTCGATGGTTCTGACGAGACAGGCGCGGCGACTACGAGCAGCCGGTGGTGCCGCCGCAGGTGTCACACTTCAGGCAGGTGCCGTTCCGGACCAGCGTGAAGTTCGCGCATTCCGGGCAGGCCTCTCCGACATAGCCCTTCATCTTCGCCTCGGCGCGCCGGTCGGCGACGGTCCGCTCCGCCTTGGCGAAGGGGAGGGTGTCGGCGATCGTCTCGGCCTGACCGGCGACAGCCGGCTCGGCCTTCAGCGCCGTGCTGCCGCGGATCGCGTGGACGATCCCGCCGGCCGGAGCAGTCTGGCCGGCGTTCGGGGCACCGACACCCAGGCTTCCACCGCCCGGGCCGCCCTGGATCAGGGTCAGACGGTCGGCCGAGCCGCGGAGCAGGCCGCGGGAGACGACCGAGGAGGCCGCGGCGGGCTTGGGACCCTCGCGGGTCGTATCGCCGCTCTCGCCGCCGCCGATCACCGTTCCGCCGATCTCGGCGGGGCTGACATGGGCGAGGTCGGCGCGGCCGAGATACGAGACCGCCAGCTCGCGGAACACGTAGTCGAGGAGCGAGGTCGCGTTCTTGATCGCGTCGTTGCCCTGCACGAAGCCCGCCGGCTCGAACCGCGTGAAGGTGAAGGCCTCCACGTACTCCTCCAGCGGCACGCCGTACTGGAGACCGAGCGAGATCGCGATGGCGAAGTTGTTCATCAGGCTCCGGAAGGTCGCGCCCTCCTTGTGCATGTCGATGAAGATCTCGCCGAGGCGGCCGTCGTCGTACTCGCCGGTGCGCAGGTAGACCTTGTGGCCGCCCACCACCGCTTTCTGGGTGTAGCCTTTCCGGCGGGTCGGCAGCTTCTCGCGGGAGCGGATCCGCTCCACGCGCTCGATCACCCGCTCGACGATCTTTTCCGCCACCGCGGCGGCCTTGGCGGCGGCCGGCGCCTGGATCAGGGCCTCGAGCGCGTCATCGGCCTCGTCGTCCTCATCCGCAATGAGGGCCGAGTTCAGCGGCTGCGACAGCTTGGAGCCGTCGCGGTAGAGGGCGTTCGCCTTGAGCGCGAGGCGCCAGGACAGCAGATAGGCCGCCTTGCAATCCTCGACCGTGGCATCGTTCGGCATGTTGATGGTCTTGGAGATCGCCCCCGAGATGAAGGGCTGCGCCGCCGCCATCATGCGGATGTGGCTCTCCACCGAGAGGTAGCGCTTGCCGATCCGGCCACACGGATTGGCGCAGTCGAACACCGGGTAGTGCTCGAGCTTGAGGAAGGGCGCGCCCTCCAGCGTCATCGCCCCGCAGATATGGGTGTTGGCGGCCTCGATCTCCTTCTTCGAGAAACCGAGGAAGGGGAGCAGCTCGAAGGTCGGGTCCGACAGCTTTTCCGCGGGGACCTTCAGGGTCTGGATGAGGAAATCGTCGCCCAGCGTCCAGCGGTTGAACACGAACTTGATGTCGAAGGCCGACTTCAGGCCCTTCTCAACAGCCGTGATCTTCTCGTCCGAAAAACCCTTGGCGCGCAGAGTCGTCGGGTTGATGCCCGGCGCCTGACCCATCGAGCCGTGACCGACCGCGTAGGCCTCGATCTCGGCGATCTCGGATTCGCGGTAGCCCAAAGCCCGCAGGGCATCCGGCGCGGCCTGGTTGATGATCTTGAAGTAGCCGCCGCCGGCCAGCTTCTTGAACTTCACCAGGGCGAAGTCGGGCTCGATGCCGGTGGTGTCGCAATCCATCACGAGGCCGATCGTGCCGGTCGGCGCGATCACGGTGGCCTGTGCGTTGCGGAAGCCGTGCTCCTCGCCGAGCTTCAGCGCCCGGTCCCAGGCGGCGCGGGCACGGTCGCCGAGATCCGCCTGTGGGATGTTGGCGTGGTCGAGCCCGACCGGGGCGACGTTCAGGAACTCGTAGCCCTCGTTTTCGCCGTAGGCTGCCCGGCGATGGTTGCGGATGACCCGCAGCATCGCGTCGGCATTCTCGTCATAGGCTGCGAAGGTCCCGAGTTCCGCCGCCATCTCGGCCGAGGTGGCGTAGGCGACGCCGGTCATGATCGCGGTGAGCGCGCCGGCCAGAGCCCGGCCCGCATCCGAATCGTAGGGCAGGCCCATGGTCATCAGCAGGCCGCCGATATTGGCGTAGCCGAGGCCGAGCGTCCGGTACCGATAGGAGAGTTCCGCGATCTCCTTCGACGGGAACTGCGCCATCATCACCGAGATCTCGAGCACCACCGTCCAGAGGCGGTTGAGGTGCTCGAATGCATCGACATCGAAGCGCTTGGTCTCGCGATCATACATCGTCAGCAGGTTCGCCGAGGCGAGATTGCAGGCGGTGTCGTCGAGGAACATGTACTCGGAGCACGGGTTCGAGGCCCGGATCCGCCCGCCCGCCGGGCAGGTGTGCCAGTCGTTCATCGTGGTGTTGAAGTGCAGGCCCGGATCCGCCGAAGCCCAGGCGGCCTCGCCGATCTTCTCCCAAAGCTCACGCGCCGGCAGCGTCTTGGTGGCCTTCCCGGTGGTGCGTGCCTGGAGGGTCCAGTCGGCATCCGCCTCGACGGCGCGCAGGAAGTCGTCGGTCAGCGAGACCGAGTTGTTGGAGTTCTGGCCGGCGACCGTGAGGTAGGCCTCGGAATCCCAATCGGTATCGTAGACGGGGAAGTCGATCTTGGTGAAGCCCTGCCGGGCGAATTGCACGACGCGCTTGATGTAGGAATCCGGCACCGAGGCCCGGCGGGCGGCCTTGATCTCACGCTTGAGGGCCGGGTTGCGCTCCGGATCGAAGCAGGCGTCGCCTTCGGCCTCGCACTGCGTGCAAGCCTTCATCACCAGGTTCAGGTGCTTGGAGACCACCTTCGAGCCGGTCACCAGGGCGGCGACCTTCTGCTCCTCCTTGACCTTCCAGTCGATGAAGGACTCGATATCGGGGTGATCGATATCGACGATGACCATCTTGGCGGCGCGCCGCGTGGTGCCGCCCGACTTGATCGCGCCGGCCGCCCGGTCGCCGATCTTCAGGAAGCTCATCAGGCCAGACGACTTGCCGCCGCCGCCGAGTTTCTCGTTCTCGCCGCGCAGCATCGAGAAGTTGGAGCCGGTGCCGGAGCCGTACTTGAACAGGCGCGCCTCACGCACCCACAGGTCCATGATGCCGCCCTCGTTGACGAGGTCGTCCTGGACCGACTGGATGAAGCAGGCATGCGGCTGCGGATGCTCGTAGGCCGAGGCCGACTTGGTCAGCACGCCGGTCTGCGGGTCGCAGTAATAGTGGCCCTGGCTCGGGCCATCGATGCCGTAGGCCCAGTGCAGGCCGGTGTTGAACCATTGCGGCGAGTTCGGCGCCACCATCTGGCGGGCGAACATGAAGCGCAGCTCGTCCATGAACGCGGAGGCATCGTCCTCCGACGAGAAGTAGCCGCCCTTCCAGCCCCAGTAGGTCCAGCAACCGGCGAGCCGGTCGAACACCTGCGTGGCGGAGGATTCGGAGACGAAGCGCTCGTCCTCCGGCAGCTCGGCGAGGGCCGCATCGTCCGGCACCGAACGCCACAGGAACGACGGGACCGCATTCTCCTCGACCTTGCGCAGCCGCGCCGGCACGCCCGCCTTGCGGAAGTACTTCTGCGCGAGCACGTCGCTCGCCACCTGGCTCCAGCTCTCCGGTACGTCGATGCCGTCGAGGCGGAAGACCACCGAGCCGTCCGGGTTGCGGATCTCGCTCAGCGCCTTGCGAAACGTGATGCTGGCATAGGGCGATTGTCCGGCCGTTGTGTAGCGACGCTCGAACCGCATGAAACACACCTCTCCCGACGGGACACGAAGGCCCCGGCCCCGCACGAAGCGGGGTCTATTCCCGATAGTGGGATGCGCAGCCGGCCACGCCCATAGGTTGAGCGGACCCCGGCCACGCATACGAAATCTTGGAACGGCCGCCCCTGCTGCACACGCCACTCCGGTGCGCGACCGATACAGCGAGAATACCGCTTCCTCGGCTCTCACGTCAACAAGTGGTGTCCTGCGGCACAGTTCCACGCTAGATGTTGTGCCGGCTCGGAGAATCCTGTGGATATCGTTTGGGGCCTGCGTAAGTGTCGTTCCAGCTTCCGAGATTCGGTTCGGGAATATTTTGGATTCACAGCGTCACGCGCCTGTGATTTCAGGGCTCCTGCGCAAACCGTCCATTGACGCTGCCACGCAGCGACACATCCGACGGCGCGCTGGACTCACGCGCGCGCGGTCACCATAACGGCGCCAGACAGCGTCCGTGCGGCGCGAGACGATTCCGGGACCGGCGATGGCGCTGAAGGACACTTTGCTGCGCGTCTTCACGTGGTGGAACGGCCAGACCGTTTCCCTCGCGCTCCAGACCGCGCGCACCGGCATCTTCGTCGGCGAGGACGATTTCGGGAACAAATACTATAAGGCGGAGGGGGCGCTGATCGACCGCTCCGTCGGCTCCGAGCGCCGGTGGGTGGTCTATAACGGCTACGCCGATGCCTCGAAGGTGCCGCCCGGCTGGCGCGGCTGGCTCTGCCACAACGTCGACGTCGCGCCGAGCGAGGAGAATTACCAACCTCGCGCATGGCAGCAGCCCCACATGGAGAACCAGACCGGCACGCCGAACGCCTATCGGCCGCAGGGCTCGCAGCTCTCCTGGGGCCAGCGCCCGGCGGCGACCGGCGATTACGTGTCCTGGACCCCGGGCGAATAACCGCCATCGCAGGGCGGCTCAGGCGCCCTTTTGCCGCCACCGTTCCGGTGTTGATGGCGGACTACTCGACATATCCGCCGCGCATCCATTGGCGCGGCCGGCCTCCCTCGCCACGGGATCCGCGCCTTGAGCCGCATCATCGCCCTCGCACGCTCGGTGCTTGCCCCGAGCCTCGCGCTCGCCGTTCTGGCCGGGCCGGCTGCGGCCGATAAGATCAAGAACCCGACCGCGGTGTTCTCCGGCCTCGACAAGATCACCGGCCGGATCGTGTCGTTCGAGGTTGCGGTCGACGAGACCGTGCAGTTCGGCGCCCTGCAGCTGACCCCGCGGGTCTGCTACACGCGCCCGCCGACCGAGAGCCCCAAGACCACGGCCTTCCTCGAGGTCGACGAGGTCACCCTCGACAACAAGTATCGCCGGATCTTCACCGGCTGGATGTTCGCGTCGAGCCCCGGGCTGCACGCGATCGAACACCCGATCTACGATGTCTGGCTGGTCGACTGCAAAGGCGGCGCCGACGTGATCGCCGAGGCAAAGGAGCAGGAGGACGTTCCCGCCGTCGCGGCCAAACCGGAGAAGACCAAGCGCGCAGGCAAGGACAGCACCAAGACCGCCCAGCAGCTCAACGCTGCCGGCCAGGTCGATGTCGAGGCGCCGCGCGGCGTGCCGGTTCAGCCCCGTCAGAAGCCCTCGCGCAAGTTTTTCCCGTCGAACGAGGGTCCGGCGCCGGCCCCGCCGCCTCCGCAGCAGCCGCAGAACCTGTTCGACGCGCTGTTCCGCTGAGCGAGCCGCACCTGCTTAAGCGTCGTGCCTGATCGCGTTGCAATCGTGCGCGGCTCCAAGCTCGTGTTGTGACGCGCTCTCTAGCGCCGAACCGGTGTCCACTGCGACGGAGAGCGCTCTAAGCGTCGCCCTGGTCGCCCAGCGCCTCCAGAACCCGCGCCCCCGTCACCGAGCCGTCCCCCGGCCAGACGTTCCAGTCGGCGACCTCGTCCAGCGCTGCGGCGAGGCGGCGCTTGTAGACATGCCGCGGCAGTTCCTCCGCGCCGAATTGCGCGAGGTGATCGGTGACGAACTGGGTGTCGGCGAGCCGGTAATGCCCGGCGCGCAGGCGGCCCATGAGATGCACCAGCGCGACCTTCGAGGCGTCGCGAACCTCGTGGAACATGCTCTCGCCGAAGAAGGCCGCCCCGAGCGAAACGCCGTAGAGGCCACCGACCAGCCGCCGGTCGTCGCCCGCATAGACCTCGACCGTGTGGACGTGGCCGACATCGAACAGCGCCCCGTAAAGCTCCCGGATGCGGCCGTTGATCCATGTCCGCTCGCTGTCGCGGCGGGGGGCGGCGCAGCCGTCGATGATGCCGTTGAAATCCGTATCGCACCGCACCTCGAACTGGTCGGACCGCACCGTCCGGGCGAGGCGCTTGGGAACGCGGAACGCGTCCAGGGGCAGCACGCCGCGGGCCTTCGGCTCGACCCAGTAGAGGGTCGGGTCGTGCGCGTCCTCGGCCATCGGAAAGATGCCCGCCGCGTAGGCCTTCAGCAGGATCTCGGGGGTGATGTCCACGCGGTGGCTGTCGTGCATGGCCTGAATGTCGCGCGTGTCCGACGCGAAGACCAGAGGGGACCGGATGCCGCGGTCGCCGCAGCCCGGTCAGACCTTCATGCCACCGTCTTCGAGGAAATGCTCCAGCCAGTGGATGTCATACTGGCCGTTCTGCACGTCCGGGTTGCGGACCAGGGTCCGGAACAGGGGCAGCGTCGTGTCGATGCCGTCGATGACGAACTCGTCGAGCGCCCGGCGCAGACGCATCAGGCATTCGTTGCGGGTCCGGCCGTGCACGATCAGCTTGCCGATCAGCGAATCGTAATTCGGCGGGATCCGGTAGCCCTGGAAGGCCGCGGAATCGACGCGGACGCCCAGTCCACCGGGCGTGTGGTAATGGGTGATTTCGCCCGGCGAGGGCCGGAAGGTCTCCGGGTGCTCGGCGTTGATCCGGCACTCGATGGCGTGGCCCTCGACCTTGATGTCGGACTGGCTGACCGACAGGGCGCCGCCCGACGCGACCTGGATCTGCTCGATCACCAGATCGATCCCTGTGATCATCTCGGTGACCGGATGCTCGACCTGGATGCGGGTGTTCATCTCGATGAAGTAGAACTTGCCGTCCTCGTACAGGAACTCGACGGTGCCGGCGCCGAGATAGCCGAGTTCCTTCATGGCGTTGGCGCAGATGCCGCCGATCTCGGCGCGCATCGATTCGTTGAGGGCGGGCGAGCCGCCTTCCTCCCAGACCTTCTGGTGGCGGCGCTGGAGCGAGCAGTCGCGCTCGGCGAGGTGCACGGCACCGCCGCGGCCGTCGCCCAGGACCTGCACCTCGATGTGCCGAGGCTTCTCGAGGTACTTCTCGAGATAGACCGCGTCGTCGCCGAAGGCGGCCTTCGCCTCAGATTTGGCCATGCCGATCGCCTGCTCCAGGTCGGCCTCGGTGCGCGCGACCTTCATGCCGCGCCCGCCGCCGCCCGCCGCCGCCTTGACCAGAACCGGGTAGCCGATCCCGGCGGCGACCCGCTTGGCGGTATCGATATCCTCGACGCCGCCATCGGAGCCCGGCACGCAGGGGATGCCGAGCTTCAGCGCCGTGCGCTTGGCCTCGATCTTGTCGCCCATGGTGCGGATGTGCTGCGCCTTCGGGCCGATGAAGCCGATCTGATGGTGCGCCAGCACATCGGCGAAGCGGGCATTCTCAGACAGGAAGCCGTAACCGGGATGGACCGCGTCCGCCCCGGTGATCTCGCAGGCCGCGATGATCGACGGGATGTTCAGGTAGCTGTCACGCGCCGCCGGCGGCCCGATGCAGACGCTCTCGTCGGCGAGCCGGACGTGCATGGCGTCGGCATCCGCCGTGGAATGGACCGCCACGGTGGCGATCCCGAGTTCCTTTGCCGCCCGCAGGATGCGCAGGGCGATCTCACCCCGGTTCGCGATCAGGATCTTGTCGAACATCGGACCCGTTAGGGCGTCCTGGCGATACCGAACCGCACAGGAGGCTCTATCCTCTGGTTAAGCGGCGTCGTGCCGACGGACAGCCTAGAGTCATGCCCGATCGCGTAGCAATCGTGCGCGGCTCTAACCCCTTGTTGTGACGCGCTCTCTTGCGCCGAACCGGTGTCCCCTGCGTCGGAGAGCGCTTTAGCTGATGACGAGCAGGGCCTCGCCGAACTCGACCGGCTGTCCGTCCTCGACGAAGATGGCGCTGATCGTGCCGGCACGGGGTGCCACGATCTCATTGAAGGTCTTCATCGCCTCGATCAGCAACAGCTTGTCGCCGACCTCGACCTTCGCGCCGACATCCACGAACGCCTTGGCGTCGGGGGAGGGCCGCAGATAGGCGGTCCCGACCATCGGCGAGGGCACCGTACCGGCCTGCGTCCGCGGCGGCTCGGCTGGAGCCAGCGCCGAAGGTGCCGACTGGGCCGGGGGCGCAGCGAAGGCGGCCACGGGCGCACCCGCCGCGACCTGAACGCTCACAGGTTCGAGCCGGCGCACGACGCGGATGCGCAGGTCGCCCTTCTCGACCTCGATCTCGGAGAGGCCCGTCTCAGTGACGAGGTTTGCGAGCTCGCGCACGAGCTCGGGATCGATGGCGTCGTTCTTTGGCATCCGGCCTACTTCGTATCGCGGCGCGTCGGTCCGTCCATCGAGTCGGCGGCGGAAGACGGCCCTGCGGCTGGCGGCTCTTAGACGAAGGCGGTGCGGCGCGACAAGGCCGCACCCGCCTTTGCTACGAGCCACTGAAAGGCCCGTTCCCTCAGCAGGAAGCGTGGCCGCACTGACGCACGTCGGCGATGGTCTTGCGGATCGGATCGACGCCGACCGCGCCGGGGATCACCTCGTCGCCGATGATGAAGGCCGGCGTGCCCGACAGGCCGAGCCGGTCACCGAGGCCGCGGTTCTCGCTGAGCGCCGCCTTCACCTCGGGGGAGGCCATGTCCTTCTGCAGCTTGGCGACGTCGACGCCCATATCCTTGGCGACCTGGATCGCCCGGGCTCCGTTCACGCGGCCCTTGGTTTCCAGCAGCTTCTGATGGAATTCGAACAGCTTATCGCCCTTCAGCTGCTGGCGCACCGCGACGGCGGCCTGGCTGGCCTCCAGCGATTCCGGGCCGAGCACCGGGAAATCCTTGATCACGACCCGCAGCTTAGGATCGGACTTGATCAGCGCCTGGACGTCGCCCAGGGCCTTGCGGCAGTAGCCGCAATTGTAATCGAAGAACTCGACCATCGTGACGTCGCCCGACGGATTGCCCGCCACGACATCGTGCGGGCCGTTCAGGAGCGCGTCGCGCGATTCCTTGAGGGCGGCAGCCTGGGCGAGACGCTGCGTCTCGGCCTGCTGCTTCTCGGCCTCGGCCATCGCCTCCTGCAGCACCTCGGGGTGCTTGACGAGGTAATCCTTCACGATCGCCTCGATCCCGGCACGCTGCGCGTCCGTGAACGGGGAGGCGGCGGGCGCCCCGGCAGTCTGCGCGAGGGCAGGAACGGCGACGAGGCCGAGCGCCAGGGCCAGCGCGGGCAGGGGGCGGATGAACGGCATGGATCCTCGCTTGCGGGGCAAGCCGGCCCGCACTGAGCGCGAGCGGTAGGCGCTGGGTTTGGCGTTTTCACGGCATTGGGTCAATCGGATGCGCGTGTCACGAATCGGTTCCGCGCGAGCAGTGCCGCCGCACCGCGCGGTTGAGGCCTCCCGGGTGGCGAACTACGCTCGCGGGCCTCGCCGGATGGCCCCGGCCGTGCCGCCGCATCCGGCACAGAGAAGGAGCCCATGACCCCGATCTCCAGCCGCGCCGCCGCCGTCCAGCCGTTCCTCGCCATGGACGTGATGGCCGCCGCCGCCGCCAAGGCGCGGGCCGGTGCCGACGTGGTGCGGATGGAGGTCGGCCAGCCCTCGGCCCCGGCCCCGCGCGCGGTGATCGCGGCGGCGCAAAATGCTCTGGCGACCGGGCGTGTCCCCTACACCGAGGCCCTCGGCCTGCCGGCTTTGCGCGCGCGCATCGCCCGGGACTACGCCGAGCGTCACGGCGTCTCGGTGCCGCCGGAGCGGGTGGTGATCACCACGGGGTCGTCGGCGGGCTTCGTGCTGGCCTTCATGAGCCTGTTCGATGCCGGCGCACGTGTCGCCGTGCCGCAGCCGGGCTATCCGGCCTATCGCAACATCCTGGCCGCCCTCGACCTCGTGCCGGCCCCGATGGTCCTGCGCCCGGAGGACCGGTTCGCCCCGACCGCAGCGCTCCTGCGCGAGACCCACGCACGGGCACCGATCTCTGGCGCGCTGGTGATGAGCCCCGCCAACCCCTCCGGCACCGTCATCACGGAGGCGGCCCTGCGGGACCTCTGCACCGCGACCCGCAGCCTCGGCCTGCCGCTGATTTCGGACGAGATCTATCACGGCCTCAGCTACGGCCTGCCCACCGTGACGGCTCTGCGCTTCGACCCCGATGCGGTCGTGATCAACTCCTTCTCGAAGTACCATTGCATGACCGGCTGGCGTGTCGGCTGGATGGTGGTGCCGGAAGCCCTGGTCCGCCCGATCGAGCGGCTGGCGCAGAACCTCTACATCTCGGCGCCCTACCTGTCGCAGATCGGGGCGCTAGCAGCCTTCGACGCGACCGAGGAACTCGACGCCGTCCGCGACGGCTATGCGCGCAACCGCGCCATCCTGCTCGACGCGCTGCCGGGCCTCGGCCTCGGGCGCGTGCACCCGGCCGATGGCGCCTTCTACCTCTACGCGGACGTGGCGAAGCTCACCAACGACGCTGCGGATTTCTGCCGGCGGATGCTCGACGAGGCCCATGTCGCGGCGACGCCGGGCCTCGACTTCGACCCGGATCTCGGCAGCCACCACGTCCGGTTCTCGTTCGCGGGCTCGGAAGCCGAGTGCCACGAAGCCGTAGCCCGGCTTCGGCGCTGGCTAGGCTGACGCCTCACGCGGCTTTTGCCGGCGCCAAGTCCCGGATTGCTGCGGGAAGCGCGGAGAAATGCTCGATCACCCGGTCGGGTCCGAGCTCGGTCACCGGCCGGTCGGTATAGCCGAAGGTCACGGCGACAACCGGGATGCCGGCCGCCTTGGCGGTGTCGATGTCCGTGCGGGAGTCGCCCACCATCACGGCCCGGGCCGGATCGCCGCCGGCGCGCTCGATCGTTCCGGTGAGATGGCGCGGATCGGGCTTGAACTGGGGGAAGGTATCGCGGCCGCAGATGGCCGCGAAGCGGTGGCCGATCCCGAGAAGGCGCAGCAGCTCGATCGACTGACCCTCGTACTTGTTGGTGCAGACCGCGAGGCGGTAACCGTCGGCCTCCAGCGCGTCGAGCGCCTCGACGACACCGGGGTAGAGGTGCGACGTGTCGGCGAGGTGTTCACCGTAATGGGCGATGAAGGCCTCGAACAGCCGCTCGTGATCCTCCGGGGACAGCGCACGTCCTTCCGCCTCGAAACCACGCCGGATCAGCGCCTTGGCGCCGGCGCCGATCAGTCCGCGGGCCTGCGACAGCGGAAGCTCGGGCAGGCCTTCGCGCCGCATCAGCACATTCAGCGTGCCGATCAGGTCCCCCGCGGTCTCCGCCAGAGTGCCGTCGAGGTCGAACACGGCGATGGGCGGACGGGTCGTGGAAGCGGCGGACATAGCGAAGGAGCTCCTGGCTGGCACGGGCCTCGCTACCGGGGGGCGCCGCCATCGGCAAGCCGGCACCCCTGCGCCGCCGCGTCTCGCCGGATCCGGCGGATCATCAAGGGTGGCGCCCCAGACTCGCCCGAAAGCCCGGCGAAAGGCTGCGCGTCCCCGCCCCGGAATCAACGATGAAACCGTCCCTGCTTCTCCTGGCCGCCTGCGCGGTGCTCCACGTCGCGCCGGCGGCCGCGACCTCCTACGAGTTCGTGCCGGCCCCGCAGGTCGACCTGAACCGCATGTACCGGGTCGAC
This sequence comes from Methylobacterium sp. E-065, assembly GCF_022829605.1. Taxonomy (GTDB): domain Bacteria; phylum Pseudomonadota; class Alphaproteobacteria; order Rhizobiales; family Beijerinckiaceae; genus Methylobacterium. The sequence goes on along the minus strand of NZ_JAKSYD010000114.1, from coordinate 168,218 downwards.
AAGGTGACCGGCGAGGTCACATCTTGCCAGTACGGCCTCCAGGAATCGGCGGGCGGCATCGGCCAGACCGTCTGCTTCGGAGCCGGGGAAGGCGCCGGACCGCAGACGCCCTCGGAATACGGGCTGGTGGCGAGCCGTCACACCCGCGAGGCCGGCGTCTTCCGGGTCAATTACCGGACCGGCGAGATGAGCATCTGCTTCGTGCTGGTGAAAAAGGAGCAGGTCGTCTGCACCCAGCAGGGCAAGCCGGGGACGGAAGGCGCCACCGACGCGCCGCTGACCGGGCCAGCCCCCGGCCGGGCCGGCGCCAGCGCCACGCCGGCTCAAGGCGGCCGCTTTTGACGCAGCATTGTCGGAGCGGGCGTTCCGGTCGGCCGAGTCCCGTGCTAGGGGCCGCGCGATCTTCGCGGAAAGACCGGCCCATGACGTGCGCCCCCTCGCTTCACCCCGTCGACCGGGCTCGCTCCCAGTGAGCGCGCCCGACCTGCGCCGGGCCGCAGCGGCGCGCGCCCTCGACCTCGTGGAGCCCGGCATGCGGCTCGGCCTCGGCACCGGTTCCACGGCCGCCGCCTTCGTGGCGCTGCTGGGCGAGCGGGTCCGTGACGGCCTCGACATCCTCGGCGTGCCGACCTCCGAGGCGACGCGGGCGCAGGCGGAGGGCCTCGGCATCCGTCTGGCCACCCTCGACCAGCAGCCCGAGCTCGACCTGACGATCGACGGCGCCGACGAGGTCGATGACAGCTTACGGCTGATCAAGGGCGGCGGCGCAGCGCTCCTGCGGGAGAAGATCGTCGCCTGCGCGAGCCACCGCATGGTCGTGATCGCCGATGCGACCAAGCGCGTGGATCGGCTCGGGGCCTTCCCGCTGCCGATCGAGGTCAACCCCTTCGGCCTCACCGCCACCCACCGGGCCGTGGAGCGGGCTGTCGCGAGTGCCGGCTGCTCCGGCGCCGTCCGGCTGCGGCAGCGTCCCGACGGCGCGCCCCTTCTCACGGATGGCGGCCATCACATTCTCGACGCCCATCTCGGCGCGATCCCCGATCCCGAGGCGCTCGGCGCGGCGCTCTGGGCCATACCGGGGGTCGTCGAGCACGGTCTGTTCCTCGGCATCGCCGACGCCGCGATCCTGGCGGCCGTACGGGACGGGCAAGCCGACATCACCGTTCTCGGCAGCCTCGCCTGAGGCGCCGCTTACCCCGCAAGCCATCCTCGCAGGATCAACCCAGCATGTCCCGACGCCTCACCGCCGCGCTCGGCCTCGCGCTCGGCCTCGCGCTTCCCTCCGTTGCCGTCGCCCAAGCTCATAAGCCGGCACCGGCAAAGCCTGCGGCCCAGCCCAGCACGCCCGCCGCCAACACGCCGGCGGCACCGGCCATGACCCCGAACCATCTCGCCCTGGCCCGCGAGGTGATGCTCAGCTCCGGCATCGCCCGCTCGTTCGATTCGGTGCTGCCTGCCTTCGCCGACCAGATCCGCAAGCAATCCGTCACCCGGCCGGAACTCGCCAAGGATCTCGATGAAGTACTGGCCTCGCTGCAGCCCGAGATGGAGCTGCAGAAGCAGCGCATGATCGACATCGCGGCCCGCACCTACGCGACAAAATTCTCGGAGGCCGAGCTGCAGGAGATCGCGACCTTCTTCCGCTCGCCCGCCGGCAAGCACTACGTCGAGGCGCAGCCGCAACTCCTCGACGAGATGGTGCAGGAGATGCAGGACTGGACGCAGGACGTGTCGGAATACGTCATGGTCCGCGTCCGCGCCGAAATGGGCAAGCGCGGGCACCAGATGCAGTGAGCGTGTCCGCTCGCGCGAGCGGATCGCCGTGACGTTGCCCCGATGAGTGTACCCGGCCGCCTCTACGCCGCGGGCGGCGTTTGCCTCGCCGTCATGCCGCTCGCCATGGTGCTGGCCAATCGGTCGAGCCCGCTTGTGATCGGGCTCGCCGCCCTCGCATTCCTAGCGGGGCGCGGGATCGAGGACCGGCGCGACGCGGCGCGCCGGCTCCTGGCACCGCTCGCCACCCCTCTCGGCGGAGCGGCGCTCGCGTTCCTGGCGTGGTGCCTCGTCTCGCTCGCCTGGAGCCCGTTCCCCGCCGTGTCGCTGCGGATGGCGCGCGAGTTCCTGCCGGCGCTCACGGCGGCTTATATTCTGGCTTGCCTCGCCCCCGGCCGGATCCCGGCTTGCGCGCCGCGTCTCGGGGCCGCCTCGATCGCGCTCGCCGGATTGCTGATCGCCGTGGATCTGGCCTCCGATCTCGCCCTGGAACGGGCCCTGGGGCATCGGACCGCCGCCTTCGTGCACAACCGGCCGGCGCTCACCCTCGACCTCGTGGCCGGCCCGCTCGCCCTGGTCCTCTGGCGGCAGCGCAATCGCGGCCTCGCGGCGGTCACGCTGGTGTTCGCGGCGCTGGGCGTGCTGCGCTCGATCAGCGGCGCCGCCCAGCTTGGCTTGCTCGCCGGCGGCGCGATATTCGCGGCGGGCCGCCTGCTGCCCCGGCGGGCGGGAATCGGCCTCGCCGGTCTGGGCCTCGGTCTCGCGGTGGCGCTCGCCCCGGTCGAGGGCGATCTCCTGGCCCACATCATGCCCGAATCGGCGCACGAGCGTCTCGTGCAATCCTCCTCCCGGGCGCGGGTCGCGATCGCGCGCAGCTTCGGCGCGGCGGTGGCGGCCGATCCCTGGCGCGGGGCGGGTTTCGGCACGAGCGCGCGCTTCGCCGAGACCCCGGCCGCGCAGACGCTCGCACCCGAGATGCGCGTGCTCCTCGCGGTCGGGCATCCGCATAACAGCTTCCTCCAGGTCTGGGCCGAGCTCGGCCTGCCCGGCGCGCTCCTCGCGGCGCTGACCCTGATGCTGATGCTGAGCCGTATCTCTCGGCTGGAGCAGCCCGACCGTGCGGCGGCGCTCGGCCTCGTCGCCTGTGCGGTCGCGATCGCCTTCGTGGAGCACAACGGCTGGGCGGCGTGGTGGACGGCGGGTCTCGGCGCTGCCATCTCGTGGATGCGCGAGGCGTCCCGGCCGCGCGTGGCGACGACCCCCAGGATGGACGGCCCCGCATGAGTGCTTTCGACGTGGACCTCTTCGTCATCGGCGGCGGTTCGGGAGGCGTGCGCGCGGCGCGGATCGCGGCGGGGTACGGTGCCAAGGTGATGTTGGCCGAGGAGTACCGGGTCGGCGGGACCTGTGTGATCCGCGGCTGCGTCCCGAAGAAGCTGATGGTCTATGCCGGCCGCTTCGCCGACGAGTTCGAGGACGCCGCCGGCTTCGGCTGGACGGTGGAGAAGCCCCGCTTCGACTGGGCGAAGCTCAAGCAGCGCCGCGACGCCGAGGTTACCCGGCTCGAAAGTATCTACGACGCCAACCTGATCCGGGCCGGTGTCGAGATCGTGCCCGAGCGGGCCGTGATCGAGGATCCGCACACGGTGCGACTGCTGAAGTCGGGCCGCGTCATCCGGGCGGAGAGGATCCTGGTGGCGGTCGGCGCCCACCCGGTGAAGGAGCCGGCCGTGCCCGGCATCGAACTGGCGATTACCTCGAACGAGGTGTTCGAGCTGGAGAGCCTGCCGGGGCGCATTCTGGTGATCGGCGGCGGCTACATCGCCGTCGAGTTCGCGGGTGTGTTCGCGGCTTTGGGCAGCGCCACGACCCTGCTGCACCGGGGCGAGAGGCTGCTGCGCGGGTTCGACGACGAGGTTCGCGACGCCCTTGCGGAGGCCTATGGCCACAGGATGGACCTGCGGCTCGGCCGTACCCTCACGGGCATCGAGCGGCGGGACGGTGCCCTCTGCGCCCGGCTCGACGACGGCGCCGAGATTGCCGTCGATCAGGTCCTGATCGCCACCGGACGGCGGCCCAATGTCGAGGGCCTGGGCCTCGACCGGGTCGGCATCGACCTCGACGGCGCCGGGGCGATCCCGGTGGATGCGTATTCGCAGACCAAGGTCCCGTCGATCTACGCGGTCGGCGACGTGACCAATCGCGCCAACCTGACCCCGGTGGCAATTCGCGAGGGTCATGCCTTCGCCGACACGGTCTATGGCGGCAAGCCGTCCTGCGTCGATCACCGCCTGATCCCCACCGCGGTGTTCTCGACCCCCGAGATCGGGGTCGTCGGCCACAGTGAGGCGGCGGCGCGGGAGATCTACAGCAAGATCGACATCTACAAGGCGCGCTTCCGCCCGATGAAGGCGACGCTCTCCGGCCGCGAGGAGCGTATCCTGATGAAGGTCATCGTCGATTGCGCGAGCGACCGGGTGGTGGGCGTCCACATCTTCGGCCATGACGCCGGCGAGGTCATCCAGGCGGTCGGCATCGCGGTGACGATGGGCGCCACGAAGGCCGATTTCGACCGGACTATCGCGGTCCACCCGACGGCGGCCGAGGAACTCGTGACGATGCGCGTGCCGGAGGTGACCAAGCATCCGGTCGGCGTCGGCTGAGGGCTCCAGAGTCTCAGGGCCTCGACGCGGTGCCCGGCCGAGCCATATCAGGGGCATGGGTAAGCAAGGCGCAGGCAAGGGACGCGGGGGCGACGACGCGCACGCGCGGCGGCAGGCCATCATCGACGGCCTGCTGGCGGATGCGCTGCGGCCGGTCTTCCACCGCCCCCCGAACCACGATGCGCTCTCGCCCGACATCCGCAAGGCGATCGACCAACTGCTCGCCAAGGCCGAGGCGCAACGCCGCCGCTGCCTGACCTACGACGATCTCGAAGAGGCCCTTCCCCCCCGGGATGTGTCCGCGGAGGATCTGGAGGCAATCTTCTGGATCCTGGCCGAGCACGGGATCGAGGTCGAGGACGGCGAGGCCTGAAGCCCGCTCGCGCCTGCCCTTCGCATTCCGGCACTCGTCAGGGCGCGGGAACCTCTCTATAAGCCGCGCTTCGCGCGTGAGGCGCGGTCGCACGACGAGCGCGCTTTCTGCGGAACCGGACACCGGTTCGGCGCAAGAGCGCGCGTCACAACAAGGACTTAGAGGCGCGCGCGATCGGGCACGGCTCTAGGGTGCGCGGAGAGAGGCTATGGGCGAGCGTTGGACACCGAAGAGCTGGAGAAACCTGCCGATCGAGCAGGTCCCCACCTATCCGGACATGGCCGCCCTGGGTGCCGTCGAGTCGCAGATCGCGAGCTTTCCGCCGCTGGTTTTTGCCGGTGAGGCTCGCAAGCTGAAGGCGGCGCTCGCGCGCGTCGGCGCGGGCGAAGCGTTCCTCCTGCAGGGCGGCGACTGCGCCGAGAGTTTCGACGAGCATTCGGCCGACAACATCCGTGATTTCTTCCGGGTGTTCCTGCAGATGGCGATGGTGCTGACCTTCGCGGGTGGCTCGCCGGTCGTGAAGGTCGGGCGCATTGCCGGGCAGTTCGCCAAGCCGCGCTCCTCGCCCACCGAGACGCTGGAGGGCGTGAGCCTGCCCAGCTACCGGGGCGACATCGTCAACGGCATCGGCTTCTCGGAGGAGGCGCGGATCCCGGATCCGCGCCGTCAGCTTGAAGCCTATCGGCAGTCGGCCGCGACGCTGAACCTGCTGCGCGCCTTCGCCACCGGCGGTTACGCGAACCTCGAGAACGCGCATCGGTGGATGCTGGGCTTCGTGAAGGATTCGCCGCAATCCTCGCGCTACCAGGATGTGGCGGGCCGCATGACCGATGCGCTCGACTTCATGCGGGCGATCGGCATCAATCCGGAGACCCATCCGGAGGTGCGGACCACCGATTTCTACACCAGCCACGAAGCCCTGCTGCTCGGCTACGAGGAGGCGCTGACCCGGGTCGATTCGACCACGGGCGACTGGTACGCGACCTCCGGCCATATGCTGTGGATCGGCGACCGGACCCGGCAGCCGGACCACGCCCACGTGGAATATGCCCGCGGCATCAAGAACCCGATCGGCCTCAAGTGCGGCCCGTCGATGAAGGCCGAGGGGCTGATCCGGCTGATCGACCTGATCAACCCGGAGAACGAGCCGGGGCGGCTCAGCCTGATCTGCCGGTTCGGAGCCGACAAGGTCGGCGATCACCTGCCGGCGCTGATCCGCGCGGTCGAGCGGGAAGGGCGCAAGGTCGTGTGGATCTGTGATCCGATGCACGGCAACACGATCCCGGCCGGCCGCTACAAGACCCGGCCGTTCGAGCGGGTGATGCAGGAGATCGAGGGCTTCTTCGGCGTCCACCGCGCCGAGGGCACCTTCGCGGGCGGCATCCACCTGGAGATGACCGGCAAGGACGTCACCGAATGCACCGGCGGTGCCCGGGCGCTGACGGCCGACGATCTGCAGGATCGCTACCACACCTACTGCGACCCGCGCCTCAACGCGGAGCAGGCGTTGGAGGTGGCGTTCCGTACGGCCGAGTTGGTGAAGGCCGAGCGCAGCCACGTGGAGCGCCCGCGCCTCGACGCGGCGGAGTAGGGCGGGGGGCACCGCTTCTCCTCCCTCCCCCGCAAAGGGGGGGAGGGAACGTGGTGATGATTGGGTGCCAACCCATTTGTAGATGCCGCGGCCGCAGGGGCGATTCCGCTCATAAGGCTCGCGTCACTCACGCGATCGCGCGGCTGGCCCCATTCCAGCGGAGGATCACCGCGTTGACCTCCGAGACGGGCACGGGCCGGCTGAACAGGTAGCCCTGGACCTCGTCGCAGCCCTCGGCGCGCAGTACGGCGAGCTGCGCCTCGGTCTCGACACCCTCGGCCGTGGTGGTCATGCCCAGGCTGGCGCCGAGCCCGATCACCGCCCGCACGATGAAGTCCGTTCCATCCTTGATGCACAGATCGCGCACAAAGGACTGATCGATCTTGATCTTGTCGAACGGGAAGCTGCGCAGGTAGCTCAGCGACGAGTAGCCCGTGCCGAAATCGTCCATGGCGACGCGGACACCGAGCGCCTTGAGGCTGTGGAGGATTGCAGTCGTGGCGCCGGGATTGGCCACCAGCACCGATTCGGTGATCTCCAGTTCGAGCCGACGGCCGGGCAGGCCGGTCCGGCGCAGGGCTTCGCGCACGACGTTGACGAGGCTCGCCGAGGTGAACTGCACCGCCGACACGTTGACCGCGACCTTGAGCCCATCCGGCCAGCGCGCCGCCTCCTCGCAGGCCCGGCGCAGCACCCACTCGCCGAGCGGAACGATCAGACCCAGTTCCTCCGCGATCGGGATGAACTCGGCCGGGGAGATGAAGCCCCGAACGGGGTGATCCCAGCGCAGGAGAGCTTCGAATCCGCAGATCAGGTCGGCATCGAGGCTGTAGATCGGCTGGTAGTAGACCTCGAACGACTCGCGGGCCAAAGCCTCGCGCAGGTCCCGCTCCAGCACCCGGCGGGCCTGCAGGCGGGCATCCATCTCGGGCTCGAAGAATCGGAACGAGCCCCGCGCCTCGGACTTGCCGCGGTCGAGGGCGACCTCGGCGTTCTTCAGGAGCTTCTCGCAGCTCGTCCCATCGCTCGGCGCGAGGGTGATGCCGATGGTCAGGCCGACGCTGATCTCGTGGCTGCTCAGGCTGTAGGGCGCACTCACCACCTCGATAATCCGCCGGGCAAGGACCGCCGCGTCCTCGGGCCGATCGATGCCGCGCTGGATCACGATGAACTCGTCGGCGCCGAGGCGGGCGACGCAGTCGATCTCGCGCACGCAGGCGGTCAGCCGGTTCGCCACTGCGGTGAGCAACTCGTCGCCGACGCCGTGCCCCAGCGTCTCATTCACCGGCCGGAAATCGTCGAGGTCGACGGCGAAGACCGCGAAGCCGTAATCGCGGCCCGCCTGCGCCATCGCCACCTCGATCTGCTGGCCGAGGGCGATGCGGTTCGGCAGACCGGTGAGCATGTCGTGATGCGCCAGGAACGCGATGCGCGCCTCGGCCTGCCGCCGCTCGGTCACGTCTTCGTAGGTGGCGACGAACCCGTTATCGGCCGTCTTGCGGCGTTCGATCGCCACGATGCGCCCGTTGCACAATTCCTGGAAATGCGTGTGCCAGACCCCGCCGTAGAACGCCTCACGCTGCGCACGGAGCAACGACTCGATATCGCAGCCCGGATGGTTGCCGGCTTGGAGGCTGACATTCATCACCTCCACGGCAGTCATTCCGGGCTCGACCGCACCGGGGGACAGGCCGTAGATCTCGCTGTACCGGCGGTTGACCACCATCAGGCGGTCCTGCGCATCGTACAGGCACAGGCCCTGAGACATGTTGTCGAGGGCGGCGTCGAGGCGGAGGTTGGTGGCAGTCAGGCGATCCTCCTGCTCCTTGAGCAGGCTGATGTCGCTGCAGACCGCGATGAAGCCGCCCTGCTGGGTGGCGCTGCGGCTGACCCGGAGCCAACGCCCGTCCGCCAGCCGGATATCGCCGTCGCGGGCGAGCGCCAGGAAGCAATCGCCGTGGGGCTTCGGGCGCGCGGATTCGGTGGTTTCCGGGTTCCCCCAGAGGGAGACTCCGGCCTCGATCGCCTCGCCCAGCCCCGCGAAGAATTTCTGGGCCTGGGCATTGGCGAGCGCGATCCGTCCCGCCGCATCGACCACCACGACGCCCTCGCGCGAGGTCTGGAGTGCGTCCGTGACGAGCGCCTCGGCGCGGCGGCGCTGACTGACCTCCCGGGCCATCATGGCCTGGATGTTGTCGCGCATCACCGCCATGGAGCGGAGCAGACTGCCGAGCTCGTCCCGGCCGCCGGATGGGATGCGGTCCTCAAGCCTGCCGCTGGCGATCCGCTCCGCGGCCGCGGAGGCCGCCGCGAGGGGCCCGGTGATGCGCCTGTTGAGCAGCCACGCGACGAGCCCGCAGGCGACGATCGCCAACACCGCCGCAATGGCGTTGACGCGCATTTCCCGCGCCACGAGGAAGCGGGCTGCCTGCCGGAACGTGAAGCCGTCGCCCGCCGTGTAGTTCACGAGCAGGTCGATCTGATTGTCGACCGCGTTGGCCTTCTGATCCAGGGCGTCCCAGCGCTCCGGGCGAGCCGTCGACGGATCGAGCGTGCGCCGCATCTCCTCCCACGCGCTGACCGCAGCTTGAACCGCTCCGGCGGTCCGCACCGCCCGGTCGGACTGCGAGCGCTCGACCGCGATCGTCAGATCCTCGGCCAGCGTCGTCGACAGATCCGCGATTTCGGCATTCAGCTTGGCTGTCTCGGCCTCGTTGCGCAGGTGCATCCGCCGGGCGAAAGCCGTGCGCATCTTGGCGAAGTCGGCCGCTGTCGCCCGGGCGTAATTGATGGACATCAGCGACTCGTCGTAGGTCCGATTGACCAGAGTGCCGATGTGCGAGATCGCGACCACCGCGTAGAGCCCGAGCGCCCCCGAGAGCAGGCTCATGCTCAGGAACGCGACGAAGATCCGGCCGCGGACCGTGGTGAAGAAACCCGAGAGGCCACGCGCCGCGGCCGACGGCTTCGCCGGGCTCCTGGTCTCCGTTGCCGCCTCGGGATCTTGCATCGCACCGGCCGTCGCCCCACACGTCCGACTATCTGTAGTTGCGACATATTAAGAGGCGCTTAGCTCGCACTCCCGCCAATTCGATTTAAACCCTGGCGTGAAAATAAGGTCATTCCCCGAACGACCCGCACAAAGCGCGCTGAATGCGGGTATCGGGGAATGAATTTTCAAGGAAGTCCGTGCGAAGCTGTTCCTCGAAAGCCGAGGGATCACATGTCCGCTTCCGTCGTACGGATCGCACTAAGCCTCCGGCGCCCGATTTCGGTCTCCGTGGTGCTGGCCCTGGTCCTCGGTGCAGCCTGCGGATTGCTCGTCACGGAGCAGCTCCAGGCGTCGGGCATCCTGGTTTCGCAGAAAGGCCGGATGTTTCATCCCGACAATCTCGCGGTTGCCCGGGGCGAAGTGGTGACCTTCGTCAACGACGATAGCGACCTGCTGCACCACGTCTTCGTCGAGTCGGAGACGTTCAGTTTCGATTCCGGCGATCAGGAACCGGGCAGCCGCGTGCCGATCACCTTCACCGAACACGGCACGTTCCAGGTTCTGTGCGGCATCCACCCGAAGATGAAGCTCGTCGTCCGGGTGAACTGAGACCGGGCGAACCGATCAGCGCTGAGCCGACCGCATCGGCGTCGGCTCCGGCGGTGTCGTCAGACGCTCGATCGCCTGACCATCGCGAAGCTCCGGCGGCGGGCTGAAGATGATGCGGCTGTCGGCCGTCAGACCCGATTCGAGCTCGAGGGTGCGCCCGAGATCCCGCCGGATCTTGACCGTCCGCCACGTCACCCGGTCATCATCGCCGACCTGCGCGACCTGGAGACCGTTGGCGTTGAACACCGTCGCCTCCGCGGGCACCGAGACCGCCGGCTCGGAGCGCGGGATCTTCAGGGTCACGTGGGCGTAGAAGCCGGCCCGCAGCTGCCGGTCGGGATTGGGCACGTCGACCTGCGTGGTCAACGTCCGCGAGGCGGCGTTCAGGGCGACCGAACTGCGCTCCACGAAGCCGTCGAACGTCCTGCCGGGAAGCTGCGGCACCGTGATCACCGCCGCGACCCCGGGTTTGACGCCGACGGCGTCGTTCTGGGGCACGTTGACGGAGATGCGCAGGGCGCTGTCCTGATCGATGCTCAGCAGCGATGTGCCGCCGTTATCGGCGCGGACGAGGTCACCGACATCGACGTTGCGGATCGTGACGACCCCGTCGAAGGGCGCCACGACGTTTTCGAATGCCGTCAGCGCTTTCAGCCGGTCGACTACGGCCTCCTGCGACTTGATGTTGGCGGTCGCCACCTTCACGCCGGCCTCCGCGGCGGCGAGCGTCGCGGCCTGCGACAGGACGCCGGCCTGCGAGGTGTCGGCGTTCTGACGGGACGCCCAGCCCTGCACGGCGAGCGTCGTGGTCCGGTTGTTGGTGAGGTTGGCGAGATTCACGTTGGCGCGGGCCTGCTCGACCTGCGCCTGTGCCTGAAGAAGCTGCGCTCTGAGCTGACCGACCTGCGCCTCGGCCTGGGCGCGTTGCTGATCGAGATCCGGCGCCGCGATCCGCAGCAACAGGTCGCCGGCCTTCACACGCGAGCCGATGTCGACGCGGCGCTCCGCGATGTAGCCGGTGGCCCGGGCTGCGATCGCCGCTGTGGTGAAAGCCTGCATCTCGCCCGGGAGCACGAGATCGAGCGGTCCCTCGGCACGCTCCACTGCCACGAGGCGCACCTGCGGCACGAGGGTCTTGATCTGCTCCAGCGTCGCGCTCGCCTCGGCGTCCCGCTGCCAGTGGCCATAGGCACCCCAGCCCACCAACCCGATCGCCACGAGGCCGACGAGGAGGAACGGCACGATGCCGGGGGGCGGGGGAACGTCCTGCGCCGCGTCGTGCGCCTTCATCGATCGGCTCTCCGCCCCGGCCCCGCCCGGCTCCGGCGAAGGTAGCGGGCAAACCCCGTCGCGGCCAGAGCGGGCTATGGCCGCATCACCCGCTCCGGCGTGCCGGGTGCAGCGAGGCGCAAATTACGGCTGAGACGCTTGTGCAGGTGGACCATCAGGGCGATGCCGAACAGCGGTGTCAGCAGGTTGACGATCGGCACGACCATCATCGCCGACAGCAGACAGCCGGCGCCGAGCGTCCGCACAGAGAAGGCGCGGCGCATGGCGGCAGCCTCCGGCAACGGCCGAAACCGAGCCGCTGCCATCTCGAAATATTCCCGGGCCAGCAGATAGGCGTTGGCGGCAAAGAAGGCGACGATCCCGATCACCGGGACGAAGAAGATCACGAGCGCCGCGAGATTGACCAGCAGCGTCACCCCGGCGAAGCGGACGGCGTACAGCATCGCGGTGCCGAGCGGCATGGCGCGCCCTGGCGGGTCCCCCGGAAAATCCGTTCGCTCGACGATCTCGGCCGCGTCGTCGAGGAAGAAGCCCGCCACCAGGATCGAGATCGCCGGCATCAGGTAGGCCAGTGCGACGAACAGGCCGAAGCCCGCGAAGTAGTAGGCGAGGGTGTCGAGGATCGGGTACTGGGACGAGATATGATGGCTGGCCTGAAACGCCTGAACCAACCGGGTCAGGCCGAACCAGACCAGGACCAGGAGTCCCAGCGTCAGACCGAGGGATTTCCAGAGGATCGCCCGCAGGGGAGGCGAGAAGGTCTGGCGCAGGGCCGCCGCGGCGGACTCGACGAGCATCGGGTGTGTTCCGGTCGCCGCCGGTCGCGGCGCCGGCGCGTTGTGAAGCGGCGCGGTCGGCGGCGCAAGGCTGCCCGTGCCGCAGGGTCGGCGAGGGAACGAGGAGTGCGCGTGCAGGACGCAACACGAGAGACCCCGGTTCCGCGATCAGCCGGCCCCCGCGGTGTCGATCCGCCGATGCGGCCCGCCTACCGGCCCAGGCTCGCGCCGCTGCCGGAGGCGCCGGAAGTGCTGATCATCGGCGCGGGCGCAGCGGGCATCGGTGCGGCCCGGACGCTGCAGGCCCGGGGCGTATCCGTGGCCGTGCTCGAAGCCCGCGACCGGGTCGGTGGCCGGGCCCTGACGGTAGCCCTGCGCGGCCATGCCCTCGATCTCGGCGCTCACTGGCTCCATGCCGGACCGATCAATCCCTTGGTGGCCCTGGGCCGGGCGCGGGGCGAGCGGCTGCGCCGGGCACCGCAGGAGAGCCATGTCTGGGTCGGACGCCGGCCCGGGCGGGCCGATGAGGTCCGGGCCAACGCCCGGGCTTTCGCGCGGGCCGACCGGGCCATGACCGGGGGCGCCGCGCAGCCCGGGGACGACCGGCCCGCCGCACGCGCCCTCCCGCCGGGTCTCGGACCCTGGGGCTCCCGGGTGGCGCAGGTTCACGGCCTCGTCTCCGGCCGGCCGCTCGAGCAGGTCTCGCTCAACGACTTTCCCAGCATGGAGTACAGCGACAACTTCTTTCTGGCCGACGGCTACGGCAACTATCTGGCCCGCCTTGCAGACGGGCTGCCGGTGGCGCTGGCGCAGGCCGTGACGCGGATCGATTGGTCGGGCGGTCGGGTCAGGGTCGAGACCGCGGACGGTGTCGCCTATGGGGCGCGGGCGCTGATCGTGACCATCCCGATGATGGTGCTGCGCGACGGGCCGGCCTTCACGCCGCCCCTGCCCAACGCGGTCCGCGCCGCGATCGACGGTTTCACCACCGGCATCTACGAGCACGCGGTGCTGCACTGGCCGTCGAGCCCGTTTCGCGGTCGCGACCGTCTGGCCGCGATCCATGGTCGGCGCCGCACGCCGCCGGGCCTGCTGACGCGCATCGACGGCACGCCGTTCCACTATTACGAGCTCGACCTGCGCGAGGCCGCGGTGCTCGATGCGGCAGGATCGGGGGTGGACGGCGTGCGCCGGCATGTCCGGGCGGTGCTGGCCGACCTGTTCGGTCATCACCGCGTGCGCGACCTGAGTATCCCGGCGGTGAGCACGTGGCGCCACGATCCGTGGTCGCGGGGCTCCTGGGCCGTCGTCCCGCCGGGCCATGCGCCGGCCCGACAGCGTCTGCACGAGCCTGTCGGCGGCACGGTGTGGTTTGCCGGCGAGGCGCTGTCCCGGGAGCAATGGGGCACGGTGGGGGGCGCCTTCGCCGAGGGCGCGCGCGCCGCCGAGGCCGTCGCGACGCGTATCCGCTCGGGCACAGCCTGAGCCGCGCAGACCGGGCAGCCGTCCGAGCCGCTTGCCGAGGCCAAGCGGGATGGGCATCCCCCTCTTGTGATCAGGGGGACGACCATGGATTGGATCGAGGCGATCGGCTACCTCGGCACGGTATTGACGATCTCGGCGACCGCCATGAGCACGATGATCCCCCTGCGGATCATCTCGCTCTGCGCGAGCTGCGTGGTGATCACCTACGGCAGCATGATCGGCAGCATACCGGTGGTGTTGACCGAGCTGATCCAGATGCCGTTCAACGCCTACCGGCTCTGGCAGATGCTGCGGCTCGTCCGCGATGTCGAGACGGCGGTCGGCGGCGACCTCTCGCTCGAATGGCTGCGTCCGTTCGGCTCACGGCGCCCGTTCGGCATCGGCGAGGTGGTCTTCCGCAAGGGCGATTCCGCCGACGAGATGTACTACGTCGAGAGCGGCGTCTTTCGGATCCCGGAGGTCGACATCGAGGTCCGCGCCGGCGGAATCGTCGGCGAGCTCGGCCTCCTGTCGCCGGGCAATGCCCGCACGGCCTCGCTGGTCTGCATCGAGGCCGGACACGCGCTGTGTGTAACCTACTCGGACGTGAAGCAGCTCTACTACCAGAACCCGGAATTCGGCTTCTACTTCCTGAAGCTCACCAGTGAACGCCTGTTCCAAGGCGTCCAGGGGATGAAGCGTCCGGCGGTGACCGGCGACGTCCTGTGACGGTCGACCGGGGCTTCGTCAGAGCATGCTGGGCAGGATCCGGTCCGGCGGCCGGTGGCCGTCCATGAAGGTCTTGATGTTGATGATGACCTTCTCGCCCATGTCGATGCGGCTCTCGTAGGTCGCCGAGCCCATATGGGGCAGCAGGACGACCTTGCCCTGGCGGGCGAGCTTCACGAGCCGCGGGCTCACGGCCGGCTCCTGCTCGAACACGTCGAGGCCGGCGGCCGAGATCTCGCCGCCCTCGATCAGCCGCGCCAACGCGTTCTCGTCGATCACCTCGCCGCGGGCGGTGTTGACCACGACGGCCTCGGGCTTGAGCAGCTTGAGCCGCCGCGCCGAGAGCAGATGGTAGGTGGCCGGCGTGTGCGGGCAGTTGACCGACACGATGTCGACCCGCGCCAGCATCTGGTCGAGGGATTCCCAGTAGGTCGCGTCGAGTGCGCTCTCGATGGCGGCCGGCACCCGGCGGCGATTGTGGTAGTGGACCTGCAGGCCGAACGCCCGGGCGCGCTTGGCGAGCGCCTGCCCGATGCGGCCCATGCCGACGATCCCAAGCCGCTTGCCGGTGATGCGCCGTCCGAGCATCCAGGTGGGCGACCAGCCGGTGGTCCACTCGTCGTCCGGGATGATCCGCGCGCCCTCGGCCACCCGACGGGACACGGCGAGGATCAGCGCCATCGTCATGTCGGCAGTGTCCTCGGTCAGCACGCCGGGCGTGTTGGTAACCGTGATGCCGCGCTCCAGCGCCGCCGCGACGTCGATGTGATCGACGCCGTTGCCGAAATTGGCGATGAGCCGCAGGTTTGGGCCAGCCTGGGCGATCAGCCCGGCGTCGATCTCGTCGGTGACGGTGGGGACGAGGACATCGGCCTCACGCAGGGCGGCCGCCATCGTGTCGGCCGCCATCGGCGCATCGTCGGAACTGAGGCGGACGTCGAACAGCTCGCGCATCCGCGTCTCGACGGCATCCGGCAGCCGCCGCGTCACGACCACCAGCGGCTTGCGCTTCGACACGTCTCTCTCCCCGTCAGCTCTTCGGCCGCGGTCGCGGCGCCCGGCGGGACCGCCCCGCGCAAGCGTCCGTTAACCGAATTCGGCCAGACAGGATCGGTCGCGCGGCGCCGGTTCCGGAGCCTGTCCCGGCCCATGGGACTCTCTACCAGAGGTGGGCTGGAACACAATCGGATGCGGGCACGGTCCGCACGCTGAAAGAGCCACGCTTTCGACAGGCCCATTCACCACCATCGGCCTATCCGGACAGGGAGACGACCATGCGCGTGTTACGCCTCAGCCTCGCCGTCGCGGCGCTGTTGGCGGGCGGCCCCGCGATCGAAGCGGCGGCGGCGCCCGCGGCACCGATCGAGACCGGGATCGGTCCTGTGACCAAGCTGCCGCTGCCGCGCTACGCCAGCCTCAAGACCGACCGCGTCAACCTGCGTGAGGGACCCTCCAAGGATCACCGGACGCTGTGGGTGTTCCAGCGGGCCGGGCTCCCCGTCGAGATCGTCGGCGAGTTCGAGACCTGGCGCCGGATCCGCGATTCGGAGGGGACCGAGGGTTGGGTCCTGCACTCGCTGCTGTCCGGACGGCGTACCGCCATCGTCAATGCCGGTCCCGACAAGGGCGTCGAGAAGGCCGCCGTGTCGCTGCGCGCCAAGGCCGATGACGGTGCCGACGACGAGGCCAAGCTCCAGACGGGTGTGATCGGCAGCGTGAAGAGCTGCACCGGCTCGTGGTGCCGCCTGATCGTGGCGCTCCCCAACAAGCGGGACGTGGACGGCTATATTCGCCAGAATCGCCTGTGGGGCGTCTATCCGAACGAAGTCGTGGACTAGCCGGCGGACCAACAAAAAAGGCCCGGATGATGCCGGGCCCCTTCGAAGATCCTGATTGTTAGTCCGCCAATTCAGCTCTGGCGGCGTCCGTTCGGCCGGGCGCGGCGCAGACGCACGATCACCTCGACGCCGGCGATCTCCATGCCCTCGGGAGCCTCGGGCAGCGAATCCACCGTGATCCCGCAATCGGGCATGTCGATCACCTGGCTCTCATCCTCCAGGTAGAAATGGTGGTGCTCGCTCGGATTGGTGTCGAAATAGGCCTTCGACCCGTCGAGCGCGAGCTGGCGCAGGAGCCCAGCTTCGGTGAACTGGTGCAGGGTGTTGTAGACCGTCGCCAGCGAGACCGGCACCTTGGCGCGCATGGCTTCGTCGTACAGCATCTCCGCCGTCAGGTGACGATCGCCGCGGCCGAACAGCAGCCAGCCCAGCGAGAGGCGCTGCCGCGTGGGCCGCAGACCCGCCCGGCGCAGACGATCGCGCAGATCGGAGAGCGGGCAGCCGCGGCGCGGCATGCCGTTGGCCTCCAGCTGGGGGAGGGGGACACGCCCGTTGAAGACGGCCTGGAAGGGCACCGGTTCGGACATTGCTGGACTGAACGCTCGACGTGGGGCCTCGGAAGATTCCACTCAGTATATGGAACTGGTCATGTGGTCGCAACCCGAGCGTTGCCGCACCGCACCGACGCGGCCCGCCGGCCAGCGGCTTTGAAGGTGCACCGCCCCGTGCTACCCCGCGCGCCACATGAGGGGCGGCCACCTCCACGCGCAAGCACGCCGCATCCGGAATCCGAGGACATAGCCAACGCAATGCCGCCAGACGCCGACACCTCCGGGCCGAACGCGAGCCGCCGGTCGCACTACTCCTACGAGGACCTTCTGGCCTGCGGGCGGGGCGAGCTCTTCGGGTCCGGGAACGCGCAGCTGCCCCTGCCTCCGATGCTGATGTTCGACAGGATCACGTCGATCGGCACCGACGGGGGCGCCCACGGCAAGGGCCATGTGACTGCGGAACTCGACATCCGTCCGGACCTCTGGTTCTTCCCCTGCCACTTCCAGGGCGACCCCGTGATGCCGGGCTGCCTTGGTCTCGACGCGCTGTGGCAGATGCTAGGTTTCCATCTCGGCTGGCTCGGTTCACCGGGCCGCGGCCGGGCGCTGGGCGTGGGCGAGGTGAAGCTCGCGGGTCAGGTGCTGCCGTCGATGAAGCGGGTCGTCTACAACGTTGACGTCAAGCGCGTCCGGCAGGGCAAGCTCGTGCTCGGGATCGGCGATGGCTGGCTTGAGGCGGACGGCGAGCGGGTCTACCAAGTCCAGGACATGCGCGTCGGCCTGTTCCAGAGCTGAATAATCCACGTCGGCGGCGCCGTTTGCAGCTCGGCCGCAACGTCCGGCGGCTTCAGCAGTTGAGATTGTCGCCGCGTCATCTTAGCTGACCGGGACGTGGCGCGCGCGAGCGACGCCGCGACGGAGGTATCGTCACCATCATGCGCCGTGTCGTCATCACCGGGATGGGCATCGTCTCGTCCATCGGCAACAACACGCAGGAGGTGCTGGCCTCCCTGCGCGAAGCCCGCTCTGGCATCGCGCGCGATGCCAGCTACGCCGAGCACGGCTTCCGCAGCCAGGTCTCCGGCGCACCGACCCTCGATCCAGAGGGTGTGGTGGACCGGCGCGCCATGCGCTTCCATGGCGGCGGCACCGCCTGGAACCACGTCGCGATGGATCAGGCGATCGCCGATGCGGGGCTGGAATCGGGCGATATCTCGAACGAGCGCACCGGCATCATCATGGGCTCGGGCGGTCCGTCGACCCGGGTGATCGTCGAGGCCGCCGCCATCGCCCGCGAAAAGGGACCGAAGCGGATCGGCCCGTTCGCGGTGCCGAAGGCGATGTCATCGACCGCCTCGGCGACGCTCGCCACGTGGTTCAAGATCCGCGGCGTGAACTACTCGATCTCCTCGGCCTGCGCGACGTCGAACCATTGCATCGGAAACGCCGCCGAGATCATCCAGGGCGGGCGGCAGGACATCATCTTCGCGGGCGGCTGCGAGGATCTCGACTGGACGCTCTCCGTGCTGTTCGACGCGATGGGCGCCATGTCGTCGAAGTTCAACGAGACCCCGTCCCGGGCCTCCCGCGCCTATGACGCCAATCGCGACGGCTTCGTCATCGCCGGAGGCGCTGGCGTCCTCGTGCTCGAAGAGCTGGAGCACGCCAAGGCGCGCGGCGCACGCATCTACGGTGAGATTGCCGGCTACGGTGCGACCTCGGACGGGCACGACATGGTGGCGCCCTCCGGCGAGGGCGCGATGCGTTGCATGCGGCAGGCGATCGAGGGGCTCAAGGGCGCGCGGATCGATTACATCAATCCCCACGCCACCTCGACGCCGGTGGGCGACGACAAGGAGATCGAAGCGATCCGCGAGGTGTTCGGGCGCGGCGATTCCTGTCCGCCGATCGCCGCCACCAAGTCCCTGACCGGTCACTCGCTGGGGGCCACCGGCGTGCAGGAGGCGATCTACAGCCTGCTGATGATGAACAACGGCTTCATCTGCGAAAGCGCGCATATCGATGAGCTCGACCCCGCCTTCGCCGACATGCCGATCCTGCGGGCGCGCCGGGACAACGCCAAGCTCGGCCACGTCCTGACGAACTCCTTCGGGTTCGGTGGGACGAACGCGACTTTGGTGCTGAAGCACGTCGACGTCTGACCGCGCCGGCCGGAACCTCCCACGCCTCGACGCCGTTTACCACGCGTCAAGGATTGGTGGTGGCCATGGGGACGTTCATCCTCGGAGCGCTGAGCGGATTGATGATTGCCGGATATGCGGCGATCTACGCGAAGCAGGCGCTGATCGATGCGGCGAGTGCCGAGACCGAAGGCTACTTCTGACTCTGCGCGCAGGTTCGTGAACGCCCCGCCGACAGGCGGGGCTTTTTTGTCGGCTGTGCAGCGTCGGCGCGTTTGGAGCACGGGGCGAGGCACGGTAAGGCACCCTGCCGCGGTTCGGTCGAGCGCATCGCGGCCCGCCTCCGTCTCCGGGGTCGGTGCGCTCGTTCGGGACATGTGTCGGCATGACAGGATTGATGGCGGGCAAGCGCGGCCTGATCATGGGCGTCGCCAACGATCACTCGATCGCCTGGGGTATCGCCAAGGCTTTGCACGCTGAGGGAGCCCGGCTCGCCTTCACGTATCAGGGCGAGGCCTTGGGCCGACGTGTTACCCCGCTCGCTGCACAGCTCAGTTCGGATGTCGTCCTGCCCTGCGACGTTGAGGATCTCGCCTCGGTCGACGCCACGTTCGAGGCGCTCGACGCGCGGTTCGGCGGAGAACTCGACTTCGTGGTCCACGCCATCGGTTTCTCCGACAAGGCGCAGCTCAAGGGCCGCTACGTCGACGTCACCACGCGCGAGAATTTCGCGCGCACGCTGACGATCTCGTGCTTCTCCTTCACGGAAATCGCCCAGCGCGCCGCCAAGCGGATGAAACAGGGTGGCTCCCTGCTGACGCTTACCTACGGTGGCTCGACGCGGGTCATGCCGAACTACAACGTGATGGGTGTCGCGAAGGCGGCCCTCGAAGCTTCGGTCCGCTATCTGGCCAGCGACCTCGGGCCCGACGGGATCCGGGTGAACGCCCTGTCGGCCGGTCCGATGCGCACGCTGGCGGGCGCCGGGATCGCCGATGCCCGACTGATGTTCAACCATCAGCGCGCCCACGCCCCGCTGCGTCGTACGGTCAGCATGGAGGATGTCGGCGGCTCGGCGCTCTACCTGCTGTCGCCGCTCTCCGGTGGCGTGACCGGCGAGGTCCACTTCGTGGATGCCGGCTACAACATCATCTCGATGCCGCGCCCGGACGTGCTTCAGGCGCAGGACGCCGCCGGCGTCATGGGCGACGGCTAGGGCCGTGCCCGATCGCGTTGCCATCGAGTACGGCTCTAAGTCTTTGTTTTGACGCGCTCTCTTGCGCCGAACCGGCGTCCACTTCGGCGGCGAGTGCTCTGAACTTCATTCCTCGGGGACGCGGCCCGGGGGCAGCGGCGCAGCCTGAGTCCCGCGCTCGGCGCGACCGGGCCGCCTTTGGCGTTCGGCCCGGACCTCGTCCGCCGTCGGCGGGGCCGACGGGTAATTCGAGGCAAAGGGGTTGGGCGGCGCCCCCCGCGATGAGCCGCCGAACAGCTTGTCGAAAAACCCCTCCTCGGCGCTGGCCGGCCGCGCGGCCAGGAGAAGGGTGAGGGCGAGGATCGTTCGAAACTGCATCGTCATCTTGGCCCAACCGGGATCGCACCGCCCTAGCGCCACTTTCCGGCGGATCGGAGGCCGGTGCCGGGCACGCGCTGGAACCGTGGCGCGTCCGGTGGGTTCGCGCTCAACGATCATGGACGCGTACAGGAGGCGTGATGTCTGAGGTTACCTATCGCATCGTCGAGCACGACGGTGGCTTCGCCTATAAGGTCGGCGACGTGTTCTCCGAGACCTTCCCGAGCCGGGATGAGGCACTCCAGGCAGCCCAGGCCGCGGCGGCCGAGCAGCAGGTGCCAGGTTCGACCGAGGGGATCCGCTATCAGGATCAGGCCGGCGGCTGGCACGACGAGACCGCCCAGGGCAGCGACCGGCCGCGCGCCAAGGTCGTCGAGTAGAGCCGCGCGGCGGCCATGCGGATCCGTGCGCATCGACAGGAGTGGTCGTGGCGCGAACGCGAGCGGTGAAGCCGGAGGCGCTTTCCAAGGCGCCTTCCAAGGTGCCTGCGAAGACACCCCTGCCGAAGGGCGCGCGGCGTACCACGCCGTCGACCGAGACCCTGGCGGCGCTGGGCCCCGACCGCCTGATCGGCCTCATCCTGGGCGAGACGGCGCGCAATCCCGGCTTCAAGAAGCTGGTCAGCGCGGCGCTCGCTTCGCTCCAGGGGCCGGAGGCCGTTGCCGCGATCGTGGACCGGCGGCTGACGGCGCTCGAAGGTGCCCAAAGCTACATCGATTGGCAGAAGCGCCGGGCCTTCGCGGCCGATCTCAGCGCCGTCGTCACGGTTATCGTGAACGAGCTGCGGCCCCTCGATCCCGGCGCCGCCCTCGACCGGCTCCGCCGGTTCCTCGAAGCCGCCGACCTCGTGCTCGACCGGGTGGACGACGGCAACGGTGCGATTCAGGGCATCTTCGAGCGCGCCTCCGCGGCCTACGTCGAGATCGCGGGCGCGTTGCCCCCCGAAGCCGCGGCGCGCGTCGCACTGGGCCTCGTGCGCCCGTTCACCGACGATCCGTTCGGGCCGCTCGGCGCCCTCCTGGGGGAGACCGTGTCGGTCCTGCCGGTGGACGCCCTTGCGGAGATCGACGCGGGACTGGCCGAAGCCATCGCGCGTCCCGATACCGGCCAAGGGCGGAAGCGCGCAGCCGCATACCGGCTGGACAACAAGACGGAGATCCTGCGCCTGCGCCAGACCATCGCCGACCGCCGCGGTGATGCCGACGCCTACGTGGCGATCGAGAGCCAGATCGCGCCCGGGTCCGAGAACCGGACCGAGATCGCCAAACGTCTGCTCGGCGCGGGCCGCGCGCAGGAAGCGCTCGACTGGATTCGGCGCAAGCCGGAACCCAACGCACGCCGCGCGACCACACGGGCAGACCTGATCGCGAGCTTCGACCCGCGGGTGCCCGAGCGCGAGCGGCTGGTGGTCGAGATCGAGATCCTCGACGCCCTCGGCCGGATGGCGGAGGCGCAGGATCTGCGGTGGGGCCGGTTCGAACGAGAAATCGACGCCCCCATGCTGCGCGGCTTCCTCGCCAAGCTGCCCGATTTCGAGGACGAGGAGGCGCTGCACCGCGCGCTGGACCACGCCGGCGCCTTTCCGGATCAGCACCGGGCCCTCGCGTTCCTGACATCGTGGCCGGATCTACGACGCGCCGCCCGTCTGGTGACGGATCATCCGACGGTCTGGAACGGGGCCCTGCAGTACAACATCCTGGCGCCGGCCGCGGAAGTGCTAACCCAGGACCATCCCCTGGCCGCCACGATCCTCTACCGGCGCCTGATCGACGGGATCCTCGATTACGGCCGCAGCCCGGCCTACCCACACGCCGCGCGCTACCTTGCGGAGCTCGACGGCTTGGCGGCGAGGCTCGAGGCGGACGCGATCGAGCCGGATCCGGCGGGCTACCGTGCGAAGCTGAAACGCGACCACGGCCGCAAATACGGCTTCTGGAGCCTGGTCCGCATCTAGTCGCTCCGACCGTCGGGTCGATCAGTCCATGACTTCGATAACGTCGACCCGATCCGGATAGAACGCCACATGCTCGCGGATGGCCGCGACCGCGGGGTAGGGGGCCTCGTAGCTCCACACAGCATCGGGACGCCGTGTCCCGGCGACCGAGAGATCGAAGTAGCCAGCGTCGCCCTTGTAGGGGCAGTGGCTGGTGCGCGCCGACGGCACGAAGGCGTCTGCGAGCGTATCGCGGCGCGGAACGTAGAAGACCGGTGGATATCGGGCTTCCTCCAGCCGCAGGGCGGCGCGCGTATCCGCCACGATCGTGCCGGCTACGATGACGCGGACGCGGCGCGGCTCCGGGGTGACGGTGATCGGATGGTCGGGTCCGGGTATCTTCATGGTGATTCTGGTGCCTCCGGTTTCAACTCGATCGTTCCGAGAGCGTCGGCGAGGCGCGACTTGGCGCTGCCCGGCCGCAGCGGCTTCTGCTGGCTGGCATGCGGCACCCAGCCCGAAAGCCACAGCACCTCGAAGGTCGCCCGCACGCGCCCGTCCGGGTCCGCGAAGCGCGTCGCGTAGATCTCCGCGGCCCGCAGGAGGGTCGCCCGGCGCAGCGGAGTCCGCCGCCGCTCGGTGAGGATGTTGGTCATGCCCATGGCGCGCAGGTCGCGCATCAGGCTGAACGGATCGGCGTAGCGCACCGTCAGAGTATCGGTGTCGGCAACAGGAAGCGCGAAACCTGCCCGCTGCAGCAGGGCCCCCGCCTCGCGCACGGCCGCGAAGGGGGCGACCCGGGGGCTGATCCCGCCCTCGACCTCGCTCTCGGCTTGGCCGAAGCTCTGGCGCAGCTCCGTGAGGGTGGCGCCGCCCAGGAAACATCCGACGAACAGGCCGTCCGGCCGGAGGGCCCGGCGAAGCTGGATCAGGGTCCCGGGAAGATCGTTCACACCGTGGAGGGCGAGCAGCGAGACCGCGAGGTCGAGACTGTCGGGCGCGAGCGGCAGCAGCTCCGGATCGCCGACGATCCTGTTGCCACCCGGCTCGGGCAGCGACGCGAGCCGGATATGCTGCGCCTGCGGATACCGGCGCGCGAGGATCGGTCCGGCGGCTGGGATCGGGGTGGCGAGGTCCAGCACGGTCGCGAAGCTGCGCAACACGGCGCCCAGGCGGTCGTCCAGATCCTCGGTCAGGCGGTCGAGGAGGAAGCCGGCATAACCGCTCCGGACGGCGCGGCCGAGCCGCTGACGGGCGATGGGGGTATCGAACAGGGTGGCGGGCAGATCCATCCCGCGCAGATGGCGCTCACGACAGCCTCCCGCCAGCACCTGGGACGCATGATGCCGCCGGTACAGCACAGATTCGTGAGCTGCGGCCGAAGGGCGGAACGACCGGGGTGGCCTGCCGTTCCTGCTGCAGCTGGCCATAATGGCCGAGATTGACTGGGAGCAACCCTCATGAAGCGCACGCTCATCGCCGCCGTGGCCCTCGCCGCCCTCACCGCCGCGGGCGGCGCACAGGCGAAGGGCTGCATCAAGGGCGCAATCGTCGGCGGCATCGCCGGCCATTACGCTGGCCATCACGGCTTGGTCGGCGCTGCCGCCGGCTGCGCCATCGGTCGTCACCGCGCCAATTCCCAGGCCCGCCAGGACCAGCAGCAGATGGCCCCGCAGGCACGGCCCGTTTCGGCTCAGTAACACCAAGCTAATCGTTCCGGACGTGTCATGACGGCGATCCGGACGGTCGCTGCAGCCCTGCGCGGGATACCGCGCGGGGCTTTGTCGTTGATCTACCCGCCCGCATGCTCAGGATGCGGCGCGGCGACGGCCGATCCCGGTGCCCTCTGCCCAAGTTGCTGGTCGGGCCTGCGCCTGATCGAGGAGCCGGTCTGCCAGCGCTATGGAACGCCCTTCGCAGTGGATCTGGGGATCGGGCCGCTGCTCTCACCCCGCGCCATCGCCGAGCCGCCGGTCTTCGGCCGGTGCCGGGCCGTTGCCCTCTACGATTCGGTGGCGCGTCGCCTCGCGCATCGCCTGAAGTACGAGGATCGTCTCGATCTCGCGAAGGTGATGGCCCGGATGATGTCGGCCAGTGGTCGAGGCCTGATCGCGGAAGCCGAATGCCTTGTGCCGGTGCCGCTCCATCGGGCCCGCCTCTGGCGCCGCCGCTTCAATCAAGCGGCCCTGCTGGCCCAGGCGATCGCCGCCGATGCGGACCGTCCTTTTGTCCCGGCGGCCCTCGAACGTGCCCGGGCGACACGCTCCCAGGTCGGACTGAGCCGGGCGGCACGGGCCGAGAACCTGAGCGGCGCATTCCGGGTACCGCCCGCCGAAGCCCATCGGATCCGCGGGCGCAGGGTGCTGCTGGTCGATGACGTCACGACGACCGGCGCGACCGGCAATGCCGCAGCCCGTGCGCTCCTGCGCGGCGGGGCTGCCTCAGTGGATCTCCTGACCTTCGCGCTGGTGGGCGACACCATCGGATAGGCGCTGCGTTGCCGAAGCGCGCAGGCGCCTCAGGCTGTCGCGCCAATCCGGTTCGGGAAGCTGACTGCCAGGCTGAAGTCGAACGCCTCGGCGATGCCTTCATACCAGAGTGAAAATGGTGTCGGTCGCTCGAGATGGAGGGCCCCGTCGATCTCGCTGCCGGCATACTGGAGGGCCGCCCCGTGCTTCGCCGCGAGCCGCAGCATCGGGCCGTTCCCGGACAGGCAGCGCACGTGCAGGTCGACGACGCCGCGGTGGCGCGCCGCGCGGGCGATCCGCGCGAACAGATCGGCACCGAGGCCGCGGCGGCGGAACGCCAGCTCGACGGCGAATGCCGCTTCCGCCCGGGGGCCCAGCACGTAGCGGGACGGGCACGGCGCCATCGGCCGGAGCTCACCGAGTCCGCGAAGCACGCCCTCCACAAAGGCGCCGTACATCATTCCGTCGGCTTTGACGGCTTGCTCCGCGTAGGCGCGGACGCCGGCCTCGCTGACGTTGCCCATGAAGCGGCTGGCCCGGGTCTCGGGATCCAGGCGGAGGAAGTAGTCGAGAACCGCATTCCGGTCCGCCGGCCATAGGCGCCGGACGGTGCGGACCGGTTCGTCACGCGCTAAAGTGGCCATGATGGGCCTCCGGTCTAAGCGCTCGCGCGCGGATATCCGGACGTCCCTCCCGAGAACCGCGGTTGATGTCGCATTCGGAGCTTCATTGTGCAATGCGGCAGACTGCCGGACCGCACATGTGCGCGGCTGCCATGCGCTGGCTTGCGAAAGGCTTGCAATCCCGGCGCTTGCGCTCTCCGGACGCGCATCGCGGGCTTGATTCAGGTTGGGCTTCCCCGGCACAGGGGAGGCCCGGTCTGTCGCCGTCCACGCGGGCACGGGGCGCCTGATCGGCGAAGCGGCGGGCTGCGAGGGACCAGCGGCGTGAACGACAGATCCGGCCTGCACATCACGCCGTCGCCGGAGGCGCGCGCCGGAGCCGTTTCACCGGGGCCGGTGCACGAGCGCTACGAAGCCCTCGTCACCACGGGTGCCATCGAGCGGGATCCGGCGCAGGCCCGGCTCGTCCGCGCCCTCGACCGGCTGGTCCAGGACCTCCAGCGCCGCAAGCGCGCCAGCAAGTCGAGCGCGCTGGGCTGGTTGTTCCGGCGAAAGGACGAGGCCGAGACGCCCCGCGGGCTCTACATCTGGGGCTCGGTCGGGCGCGGCAAGACCATGCTGATGGATCTGTTCCACGAGGCGGCACCGGAGCCGAAGCGCCGGGTCCATTTCCACGGCTTCATGGCCGACGCGCACGAGCGGATCCACGCGCATCGCCAAGCCGTGAAAGCCGGCACCGCCAAGGGTGACGACCCGATCGGGCCGGTGGCCGATCAGCTCGCCGACGAGGCCACGCTCCTGTGCTTCGACGAGTTCACCGTCACCGACATCGCCGACGCGATGATGCTGGGCCGGCTGTTCGGTCACCTGTTCCGGCGTGGTGTGACGGTGGTGGCGACCTCAAACGTCGAGCCGGACCGGCTCTACGAAGGCGGTCTCAACCGGGCGCTGTTCCTGCCCTTCATCGCGACGCTGAAGGAGCGCGTGGAGGTGCTACGCCTCGATTCACGCACCGATTTCCGCCTGGAAAAGCTCGGCGGGGCGGCCGTGTACCACGTCCCGGCCGGGGCCGAGGCCCACGCGGCCCTCGACGCCGCCTTCAAGGGCCTGACCGGAAAGGCGAAGGGCCAGCCGGCAACCGTGGCGGTCCATGGGCGGGAGGTTGCGATCCCCGAGGCGGCGGGCGGCGTGGCGCGCTTCGGCTTCGACGATCTCTGCCGCCAGCCCCTCGGCGCGTCCGACTACATGGCGTTGGCCCGCGCCTTTCACACGATCATCCTCGACGGGATCCCGGTGATGGCCGAGGCGGAGCGCAACGAGGCCAAGCGCTTCATCACGCTCATCGACACGCTCTATGACCGGCACGTGAAGCTCGTGGCTTCGGCGGCGGCCGAGGCGCAGGATCTCTACACCGCCGAAACCGGTCGGGAGGCCTTCGAATTCGACCGGACCGTCTCCCGCCTGATCGAGATGCGCTCGCGGGAATACCTCGCCCTGCCGCACGGCAAGCCCGATTCTGAAGCGTCCGGCGCGAGCACGGGACTGGTCGAGACATGAGCGCGCGTCCGAGAGTTGGTTCGATCTTCCGCCTGCGGCGGCGCAACTGGCGCGGCGCCGGTCCGCTGGGGGCGCTCCTCGGCTCGCCCGCGGCCTTCATCCTCCTCCTGGTCGCCATCGCGGCCGGGACGGCGAACTACCTGGCCGGAGAAGCCGACCGGACAGCGACGGCGCGGACCAACGCCGTCATCGCCGATGTCGAGCGCCTGATCTCCGAGGTGAAGGATCTCGAGACTTCCGAGCGCGGATACGTGCTGGTCGGCAGCGACGAGTACCTGACGCCCTACACAGCGGCTCTTCCCAAGATCGAGGCAGAGCTGTCCACCCTCGGCGCGGCTGCGCAGGAGCCGGTTCGGGCCGGGGGCCCGTCTCTGGCGGGCCTGATCGCTCAGAAGCGGGACTTCGCCGCGCGGGTGATCGCGGCACGGCGCGACCAGGGCTTCGACGCGGCCACCGATCTCGTCCGGACCGGCGAGGGCAAACGCCAGATGGACGCGATCCGCATGGAGGCCGCCGCCCGGCAGGCGGTGGCGGCCGAAACGCTCGCCGACCTTCAGATCCGCACGAAACGCCGCGGGCTGATCCTGTTCCTGCTGTCTGGCGCGGCCGCGCTCGGTGCGATCGGGTTGCTCGCGCGCCTCGCGCTGGTGCGGCGCCAGGAATCGCTGCGCATGTCGCGGCTCCTCGACGGCGTGCTGGCGAATGCGCCCGTGGGACTCGGCTTCCTCGACCGCGACCTTCAGATTCGCCACATGAACCGGGCGCTGGCCACGATGAGCGAGCGCGGATTCGGGGCCGATCTCGGTGCTCCGATCTGGGCGATGCTGCCGACGCTGCGAGAGGAGCTGGCGCCGAAGCTGGCCGCCGCGCTCAAGGACGGGCTGGTCTCGCCCGATGTTCCGGTCGCGGTGCCGACGCCTTCTGCGCCGGGCGGCCTGCGCCAGTTCTCAATGAGCTTCTATCCGCTGCGCGGTGCACAGGCCACCGCCGGGCCGGAGAGCCAGGATGTCGAGGGGGTCGGCCTCGTCGTGGTCGACGAAACCATCCGCTACCTCGCGGAGACCCGGCTGCGCCGGAGCGAGGAGCGCTTCCGCTCCCTGATTGAGGCCAGCGCCGCGATCGTCTGGACAGCCAATCCGGAGGGGAGCCTGCAGCGTCGCCAAACGGCCTGGATCAACTTCACCGGGCAGGACGAAGCTGCCTATGCCGGCCTCGGCTTCCTCGACGCCGTCCATCCCGAGGATCGGGAGCACACCCGGGCGGCCTGGGGGGAGGCGGTGGCGACCCGCAACCTCTATGTGACGGAACACAGGATCCGCACAGCCTCGGGTGCCTACCGGCACATGAGCGTGCGCGCCGTCCCGATCGTGGAGTCGGACGGCACCCTGCGCGAGTGGGTCGGCACGCATACCGACATCACCGAGCGCAAGGAGGCCGAAGCCGCGATCGAGGCGGCGCGCGCGGCCGCCGAGGCGGCCAACACGGCCAAGAGCCAGTTCCTGGCCAATATGAGCCACGAGCTGCGCACCCCGCTCTCCGCCGTGATCGGCTATTCCGAGATGGTGCAGGAGGAGCTCGAAGATCTCGGCGAGGCCGGGCTGATCTCCGACATGAAGAAGATCGAGTCCAACGCACGGCACCTCCTCGGCCTGATCAACGACGTGCTCGACATCTCGAAGATCGAGGCCGACCGGGTCGAGATCTTCGCGGAGGAGTTCGACGTGGCCACGGTGGTGCGCGAGGTTGCCACGACCGTGGACGGCCTGATCGGCAAGAAGGGCAACACCCTCGATCTCGATCTGGCCGACGACCTGGGCAAGGCGCATACCGACGTCACCAAGCTGCGCCAGTGCCTGATCAACCTGCTCAGCAACGCCGCGAAATTCACCGAGAACGGCCGCATCACTTTGGCGGTCGCCCGGGACGGCGATACGCTGCGTTTCGCCGTCGCCGATACCGGCATCGGCATGAATGCCGAGCAGGTGGGCAAGCTGTTCGAGCGCTTCATCCAGGCCGACGCCTCGACCACGCGCCGGTTCGGCGGCACCGGTCTGGGCCTCGCCATCACGCGGGCCTTCGCCGAGATGCTCGGCGGCGCGATCACGGTGGAGAGCCGCGAGGGTACGGGCACCACCTTCACGCTGACCCTGCCGCTGCAGGCTCCGGATGCGCAGATGGCGGCCCCGAACGACGTTGCCAGCGTAGTCGCCGATCGCAACACCATCCTGGTGATCGACGACGATGCGGCGACGCGCGACCTCCTTGCCCGATTCCTCGAGCGCGAAGGGTTCTCGGTGATGATCGCCGAGGACGGGCGGCGCGGGCTCGAACTCGCCCGCAGCCTGCGTCCGCGGGCAGTGCTCCTCGACGTGACCATGCCGCAGATGGACGGATGGGACGTGCTGCGGGCGCTGCGGGCCGACCCGGAGATCGGGTCGACGCCAATCGTGATGGTGACGATCCTGGACGAGCAGAATTTCGCGTTCTCGCTCGGCGCGACCGACTACATCCAGAAGCCGATCGACTGGGGCAACCTCCGCCAGATCGTCGACCGGTTCCGGCCCGCGGGGGGCGAGGGCCCGATCCTCGTCGTGGAGGACGAGGCCGATGTCCGCGCGCATATCTGCGCCTACTTGCAGCGCGAAGGCTTTCCCGTGCGTGAGGCCGAGAATGGTGTCCACGCGCTGGACCGGATGGCGGGGGAGCGGCCCGGGCTGATCCTCCTCGATCTGATGATGCCGGAGATGGACGGCTTCACCTTCCTGCGCCAGCTGCGGGAGCGCCCGGAGTGGCGCGACGTTCCGGTGGTGGTGCTCACCGCCAAGGACATCACCGCGGAGGACCGGCGCCGCTTGGCAGGCCGGGCGGATCGGGTCCTGGCCAAGGGGACGACTGGGCTCGATGAACTGGTGAACGCCCTGCGCGGGTTGATGCCGTCGCAGGCCGACGCGGCTTGAGCGTTGCCCCGTCAAAGACCCCGGAAGGCCATCACCAGCGCTCCGATGGCGATGCCCCAGAGTGCCAGGGTCGACCAGACCGCTCGCTGACGCTCATCCCGGGCGAACCCTTCCAGCCTGCGCGCATCGCCCGTGCCGGCCTCGTCCAGGCGGACCAGCACGCGCTTCAGCCGCATCGCGAGATCGGGAATGTCGCTCACGACATCCGAGACCACGCGCAGCGCCTCGAGGCCGCTCTGGGCGCGCCCGACCGGCCCCATGTTGCGGGCGATCCAGGCGCGCACCACCGGCTCGGCCGTGGTCCACATGTCCAGCTTCGGATCCAGCGAGCGGGCGACGCCTTCGACCACCACCATGGTCTTCTGGAGCATCACCAGCTCGGTGCGGGTGCTCATGTCGAACAGGGCGGTGATGTCGAACAGCAGCGTCAGCACCTTGGCCATCGAGATCTCGTCGGCCCGGCGCTGGTGGATCGGCTCCCCAATCGCCCGGATGGCCTGCGCGAAATCCTCGACGGAATGGTGGGACGGCACGTAGCCGGCCTCGAAATGCACCTTCGCGACCCGGCGATAGTCGCGCAGGATGAAGCCGAGCAGGATCTCGGCCAGGAACCGGCGCTCGTTGTGCCCGAGCCGGCCCATGATGCCGAAATCGACCGCCACGAGCCGGCCTTCGGCATCGACGAGCAGGTTGCCCTGGTGCATATCGGCGTGGAAGAACCCGTCGCGGATCGCCTGCCGGAGGAAGCTCTGGATCACGGTCCGGCCGATCGCCTGCGGATCATGTCCCTGGGCGGCAAGTTCGGCGGCACTGTGAAGGCGCGTCCCGTCGATCCATTCCGCCGACAACACCTCGCGGGCGGTCAGCTCCCATTCGGGCTTCGGGACGCGGAAATCGGTGTCGTCCTTCGTGTTCTGCGCCAGCTCCGAGGCCGCCGCCGCCTCCAGGCGGAAATCCATCTCCATCATCACGGAGCGGGCCAGGATCTCGACCACCTCCCGCGGGCGCAGGCGTTCGGCCTGCGGGGAGAGGGCGTGAACCACCCGGGCCATGAAGCGCATGACCTCGAGATCGCGATTGAACCGCTCGCGCACACCGGGCCGCATGACCTTCACGGCCAGCGCCCGCTGGGTGCCGTCAGAATCCTGCACGATCGCCTTGTGGACCTGTGCGATTGAGGCGGCCGCGATCGGCTCGCTGAAGGATACGAACAGCTGGCTGACCGGCTTGCCTAGCGCCGCCTCGACCACACGCAGGGCGATCTCCTGCGGGAAGGGTGGGACCCGGTCCTGCAGTTTCTCAAGGTCGAAGGCCGCGCGCATGCCGACGATGTCGGGCCGCGTCGCCAGGAACTGGCCGAACTTCACGTAGGACGGGCCCAGCCGGGTCAGCGCCGCCGACAACCCGACCGCGCCATCACTCCGGCCGGGCTTCTCAAGGGAACGGCCAAGCCGCAGGGCGAGGCGCAGGTGGGGCGGCAGCTCCGCGGGATCGGCGAAGGCCAGCGCCCCCTCGCGGGCCAGCACGAAGCCGACCCGGGCGCCGCGGAACAGATTGATGGCGGCGCTGATCATCGAGAGGCCACCCCAAGACCGTTCCATGCAGAGGCACTCTCCTCCCCCTTGTGGGGAGGAGCCGGAGGTGGGGGTGGTGCAGGATGGGATGCTGCGGCGCCTACTGTGCCACCCCCACCCCTGACCCCTCCCCACAAGGGGGAGGGGAAACCGCTGTCGGCCAAAATCAGGAGACCTTCCAGCCCGAATGGATGGCCACGATCCCGCCCGTGAGCGCCCGGTCGGTGACGTGGCGGAACCCGGCGCGCTCGATCATGCCGGCGAAGGCGCCGCGCGTCGGGAACTTCCGGATCGACTCGACGAGGTAGCGATACGAATCGGCATCCCCCGCGACCCGGGCGCCGATCCGTGGAATCACGTTGAACGAGTAGGCGTCGTAGATCCGGTCGAGCAGCGGGATATCGACAGCGGAGAATTCCAGGCACAGGAAGCGCCCGCCGGGCTTCAGAACCCGCCGTGCCTCCGCGAGCGCGGTCTCGATCCGTGGTACGTTCCGGATGCCGAAGGCGATCGTATACGCATCGAAGGCCGCGTCCGGCAGCGGCAGGGTTTCGGCATTGCCGGTCACGAAGGCGATCCGGTCGCCGGCCTCGTCGACCTTGCGCTCCCGCGCCCGCTCGGCGCCGACCCGCAGCATCGATTCGTTGATGTCGAGCACCGTCACTCGCGTGCGCGGGCCGCCGGCGGCGAGCACCCGGAACGCCACATCCCCGGTCCCGCCGGCCACGTCGAGATGGGCGAAGGCGCGATTCTGCGGCGGACGCAGCATCGAAACGAGCTGCGCCTTCCAGGCCCGGTGCAGGCCCGCCGACATCAGGTCGTTCATGATGTCGTAGCGGCGGGCCACCGAGTGGAAGACGCTGTCGACGCGCTCCTGCTTCTCGTCGAGCGCCACGCGCTCGAAGCCGAAATCCGCGCTCGCGCGCTCGGATGCCCCGTCTTCGACCGTCATGACGCTCCCATTCCTCAATCGCCGGGTCTTAGCGAAGGTCAGCCCCAACCGCCATGCGTCGAAACACGCGGCTGGGGATGGGCGCCCCGAAGAGTCGCTGCCATCTGCCCTGCCTTTCGGTCGAAGCAGCCCCGTTCTTCATCACAAGCGAAGCGTTCCGGGGCAGCCCGATCTTGCGAGCATGACGCCACGCCATGTTGCTGCGTTCGCAAAGGCGGGGATCGGCCCCGTGCGCGTTCAGCCCACGCGGGCTCGCAACGCATCCGCCACCGCAGCCGCCATGGCGCGCGTGCCCATCGGGTTCGTGCCCTCGCCAGCGATGTCGGCGGTACGCGCACCACCCGCGAGCGCGTCGGTGATGGCACCGTCCAGGGCGTCGGCGGCGTCGCCGAGGCCGAAGGAGTAGCGCAGGCACATGGTTAGCGAGCCGATCATGGCGATCGGGTTGGCCTTGTCCTGGCCGGCAATGTCCGGCGCCGAACCGTGGCACGGCTCGTACAGCGCCCGGCGCAGGCCGCTGTCATCGACAGCGCCCAACGAGGCCGAGGGCAGCATGCCGAGCGAGCCGGTGAGCATCGCGGCAAGATCGGACAGCACGTCGCCGAATAGGTTGTCGGTCACCAGCACGTCGAACTGCTTCGGTCGGCGCACGAGCTGCATGGCGCAATTGTCGGCCAGGATGTGCTCGAGCTGGATGTCGGCGTAATGCTCGGCATGGAGCTTGGTGACGACCTCCTTCCAGAGCACGCCCGACTTCATCACGTTGTGCTTCTCGGCCGAGGCGACCCGGCCCGAGCGCTTGGCCGCGAGGTCGAAGGCGACGCGGGCGATCCGCTCGATCTCGCCGGTCGTGTAGACCTGGGTGTCCACGGCACGCTTGGAGCCGTCCGGCAGCACCGTGATTTCCTTCGGCTCGCCGAAATAGACGCCGCCGGTCAGCTCGCGGACGATCATGATGTCGAGGCCCTCGACCAGCTCGCGCTTCAGGGCCGAAGCCTCGGCCAGCGCCGGGTAGCAGATCGCGGGGCGCAGATTGGCGAACAGGTCGAGATCCTTGCGCAGGCGCAGAAGGCCGGCTTCGGGACGGTTCTCGTACGAAACGCCCGCCCATTTCGGTCCGCCGACTGCGCCGAGCAGGATCGCGTCTGCGGCCTTGGCGCGCGCCATCGTCGCGTCCGAGATCGGGAGGCCGTGGGCGTCGAGCGCACAGCCGCCCACGAGGTCGGTCTCGGTCTCGAAGGTGGCGAGCCCGGTCTCCTTCAGCGCGTCCAGCACGACCTGCATGCCGCCCGCCACCTCCGGGCCGATCCCATCGCCGGGGAGGAGCAGGAGCTTGTAGCTGGCCATGGCGGTCTCGCGGATTCTGTCTCGACGTGCTGGCGGGGCTTTATCGAGGCGGGACAGCGATTGGCAAGGCGTCCGCACCCTCGTTGCCGGCGCAGCCCTTGTGTTTCGGGCATCCAAGCGCTACGCCGTCGCTTACCGCGCGTATGCTGCCCTGTGCCGTCCGCGCCCCACCCGGGAGAGACGAGCCTTGGCCAGAGCCGGCTCAGCGACCGAGACCGTCCGCACCGCCGCTACGGTGCAACGGCTCCGTGCGCGCCGCGCCGGGCTTCGCCTTCCGCTTCCGCTTACCCGCCCCTGAGGGCCGTCCGGGCGCGCGCGCCTGGGCCTTCAGGGGATTGTCTCACATTCGCGAACCCGCCCGCCTGGGCATCACGCCGCGCCGCGCCACATGCCGGGCGGCCCGCGACAGGGTAAGACCATGACTTCGACGACCTCCGCGACCAGCACCACCGCCCGCGACCGGATCCTCATCTTCGACACCACGTTGCGCGACGGCGAGCAATGCCCCGGCGCCACCATGACGTTCGACGAGAAGTTGGCGGTGGCCGAACTCCTCGACACCATGGGTGTCGACATCATCGAGGCGGGCTTCCCAATCGCCTCGATCGGCGATTTCGAAGCGGTGTCGGAGATCGCGAAGCGCACCAAGCGCGCCACCATCGCGGGCCTCGCCCGCGCGATTCCCGCCGATATCGCCCGGGCCGGCGAGGCGGTGCGGCACGCCCAGCGCGCGCGGATCCACACCTTCGTGTCGACCTCGCCGATTCACCTTGCGCACCAGATGCGCAAGAGCCAGGACGAGGTGGTCGAGATCATCCTCAAGACGGTGGCCCAGGCCCGCGACCTCGTCGAGGACGTGGAATGGTCGGCCATGGACGCGACCCGCACGCCGCTCGATTACCTGTGCCGCTGCGTCGAGGCCGCCATCAAGGCCGGTGCCACGACGATCAACCTGCCCGACACGGTGGGCTACGCCACGCCCGGCGAGTATCGCGACATGTTCGCCAATGTGCGCGAGCGCGTGCCGAACGCCGACAAGGCCGTGTTCTCGGTCCATTGCCATAACGACTTGGGCCTCGCGATCGCCAACTCGCTGGCCGGCATCGAAGGCGGCGCCCGGCAGGTCGAGTGCACGATCAACGGCATCGGCGAGCGGGCCGGCAACGCGGCGCTCGAGGAGATCGTGATGGCGCTGCGCACCCGCTCGGACGTGCTGCCCTACGAGACCGGTGTCGAGTCGACCATGCTGACCCGCGCGTCGAAGCTCGTGAGCCACGCCACCAACTTCCCCGTGCAGTTCAACAAGGCGATCGTCGGCCGCAATGCCTTCGCGCATGAGAGTGGCATCCACCAGGACGGCATGCTCAAGAACTCCGAGACCTACGAGATCATGACCCCGGCCTCTGTCGGCTTGAGCAAGACCTCGTTGGTGATGGGCAAGCATTCCGGCCGGGCGGCGTTCCGCTCGAAGCTGGAGGATCTCGGCCTGCACCTGTCCGACAACCAGTTCCAGGACGCGTTCGAGCGGTTCAAGGCGCTCGCCGACCGGAAGAAGCATGTCTACGACGAGGATATCGCGGCGCTGGTGGATGAGAATCTCGCCACGGCCCACGACCGGATCCGGCTGGTCTCCCTGTCGGTGATCGCCGGCACCCGGGGCCCCCAGCGGGCGACGCTCCGCATCGCCGACGAGACCGGCACGCGAATAGAGGAAGCGGACGGCAACGGTCCGGTGGATGCGGTGTTCAACGCGATCTCGGCGCTGGTGCCGCATCAGGCGCAGCTGGAGCTCTATCAAGTCCACGCGGTGACGGGCGGGACGGACGCGCAGGCCGAGGTCTCGGTGCGCCTGCGGGATGGCGAGCGCAGCGTCACGGCCCGCGGCGCCGACCCGGACACGCTGGTCGCCTCGGCGAAGGCGTATCTCTCCGCGCTGAACAAGCTGTCGGCCCACGCGGTGCGCGTGCATGCACAGCATGCAGCGGCGGAATGAGAAAAAGAGCGGCTGGGGGTGGACAGCCCCCGGCCGCGTTGGTATCAGCCCGCCACCCCAGCGGACTTGGTGGCCGCCGGGGTGGATCGCAAATGCGATCGGGCGCATAGCTCAGTTGGTAGAGCAGCTGACTCTTAATCAGCGGGTCCTAGGTTCGAACCCTAGTGCGCCCACCATTCCCTCCGCATGACGAAATGATTTCGCCGGTCTGTCAGATTGACAGCCGGGATGGGCTCAGCCCTGCGGCTTGGTGCTTTATCATCTCGGCGGGGTCGGCCCCCGAACCTTGAGGAGCCCACCATCGTCGCTCTGCGGATCGCCACCCTGCTCTGCTGTGCACCGGCCCTCGGTGCCTGCGTGGGTCCGTCTGCAACAGGGCCCCACGCCGCTGCTATCGAGCCGCTCGCGATCTCCAACAGCGCCCTGCCGCCGAGCTATGAGCCCGGCCGGCTTCTGAGACCCGGCCTCGGAGCCGGTGGCGGCGTCGATCCCGCAGCGCAGCTCGATAAGTCCGCCCGCGACAGGGCTGCGTGGGCCCCCCTGCGCGCCGGCCCGATTGGCCGATCAGCCATTGTCGATACGCGGAATGCCGGCCGCTCGGGTTCACGCGATGCAGCTGGGCTCAACGGCATGGCCAGCATGCCGCCGGCCGGGAATGACGATCGACGTGGTGTGCCGACGCCGATCCGGGGCCGGGATTCGACCATGGATCGCCTTGAACGTGCGGGACAGCGGACGGCCAAGCCGATCTGCGGCGATTGCTAAGCCCGGCAGAGGTGTCGATAGACCACCGCATGCCCTCGCGGGGCTGATCGGATGGCGCTGCTCATCACCCGAGACGAAGCCGACGGGCTGGATTCTCGTCCCTCGATCGTGTGCCGGAGCACGTCAACCCTGAAAGCTTGAGCTTACATCGGAGACACGCCGCGAACACAACCGCGCACCCGATGGAGATAGACAATGACCGTCATCACCCGCCTCACCGTCGCCGCTGCCGCCGCCGCCGCGACCGTTGCAGTCCTGGCCGGCACCTATGCCGAGATGCTCGACCGGGCCCTGCCGCTGCACTTCGTCTGATCACGGCGACTGCAAGCCGCATGACACACGAAACCTGAGGCGCCGCCGTTCCCGCGGCGGCGCGCTCCAACGGTAGAGACGAGCCATGGACGGGATCCTGCACTGGGCAGTCGATCGCACGCTCCACGTCATCGACGCACTCGATGACCTGATCACGGCGGCAGCCGCAGGCTTCACAGCCGCCACCCCGATGATCATCGCCCAGAACGGCGATGCCCCATCCGAACCAGGCCCGACAGGGCACTGACAACCGACGCAGGGACAGCAACCGCGGAAACAGGCCGGCGGCCGGCTACTGCTTCTGGTTGCTCGGGGCGGATTGATCGGTTTGCGGCTCCAGCTTTTGGGAATCCGGCTTCGTCGGCGCGTTGTTCTGCGCCTGCTTGTCGTCGCAGGCTGCCAGCCCGCAAATCAGAAGCCCGAGGCATGCGACCCGTTTCAACATCAGCATGGATCCTCCCTAGAAGTGCATCGAGAAGGTCGAACCTCCGACCTTCAGCCCCCCTCCGTACCGGTCGCCCAGGTGGCGCGAAGGGCCGGAGCTATGACGGGTGCGGCTCTGGTGGCGTCGGCCTGACCCTTCAGTCACGGTCCGGCCGGCGGCTCCGACAATCCCAAAGGTCACGAATGTTACGGCTGCGGAGCGGCGGGCACCGCGTGGTCCTCGACTCCGCCCGAGTCACTCGGGCAGAGCGTTCCGCAGGTGCTGGTTCCGTGGGCCTCAGCGGCCCGAGGGACCCGGCTTCGATCCGGAGCCGGCGTCGTTGGCGCCCGTGCTGTTGGTTGTCCCGGAACGGCTCATCGACCCGGTGGATGGCCCGCTGCCGTTCGCGCCCGGGGTCGATCCCGAACCGGCATCGTTGGGGCCGGTGCTGTTGGCCGTGCCGGAGCGGCTCGTTCCGCCAGCGCTCTCGGCTGCCAGGGCGGGCGTAGCGGCGACGACGAGGCCGGCGAGAACAAGGGTCGTAAGCTTCATGGCGTGTCTCCCTTTTTGGGCCGGCAGCCGCAGGCAGATCGGCACCGGTTCTCCGGGGAACCCCGCTTTGGCGTGGCTGTTCCTGGGCCCACGCGCAGACGTTCGGGACGGGCCGTCCCGGATCGGGGCAACGTCAGCGGCCCGTATAGCCCTTCGCGGCTGCGGCTTCCCTGAGCCGCTCGAACGCCGTGGCGTAACGCTCCCGCAGGAAGGATGCGGAAGGCGGGATTCGGGCGGGGACGAGGTTGTCCTCCGTGTCGGACATCTTCACGAGGATCGCGGCCAGATCGTCAGCCTCGATCAGCGTGGTGATCCGGTCCGAATAGGCGATTCGTGTTGCGGGCTTCGTGAGCAGCGTCACGGTCCGGATGATCGCAGGTGCGAAACCGGCCACGCGCAGGTCCGAGGCGGTACGCGGGGTATCCTCCAGCACATCGTGAAGCAACGCGGCCTGCATAAACTGCATCGGATCGAGGTCCAATCCGTCGACGAGGCGGGCGTGGCCGGCTCGAGCGAGGGCAGCGTTTGCGACGCGCTCCAAGTGCCGCATGCAGGGTTCGCCACCCTTGTCGAGTTGGCCCGCATGCGCGGTGAGAGCGAAGGTGTGAGCATCGAAGATCGTCGACACGGGCCTCCCCGCCAAAGTCGTCCGGCAGCGCGAACCATCTGTCCGCTCCAAGACGGAGACTCACAGCCGCGCTACCGCGTTCCCGCGCCGCGACCCGGTCGCGTCACTTAAGCAGTCGGCTCAATACGGGCCTACCACGTTTCGAGGATGCCGAAAATTTCTGTTTCGTCATAAAGTTATTGGCGGCATCACTATTGCCCAAGTGACCATGCACTGCCATTTCTTGTCTTGAAATCGGACAAGCGGTGGTTCGCAGTCCAGGATTGAGCCAATGGCGTCCGTTGCACTCGAGAAGCCGCTTGATGTCGGTGGTCCGATCAGCCGCCGTGCCGCCGCTCTGGCCAATATAAAATGGTTTCGTGCCCTGGCGTCGCGTGCCCTCCGGGAGGGTGGGCCACAGGCCGAACTCCGCGCGTCCAACGCGCGGGCTGCAGCGCGCATCATCCTCCGTCAGGCGCGGCGGGAAGCGCTGGTCTCGCGCTTGGCGCGCGAAGCGCTCGACGGCCACATCTGAGCGGCACGGTTGAGTGGGGCGGCCGGCGGTTTCCGTCGCCGCGCCACCTAGCGGTGCCGGACCGTCCCCGCCCAGTCTTCGGGCGGGGACGCATTCAGACGATCAGCGCTTGAACTTGCCGTCGTACTTGAACTCGGGCGCAGCCTTGAGCTGCTCCTTGGTGGCGCCGATGATTGCCTTCCACTTCTTGGCGTCGGCATCGTAGCCGAGGGCGATCGACGACGGCGAGACCGCGACGTAGTGCTCGCCCATCCCGAGGAAGCCGCCGACCGAGACGATGTAGCCGGTGAGCTTGTCGTGATCGATCACGAGGTCCTTGATCTCGCCGACCGTGCTGTTCTGCGCGTCAGTGATGTTGAGACCGATCAGGTTGTAGCTCAGAACCGCGTCCTGCGGGACCGACTCAAACTTCGGGGCGACGGTCTTGGGCGCCTCATTGGCGGCGAGGGCCGGGCCGGCCAAAGCTGCAACGGCGAGGGTGGCGAGGACGAAGCGGCGCATCGGTATCTCCAGAAGCCCAAATGGGTCGCTGGTAAGCCGCAGCGCCCGGTATCGTTCCGGCGCATCCCAGAAATGTTAATCTCGAAAACATGGAACGATCGGCGACCGTCGCCGATGCGCACGCGGCCTCGATAGCTCGGTTTCGCGCGGTGGCTGTGAACCGTACTGCTTGCAGACCAGGACAGATCGACCGCACGACGCGGCATCGTCCCTGGCCGGATGGGTTCGGCGATGCCACCCCGCTGCGAAGGGGCGAGCGGGAGGGACGGGTGACGGGACGGGCGGTTCAAATGACGGCGGCGCAGCACGGCGCTGCGGGCGCATGGATCGATGGACTCATCGGCGTCTCCATCTTCAGCGCATCGCTGGTGGCGACACGCCTCGCGCTCACCGGCATGGATGCGCTGTTCCTCAGCGCCGCCCGGGCAGCCCTGGCCGGCCTCGCCGGCGCGATGGCCCTCGCGGCCTTCCGGGAAAAGCGTCCCCGCGGGCGGGACATCCCCGCACTGATGATCGTGGCGGCCGGCGTGGTGGTGGGCTTCCCTGTGCTCACGGCCCTGGCTCTGCGGACCGTGAGCGCGGCGCACGGCACGGTTTTCGTCGGTCTGCTACCGCTCGCCACGGCCTTGTTCGGAGCCCTTCGCTCCGGTGAGCGGCCGTCTCCCACGTTCTGGCTGCTCTCGATCTGCGGGGCTCTGATCACCGTCGGCTTCGCCGCGCGCGGCCTCGAGAGTCCGCCCGGACTCGGCGATGCCCTGATGTTCGCTGCGGTCCTGGTCTGCGGCCTGGGTTATGCCGAGGGCGGCGTCCTGGCGCGACGACTCGGTGGCTGGCAGGTGATCGCCTGGGCCACGGTGCTGTCGCTGCCGGTGAGCCTGCCGCTGGCGCTGATCCTGAGCCCGAGCGCGTTCGCGTCCATCCCCATGCCGGCCTGGGCAGGGCTCGCCTACGTGGCGCTGTTCAGCATGCTGATCGGCTTCGTGTTCTGGTACCGGGCGCTCGCCCGGGGTGGGATCGCCGCGATCGGACAGCTTCAGCTGCTGCAGCCGTTCCTGGGGCTCGGCGTCGCCGCCCTCGTGTTGGGCGAGCGGATCGAACCTGCGATGATCGGTGCGGCGGCGGCGGTCGCGCTCTGCGTGGCCCTGGCCCGGCGGTTCGCATGAGGCACGCCGCCGGAGGTATCAGCCAGACTTGGCCACCACCTCGATGTCGCGGTCGAGCCCGCTCTCGACCTTGAACTCGCGGGTATAGACCTGCCCGTCGTGACGGGCGATCAGCACGTAGTCGCCCTCCGCGAGCGTCACCTGCGGGAAGGCCCCGATGGCTTCCCGAATCGTGTCGCCGCCGGGCGTGAGCACCGAGAACGCGGTGCCGGCGAACGCCTCCGCGCCCGGCGCCGCCACGAGCTTCAGGGTCACGGTCGCGGCCCGATGGTTGAGGGTCGCTTCCGTCACCTTGCCGTTCTCCACGCGGAGGTCCGCGCGCTGGATCGCGTTCGACTCTCCGTAGATCGACACAACATGGTAGGTGCCCTCCGGCAGCCGGAGCAACTCGCCGGTCTTGATGCCGCCGCGCACCAGCCGCCCCTCGGAATTTGTCCCGACCGGTACGAAGACCGAGAACGACACTTCGCCGGGGGGGATCTTCTGGTCGCCGACCGCGCCCGAGAGCTTCAGCGCGCCGGCCGCGACGCGCAGCGTCTCGGTGATCGGCTGGCCCGCCATCACGATCCGCTTGGACGCGCTGGCAAAGCCGTACGCCACGGTCGCCGTGTAGGTGCCGGGAGCCAGTACGAAGCGCGGCTCGGCCTCGGTCGAACGGGCGACGATCGAGGGCCGGACACCGTCGTTGGCTTCCTCGTAGATCCGCCACGCGAGCCCCTGGCGCAGCGGAATTCCGGGGCCCGACAGCAGCGCCGACAGGGCAAGGGGGGCGTCCGGCTCGGCGGAGGGGAGGGCGGGCGGCAGATTCGGCGTCGTGATCGACGGCGAGGGCAGGGGACCGCCAAGGCGATTCTGAAGCGGATCCTGCTGGGCGCGGGCGGGCACGAGCGCTGATCCCGTGACGAGAATCGCCAACGCCATCGCGGCCAGCCTCGTGCGCATCGATCGGATCCCTTGCCTCCGCCCGGCGGATGGCCCCCGCCTCTGCATCGGGACCATGGCGACGGCAAGGCCGCACTTCCCGGCGCGACCCGCGCATGCCACATCCCGTCGGCATCGCGAACCTGGGACGACGCGCATGACCGCCACCCTCGAAC
This sequence comes from Methylobacterium sp. E-065, assembly GCF_022829605.1. Lineage (GTDB taxonomy): Bacteria > Pseudomonadota > Alphaproteobacteria > Rhizobiales > Beijerinckiaceae > Methylobacterium. Next base: position 126,495 of record NZ_JAKSYD010000114.1, on the reverse strand, counting down.
TCTTGAAGACCCGTCGCTCGGTGCCGCCGCTGCTGCTGGACGAGCCCGGACCCGATCGGGCCCAGCTCGAAACGATCCTGACGGCGGCGTCCCGCGTGCCGGACCACGGCAAGCTCGCACCCTGGCGCTTCATCGTCATCGCAGGGGCAGCGCGGGACCGGGTCGGCGAGACCATCGCGGCGACCTTCGCGGCGGACAATCCGGACGCGACGCCGGAACGCCTCGCGCAGGAGCGCGCCCGCCTGACGCATGCCCCCGTCGCGGTCGCGGTGGTGTCGCGGGCGGGTCCGCACGTGAAGATTCCCGAATGGGAGCAGGTGCTCTCCGTCGGCGCCGCCACCATGAACCTCGTGATCGCCGCGAACGCGGCCGGGTTCGCGACATCCTGGCTGACGGAATGGTTCGCCTACGACCGCCGCGTCCTGGATGCCCTGGGTCTGGCGCCCTCGGAGAAGCTGGCGGGTTTCGTCCATATCGGCCGCGCCCGCGAAGTCCCCTCCGACCGGCCGCGGCCGGCGCTCGACGAGATCGTGACGTATCTCTGAGGGGCCGGTCGGGCAGTCGGCCTGTCCGCTCTCAACCGTCATCGCGCGCGCAGCGAAGCGCGCTCGGGCCCCTCATCGTCGGGCATCGGCTCCGGAATCTGTCTAAGGGGGCGTCTTCCGCCCGCTCCGATGCGTTATGGACCAGTCTACGCCGCTGCCCGGGCCCCGCCGGTCAGCGCTTCGGAGGTCCCCCGTGCATTACGATCTCGACGTTCCCCGCGAGGCGCGCGCGCTTCCGCACAATCCGCTTAAGGCGATCGTGGCGCCGCGTCCGATCGGCTGGATCAGTTCCATGAGCCGCGACGGCAAACTGAACCTCGCGCCCTACTCGTTCTTCAACGCGGTGGCCGACAACATGGTCGCCTTCTCGTCCTCGGGCCGGAAGGACGCGATGACCTTCGCGGAGGAGGGCGCGGAGTTCGTGTGCAGCCTTGCTACCTGGGACCTGCGTGACGGGATGAACGATTCCTCGGCGCCGCTGCCACGCGGCGAGAGCGAGTTCGCCTTCGCCGGGCTCGCCACCGCGCCCTCGCAGAAGGTGCGTCCGCCGCGGGTCGCGGCCTCGCCGGCGGCCCTCGAATGCCGGTGGCTGCAGACCGTACCACTGACCCCGCTCGACGGCACCGAGGCCGAGAACTTTCTCGTCATCGGCCAGGTGGTTTCGATCTACGTCGACGAGGCTTATGTGAAGGACGGGATGGTCGATACCGGGGCGATGCACCCGATCATGCGTGGTGGATACTTCGATTATTTCCAAGTGACGCAGGACACGCGCTTCCAGATGCGCCGGCCGAAGGGCGCGGGCGAGTTCTCACCGTCCTGAAAACGGACCGGGTCTTCGTGATCCGATTGAGAACTTGTTTACCATGGCGAGCGCAGATTCCGGGGGTCTTCAGCCCCCGTGCGCGACCGGATGTTCCTGTTCACCACGCCATCCAGCCCACCTGACAGCCCGCCGCCCCCGGCACGGGCGATGCCGGGCACGGCCGTCTCCGGACCGGTGGTCCAGGCGATCCGCGATGGCGCGATGGCGAGCGGCGTCGGGTTCGACTACCTGCTCGCGACGGCCCGGCGGGAATCCGCCCTCGATCCCGCCGCCAAGGCCGGGACCTCGTCGGCCACGGGGCTGTTCCAGTTCATCGAGCAGACGTGGCTCGGCGTCATGAAGAATGCCGGGCCGCGGCTCGGGCTTCAGGCCGAGGCCGACGCCATCACCCGGCAGGCGGACGGCAGCTACGCGGTGGCGGATGCCGGGCAGAGGCAGGCCATCCTCGACCTGCGCCGGGATCCGAAAGTCTCGGCGACGCTCGCCGGTGCCCTGACGCAGCAGAACGCCGATGCGCTTTCGGGAGCGCTCGGCCGCGAACCGACCGCGGGTGATCTCTACGTGGCGCATGTGCTCGGCGCCAAGGGCGCGGCCGCGCTGATTGCGACCGCGCGCGCCTTCCCCGCCCGCGCCGCCGCCCTCGACCTACCGGAAGCCGCTTCCGCCAACCGGGCCTTGTTCTACGATCGCACGGGCCGCGCGCGGAGCGCCGCAGAACTGTATGCCAGCCTCGCGGCGGCCGCCCAGGGCGCTGCCGCCCAAGGCACTGCGGCCACCGACCTCACGAGCCTGCGCCAGGGAGAGGCGGCGGTACCGCAGGCAGTCTCGGCCTATGCGAGCGCCGCGACGGCCTTCGGCGGCACCAGCGATCTGCGCAGCCTGTTCCAGACGGATCCGCGCGTGACCGCTTCAGATGCTGCCGCGCGGAACCTGCAGGCGCGCAGCCAGGCGCAGCCGGCTGCCTACGCTGCGCCGACCTACTTCCCGCGGACCGGTTCCGATCCGTTCACGGGGGCGCCGAAGCCGGATCCGGACGTGACCGGTGCGCTCGCCGCGCCCGCTGCGCCGCCGCCCGGCAGCGCACTGGCCAACCCGCCCCTGCCGCCGCGGCGCCCGGCTGAGCTCGCCGCGGCGGGTTCCACGGCCACCGTCAGGAACAGCCTGTTCGCACCCCGGAGGGGTCCATGATCATCCGCGAGTTCCTGACCCGGACGCAGAATGCCTCTGCGTCCCGACGCGCCGAGGCGGCCGCGGTCCTGGCGCGGGCCTATCTCTACGGCGACCTCGCCGCGGACGAGGCCTGGGAAGCCAAGACCGCCCTGCTGACCCTGCTGGACGATCCCTCGCCGGTGGTTCGGCGCGCCCTTGCGGAGACCTGTGCGGCCTCGGCGCGGACGCCGCGTCCGCTGGTGGTCGCGCTCTCCTGCGACGTGCCCGAGGTGGCGCGCTTGATCCTGGCGCGATCGCCGGTCCTGACGGACGCCGACCTCGTGGACGCGGCCGCCCTCGGCGACGAGACGACGCGCGCCGTGATCGCCGCCCGCCATCATCTCTCGCACGCGGTCTCCGGGGCGCTGGCCGAGATCGGCGAACTCGAGACCCTGGTCGCGCTCGTCCGCAACCCGACGGCCAAGATCACCGCGGGCCGGATGCTGCGCATGATCGAGCGCCGGGGTGCGGAGGCCGATCTGCGCGAGGCCCTGCTGGGCCGGGCCGACCTCCCGCCGGAGGTGCGCCACGCGCTCGGCCTCGCGGTGGCGCAGGCGCTCTCCGGCTTCGTGATCGACCGGGGCTGGCTCGGAGGTGAGCGCTGCGAGCGGCTGCGCCGCGAGGTCGGCGAGCGCGTCGCCCTCGAAGTCTGCGAAGACAGCGGCGCCGCCGGCATCGCCCGTTTGGTCACTCATCTGCGATCAAGCCACCAACTGACCGCCGGACTGATCCTGCGCGCCGTGCTGTCCGGGCGGACCGAGTTCGCCCTCGCCGCCCTCGCCGACCTGTCCGGCCAGGACCATGCCGGCGTGGCCCGGGCCATGCGCGATCCGCGGAGCTTCGCCGACCTGCACCGGCGGGCCGGTCTCCCCGACGCGCTGCTGCCGGCGATGCAGGCCGCCCTGTCCGCTTGGCAGGATGTCGCCCGGCACGCGATGCCCGTCCGCGGCACCGGCCTGTCGCAGCGGATCATCGCCTGCGCGATCGATGCCTGCGGCAGCCTGCCAGGTGCCGAGATGCAACCGGTCCTCGTGCTCCTCAATCGCTACGAGGCCGAGGCCGCCCGCGACGAGGCCCGGGAAGCCGCCCGTGCCATCGCGGCGGAGGCCGTCGCGCGGGAAACCACGCGCCGCGAGGCCGAGGCGCTGGACGCGACTTGGCGCGCCGCCCTGGAGGATCAGCGCCGGACCGCCTTCGCCGTGGCGTCCGAGGCCACGCCGATCATCGTTTCCGAAGCCGCGATTGCCAGCGTGGCGATCCCGTCGGCCGCAGAACCCAACAACCCAGTCGGGGCGATCCTGGACGCGCTGCCGGACCAGATCCTCGCGTGGTACCGCACCGAGGCGCCGGTTGCGGATCCGAAAGCCGAGGCGGCAACGGAAGCCGTGTTGAACGGCCTGGAAGACAGCCTGCTCGACCAGTTCCGCGCGAGCCGCATTTCCGTGCCGCCCGCATTCGTAGTGGGTGAGTCCGATAAGGCAGCCCGGATCGCTGCCTAACGGCGGTCTAAAGAGGGCGGCCCTTTTTCAGCCGGCGCTTCTCACTCGGCCGCCCGCCGCGCCTGCGCATCGGCCGCGTCCGCGAGGCCGTAGCGGGCGATGGTGTCCTCAAGGCGCAGCGCTGCGTTGATCAGCGCCATGTGCGAAAACCCCTGCGGCGTGTTCCCGCGCTGCGCGCCGGTCGCCGGATCGATCTCCTCGGCGAACAGCCCGAGATCGTTGCCCCGGGCGATCAGCCGCTCGAAAGCGGCTTTGGCCTCAGCGGTGCGGCCGTCGAGGGCGAGGCAGCCGACGCGCCAGAACGCGCAGGCCGTGAAGGTGCCCTCATCGCCTTCGAGCCCGTCCTCCATGCGATAGCGGTAGATCAGGTCGCCAGCGCCGAGTTCCCGCTCCACTGCGGCCAGGGTCGCACGCGTGCGCGGATCCCGCGGATCGAGGGCTCCGAACAGGACGACACGCAGCACCGCCGCGTCGAGGTGATGCGAATCGTAGGCGCCGACATAGGCCTGCTTCTCCTCGCTCCAGCCCCGGTCCAGATACTCAGCCCGGACCTCGGCGGCGATGCGCTCCCACTCAGCGATCTTCGCCTCCGGGATGCCCTTGATGTTCCGGGCAATCCGGGCCGCGTCGGTCAGCGCCACCCAGATCATCGCCTTGGTGTGGACCTGATGGCGCGGCCCCGTCCGCAACTCCCAGATCCCGCTGTCCGGATCGTGCCGGTGGCGGATCGCCCGCGCCGTCAGGTTGTCAAGCACCTCCGGCAGGCGGTCGTTGACCTTCTCGGGCGGGTCGTAGTCGACCGCTTCGAGGAAGATGCACAGGGCCCGCAGCAATTCGCCGTAGATGTCGTGCTGGTCCTGACCCTCGGCGAGATTGCCGATGACCACGGGCCGCACGCCGCTCCAACCGGCGAGATGACTGAGTTCCTCCTCGGGCGGCATGCCGTCGGCAATGCCGTACATCAGGCGCGTGTCGCGGCCGTAGGAGCCATCCCGCTCACGCAGGAAGCGGAGGAATTCGGAGGCCTCGCGCACGTAGCCAAGCATCACGAAAGCCGTCACCGTGAAGGAGGCATCGCGCATCCAGGTGAAGCGGTAGTCGTAGTTGCGGTTGCCCGGCACGGCCTCGGGCAGACCAGCGGTCGCGGCGGCCAGGATGCCGCCGGAGGGCGAATACGTCAGCAGCTTCAGGCAGAGGGCCGAGCGCATCACGGCCTCCCGATAGGCCCCGCGATAGGTGCTGCGGGCGCACCAGCGATGCCAGTACTCGACGGTGCTCTTCAGGCGGCGCTGCGCGCCTTCGAAGTCGTCGATCGAGGCATCCTGCTGGTCCTCTCCGTGGGTGAGGACCAGATACGCGGTCTCGCCAGCGGCCAGGGTGAACCGGATCTCGGCGCGTCCCTCGACCACCGCGGGCTGCGGATGCGCGTTGACCCGCAGGCGCCAGTCGCCGGCCTCGAACAGCACGGAGGCACCCTCGACGATGGGCGTGCAGGGGCGGCGCGCGTAATCGAAGGTCGGGCAAACCCGGAACAGTCCCGTGACGCTGCCCGTCTCGCAGGTGAGCATGCGGATCAGCCGGCTTTCGCCCTCGCCGTCCGGCCCTTCGTCGGGCTCGGGGCTCGGGGGATTGACCGGCATCACGTCGATCAGGCGCGCGCGCCCAGTTCGTGTCGTAAAAGTCGTCTCAAGGATGTTGGTGTCGGGCAGATAGCGCCGCTCCGTCCCATCGAGGCCGTCGAACGCCACGCTGCAGGCGCCGCCTTTCTCGTCGTCGAGGAGCTTCACGAACAGGGCGGGCGAATCGTGGCGCGGCCAACACAACCAGTCGATCGAGCCATCGCGGGCGATCAGCGCGCAGGAATGGGTGTCGCCGATGAGGGCGTAGTCGCTGATGGGCTTCGACACGAAGATGTCCGGCTGGCGGCTTCACCCGTCAAGCTGGGCGAACGCTGAACCGGGGAGGTAGCCGGGGTCCGCAGCGTTGGGAGTCCGGCTCGACGATTCGCCGCAGGACCGGGGCGCGATCGGGCTCAGGACGTCGGGGCTCATCCGAATATCGGGATCGGATTCTGAAGAGACGTCTCCGAAGCTTTGTCGGAAACGTTTCGGCCAGGCCAGAGAAACACGCGCTTACAAATTGGTTCCGCCACCCATCTTCGAATAATCGCTGGTTCGGGGCATGATGGGCCCATGATGCAGGCTGAACCGCACACAGACTCCGTCGCGATGACGGCACCGGCGACCCCCCATATCCTCGTTGTCGAGGACGATCGGGAGATTTCCAGCCTGATCGCACGCTACCTGCGCGGGAACGATTGCCGGGTCACGCTTGCCGGTGACGGGACCGACATGGACCGGGCGCTCGCGGAGTCACGCATCGATCTGATCGTGCTGGACCTGATGTTGCCGGGCGAGGACGGCTTGAGCCTGTGCCGCCGCTTGCGCGAATCCTCGCAGATCCCGATCCTGATCCTGACCGCGAAGTCGGAGGATGTGGACCGGATTCTCGGCCTGGAACTCGGCGCCGACGATTATCTCGCCAAGCCGTTCAATCCGCGCGAACTCCTCGCCCGCGTCCGCGCGATCCTGCGCCGGGTCGCCGCCGAGGCGCCCGATACGGACGATCGCCGACGTCTGCATTTCTCGGGCTGGACGCTCGACGTCTCCCTGCGGCAGGTGCTCTCGCCCGAGGGCGCCCGCATCGCGATCACGGGTGCGGAGTTCGACCTGCTGCTCGCCCTGTGCCTGCGGCCCGGACGGGTCCTGTCGCGTGACCAGCTGCTCGATCTGACGCAAGGGCGCGCCGCCGGCCCGTTCGAGCGCAGCATCGACGTGTTGATCTCGCGCATCCGCCAGAAAATCGAACGCGATACCCGTAACCCAGAATTCATCCGGACGATCCGTTCCGGGGGCTACCTTTTCACGCCGGAGGTCACGCGCTCATGAGCGTGCTGCGGCGGCTGCGCGCCCGACTGCGGCCGACGACCATCGCGGGCCAGATCGCGCTCCTCGTGGTGGCGGGAATCGCGGTGGCCCATATGGTCGCCACCACCGCGTTCCTGCTGCTGCACGAACCGCAGAACCCCGACGCGTTGCCCGGGGTCGCGGCAAGCCGCCTCGGCATGCTGTCGCGGCTGCTCGATTCCGTCGATCCGGCGGCCCGGCCGGCGCTCTTGGCCAGCGGGCGCAGCCTGCCGCTGATCCAGGTCGAAGCCTGGGACGGCAAGGCTCCGCCCGGAGCCGAGCCAGTCCGGGATCTTCCCGTCATCCGCCGGCTTCGGAACGGCGCCGGGCGCCCGGTGACGATCATCGACCTATCCGCCGACGATTCGGAGCAGGAGCGCTCCGCCAAACGCCTCCATATCGGAATCGTGACGGCCAATGGCGCGACACTTCAGGCGACGCTACCGAACGATCCGCTCCGCCCCCCCAGGCAGGGCGCCCTGATCTTCACCGTGGTGTTCCTCGCGCTGACGCTGGCGCTGCTCTGCGTCTGGGCGACCCGCGCGCTGACCGCACCGCTGAAGCGGCTCGCGGGCGCCGCGGAGGCGTTCGGAGCCCGGGACGACCACGTCGCCCTGCCGGAAGCGGGGCCACGCGAAGTGCTCGCGGTCTCGCGGGCGCTCGACCGGATGCGATCGCGCGTACGCCGCCTGATCGACGACCGCACGCAGATGCTTGCCGCGATCAGCCATGACCTGCGCACGCCGATCACCCGCCTGCGCCTGCGCGCGGAATTCATCGAAGACGACAACGCCCGGGCCGCCACCCTGCGCGATCTCGACCAGATGAACGGGCTCGTGGAGGCCGCCCTGTCCTTCGTGCGCGACGGTCAGGTCCGCGACGCGAGTAGTTTCACCCTCGTCGATCTCGCATCCGTGGTGCAGACGGTGTGCGACGACTTCTCGGATATCGGCGCGCCCGTGAGCGTCGGTCGCAGCCGCCACGTCCTCGTGCGCGGCCGACCCGAGGAATTACAGCGGGCGGTGACGAATCTCGTCGACAATGCCGTGAAATACGGCAGCCGGGCGGAGGTCCACATGGAGGCTTCGGAACGTGGGGTCCGGGTCTGCGTGCGCGATGCCGGTCCCGGCATCCCGGAGGCGGAGCGCGAGGCGATGCTGCAGCCCTTCGTCCGCGGCGACCGGGCCCGCAATCTCAACGAGGCGCGCGGCTTTGGCCTTGGCCTGTCGATCGTGCAGGCCATCGTGGAGGCGCATGACGGCCGGCTGATCCTCGAAAACGGTCGCGCGGGCGGTCTCGCGGCCACGATCGAACTGCCGCTCGCGGCACAGGTTTTCGCCGGGCAGGCGGAGCGGAAGCCGGCGCCAGTCCCGGCCGAGGCGGCGTAGAGGTTTGCTGCTACGCCGGCTGCGCCGAATGCGGCGCGGGTCGCCGCCCCCGTGGAAGCGAACTCTGCGTGCGCAGGAAGCGAAGCGAGCGATCAGATCCGTCCGCGTGTGGCGCGGTGCCGGCGTGCTCGATCCTAAGAGTTTTTATCGCTCCCTCTAGCACCCTTCAGCACGGGCTTACCGGTGTCACATTTTGGGTCAGGCGGCACAGGTTCAGGGTCGAGCGCAGGCCCTCTCTCCGCACGGGAGAGGGGGCCTGTCGCGCATTTAACGGACCGCGATTCCGATTGCTTTCAGGCTGCCCGGATGTGGCCCAGGAACTGGGTGACCTGGGCACGCAGTTGCTCCGCCCGCGCCGCCAGCGTGTCCGACGCCCGTGCCACCGATCCGGCAGCGTGGCCGGCACCGTCGGCAACCCGGGCGACCTCGGCGATGTCGGTCGTCATCATGCCGGTTCCAGCCGAGGCCTGACTCATGCTGCGGACGATATCCTGGGTGGTGACGCCCTGCTGGTCCACGGCGGCGGCGATGCCGGTCGACACTTCGTTCATGGCCTCGATCTGCGATGCGACCCCGCGGATGGCCGAGACGGCATCTCCGGTGACGGTCTGGATCGCGGCGACCTGCCGGCCGATCTCGTCGGTGGCGCGGCTGGTTTGGGTGGCGAGTTCCTTGACCTCGGCGGCAACCACCGCGAAGCCGCGTCCCGCTTCACCGGCCCGGGCCGCCTCGATCGTGGCGTTGAGCGCCAGCAGATTGGTCTGACCGGCGATGGTCGAGACGATCCCGACGACATCGCCGATTCGTGTTGCCGCCGTGGCGAGATCGGTCATGGTCTGCTCGGCGCGCCGGGCCTCGCCGACGGCCGCGGCCGACAGGCCGGTGGCCTGCTCGACCTGACGGCCGATCTCCCGCACCGTGGCCCCGAGTTCCTCGGCCGCGGCCGCGACGGAATCCACATTGTCGGACGTCTGCCGCGCCGCAGCGGCGACGCTGGTCGAACGTTCGGAGGTGCCGGCAACCGCCACGCGCATGGCACCGGATGCATCCTGAAGCGCCGACACGGCCTCGGTCAGGTCACCGGCGATCCCGCCGACCGACTGTTCGAACCCGTCGGCAAGGTCCTGCAGCATGGCCCGCCGGTTCTGCTCCTCCCGCAGGCGCCCGGCCTCGCGGGTCTGCAATTGCTGTGCGGCATCCTCCAACGACATCTCGTGGATCGTCACGACAGCGCGGGCGATGTCGCCGATCTCGTCCCGCCGCTTGCTACCGGGCACATCGTCGAGCGCCTGACGGTCGGCGAGCGCCTTCAGCGCACGGGTCAGGGCACCGAGCGGCGCCACGATCGAACGGGCCAGCAGGAGCCCCAGTACGGCCGTCGCCGCTAGGATGCAGAGGCCGATCACGACCAGGGTGAACGAGAGGGCGCGAACAGCCGCGGTCGCTTCGGCCTCCGACTGCTCCGCCACCACCGTCCAGGGGGCGCCCAGCACGGTGAGCGACGAAGCCGCCGCAAGATGAGATCCATCCGCGGCCGTGAAGGCGAGGGTGCCGCCGGCCTTCACGCGATCGGCGGCGAGGCCGAGCTGCGCGAGGCTGCCGCCGGCCTTCAGCGCTGGGTTCAGCGGCGGATTGCTGCGCAGGCGGCCATCGGCGCCGGCCGCGAAGATCTGCCCCGTCTCGCCGAGCCCGTCGCGCTTGGCGAGCGTCTGGTCGAACAGAACCGGGGTAACACGCATGACGATGGCGCCGATCGGCTCCGCCGCCTGTGCGGTCCCCATGGCGACATTGGCGCGCTTGGTCATGGTGCGCCCGATGAAAGCGGCCGGAACACCGTCCACCGGGTAGGCGCCGAAATCCTCGAACAGGACCGTGCCCGGTTCGGCCGCCTTGAGCCGCGCGACGAGGCGCGCGAGGCCGGTTCCGGCCAGATCGGGATCCGCGATCGACTTGGCGAAATCGCCACCCTTCGTGGCCGTGTAGACGACCCGGCCGCCCTCATCGACGAAGATCAGATCCGCGTAACCCGGCTGAGCAACGAGCTTGCGCGCCACCTCCTGCACCTTGACGTGCCGACGTGCGTACATCGCGGGCATGCCGCTGCCGTCGAGCGCGACCCGTGCGTCGACCGTCTGCGGCGCCCGGAACGCCTCGACGAGCGCGGCGGTGTCCGGCTTCGCGAGATCGAGGGTTTCGATCAGGTCCGGGAAGTTGGACACGATCTGGGGATGGGCCGCGACAGCCAGCAGGTCCGCCTGCATCCGATCCGCCAGGAGTTCGATGCCGTCCCGGCGAGCTGCCGCCGCGAGTTGCAGACGCTCTTGGGCTGCACCAATCAGTCCTGACCGTGCCGTATACCAGCTGAAGCCCCCCATGACGGTCGCGCTGAGCAATGCCAAGCCGATGATCATCGCGGGAAGACGGACGCTGAGCCGAGATAACCACGTCATGTTCGTTAAAGATCTCATTTGGACACGATTCCCCCTGATATCGCATCAAATTTCTAATTTTCCGTGACGGAGATAACTCTTCGTGGTTTTCCGGCGGCATTACAGTTCCACAGCGGCGGGCCAGTACGGCGAAGGATAGTGCCGATCACATTTTTACTCGTGTGGAACACAAGGTCACCGATGAAATATTGAATGTGCCGCTTCGCGCGGCCCTAATACTGTTCTCGAACGCAGGCACACCCCGTTTTGGACCAGCCCCATGTCCGACCGCTTCGCCGTCGCACCCGCGATGCGTCATCGAAGAGCGGCCCGACGCCTGCTAGAGCGAAGGGGTGCAGAGACCTGAAGGAGATGGGATGACGAGCGAGGCCAGCTCCGGCGGGGACCGCATTGCGCTGATCGGCGCGCCGATCGAGGTTGGGACCAGCGAGGCTGGCGCACTGATGGGACCGGCGGCTCTACGCACTGCCGGCCTCGTCCGCGCCCTGTCCGATCTCGGCTGTTCGGTCACCGATCACGGCGATATCGCCCCCGACGGGCCGGCGGGAGGGCGTGGGCTCGCCGCCGTGGCCGCCTGGACGCGTGCCCTGTCGCGTGCGGTCGAGGACGCGCTCGATCAGGGCGCGGTGCCCCTGACAGCCGGTGGCGACCACAGCCTCTCCCTCGGATCGATCGACGGCGTCATGCGCCACTGCGCCCGAAGGGGCCGCCCGCTCTTCGTGCTTTGGCTCGATGCCCATGCCGACTTCAACACGCCGGAGACCTCACCCTCCGGCAACGTCCACGGTATGCCGCTCGCGGCTTTATGCGGCGAGGCGGGCTTCCCGCTCCTGTTCACCGAACCGGCCCCGCCCGCGCTCAGCCCCAGCAACGTCCACCTGTTCGGCCTGCGGTCCATCGATGCCGGCGAGCGAGCCCTGGTCACGGCCCGGCGCGTTGGGGTCACCGACATGCGCACGATCGACGAGTTCGGCGTCGTCGCGCCCTTGCGAAAAATCCTCGCGCAGGTCGCAGAACAGGGCGCGCACCTCCACGTCAGCTTCGATATCGATTTCCTCGATCCCGCCATCGCCCCAGGGGTCGGCACGACGGTTCCGGGTGGCGCTACGTTCCGCGAAGCCCACCTGATCATGGAGATGCTGCACGATTCCGGCCTCGTGCGCTCACTGGACATCGTGGAGCTCAACCCGTTCCTCGACGAGCGCGGCCGCAGCGCCAAGGTGCTGGTCGAGTTGGCGGCGAGCCTGTTCGGGCGCCGCATCCTCGATCGCCCGACCGTGCCGATCGAGGCGGTGCCGAGCGACCCGGCTGAGCGGACGTGATGCATAGTCCTCTCCTGGATGCGGGCCGGGCTGTCGGGACGGCGCCGGCACGCCAGCGCTCGAACGGCCGCGTCCACCTCCGGGCCGGACCGGCAAGCGCGGGTGGGGCGACGCGAATCCTCGACCTGTCGGAGGCGGGCCCCTCGCGCCTGCGATTCCCGCGGGGGGAAGGGGCCCTGGAAGCCGTGCTCGTGAACACGGCCGGGGGTGTGGCGTGCGGCGATACCTTCTCGATTAGGCTCGACCTCGAACCAGAGGCCGATCTCGTGCTCACCACGACGGCGGCCGAGAAAATCTACCGCTCGGACGGGCCGGTGAGCCATATCGAGAACCGCTTGGGCCTGAGGGCAGGGGCTCGGCTGGCTTGGCTGCCGCAAGAGACGATCCTGTTCGATCAGGCCAGGATCCGTCGGTCTTTCGAGGCCGATCTCGACCTCGGAGCGTCCCTGCTTGCCGTGGAGATCGTCGTCTTCGGTCGCGCCGCCCGGAATGAGCGGATCACCGCCGGTCTGTTCCACGATTCGTGGCGCGTGCGCCGGGCCGGCCGGCTCGTCTACGCCGACAACCTCCTGCTCGAGGGCCCGATCAGCGATCTCCTGGCCCGCCCGGCGATCGGCGGCGGCGCTTGCGCCTGCGCGACGCTGCTCGACGTCTCCGACGGGTCCGAAGCACGCCTCGATAAGGCGCGTGCGATCTTGGCAGACAGCAATCAATCCGGGATCGAGGCGGCGGCGAGCGCCTGGAACGGGCATCTCGTGGTACGCGCCCTCGCGCATCGCGTCGGTCCCCTGCGGACCCTGACGGCCCGCTTTCTCACCTTCTATCGCGGCCTACCGATGCCGCGGGTTTGGCAGAGTTGAAACGATCCTGCGATTCGATCGAGTCGAAGCCGTTGCCTGCGGCCGTCGACCTCTGCTAGAGACGCGCACCCGGAGCTGTCCGCCAAGCTCCGCACGGCGCCGATGCGTCGTTGGTACGGCCTCGTGGCGGAGTGGTTACGCAGAGGACTGCAAATCCTTGCACCCCGGTTCGATTCCGGGCGAGGCCTCCATTTTCTCACCTGACATCGATCCTCGCGGATGGCCTACGCTATCGCGGTTTTTGGCCTTGAGCCGGCCACCGCGACCGGCAGAGGGTTTTAGCCAACCTTTCGGATCGTCCTGAAAGCCCCTCGGGGCCGCGGCGTCAGGCGCCGTGGACCTGAAGCATGTAGGTCTCGATCGCCTGCTGCAGGCTGTGCGTGCCGGTGTTCACCCGCGCGGCGCTGCCGCGTACTTGGCCGGCCTGAACGTCGTTGGAGGCGGCGGCGGCCCGGACGCCGGCGACGCTCTCCGACACCTTTCGCGCGTCCGCGGCCGCGTTGAAGATGGCGCGCGCGATCTCCTGGCTGGCATTGCCCTGTTGATCGGTCGCTTCCGCGACCTCGGATGCGATCAGGCTCATGCGGGCGATCGTCTGCGCGATCGTCTCGATGGCGCTGGAGGTCCGGTCGGCGGCGCCCTGGATCGATCCGACTTGGCCGGTGATGCGGTCGGTGGCGAGTGCGGTCTGGCCGGCGAGCGCCTTGACCTCCGCGGCGACCACCGCGAAGCCGCGGCCGGCAGCGCCCGCGCGGGCGGCCTCGATGGTGGCGTTGAGCGCCAGCAGATTGGTCTGCTCAGCGACGTCACGGATCAGGGTCACGACCGCGCCGATCTCCTCCGCGGCCTGGGAGAGCGAGCGGACCGTCTCCTCCAGGCCGCGCGTATCGGCCAGCGCCGTCGATGCGATCTCGCTGGTGTTCCGGACCCGCCCCTCGATCTCGCGGGCCGAGGCCGAGAGCTCCTCGGCCGCGCTCGCGATGCTGTCGACGATGCCCGCCGTCTGGCTGGAGGTGTCCGCCACCACGGTCGCCCGGGCCGCCACGTCACCGGCGTTGCCCGAGAGCGTATCGGCCGCCGCCTGCATCGCCTCGACCGAACCCGCGAGATCGGCGACCGCACGCCGGGTCTCGACCTCGAAGTCGTGCGTTGCCGCCGCCAGCGTCTCGGCCCGGCTACGGTCGCGGTCGCGCCGAGTTTGAGCCTCGGCGTCGAGAGCGCTTTTTTCGATCAGGGCTCTCTGGAAGGCCGCGATCGACCCGGCCATCTCGCCGATCTCGTCACGGCGATGCGTGAACGGAATCGCGTGCCCCAGGTCGTTGGCGGCGAGCGCCGTCATGCTGGCCTTCAGCCGGTGCAGGGGATGCCGAACCTGCGTGACGATGATCCCGATCGCGGCGAGCAGCCCCATGGCGAGGGCCAGGGCCGGCACGGTGATCAGCGTGATCCGCGCCTGCCGTCGGTCTGCGGCATCCGCGGCGCGGCGGGCGTTGAGGCGGTTCAGCACCTCGCGCCCCAGCAGGCCGATTTCGGCGACCATGTGCTCGCGGTTCTTCACCGTCGCTTCGTCGGTCGCCTGGATCAGGGCGGCCTTCGGCGAGACGGTGAGGCCCAGCTCGGCGGTGTCGTTCTGATAGGCGATGAATTCCTTGACGAACAGATCGAAGCGGCGGCGGCGATCCTCCGGAAGCTGATCTTCCATCGCCGCAAGGAACGGCACGCGCACCTGCTCGACGGTGGCGAGGGCCTCATGCAGCGCGGACAGGCGCGTCCGGGCCTCCGTCACGTCCTCCGACGTGAAGAGCGCCGTCGCCTGAACCACGGCATGCTCGATTGCCTGCCCGAGGGCACCGGCCTGGAGCCCGGCATTCCAGATCTTGTCGGTGGCGGCGGCACGCTCTTGCTCCAAAGCGGACTGGCGCAGGGCGAATAGCGCGATCCCGACGCCAACGACGGCCAGGAGGCCGACGACGACCGAGAGCTTGAGGCCGAGGGATATGCGCATCGAGGCGAGGCCGCTTCCGCTTCAGGGCTGGATCACGGCAGCCATAGCGTAGTTCCGACGGGAGCACAGTTGAACATAGCCGGCAAAGGCATAAAAAACGATCGTTTGTGATACTCAGTTACCATTTTGCCTTAAGTATTGATACTAAGCACGTTTAAGCCGGGTAAATTATTTTGTCGCGCGTCTAAATTACAGCGATCGCTTCGATATCTTGTAGCCCGACTTTGCTCAGTGCCACGATCCGGCGGTGGATGCGTGCGGCAGCTTTCGGTGCGCAAACGATCGGCTCGGCTTGGGAAACCTCGAAACCATATTGCGGCGCCTTTGTGCTGCGTGGCTTTCGTCGTGAGTTGGATCGGCTGCGTACCATCCGCACATGCAGGACTGCGCGGCGTGAACGCCCGAGGGACGGTCCGGCCGCGCGACGCTGCAAAGATGTCTCCACGCACGCACCGATCGCCATCAAACCCCTTGCGTCCGACAGCCGCGATGTGTACGAACGCGACCGTGATCCCCGATAGCTCAGTTGGTAGAGCAGGCGACTGTTAATCGCCTTGTCGCAGGTTCGAGTCCTGCTCGGGGAGCCATCCACTTTACAACATCTTGTGCCTGCTGGCTTTTCTGCTCTCGCTCCCGCACCGGGTGCTGAGGTGCGGGAACAGCGGTGCTCGTCCAGCGGGCGGCGATGTGCTCGGCGAGCTTCCTTCTGTTTGCTCCGCGCACGTAGGTGGCACTCTCACGGCTGCCCCCAGCCCAGCCGAACCATGCATTCAGCTCGGCGTCGGTCGCGCCGTTCTCCGCGGCACGCCGTGCGCAGCCCATGCGCCCGGCCCGGCACGCCGGCCTTGGCGCAGGCGTCACGGAACCAGTTGCCGAAGCTCTCCTTCGTCATCGGCCGGCCGCGCCCGCCCGCGACGTCCGTCAGATCGCCCGCGGGACTTGCGGCGATCGAGTCCGCGAGCGGTGGCAGGATCCGAATCGTGACCTCTTGGCCTATCTTCTCCGTTTGAGTTCGGATTCGGCCGTCACGCACATGCGGGCGGCCGACCCGCGCGGCGTCGCCCCGACGGAGATCGGTGTAGAACAGGAGGTCGAGCGCCAGGCGCTCGCGGGTGCCGACCGACCAGCGCACCTTGAAGCGCGCGACCTCCTCGTCGGTCCAGGTGTGGAAGCCGTTGCGGTTGTTCGGGCCGTTCAGCAGCTTCAAGCCGCGCGTCGGATCGGCCTGGAGGTATTCGCGCTCCGCCGCGAAGGCGAAGAGACCACGCATCGTCTTGAGCCCGTTGTTGGCCCCGTGGGGACGCCCTTTGCTTCCGGTGCCAGCCTACCGATCAGCGCCGCCTCGTATTCGGCCCAGAACGCCGTCGCTCCGAGTGGGGCGCACAAATGCGTGCACGGCCCCGACCCGCGGCGGAAGTACCAGACGGTCTCGCCGTGGCGGGTGGTCTCGCGATGGAGGTGTTTGAAGCAGGGGCGAGCGATTTGCCGTCGCTGGCCCACCACTTGCGACGGTCGGCGATCGGTCCGAGGATCCAGTCAGCCTCGCCGGCTCCGCCGCGCGGGGCTTTTTCATGCGCTTGTCATCGGAGGCTGGTTCTTCGATTTCGCTTAGCAAATTGCCATCAACCGCCGCCTTTTACTACTCAAAACCGCATGTCTACGTTGCGAGGGTATTCAAACCTGAGCTATGAGCAGAGCGACGTAACGAGCGGCAATTGCTCAATGGGAACCCTTATGTCCGATTGCTGCTTTTGCTACACAACTGACAAGTATTACTTTCTACCCACTCTCCTCAGTGCAGCTCAAGCTCGAAGACATATCTCCAAAGGGAAGGCCGATGTCCTGATCCTTGGTTTCGACTTTCAGCCTCAGGACAAAAAATTTTTACAACAAATTGCAGCCGAATATGATGTACGGGTGCAATTTCATGACAGGCGGGAAATCGGCAATTTGCCAATCTATATGGCCAGGCATTTTTTAGACGCGATACTTGACAAGCGTTATGGCAATGTCATTCACATTGACGGCGACACTCAGATCCATGCTGACATCGATCCGCTCATCGAGGCGCCGCTTCCTTCGGGAAGAATATTTGCTGCGCCAGATCCTATGGCTCTTCTTTGCGGCGAACCTGATCGATTATCAAGAAAGACGACAGCTTACCTTCGGTCGATCGGATTGAGCAGCGGTATCGCAGCACGCTATATAAATTCCGGAGTCTTTCGTGTTGCGAGATCCGACCTTAAAGCCATCGATCAAGAAATTCAAAAGTTGTGCGAGAGAAACTTAGCGCAATACGTATTCACAGAGCAGGATGCAATGAATGTCGCATTTGGTGATCGAATAAGTCTGATTTCTCTGAAGTGGAATTACCCTGCATTTTTTACAAACTTTGAATATAACGGCCTGAGGGACGTACACATAAAGCATTTTATGTCGAACCCGAGGCCTTGGCATGGGCCGTTCATACCGTGGGGTAAAGCCGGCTACAGTCCTTATACTGATATTATCAGTGCTCATCCGCATTTGAAGGATTTCTATCGGCCAATGCCAAGACGGACAGTGGTCCGCTATATGATACAGCAGCGAGCCAAAAGATTCTTGGACTCCAGAATTTGGCAGACTGGGGCGATCGCAAACAAGATCGTCGAATTCGAAAAGCATGCGGCGGTTTAGTACGACGTTTTGCCTTTCGGTGATTGAAGAGCCTAGTTTCGAGTATGGCAGAACCGCAGATCGCGTGCCGGCGCACAGCGTTAAGGCTGACGCATCATCTGGCTGCGATCCATCTCCCGCCCGCCCGGATCGCCGGCGCGGGCCTTGTCGTGCCCAGAATCCCGGCGCGGAACAGCTGCAGCGTCGGCCCCGAACGACCCGCTCACTGCCATCGGTCACCCTGAGTTCTGAGCCGCGCTGCGTGTCAGCTCAGAGGCTGGTGAGATCGGACGCTCCCCCGCCCCGTGATCAGATCGGGGCGGGGCAGAGGGAGGGGCACGCGGATGCGACAGGCGGATTGAGCGTCAGCGATCGATCTGTCCGGTGGTCACGTCCACGATCTGACCGCTCTCGTCGAGCACCTGAAAGGCCGTCTCAGTGGAGCGGAGCTGCAGCGCCAAGACCCGGGCGGTTCCCGCGTCCCAAGCCTCACGCACGCTGGCGAAGGTGCTGTTCAGTTGTTCGGCCGGCGGCGGCTCGCCCTGGTTCAGAAACAGCATGCGGACGGTGTAGGCCATGTCTCACCATGCCATGCGCCTGACCTGCCTCAAAGGGCGGGCGTCGTGCAAAACCGCGGGCGGCAGAGGACGAAGGTTTTATCCGCCCTCCGGCTCACCCTGTCAGCGCTGCACCGCCTCGATGTCATCCTCGTAGATCGAGTCGGGCTGGCAGGCGTGCCACTCCTTCTTCTCGTCCGTCTGTCCCTTGCGGCCCCAGCAGTAACCGGCCTGGGCCAGGCGACCGCTGAGCCGATCGCGCAGCCGGCACTGCCCATGGGTGACAGCCGGGTCCCCGGCGGCCTCGCAGGCCTGCGCGGCCTTCAGTTCGGCGGTCAGCAATTCGGGAACGGTCGGAAGCTGCTGCTGGGCCTGGGCCCCAGCGGCAGCGATGACGAGAGCGAGGGCGGCGAGGGCTGTGCGCATCCCGGCAGGATAGCCGAGCTACCGATGCCAGCAACCGCGCTGTGGTGGACGATTCGCAGCCCAGCTGGTCGGGCGCTGGCAAAGCGGCCTTGGGCCTCCTCTATCGCCCTAAAGCCCCACGGCTCAGCCGCGCGGGGCTTCTTCATCCGCTCAAGCGCTGCTGTAGGAACGCCAGAAGGTCGGCCTGCATTGCTCTGTCACACGCAGTCCGAGGGCCCCTGCAATGCTGAAGGTCACCTACATCGACTTCCACGAGAAACCCGACAGCGCTGTGCACAGCGGCTGGTACATTACCGATGCGAACGGTGCGATGATCGGCGGCGCGCATCGTTACGAGGATCAGGCCAGCGGCCTGCGCGCGTTGCTCGCACTGAGCTGATCCCCGCAGCTGACGATCTCAGCCCGCCCGGCTTCACCGCCGGGGCGGGCTTTTTCGTGCTTAGGCCCTGGGTGACGCCAGCAACCTCATTGGCTCATCGGTGTGCTTGGGCCTTGGAGCCGGGGCTGCTGGGTCCTTGACGTAGCCGCTACGTCCTTCCGCAAAGCCGGTGTTCACGAAATGCACGAGCGGGTTGTGGCCGGCTGCATCCACATCTGGGTTCGCGGCCAGATAGCCGGAGGTGCTGAAACCCGCGCTCGGATCCCGCCCTTCCTTCCAACCCGCGAGGAGGTAGTGGCGCAAGGGGTCCAGGCCTGTCGCACGCACGTCCGAATACCAGAACAGGTAGTAGATCGGGTCGAACCCGGGGAGCGGGGTGCGAACGAGTCTTGAGCGCGTGTCGAACGGGTTGGTCAGGCGCAGCTTCATAAGGGGCTCGAGGTCATGAGATCCCGGCTCGATCCATCATTCAGAGCTGCGCCGCAAGCGCCCGATGGTCCACTGGTGCGAGTACTTCCACATCGTTCGCCGGTATATGAGTTGGGGCGTGGGGCTGTCCCTTTTGCCAGCAGGCCGCATCCTGTCGGCAGATCCGGGCGATGTCCCCCCTCAAAGCTCGGATCTGGAAAGCCCGCCCGGCTCGCCGCGGCGGGCTTTTTCGTGCGCACCCCGCAACGCCTGATTCATCTTCTTCAGCAAGCGTCACGGCACACAAAAGCCTGACCATATTGGAGATGCATGGACACGCCCGCGCACGGCACTGCGGACCACCCCATCCCTCCAAGCGATACGCTGGCCGCCATGCCCAGTGATGCCTTTATCGCAGCTTGGCGGACCCTCACCGGCGAACCGCCCGCCATCATGCTGAGCTCACGCGCCGCAATGATAGCCTTGCTGGTTTCCAGCATGCCGATCGCCCCGCTTCGGCCGGCAATCCCGGTCTGGAACGGTGACGGAGCTGGTGTCGGCACGACACGGTAACCGCCGCCCGCCATCCTGACATCGAGCCACGTCGCGTATCGGCTTGGCTCACGCTGGAGAGATCGGACGCTCCCCCGCCCCGTGATCAGATCGGGGCGGGGCCGCGCGCAATCTGCGGTGCGAGAAGCCTACTCCGACTTTCGGTGTCCGCGCCCGTGCTGCTCCTTTTCGGAGCCGGCCGCAGCTGCAGCCTCCTTCTCGGCCTTGCCCACCGTCGCTGAGCTCGTCGCCGCGTCGCTGGTTCCACCTGCCGGTGCATTCGATGCAGCCGACTTGGGATGCCCCTTCCCCTCGGTCGGTGTCTCAGCCTTCCCACCCTCGAGAACCTCGGGGTGGCCTGCGCCGGCCTTTGCGCTCCCGGCCTCTTGGACCTCGGCGGCCTTCTGTTCCTGAGCGCTCATCGTGCTGTGGCGCTGGCCGTCGCCGTGCTGCCCCTTGGCTGGGTTCGACATCGTGCTCTCCTCCATCGTGGTCAGGCGGCAACTGCGTGCGCCGCTGACGGTTCGGAGGAAAAGACAGTGTGCGACGAAAAGCCGAGCGCTGACGAGCAGGTAAGCGGCAGCGATACTCGCCAAGACGCATGCCCGTACGGCTGATCCGTACCTGAACGACCCGTCATCTCTGCGCCGGTCGAGCACCTGAACAGGGAGCGGCCAACGCCTCCGATCTCCGTCGCCTGTTGATGCACTCGTGGTAGCCCGGCTGGGATGACCGATCGCCCAGCCCTGACCGACGTCTCGGCTACCGTCGCCTCTTGGCGCGACCAGATCGAGCGCCCATCCGAGCACGCATTCCCCTGACTGAAACAGAGAAGGCCCCGCAGCATCTCTGCCCGGGGCCTCATTGGTCTAGAACGTGGCGTCGAGGTTACGGGCAGCTATGCCGGCGGCCATCGTTGCCGAGGTAGGTGCCAGTGCGCTGATCGTATGAGCGGAAGCGCTGGATGCAGTAGCTGACGGAGCCTTCCGACGAAGTTGCGTCCGTGTCGGCGTCTGTTCCGTAGCCCGCTGGGGCGTAGCCAGATCCATAGCCGGCGGCCGCATAGCCATACCTTGCCGGTCCGTAATCGCCGCCATAGTAGTCGTCCCCGAAGGCCCCGTAGCCGTAGCCTAGACCCGCGCCCGCAAGCCCCAGGCCCACGCCAAGACCCAGGCCGCCGTAACCGTAGCCTCGGCCGTAACCGTAGCCGCGGGCGCGCTGAAAGCCCCGTCCGGCGAATCCGCGATTCCCGACGAGACCGGCGCCACGGAGGCCCGGGTTACCCAGGGCACCGCGGTTGGCGAATCCAGCCCCGGTGGCACCAACGCCACCGAAGCGCGCACCACCAACGCCCAGGCCGCCACCGAATCCGCGGCCGGCCAGGCCGTTACCGACTCCGCCGCCGGCCAGAGCATTGCCGTTGACCGCGCCACCACGGAATCCACCCCCTGCAAAACCGCCGCTACGGACGCCGCCCCCGTGAAAACCGCCCCCAAATCCACCGCCCCGGAAGCCGCCCCCGCCGAAGCCTCGGGCATCGGCTGTGGCCGGGAGCAGGGCCAGAGCGCCAACGATCGTCGCAGCCGTCAGAATGGTACGGTTCATTGTGTCCCACCGATATCAAATAAGGAGCATCTGACTGGACAACACGACGGTGACAAAGTTGGTCCCAGCGAAATCTGTCCGAATAGCCGCGGGTTACTCGGCGCTGAAGCCGCGGCCGGCACCTAATGCGGTCGTTGACTCGCGCTGCCACTTCGCCGCGTTCTCGGGCGCGGGCTGCCGCTTCGTGGCATTCAGCACAGCGAGCCAGGCGATGGCGGACTCATGCAGGTGCAATGCGGTCACGTGACCGGGGCGCTCGTCAGCCTCCCTGCAGGCTCTCCGCGAAATCCTCCGGGACCTCACCCCACTGGCCGAGGATCGTGACGCCCTCCAGCTCGCCGGTCTCGTCATCGGCCACCACCTTCAGCGCCGCCGCGCCCGGCATGCGCTTGGCGAGGTTCTCCGCCTTCTTCAGCGCGCCGCTCTCCGTCTGCGCCGGCTCCTGCCGGGCCGGCCGCAGCCGCTTCCGGTGCAGCTCGAACGGCTGCACCACGAACGCCGTCTTCATCACCATGCCGCCGCTCACGCCCGCTGGCCATCCACCCGCACGGCGGTGAACGCGCGAAACAGCACCGGCCGGCCTGCGGCATCGCGCACGTCCACGGTCCACACGGTCCAGTCGTTGCAGCCGACCCCCGTCATCAGTCCCAGCGCCACCCGGTCCGCGTGTTGCCGGACCTCGCGGATGCTCGACAGCCACCGCCCCTGCAGATCGAACACGGCGTCCCCGCCCCCCAGGCAGTGGAAGCGGTAAAGCCTCCGCGGCATTGGCGTTTTCCCAACCTCTCCACAGCCGCCCACCGCAATCGCCGCGCGATCCGAAACAGCCATTGAACCACGCCTCGCCGTCCGCTTTGTTCCCGGTGTGTTCTAATCGAGGTTGTGAACCGGATGCACGCCCAACGGCACGATTCGCTTGTGGAGATCCGCCCGTCCGAGGCCGAGGGCATCGCCGCGGCCTATCTTAGGGCCGCGGCTGGCGACGCCCGGGCGGCGCTCGTCCAGGCGATCATGGATGCACTCACCGATCTCGACGCGGCCGAGCAACGCCTCGTGAAGCAGCGCCGGCTGATTTCGCGCGGGTATGCGTACTGTCTCACCGGGGCGGCCTGAGGCGGATGCAGACCCATCGCATCGACGCGTTGCTTGTCGGCAGCCCCGACGCCGTCCGCGTGCCCCTGATTGGCCAGGCGCTGTGCGCCGGCTTCCCGTCCCCCGCCGACGACTTCCTGGAGGGAGCCCTCGAACTGCCGCGCTGGCTCGTGCCGAACCCGCCCGCCACCTTCCTGTGGCGCATCGCGGGATCGTCCATGGAGGGCGCCGGCATCTACGACCGCGACCTCGCCTGCGTGGATCGCAGCCTCAAGGCCGCCCACGGCAGCATCGTCGTGGCGGCGATCGACGGCCAGATGTCCTGCAAGCGCATGGTGATCGCGGGCAACGTCGCGCGGCTGGCCTTCTGCAACCCGGATCTGCCGGCCTTCGCGGTCGAGGAACTCGGCGAGGGCGTGATCTGGGGCGTGGTGCGCTTCTCGATCCGCTGGCACGTCGCCCGCGGCCAGATGTCGTGAGCACGCCCGACGCCCGCCGCCGCGACCGGATCGGCGGCGGCCACGCCGTGGCGCTGCCGCCCCGTCGCCGGATAGGCGACGATGCCAACGGGCTGGTCGGTAGATTACACCAGCAAATTGGACTGTATTATCGTGTCATATGATATAGATCGTAGGGCTCACATTATAAACACTGATCCCCGAAGCGGGAGCGTCGCACGTTGTTATTTCCAGGTTTCTACCGCTTGTGCCTGGCCCTTGTGGTCGTCGTACAGCATTTCAGTCGGCTCAGCCTCGGCGACGCTGCCGTATGCTTATTCTTTGTACTGAGCGGCTATTGGATTTACGTGATGTGGGAAAAACAATACTCCCGTACACGAAATAGATATTTCACATTCCTGACATCAAGATTCTTGCGTATCGTACCGACCTTCCTGCTGTGTTCGGCCATCACGTTCGCGCTGTATCCCCGTCTGATTCCCACCGAATTCGCAGCGATCGCATCCAGTCTGTTTGTGGTCGGGTACAGAAATCTGCCGCAACTGCCGATCGTTCCGGCCTGGTCGCTCGACATCGAACTTCAATTTTATATTCTGTTCCCGCTTCTCTATCTGCTCTTCCACAAAGTCGATCGCCGCGTGGCAGTCGGCGCTCTCATTTGCTGGTCGGCGATCTCGGTCGCAATTCTATATTTTAGGAGCGGCGCCGTGATGACGGAACCGCTTCCGCAGATTCTGGTCCTGTTCATGATCGGCGCTGCTGCGGCCCGGTGGCGATGGGTGCCGCCACGGACCCTGACCCTGGCTTCGGCTGGAATCACCGTCGCAATGCTGGGCCTGGGCCTGAGCGTTCCTGCGTTGCGCGATATGATGCTCGGTGGAAGCAATGCGGGCGTCAATTTTGTCTACAATCCGGTCTTCAACTTAGTTCTTGCCTTGGCGGCGGTTCCGTTCGCGCTATCCACAGTCCACGTAAAGTCGGGCAAGCTGGACAGGGCGCTCGGTGATTTGTCCTACATCGTGTATCTGATGCACTGGCCGGCATTCATCTTCGTCCACAACAACTTCGGCGAGCTTCCGCCGCTGCAGCGGCTACCCTACGCCCTCCTGGCGCTCGGCGTGGTCTTCATCGTCAGCGTCGCCATCTGGATGCTGTGGGACCGGCCGATCAACCGGGCGCGTCACGCCTGGGTTCGCGGCCGCATGAGGCTGGGCCCCGTGAATCGGGGGATCGAACAGCCGGCGGCGTGAGGAGAACGCCGTAGCGGGTCGAAGATGTGAGCCGATCCGCTGGCGATGACCGCTTCAATCTTTGCGGTAGAAGCGCGATGTACAGGCGATGTCACGCCGATTCGGTTCTGATTCCGAAACAGACAGCCTGTTCATCGCCCTCGTGGATGAGCTCGCGACGGGTCTGTTTCCGGCTGCGATCATGGCGGCGACTTACTGCGGTGTTGCGAGCTTCGTCGCGTTCAGAGTCCAGTCTTCAATCTTGTGGGTCATCGCCGGAACCGGCACGCTGATCGGCGTGTCGAAGTGTCTGCTCAAACGTCGTCATCCGTGCGCCCGGCAGGACCGCCCTTGGGACCGCCAGCGCGCCGCCTGGTGGGAGGGGGCGAACGCCGTGTTCACCTGGGGGTTCGCGGTGTTGATCGGCTGCGTCGCAGCGTGCGGTTTCCTCGCCGTCGACCCCGCCCTCCCTGTCCTCGTGACCGGGCTCGTGTTCGGCTACTGTTCGGGGACGGTGACACGCATTGCGTTCAGGCCCCGCATCGCGGGGATCGCCATCTGCATCGCGACCGTGCCCGCCATCCTGGCACTGGCTTCCCGGGGCGATTCGAACAGCATCCCGATCACGACGGTATTCACCGTCTTCCTGTGCGGTGGGCTCGAAACGATCCGGTACCTTTATCTGAACACGCGGCGCCAGATTATCCTACGTTACGATATGGCGACGCTGGCGAAGAACGACCCGCTGACGCGTCTGCTGAACCGCCTGGGCCTGCGCGAGGCGTACCGTGGCGTGCTTGCCGAGGCACGCGGGAACGCGATCGCCGTGCATTGCCTGGATCTGGATGGCCTCAAGCCGGTCAACGACCAGTACGGACATGCGGCCGGCGATGAGCTGCTCCAGGTGATCGCGGATCGGCTGCGGGCCGTCGCGCATGGCAAGGCGGCGGTCGCCCGGGTCGGCGGCGACGAGTTCGTGATCGTCCAGGGGCCGATCCTGAAGCCGGATGAAGCCGCGCATCTCGCCGAGCGCATCGACCACACGATCGCGGAACCGTACCAGATCCAGGGACGGGAGGTCCGCGTCGGGACCAGCATTGGTTTCGCGACCGCACCGCCGGGCTCGCTCGAACTCGATCCGCTCATGGCTGAGCCGATACCGCGCCAAGGCGAGCAAGCGCGACGCGACGGTTCGGCGAGCGGCCGTACCGGGGGGCGGCGTCCTTCCGGGCGTGAGCGCGAAGCCAGCAATCTGAGCCGGCCCTGCACGGGTCGTGCGACGGCACCGCCCCTGGATCACGCCTCGCCGGCTTACAGCATGAGACCGCGGAAAAGCGATTGGATGATGCGCCTCGACCAGAAGCTGGGGCCGATGCGCAACCTGCTTGGCGTTGTCAGCAAGCGCCAATTTTAGCGCTCTGCTGCTTCTTCAGGCCGCTCTGTGCGGCCGACTCATCGAGCTTGGCATTCGCACGGCCGCTGGTGTTTCCGTCCGCTTCTGGAGGGGGTTCGGCCTCGGTTCGCCCACCTGCCATTGTTCGCCGGCTCGCGCGCGGCGGGCGTGACCGTGTTCGATCGATGCCAGTTGGGTCCTCGAGGCCGGCAGGATTTGCCGCGCTGCCAATTCTGCCGCCCTGATGGTCGGATACAAGCTTGAAAGTAAAAGCAAATTTCTGGAACGCCATATGCCTGACTGAATCGCAGCAACGGTTCGAGGGCTGAGCATGTCGGTGAACGCGGTATCGGGAACGTCTCTGAGGCACGACCTCGTCAGCGCCCTGCGGCAAGCGCGTGCGGCCGGCATCCAGCCGATCGACGCGAGCGGCTACAGCACGGCAAGTCAGGACACCGGCAACACACAGGGTACCGGCTCCGGCACCACCGCGCCGACGAGCAGCACCGCCACGAGCCCCGCTCTGTCCAGCGACCTGATGGCGTCGCTCCTCCAGCTGCAATCCGACTTCAGCCAGATGGGCTTGCAGACCGGCGTGACGGCAGGGTCGGACGCGGACAACGCGACGTCGGCATCCGGCGCCACGGATGTGGGCGAGGCCGCGACGAGCTCGGCCCCGGTCCATCATCATCACGGACACCATGCCTCTGCGCCCGAGCCGAACGCCGCCGGGCAGGCCGGATCGTCGACCACCCCGACGGACCTGTCTGCGGACACCCCTGCTGCCGCGGGCGGATCCTCGACCGCCGGCGACACGGGTGACGGGCTGCAATCGCTCCTGCAGCACGTCACGAAAGCGATCGCCGCCTACGCCATGGGCGGCCCCGTCGGCATCGCGGCTGCTGCACTGACGAGCTCGAAGGCCTGAAACATTTTTTTGGGTTGAAGCAGCCTGGAGGGACGCGCCCGTCCCTGGCATGATCGGCGCGATCGGAGGCCGTCATGTCGCTCACTGTGCCCGTTATCCTCGGCAGCGTTCGCAGCGATCGCATTGGCATCCGGGCGGCGCGTTACTTGATCGCACAGCTCGAAGCGCGCGATCATGAAGCCCCCTTGGTCGATCCGGCCGAGCTGAAGCTTCCGCTCCTCGACCGGATGTACAAGGAATACCCGCCCGGTACCGTACCGGATGAGCTGGAACGACTCGCCACACTTTACCGGCGATCGGACGCCTTCTTGGTGGTGACGGCCGAGTACAACCACGGCGTGCCGCCGGCACTCTCGAACACGCTCGACCACTTCCTCGAGGAGTATTACTGGCGGCCGTCGGCAATCTGCTGCTACTCTGCCGGGGCGTTCGGGGGCGTCCGCGCAGCCATGCCGCTGCGGGCCATGCTGGCCGAGATGGGCATGCCGAGCATCCCCTCCCTGCTGCCCATTCCCCGGTTGCAGAATGCCATCACGGAGGCGGGGACCCCCACCGAACCGCGGCTCGAAGCCTCAGCAGGGCGCTTTCTCGACGAGCTGACCTGGTACGCGGAGGCGCTCGGCGCACAGCGCCAGCGCGGAACGCCGTATTGACGACGCGCACGTCGGCACCGCCCGCGCGACACGCCGCTCCGGTCAACGGCTCATCGAATCGCGGCGGGCGCAGCCTCGAAGACACCGCGCGACGCCAAGTTATGCTCCAACGACCGAGCCGGTTTCGCTGTTGCAAAAAGGTGGCTGCATGGGCAGCCAAGGTATGACAACTTAACCGTGCTCCCGGAACCCGGATAGACTCCGATGAAGATCGATGAACGGGCGCTCCTGCAGGAGCGCGTGCGGACGCTTGTCTTGCGTCATGCTCTTCAAGCTGTCCTCGAACGCCTTGCTGCTGCGACACGCGGGGCTGGGCAGGACGTGGAAGCCGAGTTGCTGAACCTGGAACAATCCCTGGTCGCGACCGCACGCGGCCTCGCCGATCGCGCCAGTGCGCAGAAGCTGGCGGTTCTCGTCGCCGTCGAGGATGCCACGGCGACGATCCGGGCCGCCTTCGACTCCGCGCACGACCGTTTGGACCTGCTCGCCCCGCCCACGCTCGCCCTGGTGGAGACGCCGGCTGCGGTCGCTGCCTAGAGCCGGGCGCGATCGCGATGCCATCCGGCCTCGCTCTCACCTTCGGCCGTAACGTGCCGTCGTGCGCGCAACCGGCCCTCACGCAGACGGAGAGCGCCTGGGCTGGGTCAGTGGCCGTGCGATCGAGCTTCGGATATCGCCACCCCGGGACTCGCAGCCGGTTTGGATTTCCGAAGCGTCGCGAGGCGTGCTGAGAGCCGGATCAACGCGGCGAGCCCCAGCATGAGGAACGCATCTCCGACCGTGAGGACGACGCGTTCGAGCCCATCCGTCTTTATGATGTGATCCGGCACCTCGACACACTGGACGAGAACCTCGGCGATGAGGCCGAGCACCAGCAACGATAGGCCGGCGTCGTGGCACACAGTATCGATTCCCGGATCGTGCGCGGATTCATTGTGCGTTCCGCCCCCGAGAAGCCGGCTCATGCCGTCGCGCTCTTCGAGCACCACGCCCCAGCCGATCAGGACGACGCCCAGCCCCTCGATCAGATGACAAGCTTCCTGGATCGCACCATGATCGAGATATCCGGCACACCAGAGCAGCGATGCGATCTCCAAGATGGCCAATGTGAGCGGCAGCGCGATGATCGCATTGAATACAATGATCGACCAGCAATTGGTCAATAAGTGAGATAACATAGTTAGATCTACAGATCATTTACAGGTAGTGAATTAAAGCGCGCAGAAATGTGCAAGCAATATTAAGCGTTCAGCAAATGCAACGCAAGTTCATCTGTCATCTTCTGATCATACGAAAGCGTCTAGATCGGCATCGCCGATCAGCGCACCGCAAAAGTGCTGCGATCAATCAATCCAAGATCTTCACACCCGAAGCAGAAGACATCTTGAGACCAGTACAAAATGCGAAGCCGTCTCCGCGTAGCCATTGAAGGCAACGGAGACCGCCCGACCCGAGGCAACACGGAGAACCGGGTTTCGGACGGAGCGAACAGGCTTGAAGACTGCGGCTCACCAACCGTCGCGGCACTGCGCGTCCCGGTCAGGCCGACCTAACGCGCAGCGCAGATTGATGGGCGCGGCTCACTGCTTCGCGCGGTTGATGATTGTCCAGAGCGCCCGAGCCACCGGCTCGGTTACGGTGCGACGGTACTTGCGGTGAACCAGCTGGCCGTTGTGGAAGACGTCCTGCTCGACGTAGAGCCTCTCCCCATCCCAGCGGACGATATTGTCGGACTCGATCGTCTCTTCGACGCCGAGATCGCCTCGTACGATCGAACTACCGGCCTGGTTCAGCATACGCGCGTCCTCGTTCACGCAGTCGGTTCGCTGGAAAGCGCGTCGTTTCCGCCCGTGCCGCGTCCCATGCCGCATATGCGGACGGCTCCCCAGTCCGTCAGCATAGGAGGGCGCAGCCGCACACGCCAGGGATGCCGTCGACGCAAACGGTCAGCCGTAACAAAGACCTGACGTGTCGATGTCGCTGCGCGCCTCGCCGCCATCGATGTGCGCTATTGCACCGCGGACGCGAAGCGACCGTGCGATGTTCTCTCAGCACGCCGGAGCTGCATGCAGGACATGTCAGCGAGACCTCTCCCCGGGCCAGCGCGTGCGTCACGGAGGCGCTGATGTTGATCCGCCCGTTCCGCTTCGTTGCCCCGGTCCTTGCCGCCCTCGGTCTGATCGGACTGCGTCTGCTCAGCCCGATCATCGGACCGACGACACCTTCGTCACCCGACGCTGTCGAGGGCGGAGGCGTGGTGTTCCGCCACTATCTCTAACGATCAGCCACGCCGGTTCAGGACGGCTCCGGGCACGGCACAGGCCGGCTGCGCCGAGGGCCCCAAGACGATATCGCCCTGCTGTGGATTGTTCACGGTGAAGGGTGCGGTACCCTGCAGGCCGATGAAGCCGCGTCCCAGCTGCGGGACGAACAGATCACCACCGAACCTCACGAAGCAGCGGTCGAGCACCGCCTCGTAGTCGAAGGTCTGCTGTTCGACCGGCGCCCCACCGGCCTGCGGGATGCCGCAATAGGCCGCGAGATCGATCTGGCCGGGCCGCGCGAGCCGCATCGCCACGGATTGCCCCGGGAGAAGCACCGCGGGCGGGCCGCCATCCTGACGCGCCACCAGAACCAGGCTCGATCGGTTGTAGACCCGACGCAGGCAATCCGCCGAAGCGGATGAGGGAACCGCGGCTAAACCCGCGAGGGCGAACCCGATGCCGGCCCAGGCGCACCAAACACGCTTCGTCACCGCAAATCCTCCGCCGGACGACCATTCGACCCGTATTGGCCGCGTTCGATTTGAACCGCGGCACACATGACCGCGCAAGACGAACGCCGCAACACCGCGAGCGTTCATCCGCGCAGCGTCGATATGATCGATGGCGGTGTAAAAACCGTACTCAGCGCCGCTCGTAGAGCAAACGGGCGCGAATCGTGCCCGGGATGGCCCGGATCTCCGTCAGCAACACCTCGGCATCCGCATCGGTGGCATCGGTCTCGAGGACCACGTAACCGACCTCGCCATCCGTCTGGTAGAACTGCGCCGCGATGTTGACGTGTCCGCGGGAGAACACGTCGTTCAGCCGGCCCAGCATGCCGGGCAGGTTGCGCTGGACGTGGATGAAGCGCGTGCCGGTCGGCCGGGCGGGAAGCTGCACCTGCGGGAAGTTCACGGCGCCGACCGTCGAACCGATATCCGAATAATCGATCAGCTTGCGCGCCACCTCGGAGCCGATGCGCTCCTGGGCTTCCTCGGTCGAGCCGCCGATATGCGGAGTCAGGATCACGTTCTCGATCGCCTGGAGCGGGCTCACGAACGCCTCGGCGTTGGACCCGGGCTCCACCGGGAAGACGTCGATCGCCGCACCCTTGAGATGACCATCGCGCAGGGCTGCCGCGACCGCGTTGAGGTCGACCACGGTGCCGCGGGCGTTGTTGATCAGGATCGCGCCGGGCTTCATCGCCCGGATCTCGGCCTCGCCGATCATGTTGGCGGTGGTCTCGGTCTCCGGCACGTGCAGCGAGACCACGTCGCTCTGGGCGAGGAGGTCGTGAAGCGTCTTGGTCGGCTCGGTGTTGCCGTGGCGCAGCTTGTCGGTGTGGTCGTAGAACAGGACACGCATGCCCATGGCCTCGGCGAGCGTCGAGAGCTGCGTGCCGATGTTGCCGTAGCCGACGATGCCGAGGGTCTTGCCGCGGACCTCCAGGGAGCCGACCGCCGACTTGTCCCAACGGCCCGCATGAGCGCCGACCGAGCGCGGCACGATCCGTCGGAGCAGCATCACGATCTCCCCGATCGTGAGTTCGGCCACCGAACGGGTGTTCGAGAACGGCGCGTTGAACACCGGGACACCGCGATGGCGCGCCGCGTCCAGATCCACCTGATTCGTGCCGACCGAGAAGCAGCCCACCGCCAGCAGCCGGTCCGCCGCCTCGAACGCTGCCGCGTCGAGCTGCGTACGTGAGCGGATGCCCAGCATGTGCACCCCCTGAAGCGCCTCGTGCAGGGCCTCGCGGTCCAACGCCTTCGGCAGCCGGATCAGATTGGTGTAGCCGGCAGCGCGCATGAGCGCGACGGCGCTGTCGTTGATGCCTTCGAGCAGCAGGATCCGGATCTTGTCCTTGGGCAGGGAGAGCTTTTCGGGTGTCATCGCGATCGATCGTTCGGCAATGGGCGATGGCAACGGGACGGCCGCCGGCCCTGATAGCTGCTCCGCACGGATACGAGTCCGTCCAGTGCGATGCAACAAGCCCGGTAGCCAATCAGCAGTGCCGGAGCGGACCGTGTCAGTCCCCGACATGCCGAAGTCCTCGACCCGCTGCATCGGCGGCGTCCCGAACATTCCCGCAGTCCGGCGGCCGAAACAGCATGCCAGGGCGGAACCAGGCGAAGCCTCAAGCTTTCTAGAGCCTTATACTGTCTTATCCTGCCCTGCCCGGCGTCATGCCGACGTCCAATACGGTCTACGCGAATGCATATCCGCACCGGCTTCACGATCGGTTTCGACACGTTCGGCCCGACGCCGATGAACCTGCTCCTGCATGTGCATCCGGAGCGCCGCCCCGACCTGGTCACCCCGGAGGTGATCACCTTCGACCCGCCGGTGCCGGCCCACCAGCATGTCGACGCGTTCGGGAATGTGTCCACCCGGATCGTCGCCCCGGGCGGCCGGATCACCATGACGGCGGATTTCACGATCGCCGATACGGGCGAGCCGGATGTGGTGGAGCCTGAGGCGCGGCAGATCCCGGTTCAGGACCTGCCGGACACCGTGCTGATGTTCCTGCTGGGCTCGCGCTACTGCGACACCGACAAGCTATCCCAGACGGCATGGTCACTGTTCGGCAACACGCCTGAGGGCTGGGCCCGCGTCCAGGCGATCGTCGACTACACCCACGAGCGCCTGCGCTTTGATTACCAGCGCGCCGATGCCACCCGTACCGCCCATGACGGCTTCATGCAGCGCGAAGGCGTCTGCCGCGACTTCGCCCATCTGGCTATCACCCTGTGCCGGTGCATGAACATCCCGGCCCGCTATGCCACCGGCTATCTCGGCGACATCGGCGTGCCCATCGACCCCGCACCGATGGATTTCTCCGCCTGGTTCGAGGTCTATCTCGAGGGGTCCTCCGGGCCGCGTTGGTACACGTTCGACGCCCGCCACAACCGCCCCCGCATCGGCCGCATTGTCATGGCCCGCGGGCGCGATGCGACTGACTGCGCCCTGACCACGAGCTTCGGTGCAGCGATCCTAGCCCGGTTCGACGTCCATACCGACGAGGTCCTCGCGACGGCGGAGTCCCTGGCCCAGGCAGCCTGAAGGCGCCTGGCGCTCCGCGTCAGACCAATTCGGCCGGCTCGCGTGCGGGCGTGCGATATCCGGTTTGGTGCAGGAACGTCGGGTCGAACTCGGCGACCACGGCCAACTCGTCCCAATCCTGGATCGTGAGGACGCCTCCGCTCAGGG
This sequence comes from Methylobacterium sp. E-065, assembly GCF_022829605.1. Taxonomy (GTDB): domain Bacteria; phylum Pseudomonadota; class Alphaproteobacteria; order Rhizobiales; family Beijerinckiaceae; genus Methylobacterium. Next base: position 93,616 of record NZ_JAKSYD010000114.1, on the reverse strand, counting down.
TGACGAGACCGCGTGTGCGCAGCGTCCGCAGAACCCGGTTCAGGTGAACGCTGGTCAATCCGAGGGCATCAGCCAGCTCCGCCTGTTTGGGCGCCAGGGGACAGCTCAAGCCGCTCGTGAGCCCCATCGCACGCTGGCGTAGGTACAGTTCGCAGAACAGGTGGGCCACGCGGCCGAGGGCCTGCCGCCGACCGAGGCTGGTAATCCGCTCCCGGTAGTGGGCGCCGTCGATCAGGGTGTCGCGCCAGAAGATACCGATGAGATTCGGATGGTGCCGGAAGACGCGATGGAGCTCGTCGTGGGTGACGAACGCGATCGTACAGGCTGTCAGTGTCGCCAGGTGGTGGTCCATCCGATGAAGGTGCAGGCTCTGCAAATCGGGCATGTCCCCGGCAATGTAGAACGATAGGATCTGCCGTTCGCCCTCCGACAACGCGGCGTAGCGCGACACCCAGCCCTGGAGCACGAGACAGCACTGGCCCGGTCGCTCGCCGAAGCGGACGATGTCATGGCGCGCCGGCAGAGCCCGCACTGTGTGCGACAAGCCCAGGATTGCGGCGCGGTCCGAATCGGTCAGCTCAGCGCAGCTGTCGAGCTTTCGCGCCAGAAGCTCCATCGGCATCGTGTAGGTTATCGGCATCGGGCGGTCCGGCCTCGAACAGTTCGATTACGAGACGCCGCGCGGATCGACCTGCCGTAGAGGGCAGTGCGGGCCGGACATCGCCGACACTCCGAAGCATGCGCTGCCGCCTCCGTGTAGGCCGTTGTCCAAACGCGACCGGCAACGACCCGCCCGTGGCCGCCAATGAATCCGACACGGTTTTCCGTCGGCCGGCAGAGGTACCGCGGTCCCGTCCCGGCGGGCAAGCCTGGGACGCCGCTGCGGTCGCACCATGCCATTCAAGGCATCGCCGGGTTCGGTTGTACTCTTGACGGTGTTGCTGTATGGCACGCGGGTCTTACCGGACCCGCTCTCGCGCGCTCGTCTTTTCGGCGCGCACGCCGAGCCGCCGGATAGACCGCCCTCGTCATCCGTATCGACGCGTCGGCAAGCCGATCCCATTGGGACCGGTCGCCTCTCCCGGGAAATGCAGGGAGGGGCCGCGGCGGACAGGGGTGCGTGCAACGCGAGCCGCCGGCGCAACGGGCCTCCGAGGGAGGCCGTTCAGGAGATGGAATGACCGCAGGTACCGCTCTGGGGCATAGCCCGAGCCGCGACGATTTCGCCGCACTTCTCGAGGAGAGCTTCCTCGAACACGAGATCACCGAAGGGTCCGTCGTCAAGGGTCGCGTCGTCGCGATCGAGAAGGACGTGGCCGTCATCGACATCGGCGCCAAGACGGAAGGCCGTGTCGCTCTCAAGGAATTCACCGGCCCGGGCCGGGAAGGCGAGCTGAAGGTCGGCGACGAGGTCGAGGTCTACGTCGACCGGATCGAGAACGCGCTCGGCGAGGCCGTCATCTCGCGCGACAAGGCGCGCCGCGAGGAGAGCTGGGTCAAGCTCGAGAAGTCGTTCGAGAACAACGACCGCGTCACCGGCACGATCTTCAATCAGGTCAAGGGCGGCTACACGGTCGACCTCGACGGCGCCGTGGCGTTCCTGCCGCGCTCGCAGGTCGATATCCGCCCGGTCCGCGACGTCACCCCGCTGCTCGGCACCCCGCAGCCGTTCCAAATCCTCAAGATGGATCGCCGCCGCGGCAACATCGTCGTGTCGCGCCGGACCGTGCTCGAGGAGAGCCGCGCCGAGCAACGCTCCGAGCTGGTGGCTAACCTTGAGGAAGGTCAGGTCATCGACGGCGTCGTCAAGAACATCACCGAGTACGGCGCCTTCGTCGATCTCGGCGGCATCGACGGCCTGCTGCACGTCACCGACATGGCGTGGCGCCGCGTGAACCACCCGTCCGAGGTCGTCACCATCGGCCAGACGGTCAAGGTCAAAATCATCAAGATCAACCACGAGACGCACCGCATCTCGCTCGGCATCAAGCAGCTGCTCGCCGATCCGTGGGAGGGCATCGCCGCCCGCTATCCGGAAGGCGCCAAGCTCAAGGGCCGCGTGACCAACATCACCGATTACGGCGCCTTCGTGGAGCTGGAGCCGGGGATCGAGGGTCTGATCCACGTCTCCGAGATGAGCTGGACCAAGAAGAACGTCCATCCGGGCAAGATCGTCTCCACCTCCCAGGAGGTCGAGGTCCAGATCCTGGAAGTCGATCCGGTCAAGCGCCGCATCTCGCTCGGCCTCAAGCAGACCCTGCAGAACCCCTGGGAGGGCTTCGCCGAGAAGCACCCGGTCGGCTCCGAGGTCGAGGGCGAGGTCAAGAACAAGACCGAGTTCGGCCTGTTCATCGGCCTCGAGGGCGATGTCGACGGCATGGTCCACCTGTCGGATCTCGACTGGAACCGTCCGGGCGAGCAGGTCATCGAGGAGTTCAAGAAGGGCGACATGGTCCGCGCCCAGGTCCTCGACGTCGACGTCGAGAAGGAGCGGATCTCGCTGGGCGTGAAGCAGCTCGGCGGTGACCCCTTCGCCGAGGCCGGCGAGATCAAGAAGGGTCAGATCGTCACCTGCGAAGTCACCGAGGTGAAGGATTCGGGCGTCGAGGCGAAGATCGTCGACACCGATATGACCACCTTCGTCCGCCGGGCCGAGCTCGCCCGCGATCGTGGCGATCAGCGCCCCGAGCGCTTCGCCACCGGCGAGAAGTTCGACGCCCGCGTCGTGCAGTTCGACCGGAAGGCTCGCCGCGTGCAGGTCTCGATCAAGGCCCTCGAGGTCGCCGAGGAGAAGGAGGCCATGGCCCAGTTCGGCTCCGCCGATTCGGGTGCCTCGCTCGGCGACATCCTCGGTGCCGCGTTCAACAAGAAGCGCACCGACGAGGATTGAGCAGCTAAAGCCTGCCGCCCGGCCTGTTCGGGCGGCAGATCCAAGATCTTGAACCCGCGTGGGACCGCGTCCTGCGCGGGTTTTTTGTGCGCGCCGGCGTATCGCGCCAGATTCTCTGCGATCTGTTTGCCGAGCGGCAACCGGTTGCGTCAGCCATGGCGACCCGTACCGAAACGCTATTCGGCACCGTCAGTCCCAGCCCGATCTTCAGCACCTCTTCGACCTCCCGTCTGCGGGTGCAGATGGCCGAGAAACAGGTCGGTATCATCACCTGCGAGGCAGCCTACGACCGCTCCGCGTTCACGGTTGGCCAGTGACACCGCAATTTCTTCGCGCGCCCCGTATCCATGCTCGCGGTAAATGCTTAGAACACCGGCCTCACCCGGTTTGGATCGGGTGAGGCGAACGAAACCAAGGACTTGCCCGGCGCGGGGCGTGGCTCCCGCACCCCGTCGAGGGGCCGGCCCGGGGGCTTCAGGGAAGGCACAGCATGGCAGCCGACGCCGAACTGCTGATTGACCGGCGGCGCCTTCGCCGCAGGTTGTCCCTTTGGCGTGTGCTCGGCATCGGCGGCCTGATCGTGGCGGTCGGCGCCCTCGGTTACCGCGTCCGTACCGGCGCTGAAGGCGGTTTCGCCGTCCAGCCCCAGATTGCCCGCATCTCGGTCTCCGGCTTCATCGCCGGCAGCGAGGCCACCGCCAAGCTGATGAAGCGGGTCGGCGACGCCGATGCGGTGAAGGCCGTCATCGTCTCGATCAATTCGCCCGGCGGCACGACGACGGGCTCGGAGGAGATCTTCCGCAACCTTCGGGCGCTCGCCGCCAAGAAGCCGATCGTCGCCTTCGTGGACGGCACGGCCGCGTCCGGCGCCTACATCACCGCCATCGCGGCCGACCACATCGTCGCGCGGGAGACCAGCCTCGTCGGTTCGATCGGTGTGCTGTTCCAGTACCCGGATGTGTCGGGCCTTCTCGACAAGGTCGGCGTCAAGGTCGAGTCGGTGAAGTCGTCGCCGCTCAAGGCCGAGCCGTCGGGTTTCACGCCGACATCGCCGGAGGCGCGCGCCGCCCTGGCGGCCGTGGTAGGTGATACCTACGCGTGGTTCAAAGGTCTCGTCGCCGAACGGCGGGGCATGGATGCCGACCAGGTGAAGACCGTCTCCGACGGTCGGGTGTTCAGTGGCCGCCAGAGCGTGCCCCTGAAGCTCGTGGACGAACTCGGCAGCGAGCGTCAGGCGGTCGCTTGGCTGGAGAGCGCCCGGGGCGTGACGAAGGATCTGCCGGTCAAGGATTGGAAGCCGAAATCGGAGAGCGACTTCTCGCTCTGGTCCGCGGCCGGGATCGGCGCGGATCTGCTCGGCTTCGAGGGCGTGGCGACCCATCTTCGCACGGTCGGCGCGGAGGCGCAGGCCGCCCGCGGCGGGTTGCTCGCCCTCTGGCGCCCCGAACCCTGACCGGCCGTCGACACCGCGCCCGCCCCGATCCCGCGAGAAGACCCAAACGCCATGATCAAGTCGGAGCTCGTCCTCAAGATAGCCGAGCAGAACCCGCATCTCTATCAGCGCGACGTGGAGATCCTGGTCAACGCGATCCTCGACACCATTTCCGATGCGCTGGCCCGCGGCGACCGGGTCGAGCTGCGTGGCTTCGGCGCCTTCTCGGTCAAGCGCCGCGAGGCGCGCCGGGGACGCAACCCACGCACGGGTGCGGCCGTTGCCGTGTCCGAGAAGGCGATCCCCGTGTTCAAGACCGGCAAGGAGATGCGCCAGCGCCTCAACGCGGCCGGTATCGGCGAGACCGCCTCGGCCGCAGAGTAGCAAGGAGCCCTGAGCGCGATGATCCGTTTCCTGAAGAGCCTCGTGCTGTTGCCGATCGCCGCCTTGGTGATCCTGCTGGCGGTGGCCAATCGCGTACCGGTCCGGCTTTCGTTCGATCCGTTCAACGTCGATGCGCCGGTCTTCAGCGTGGATCTGCCGCTCTACGCGATCCTGTTCGGCGCGGTGGCGCTGGGCATCATCGTCGGCGGCATCTTCACCTGGCTCGGCCAGGGCAAGACCCGGGCGCAGGCCCGCTATCACCGCCGGGAGGCCGTGCGCTACGAGCGTGAGGCGACGCGGCTACGCACTTACGCGCCGGAGAGCGAGACGCCGGGCCCCTACACGGTCCCGAATATCGGCCGGGCGGCGTTGCCGGCGCCCCGGTAAGCTCAGCGCGTTCCCCGCACGGCTGCGACGAAAGCGGCGATCCTCTCGGGATCCTTGATACCCGGCGCCGATTCGACGCCGGAGGAGATATCGACGGCGCCGAGCCGCGTCAGCGAGAGGGCTTCGGCGACGTTGTCGGCGTCCAGCCCCCCGGAGAGCATCGTGCCCTGTGGCAGGTCGCGGTCGGCCAGGATCGTCCAGTCGAAGCGCCGGCCGTTGCCGCCGGGCAGCGCCGCATCGGCGGGCGCCTTGGCGTCGAGGAGGATGCGATCGGCCACCTCCGCGTAGGCTGCAAGCGGCGCCAGATCCGCCGGCGTCGCGAGGCCGAGGGCCTTCATCACAGGACGGCGGGTCAGGGCGCGGATCGCGGCGACGCGCTCTGGGCTCTCCCGGCCGTGCAGCTGGATCAGGTCGGGGTCCATCGCCGCGATCGCGTCGGCCAACAGGGTATCGTCCGGATCGACCAGCAGGACCACGCGCTCGGCACGCCCCTTCGCGCGGGACGACAGGGCGGCGGCGCGGGCAAGATCCACGTGGCGCGGACTGCGCGGGAAATGCACGAGCCCGATCCAATCCACCCCGAGCGCCAGGGCGGCGTCGAGGGTGTCTTCGGTGCTGAGCCCGCAGATCTTGATGCGGGCTTGGGGAGCGGTCGCGGAAGCCATGGGCGCCTTATAGCCGATCCGGGTGCCGGGAGAGCATGCGCGTGGCGCCGGAGCCCTCAGTACAAGGCAGGCAGGTAGACGTTCGGGATCGGGAAGCCGCTGAAGATGACCTTGCCGTCGACCAGCCGAATCGGCGGCAGATCCTTTAGCGGTGCCGCATCGGCCGGCGCGTCCGGCTGCGGGCGACGGCTCAGTCCCAGAAGGCCTCCGACGAGCTGACCCACGAGGGCGCCGCGTTCCGAGCCGAAGCGCTGCCCGACGATGCTACCGACCAGCGTATCGATCCCGGCCGCCCGGAGATCGATCTGTCCGGCCGGCCTATGAGCGGCGTCGAGGGCGAGGCTGCCCTTCGCTTGGATGCGCTGCTGGCCTTTGGCCAGGGACAGCCCCGTGATGTCCAGCGTTCCGCCGGCCTGACGCCAGCGTTCCAGTTCCCGCGGCACGGGCCCGGTCTGCAGGATCGTGGCCTGAGACACCGCTGCGTCCAACACGAGGTCGGCCGGATCCTGGGTTCCTGTGAGCGCGTCGAGTTGCGGGACCTCCGCCCGGGTCAGGCGCAGGCTGAGATCCACGGCGCCTTCGGATGTGAAGCGGCCGGGATCGGGCCGGGCGTGCAGTTCCAGATGCTGCCCCGAGACGTCGATCGGTCCGGTGGGCGTGCCCGTCACCGTGACCTTCGGGTCGTCCATCACAACCGAGGCTCGGGTGAATCCATCCGACGCGCCATGAAAGCTGCCCTGAAGGGACCGCCAGGACGCGTCACCCGTCAAGCCACCCTGTTCGACGTGGAACGGACCGGCACTCTCGAACACCACGAGGCGTGGCTGGTAGATCTGCGCCACCGCGGTCGTCGGCCCGAGGCGGAAGCGGCCGTCCGAGCGGTCCAGGGTTACGGTGCTGCAGCGCAGTTCGATGCGGAAGGGGTATCCGGTCAGGGTCCGGTCGGCGCAAGCCCAGTTCCGGCCCGCAGCCGCCTCTCGCGCCATCCAGCCGTCGATTTCGCCGGCTGCCCGTCCGCGGATCCAGAACCACCCGATCGACCAAACCACCACCACGAGGGTGAGGAGGATGTAGGGGAGGAACAGCCCGAGCCGTGAGCGACGCCTGTCGCCGCGCCGAGACGTCTGCGCCGCATGCTCCAGCTGTGTCCGATCCTGCACCATGCGTTCCGCTCCCGCCTCGATCCCCTACAGGGACGTCACGACCCCGCCATGAGGCCACGCAAGGGGCGAAACTGGGGCGACGGCGACCCGGGTCGACGGCGACGCGGATCGTACGGCCTGGAGGGACACATCAGCCCCCGCGATCAGACCTGAGCCGGCTCGACCGTATCCACCTTCAGATCGTCCGCAATCGCCATCCGTTCGGCCTCGCTATCGGCCAGGCGATGCACATGCATCTCGGTGGCGCCGCCGTGGCGGACGCGCTCCAGCCACGTCCGGCGGAGGTGATCCCGGGGGCTCTCCTTGGAGGTGGCGACCGACACCATCTTGGCGATGCCGGTATCGTCGCGGCGCACGGCGATCACCACGGCCTCCGCCATCTCGTCGACATCGAAGCCGCCGGCCGGATGAACCCCGACCACGTAGCGCCGGCCAGAGCGGCCCCGCCAAGCCGAGAGCGGCAGCGCAGGTGCGCCGCGCAGGCCTGCATTGGTCTTGAGGCGTTCTTCGCGCACATCCTGCCTCCGGGTGCGATCGTCCTTCAGGTCGCGAAGCGCGGCCGACCAGGACAGGGCTCTTCTGTTCGCCATTTGTTCCAACCTAGCGCGCGATATCCACAGCCGTCAAGGGCGACGTTCCTATGTCTGGAGATGGGGATGATGCCCGTTATCCACAAGCCGGGAGCACGTGTGGCGGGCGACGCGCAGACGGTTCAGCGGCGTGGCGGGAACGCTGTCGACCCGGCGTCCGGAACCGGATGCGCCGTCGCGTCGAGGCCGTGACGTGCTCCATCGGTCAGAGCGTTTGAGGCCGCCTCCAGGCGGTCCTGGATCAGGACCTGAAATTCCTGCCGGGGCAGTCCGGGGGGAATGGTCGGCAGGAACTCGATGATCGCGGTCCCGGGGCGGCGGACGAGGCTGTTGCGCGACCAGAACAAGCCAGTGTTCAGGGCGACCGGCAGGCAGGGAACCTGCAACGCGATGTAGAGGTGCGACAGGCCCTGCTTGTAGGCGGGCGGCGCCCCCACGGAACGGCGGGTGCCCTCCGGGAAGATGATCAGCCGGCGGCCCTGCCGGATGGCCTCGACGGCGGCGGCGTTCATCAGGCTCATGGCCCGCGTGCCCTTGGAGCGGTCGATCGCCACCATGCCGCTGCGCGACAGGTACCAGCCGATCAGCGGAATGAAGAGCAGCTCACGCTTCAGGATGTAGGCGAAGTTCGGCAGGACCGTGCAGAGCGCCAGGGTCTCGAGCGCCGACTGGTGCTTGGCCGCCACCAGCAGCGGCCCCGGGGGAATGTTGTCCAGTCCGCGGAACTCGACGCGGGTGCCGGCGACCGTCTGCAGCAGCCAGAGGGTGATCCGTCCCCAGAGATGGGCCAGCCGCATCACAGCCCGTCCGGAGACCAGGGTCGGCAAACCGACGACCGCCAGCACCGTGGTGAGTGTGTAGAAGCAGATGTTGAAGGTGAGGGAGCGCAGGGCGAGCATCGGAATCCGGGGCTGGGCGCCTTTCCTGTAGCGCGGTGGGATACCGGCGGCCAAGCGAGCTTGGTCGAGGGTGTCCCGCGACCACAGCTTCAGGCAGCCTCATTCGCTCGATCGTCCCGCACGAGGCCGGCCCGGCGACCCGCGATCAGCCAGTAGACGAGGCCGGCGCTCGCACCGACCACGAACAGGATCAGAGTCAGCCGCGCTTCGGCCGCGAGAAGACCTGGGTTGCGGCCGGCCTCATTCGAGCGGATCACGCCACGGGTGAGCCAGGGGAGGGCGGCGGTCAGCGCACCGCAGCCTGCGCCGTACCAGAGAAGGCCGCGCCGACCGAGGACCTCCCCGCAGAGTCCCACGAAGGCCGGCGGCACGGCCAGCAGGACGAACAGCGCCTGGGCAAGGCCTGCGATGAACAGGACAAGTCCCTCCGGCGGCAGGCCGGCCGAAAGGTCGGACAGGGCCATATCGAGGCCGGCAAGCGCGCCGCCGGTCAGCCAAGCCTGCGCAGCCGGATCGACGACGAGCGCCATGACGAGGACGGCGAAGCCAACCGGAACGGCGAAAACGAGGGCGAGGGCGCCAAGGAACAGACGGCCGAGGGCGTGCATGCCGCCAGCCTCTACACCGGACACGTCCGCCCGTCGCGCGAAAGCCGCGCCCGATCCTCGCGGATCGGGCGCGGCTTCCAAAGGCCGGCGCGGCGCGTCAGCCGTGGGCCGGCGCAGCGTCCCCGTGATCGCCGTGCGTGTGCTTCTTCCGGAACCGGCCGAGCCAGAGCGAGAAGCGGCGGATCACCACGTAGAACACCGGCGTCAGGAACAGGCCGAAGAAGGTCGCGCCGATCATCCCGAAGAACACCGCCGTGCCGAGCGCCTGGCGCATTTCGGCGCCGGGGCCGGTGGCGATCACCAGCGGCAGCGTGCCGAGGATGAACGCGAAGGCGGTCATCAGGATCGGGCGCAGGCGCAGGCGGCAGGCTTCCACCGCCGCGTCGACCGGACTCAGATGCTCGCGCTGCTCGATATCATGCGCGAACTCTACGATCAGGATCGCGTTCTTGGCAGCCAAGCCGATGAGCACGATGAGACCGATCTGGGTCAGGATGTTGTTGTCCTGACCGCGGAACTGCACGCCTGCGAGCGCCGCGAGCACGCCGGTCGGCACCACCAGCAGAATCGCGAGCGGCAAGGCCCAGGATTCGTACTGCGCGGCGAGCACGAGGAAGACCAGCAACACGCCGAGGGCGAAGACCGCGCCCGCGGTCCCGCTCGCCGCCTTCTGCTGATAGGCGATCTCGGTCCAGTCGTAGGAGTAACCGTCGGGCAGGTTCTTCTTGGCGATCTCCTCCATGGCGTCGAGCGCCTGACCGGTGGAGATGCCGGGCTTGGCCACGCCCTGCACGGGAACCGAGTAGTACAGGTTGAACCGCTGCACGATCTGCGGTCCCGTCACGTCCCGCACCGAGGCGAGCGTGCCCATCGGCACCAGCGCGCCGGTGGAGGAGCGCACCTTGATCTGGGAGATGTCCTGGATCGACGTGCGGAAGGCGGCGTCGCCCTGCAGGCGCACCTGATAGATGCGGCCCAGGGTGTTGAAGTCGTTGACGTAAGTGCCGCCGAGATCCGCCTGGACCGACGAGAACACGTTGGCCAGCGGCACGTTCAGCATCCGCGCGATGGTGCGGTCGATGTCGAGGAAGAGCTGCGGCGTCGAGTTGTCGAAGGTCGTGAAGACGCGCTGCACGTCGGAGCTCTGGTTCGCCTGACCGATCACAGCGCCGGCCGCGGCCATCAGCGGGCCGATTTCCGACGATTGCCGGCTCTCGATCTGCATCTTGAAGCCGCCGCCGCTGCCGAGGCCCCGGACGGGCGGCGGCGGGATCACGATCACCCGGGCCTCCTGGATGTCCGAGGTGGCCTTCAGCACGTCGCCGGTGATCGCCCCGGCGCTGCGTCCGGTCTCGGCACGCTCCTTCGCGCCCTTGAGCGTCAGGAACATCACGCCGGCATTGGTGGTGTTGGTGAAGGTCGCGCCGTCGAAGCCCGCGATGATCACCGCGTTGGCCACGCCGTCGACCGTGCGGGCCTGCTTGGCGGCACGCAGGATCACGTCCGTCGTGCGATCGAGGGAGGCACCGGACGGGAGCTGGACCACGCCGATCAGGTAGCCCTGGTCCTGGTCCGGGATGAAGCCCGTCGGCGTCGTCTGCGCGAGGTGCAGCGTGCCGGCGATCACCGCTGCGTAGATCAGTAGCATCACGCCCAGGCCCACGATTCCGCCGGTCAGGACGCGAATGGTCCGCCCATAGGCATTCGAGGTCGCGTCGAACGCGCGGTTGAAGCCGTTCGCCAGCCAAGCCACGAACCGCGTCAGGAAGAACTTCGGCTCCTTGCGGGCATGGTGGGGCACCAGCAGCAGCTTGCACAGCGCCGGCGACAGGGTGAGCGAGTTGAACGCCGAGATCAGCGTCGAGGCCGCGATGGTCAGCGCGAACTGCTTGTAGAACTGACCCGAGATGCCCGGGATGAACGCGGTCGGTACGAACACCGCGGCCAGCACCAACGCGATGGCGATCACCGCGCCGCCGACCTCGTCCATGGTCTTGTGGGCGGCGTCTCCCGCGGAGAGCCCCTCGGCCATGTTGCGCTCGACGTTCTCCACCACCACGATCGCGTCGTCGACCACGATGCCGATGGCGAGCACCAGCCCGAACAGGGTCAGGTTGTTGAGCGAGAAGCCAAAGGCCGCCATCGCCGCGAAGGTGCCGATCAGCGACACGGGAATCGCGATCACCGGGATCAGCGCGGTTCGCCAGCTCTGAAGGAACACCAGCACCACGATCACCACGAGGCCGACCGCCTCGAACAGAGTCTTGTAGACCTCGTGAATCGATTCCTCGATGAACTCGGTCGGGTTGTAGGCGATGCGGTACTCGACGTCCGGCGGGAAGTTCTTCTTGACGGTCTCCATCACCTTCTTGACCGACGCCGCCGCGTCCAGCGCGTTGGTGCCCGGCCGCTGGAACGCGCCGATGCCCACCGCGGGCGTGTCGTTGAGGTAGGAGTTGGTGGTGTAGTCCTTCTGGCCCATCTCGACGCGGGCGATGTCCTTCACCCGGACGAGGCGCCCGTCCTGCGCCTTGATGATCACCTCGGCGAATTGCTCCGGCGTCTTGAAGCGAGCCTGCGACTGGACGACCAGCTGAAACGCCTCGCTCTTGGCCGCAGGCGGCCCGTTGAGCTGCCCGGCCGCAACCTGGACGTTCTGCTCCTGCAGGGCCGTGGTGACGTCGGTGACCGAGAGGCCGTAGGCGGCGAGCTTGTTGGGATCGACCCAGATCCGCTCGGCGTATTCGTTACCGCCGAAGATCGTGATGTCGCCGACGCCGTCGAGGCGCAGCAGCTCGTCGCGGATGTTCAGGTAGATGTAGTTGGCGAGGTAGTTCTGGTCGTAGGTCTTGTTCGGCGAGAGCAGGTGCACGACCAGCATCAGGTCGGGCGAGGCCTTGCGCACGGTCACGCCGAGGTTGCGCACGTCCGGCGGCAGGCGTGGCTGGGCCACCGAAAGCCGGTTCTGCACCAGCACGTTGGCGATATCGAGGTTGGTGCCGACCTTGAAGGTCACGGTCAGCAGCATGTTGCCGTCGTTGGTCGACAACGACGTCATGTAGAGCATGTTGTCGACGCCGTTGACCTCCTGCTCGATCGGGGTCGCGATCGTGGCGGCCACGGTCTCGGCGTTGGCGCCCGGGTACGAGGCACGCACCGTCACGGTCGGCGGCACGATCTCGGGGTATTGCGAGACCGGCAGGCTCTCGTAGGCCACGAAGCCGAGGATCAGGAACACGATCGACGTGACGGACGCGAAGATCGGTCTGTCGACGAAGAAATGGGCGAAACGCATCGGTCAAACCTCTGAGGCCCGCCGGTCTCCCGGACGGGGCCCTGCGTCGTCGGTGCGGGGCGCGCCGCTCGGCGCGCGCGAAGGCAGTCCTGGCGAGCCGGTCAGGCTCACGTCTTGCTCGGGGGCAGCTCGATCGTGTCGGGCGTGACCTTCACGCCCGGCCGCACCCGCGAGGTGCCGTTGACCACGACCAGCTCGTCGCCCTTCAACCCCGACTGGATCACCCGGTAGCCGTCGACCTTCGGCCCAAGCACCACGTCCCTCTGCTGGATCGCGTTGTCGGGCCCGAGGAGGTAGACGATCCGCTTGTCTTGGTTGGCGGCCACCGCCTCGTCGGGGATCATGACCCCCTCGAACGACTTCGTCGCCGGCATCGAGACGATGCCGAACAGGCCGGGCTTGATGAACAGGTCGGCGTTCGGGACGGTCGCCCGCAGCAGAATCGTGCCGGTGGCGTTGTCGACGCGGTTGTCGACGAAGTCGAGCGTACCCTTGCGGGTCGGCTTGGGCTCACCCGACAGCGCGATCAGGATCGGCACGCCCTTGCCCTGCTGGGTCTGGCCCATGCCGATGCCGAGGCTGCTCTGGTACTTCAGGAACGCCTTCTCATCGACCGTGTAGCTGAAATAGATCGGGTCGAGCGACACGATCGTCGTCAGCATGGTCTGGTCGGCACTGACGATGTTGCCCTCGGTGACCAGACGCCGGCTGATCCGGCCGTTGATCGGCGCCTTCACCTCGCTGAAGTCGTAGTTCAGCTGGGCGTTGTTGAGGGCCGCCTGGGCGCTGTCGACGTCGGCCTGGGCGGTCTGCGAAGCCTGCCGGCGCTGGTCCGTGACCTGCTCCGAGATGTTGCCGCTGCGCGACAGGGTCTGCGCACGCTCGAGATCCGTCTGCGAGAAGGACTGGCGCGCCTTGGCGGAGGCCAAAGCCGCCTGGGCCTGCTCCAACGCCGCCTTGTAGGGGCGCCGGTCGATGACGAACAGAACGTCACCCTTCTTCACGGTCTGGCCGTCGACGAAGTTGATCTTCTCGAGGTAGCCGGTGACCCGGGCACGAACCTCGACGTAATCAATCGCCTCGAAGCGGCCGGTATACTGGTCCTGCTCGATAATCTGGCGCACCACGGGCTTCGCCACGGTGACCTTCGGCGGAGGGCCGCCCGGCGCCTGGGCGTAGGCTGGCGCCGAGAGCGGCCCCGCGGCGAGGCCGACGGCCAATCCGGAGAGCACGGTGAGGAGGCTGGGAAGCCGGCTGCGCATCGGGTCCTGCTGTCCATAGGCCGACCATCGGTCGCGCCGAGCTTGACGATAGTTCCGCCGCAAGCGCGCCGTAACCCGCAAGCAACGCTGTTGCTTGTGCGCCCGCGCACATGACGGCCCCGGGGGCCGGATTGATGCGGCGGGCTACTCGATGGTTTCGCCCGCGCCGTACCAATCCTTGAAGCCGCCCTTGTAGTGGCGAGTGATCTCGAGGCCCGCCTGCTGCGCCGCCATCAGCGCATGAACCGACCGGACGCCCGAGGCGCAGGAGAAGACGGGCTGCCGCCCATCCTCGGCCACCAGGGCGGCCACGGCCTGCGGATCGAAGCTGGAAAGCGGATGCGAAACCGCCCCGGGGATATGTCCGGCGCTGTATTCGTGCGGCTCTCGCACATCGATGACTAGCATCGAGCCGTCGTCAAGCCCGCGCTTGACCGCATCGCGATCGAGGTCGACCACCTGCATCGGCAGGATCTCCGTTCTGCCTGAGATTCGTCAGTCTGTCGGACTGATGCTTTTCCATATTCGTCAGGCCCGACCCGCGCAACTTGGCGCCCTGGGCTTGTCGAAGCGCGATCGACCTCAGAGTGCCGCGAGGGTCGGCCCCACAGCGTCGAAATGGGCGGCCCAGCTCGGCGGCCTGTATCCGTCGAGGCGGCCGGCGAGGTCGGACCGCAGCGGTGAGGCCGGTGTTGCCAGCGACTCGATCGCCTGGATCCAGCCCGGACCGTCGAGCGGATCGCGGAACAGCGCGAAGCCTTCGGCGATCTCCCGGTGGACCGGGATGTCGGAGGCGACCACCGGCAATCCGGAGGCGGCTGCCTCTACGAGCGGAATCCCGTAGCCCTCCGTGAAGGACGGCATCAAAAGCGCGGTGCAGCTGCGCATCAGCGCGGCGAGGCCGTGCGTGGACAGGCCGGTCGCCTCGATCGCGTGGGCGCGCACACCCGGGCACCGCTCCAGCATATCGATGGCACTCTCCGCCTCCCAGCCCCGGCGCCCGACCACGATCAGCCGGGGCGTATCCGCCCCATGCCGTTCGGCCAGATGCCGCCAGATCTGGAAGAGAAGCAGATGATTCTTGCGCGACTCGATGGTGCCGCAGACCAGGAAGGTCGGCCGGTCAGGGTGGAAGCGCGGGCCCTCGCGCCCGAAGGCTGGCTCGACGCCGAGATGGCCCACCGCCACGGGCGGCCGGCCGAACCCCTCGGCGGCGAGGTGATCCAGGGTGCGGTGTCCGGTATCGGCGGAGTTCACCAGAATGGCCGCGGCGTGCCGCCCGATCGTGCGCAGCCGCGCCCTGTGGCGTTCGACCTCGCCGGCGCGGCCGTATTCGGGGTGGGTGATCGGAATCAGGTCGTGAACGAAGAAGGCGCTGCGCACGTCCCGGCGGGTGTAAAGCCAGTCGAAGCGCCGGGGATTGTCCAGCCGCAGGTGCGAGGTGTGGAGATAGAGCGCGTCCCGCGGGAGCGCATCGACCGTTCGGCCGCGCAGCGCGATCTCGGCCGCCGTCCGGGCCTGGATCCGGCGGCGCGCCCCGGTGTCGGCCCGCGGAGCCTCGTTCACGGGCGCAATGGCGGACGCGCCGCAGCGCAGCGCCAACTGCCGATAGACCGGATCGTCAGGCGCCTCGCAATCCTCGACCCATCCGGCCGCCACGGCTTCGACGATCGCGCGCGCGCGATGCCGATCCAGGATCCGCGGCCCAGCCGCCGTCGAGACGACACCGACGCTGTCGCGACCCAGGTAGGCGCGGGCATAGGCCAGATCGACGCGATCAATTCCGGACGGGCTCGCATGGCGCAGGCGGGTGACCAGGCGCGTGAGATCGAAGGCAATCGGTCGGTCAATCATGAACCGTCAGTGCTGTCGGGGACGCGCGCACCCCGTAACGGCCGCGAGCCGGGAGCGCCAGCGCTTCCGGCCCCGGGCCGGACCGCGCGAAAGACTTGCACAGGCGCCGCGCGACGGCTAAGAGCGCCAAGCCCATGGGGCGTCGGAGTGTAGCGCAGCCCGGTAGCGCACCTGTCTGGGGGACAGGGGGTCGTCGGTTCGAGTCCGGCCACTCCGACCAAAATACCCCTTCATCTGCAGTAAGTTATGCGGGGCGGCTGTAAGGCCGCCTTTCGCATTTCTGGTTCTTGGGGTTCATCTGGGGTGCAGAATTTTCACTGGGGATTGACGGGGCTCTGAACCCCGGCTGCACCCCAGGGTCAGCTCATCGGCATCCCAAAAGCACGATGATGCCCGAGAACGTGAGAGCGGCGGCCATCAGGGCGAACGCGATCGTATCCATCGACGGCAGGTGGTGATCGCCTCGCGGCCCACCATCGGGCGTTCAGCCGCGGCAGCACGCTCGTCGGTCGCAATCGTTGAGCGCTGCGATCAGAACGCTTTCGACCAAATGAGGAAGCCGGTCGCAGCTAGCAGGAGCCACGCGGACACACGGGCGATCCCGACCGCGGGTGTGCGTTCCTCCTGGCGATCGTGGGCAGCCTCCGCGAGGATCGCGGAGCAAAGCGCAGTCTCTAAGCTCAGGACGGCAGCCAACCAAGGCGACATGCTCGATCCTCATCGAATACAGCCCCCCGGCAAGCCGAACGAAAGTCCCGCCGGTTGGCCGAAGTGTGGCTCGCTTGCTTATTGTCAGACGCTCGCTCGCGTCGCGTGAAACGTTGCGGAATCATCACGGGCAGCTCGATTGCGCAATCCTCCGAGGGAGAACGAGCCCTTACCCAATGCGGCCGGGATGAAACTGCAGCATAAAGCGTGGCCATGATTTCACCGCTCCAGTGCCTCTCGCGTTTCCGCGCTGTCTTCGGCGCTGGCGCACTTCTCGCTGCCTACGGCACCGCGGCGGCAAGTGCTGCGGATCTCGGCGCGGTGATGCCCCGCCCGATACCAACTTTCGCTCAGGTCGATCCTAGCACTTGGATCGTGACGCTCAGTGGCTCGCTTCAGGTCGTGCCGCGGTATCCCGGGTCGAGCGACTACACGGCGGTAGGCTACCCCTCGATCGACATCCGCCGGGTCGGCGAGCCGCGGCGGTTCTCGGCACCCGATGACGGCTTCAGCTTGTCCCTCTACGATGATCCAATGTTCCGGATCGGCCCGACTGTCCGGGTCGTACCGGGCCGCTACTACGGCGATGACCGGGCACACCTGCTCGGCATTCGCGATGCACGCTTTGCGCTCGAGCCCGGTGTGTTCGCGGAGTTCTACCCAGTCTCCTTTATCCGAACGCGCGTCGAGGCTCGGCAGGGCGTCTACGGCCATCACGGCACAGTCGGCTCGGTGGCGGCCGATTACCTGATCCCGACGGATAAGCTCCTGTTCTCGATCGGGCCGCGCTTCAACATCGGTGATGCCAGCTTCGCTCGAAAATACTTTGGCGTGTCGCCCACCGAGGCGGCGATCAACGGACGGGTAACCGTGTACGATCCGCGCAGCTTCTATTCGGCGGGCGTGCTCGGTGCCGTAACCTACACGCCGAACGAGACCTGGGCCTATACGGCCTATGCCGGCTACACCCGCATCCTAGGCGCGTCCGGGGACAGCCCGCTGGTCCGTCGTCCGTTCGGCAGCCCGGATCAGTTCCTCTTCGGCATCAAGATCGACTACTCGTTCACGACGCCAGCCTTGCTCTGAGCCAGTTGCTCAGCTCGCGCCTTGATCGCCCTGGCTATGCGGGGCGATATCCCGCTTGTGTCGCCAGAATATAGCCAGTTAAAATCTAGGCCATCGTCGGCGAATGCCTCGAACAGTTTCGCAGCCTGTTCCGGTTTTATTAGGTTACGACCTGCTTCGAAGTTTTGATATCGGGTTCTGCTCAATCCACACACTTTGGCGAAGGCGGTTATTCTGAAGCCTAGCGCTTCGCGCGTGAGCCGCAGGCGTGATCCAATGGCCTCGCGCGAGACCATTGACTGGATGCCGTGGCATTTACGCAGCGCCTCTATGGGCTCTGTCATTGGCGTTTCCTCGTTCTTCACCGTTGTGACATGGGCACCGGCGCGACGCGAGGATTCGATTTACCAGGATGGCCGAACTTGTTGCCGGATTTTTCCGAACCATGGAACGCTTCTGGCAGTTGACGGCGGTGCTGCCCTCTCAGGAGATCATTACGTGGACCGCCCCCGCCGCGTCGGCCTGCCCTGGTATGCGCTTGAGCACTATGAGGTGCTTCGCGCGGGTCTCGCAGATGGCGCTAAGCTGCCGTCTAGCTATGAAACCTGGTGCATCGCTACCGAGCAGATGGAACGCGAGGTGCAGCGCAGCGGCGTCGAGGTTGTGCGTGTCCCGATCGAGCCGGAGGCCTTCGCTACTTGGTGTGAGCGGACTGGGCTTTCCCCTGATGCCGCTGCACGGGCCCGATATGCGGCTGCAGCGCTAGAGGCTGGTTGACCGGCCGAAAAGCCAAGCCAAGCGCCGGCTCGCGGATGAGTACGATGCTGCCCAGGAACGGGGCGAAGTACAGAAGGCCGGCGGTGACCGGAAGTCGAGCATTGTCCAAGCCTCGGACAATGCTCCGGCGAGGGTCGCAGATCTTGGTCTGACACGGCAACAAGTCGCTGAGGCGCGCCAGATCCGAAACGCCGAGGCGGTGTCGCCGGGCATCGTGCGCCGTACGCTCGATCAGCAACTGGCCGCGGGCAAGGAGCCCACCAAGGCGGCCGTACGTGAGGCCGTATCAAACGTGGTCCGGCAGCTGCGCGACGCAGAGGCAGCCGATCCGGACGTGATCCGCTGGGCGCTCGATGCGCAGCTTTCGACGGGATAGTAGCGTACGGGGAGCGGTGGATGATACCGTATCGACTGGTCCGACCTCAAGCTATTGATGGGGAACGTCGAGGTTAGATATTGTAGCAAAGTTGACGAGCCAGATTAGCGCAATTCCCACAAGCAAAGCAGAAATGTAGAATAGAGTGACAGTAAATTTTGCTACTCGCGGTGAGACCGCTGCGGACAATTTTGTTGTAAGTTGAGCCGGAAGTTGATGATCTTTTTCAAGATCCATTCCGACTTGCACACTTGCGAGCAGCAGCTTAAAATAATATTGACGGTCCGTCAGATAACCGACGAACAAAAACATAAAGCCAGCAATAATCAAAAGGGTCGATACGTGCATGCTAAATTTGACATGCGTATCAACGTTTATGGCGGTGTGGGGATGTGATCCGAAAAATGCGGCAGCCGAACCAAAGGCAGCAATTGTTAGCGTAGATGTTAACTGTCGTACACGTTGAATTAGTTCGTTGAAGTGAATTTGGACCCTGATTACGTTGGCCCACTGATCCTTGGCCACGTCATTCTTCGCGGTCATAGTATCATCCACCAAACCAGACGTGTCGATCGGATCCATTGCCAAGCATCCGCGCTGTCACCTCTTTCCTACTCCATATCTCGCCTAGGGTTCCGTCACTTTGATGACAGTCGTCGAAAGGCCTGCTTCCGCACGCTCTGGCTGCAGTAGGGCCCCGGACCGCTAAGGCGGCCGGGGCTCTTTCGTTCAATAAGCCTTTCGGATGAGGCCGGCAGTCCGCAGGTCCTCATCGGTCAGCCGGACCGCGTCGAGGCCGTAGGCGGCCTCGTACGCGGCCAGCCGCCGGTTGAGCGTGCTGAAGGCCCAGCGTACCCGCCGTAGCCGCCAGGTGTGGAGCAGGAGGGCGAACGGGTTTCGGATGATCGCCCGGTGCTTCTCCTGCATGATCGCGGCGGGCGAGAGCTTTGGCGGTAGGCTCACAACGTGCCCCCCGGTGCCGGCCGGAAGATATCGCGCCACTGCTCCTCCGCATCCGGCGAAGTCAGGGTGCAGCCTGCCGCCGCCAGAACGATCGCCGCACGCTCCTGTGCCCGGCGCCCGCTCACCATGCACGCGTCATCGGCAAACAGCTCGCCTCGACGCGGAAAGTGGAACGAGAGCGCTGGGTTCATCGCTGGGATGAACTCGCTGCGGCTCTCCAGCGAGGCGTGATGTAGGAGCGTACGCTCGTAGGCCAGCCACGCCGAGTAGGTGGCGAGGAGACCTGGAGTGATCGGAGTGGCGGACGCTGTTGGCTCGCCGGTGAGTACCACGCCGCCGCCGATCAGCGGGAGGGTGGTGAGGCCGCGCAGGAAGCCGCGGCGGGATCCGGGAGCGCTCATGCCGCCTCTCCATCGAGTTCGCGATCGTCGGTAGACCCGCGGGCCCACCCGACTTGCGTCGTCGAGCGGTCGGGAAACTCCGGCCGCCAGCTGCAGGCCTTCATGATGCCAGCGACCTCCGGACTGCCGAGGATAAGCTCGTCGTCCGCCTCGTCATGCTCCCGGTCGAGGAAGTGCAGGCTGTTGTCGCTCGGGACGTGCGCGGCGATCCCGTCGAGCCATTCGGCGGCACAGAGCGAGGGCTCGAAGTCCGAGCTGACACCCACTACGCCGTTGCCGGCCTGGATCGCTCGGAAGACTTGGTAGTCCGCTTCGAGGTCCGGATCGGGCTCCAGAGCGTCCAAGACCGCGATGTAGCGGTGAACCCGATCCAGTCCGGCATTGATCTCGTCGGCGATGAGGGTGCGCAGGTGTGCGAGGTGCGCGAGCCGATGCTCGTGCGCCGCCGCCACGGAGGGCGGTACGGGGATGTGGATGGTCATCTTCGGTCTCTGTGTGGGACCGGCTTCTGACGGCCGGGGGTGTGCTCAGATTTGGGCATACCCACGCCAGCGAGCGGCACTGGCGCCGGGAGTGTCAGAACACGCCACAGAGAACGTGCCCGGCCGCTTTCCCCCTTTCAGGGTCTTGTATGGCGGTCGGACTCCCGGCATAGTTTCACCGGTCGCGCCGCACAGCTATGTACGGCACGTTCAATCAGCGGGATCGAAGCCCTGCAAGGCTGTGATTTCCGCTCTGTGGCTGAACCGCCAACCCCTGCAAGGGTCCGGTTCGGGAGGTCTGACGCTCCACAGGCAAACGTAGACGCGAACCCCGCGCCCGGCAAGGCGGCGGGGTTTTTGCGTTTGAAGGCTCATGCTCTCGTGATTGGGCCGGCCGGAACACGCGGACCATTAGGCCGCTTCTGCGACTGGCACTCAATTCGCCGGAGCTCAGCATGCGCCGCATCCAGCCCACTACTGCCTTCGTCATGGCCGCCCTCGTCGCCGTCCCGCTTTCGGCAGCTTCCGATGCATGGGCGCGAAGCAGTAGTGCGTCCAAGGAGATCCGCGCAATTGATACGGACAACGATGGGACGATCGATCTGAAGGAAGCTCAAGCTGCCGGTGAAGCGACCTTCGACAAGTTGGAGAAGGACAAGGACAGTTCCTTGACGGCGAAGGAACTGCAGGGTCGGGTAAGCAAGAAGGATCTGAGGACTGCCGACGGCGATCATGACGGCACGATGGACAAGAAAGAATACGACGCCCTCGTCGAGCAACGCTTCAAGGCTGCCGATACGGATGGGGACGGCACACTCGACGCCAAGGAGCTGAAGAAACCGGCCGGCCGCAGCCTACTGCAGCTGCTGAAGTAGGCGCTGGCCGTTGGCTTGCTCGCTGCGTTCTGGGAATGCCCGATGCCGCCAGAGGTGAAGCGTACCGAACTCAGCCGATCGCCGGTCACCGGCCTCGACCACCTGGAGATCATCACCCAGTTGGTGGAGTTCCCTCCTGGCTCGTCGTCGCCGCGCCACTGCCACCACGGCGAGGAGACGTTCTAAGTGCTGGAGGGCGGCACAGTGCAGGAACCCGGTCGACCGCCGCGAGAGCGCATCCCTGGGGAGCACGGCATCATCCGGCGCGGCACCCTTCACTCGGGCTACACCGTCGTCGGCGACAGGACCATCAAGGTCCTGTCGGTCTACGTCGTCGACAGGGGGAAGCCTCTGCAGGAGCCAGCTGCATAGCGAGACAACTTTTACGATCGATGCGCGGGTGCGGGCGGAAGGTTGATTTGGGGCAACTCCGGGCGCCGGCAGGTTCGAGCAGCTCCGTTTCAGGCTCGAACCTGTAAAATCCGCTCCGTCCTGCAACTTCTGAGTCGCGCACTACCTCAAGGTATGCAAGGTTGTGCGAAGCAAGTTGCGATTCGCCGCTGGTCAGAAGCATTTATAGCGTCAGCACCCATTGGCCGGATTGCTTCAGCTGCTGAATTCAGCTCGTCTGTCGGGGGTTTAGATTGCGTTACGTCAAATTCGAAATTAAAAATTTTAAAGGTATTAAAGACGCGACTGTTAATCTGAAGACCGACGGGGGAGCATCCGTCTTTGCATTCGTTGGCCTCAATGAAAGCGGCAAAACAACAATTCTAGAGGCTATTCATTCGTTCTCACCTGACACAGTTACAGGTGAGCTTCTTGGCGGAGTTAATGGCGAAGGCGTTCCATTTAAGGAGCGCGTCCCTAGACACTTGATTTCGAGCTTCACGGGCGAGTGTGCAATCATTGCGACACTAGCTGTTGAGGATGTAGACAGGGATAAGATCGTAAAAATACTTAAATCTGAGCACAATATAATAATAGATCCTACTAGCATTAACGGTTTTGTCAATTTTCGTCAATTTCAAATATATAAAGACGGCGACTTTGTTTCTGACGAATTTGTGCTAGAGGAGCGATTCAAGGTAAAGACGGGCAGCCAAAGGAAATGGCGCGATCCAGATGAGAAAGAGACAACTACCGTTCGTCAAGTAATTTATAATCTAACTCCCGATATCGCATATTTTCCGACGTTCGTTTTCGATTTTCCGGAGAGAATCTATCTAACTAACTGCGGCGAGCGGCTTGATCGGTTTTATCGCAAAGTCTTTCAAGATATTTTGAGCTTTGATGGCCGGGGATTGACGATCCAAAAAGACATTATTCGTCGAATTAGACATGATGAGTTGAAGTTACCTTGGTCTGCCTTCCTGACAAAGTTTTTTCAGCGCGATGAACCGGACAAGATCCAGCAAGTTATGGATCGAGTAAGTGCAATTGTAACTAATGTTGTATTTGGTAGATGGAACGAGATTTTTCGGGAGGCTATCGGCAACAAAGAAGTAGTTGTCACTTATGATACCGCAGAAGGTAAGATCATAGATGGCAGGGGCGAACTAGTTACGTCTCCCAGGAATGAGCACGATATTTCTGTCACTTTCAAGATAAAGGACGGCACCAGACGATTTAATGTAAATGATCGATCGTTGGGTTTCAGATGGTTTTTCTCATTTATGCTATTTACTCAATTCCGCACCACAGAATCTTCATCCCGGCCTGTGCTGTTCCTATTCGACGAGCCTGCATCTAATCTCCATGCCGCAGCTCAGCAGAAGTTGATCGACTGTTTTCCAGGTATCGCGAAAAATGGGAACGTTTTGGCGTACACCACCCATAGTCACTATATGATTGAGCCAAAATGGCTTGAGCAGACTTTTATTGTCACCAATAGATCAGATGCTCCTGGGAATAAATCAGTTATCGATAACGCTATATTGCCGGATGAGTCCTTAGATATCAAAGTCACGCCATACAGATCGTTCGTTAATCAATTTCCAGGTCAAACCGATTATTTTCAGCCTGTTTTGGATAGACTGCAAGTAATTCCATCAAAATTTGATTGGGATAGAAAATCTATCGTCTTGGAAGGTAAATCAGACTACTATGTCATTAGATATATTACGCGACTATTCGGCTTTAACGATCTGCCGCTAATACCAGGCCTGGGAGCTGGTACATTCGATAGTATGATCGCGTTGAGCAAAGGATGGAATTTACAATTTCTCTTTGTTCTGGATAGCGATAAACAGGGGGAGGAAGAGAAAAAACGTTACCAAGAGGCATTCAGTTTGAGTGGTGAGACACTGGTGATGTTGGGCGAGCTACTTCCCGCTGCCAAGGAAATTGAGAATCTTCTTGATGCTGCAGGAAAACAGGTAATTCAGAATGAATTGCAAATTCAGACTCCTCCAACAAAAAATCAGATCCGACGATTTTTTCAAGAAAGACTCGCAAGCGATCGCGTTGAATCTCTAGGGTCTGGTTTCGATAGTAAGGCGAAAACGCTTGTTGGAGCCTTGAAGGCTAGACTCGAAAATCTTGAGTAGGCGGAATTTGACTGCAATGAGTTTCCAACCTTGATAAAATTAAACTCGCGCTAGCCGCCACCCCGCCTTCCGCCGGCATACCCTCAGGCCGATCGCCGCCAGCTTCGGCTTGAAGGCCTTCAAGGCGGCCCGTAGTGCCGCCTCATCGTCCCATCGCCCAGCAATCAGCAGGGACGGCACGGGATGCCGTCCTCGGCCCGCCAGGACCTCGCAGGTGCGCATGAGGGCAGCACCGCAGCCGACGGCGCCGAGCGGCCCGAGCAACAACATGGCTGGCACGTCGACGGCAGCGAGCCGCCCGGCCGGGGGCTTCACGCCCAGACGGATCTCCGAGCGGATCCGGGCGACCTCTACCGCCATCCGGGCGGCGTCGGCTTCCTTGGCCAAGGCGCGCTCGTGCGCGCGCTTGGCCCGGATCACGGCGGCATGAGCCCGGTCCCGGGCGGCATACTCGGCCCGGCGGGCAGCGCGATCTTCGGGGCTCATCACGTTCGCGTTCATGTCCAACATGTAATGTGGGTCATTCGGATTGCTTTGGAGCGCATAACACTGCGGATGACCATTCCGAGGACTGTCAAACTGAACGGCAGCTAACGAGCGTATTCAGCAAGCGTGTCCCGATCGGCGCCCACCGTCTCCGCACGACCCGCCATATCGGCTGGCCGAATAGGAGACGGACATGGCATCTCGCACCATCGCCGCGGCCGCAGCCGCCGGCCTTGCCTTGACGCTCACCGCAGCCTCGCCCGCCTTCGCCCGTGGGCATGGCCACGGCGGCCACCACGGGGGCGGACATCACCATGGGGGCGGATGGCACGGGGGCCATCATGGCGGCTGGCACCCGCACGGCGGCGGTCATCATGCCTGGGGCGGCCCGGGTTGGCACGGCGGCGGCTGGCATGGCGGCTGGCGCGGTGGCCGGACCATTATCGTGAACCGCCCGTACCCGGTTTGGCGCGGGTCCCGCACGGTGGTGGTGGGGCGTCCGTATCCCGTCTACCGGGCGGCCGTGCCTGTGGGTTACGGCCCAGGCTGCCACGTAACCCGCAGCGTCGGCCTCACGCCCTGGGGCTGGCACAAGATCGTCACGACGAAGACGTGCCTGGTGCCGTAAGGCATCGGCCGGGACCGCCTCAAAGGCGGCCCGGCCTCCCGCTGGAACCGAAAACTGACGCCTCGGTTGCCTGCCCATGCGCTGGCTGTTCCCCCTCGGTCTCGTCTTGATCCTGATCGGCGTCGCGCTTGCCCACTGGGAGGCCTCTGGGCCGGAGACAGGTACGGCGCCCGGCTCGACGCGATCGCCCGCCAGGGAGGCGAGCCCGAACCCCGGTGGCGATGCAGGCGCCCCGACCGCCCCGGTGCCGCAAAACCAGGGTGGCAGCGGGCAGCCGTAGGGACGCCGATCACTGCAGCCGCGGTGGCACGTCTAGCAACCCAAAGGTCAGCGTGGCCTGGTGGTCGGCGACTGCCGCCGCCGGCCCCTGCGTTATCGCCTCGATCAAGCCGCGCGCCCGCTTGTGCTCCGGGCCATCGCCCAGGTCAGCGAGCGCCGCTACCCGGATCGCCGTCCGATCCGCGCCGTCCAACGCGGCCATGAGGGCCGCGTTAACCGTCGTGAGCGCCCGCACGTGGTCGATGGCCAGGGTGAGTCCCTCGGTCATCACTTGGGCGTGCCGCTCCAGTGCGGCGAGCCGATCATCTGTCATGATGCCTCTTTTCACGGTGGGCTTCGGCCGGGGGTAACCCCATCCGAGAACGAAGGGCTGGAGGAGCGAGCCCGGGGGATGTAGTTCCCGGGCGCGCCTACCCCGGAGATCGCGGTGTTTGCCCGGGCAGCGAGATCGATGATCTGCTGCAGCTGCTGGATAGCTGTGCCAGCGCCGGCGACGGTGACGGACGGGGAGATCGTCAGCTTGCCCAGCTCGTCGCCCTTGGCCTTCACCTCATCGAGCTTTCCCTTGGCTGCGTCCGCGCCAGCCACATCGACGTGAGGCGTGAACCCCGGACTGGCTGCAGATCCACCCATCGAGGGCGGGATCGGCAGGTTTAGGGTGGTCGGATCCCTCGTGCCAGCCCGGGTCGAGCCGAAAATGGTCTCGCTCCACGTCTTTGGCCGGTTGGTGGTAAAGGCGCCTCCAGCCGAACCCATGGTGCCGGCGTTCACGCCGCCGCCCGGACCCCATCCGGCCGGGTAGCTCTCGATGCCGCCGGGCTTGCGGAACAGTTTGCCGTTGCCGTTCATCCGGTTCGCGTTCGGCAGCGTGGCATCCACGAAGCTGACGCCGGCGGCGATCGCACCGACGCCGAGACCGGCCGCGCCGATGAATCCGAGCGTCCCGAATCTGCCCGCCGCCTTTGCCGCGCCGCCGCCGGGTACCTTGTTGAGGACACCAGCGCCGCCGAGCTCGGCCGCCGCGGCAGTCAGGGCCGCGGCCGAGCCGTCCAGGGCGGTGGCGGAGGCGCCGAGGCCGAACCCGGTAGCGATACCGTAGGAGAGCGCTCCCGCCCCGGCGAGCGCGCCACCGGCCGCCACCGCGCCGGCCGTCATCGCGATCTTCGGGTGGTCCGACGCCGCGGCTGCGAGGCTGTTCAAAGCACCGGCCAACCCGGTGATCGCTGCGGCCGCCGCGGCCATGCCGGGAGATGTGGCCGCCGAGGTCAGGTTCTCGGTGGAGGCCTTCAGCGCCGTGGCGGCCACCTGCGGATCTTGAGTGAGGTTGCGCTGATAGATGTCGTCCATGCTGCCGACGCCCTGCATCAAGGCTTCGTCCTTCAGCAGCCGCTGGCGCATCTTGAGCTGCGCCAACTCGTTCGCGAAGAAGTTGGCGTTCTGATTCCGATAGAGTGTCGCGAGAGCTTGCTTCAGCTGCTCCTGGTCGTCGACGTCGATACCCTTGCCGTCCTTGCCGCCCTTCTTCGCCAGGGCAGGCAGCACATCATCGATCATCCACTGCAACGGATCGGCGTGGGCTTTCGCCGTGTTCTTGATCGCGCCCGTGCGCCAGCCGACCGCGTGGCCGGCCTTCATGATCGCTTGCTTCGGATCAAGGAGCCCGAGCTTCAACCATTCCTCGGCCTGCTTCTTATCGTTGACCTTGCCGTCGATCACGCTGTTGAACGCGTTGGCCGCGGTACCGGCGCGGTCGCCGCCCATGGTGCCGACGATCGAGGGCATGATGCCCGTTAGAAAGCGTTCGTTGTATCCCTGTAGAGATGACTTGGCCTGCTGGGCGAAGTTCAGCATCTCGGTCGGGTTGAAGTTGCCCCGTGTGAAGACCATCGCTCGGACGAGCTTACCGGTCTCATGCTCGAATACGTGACCATCACCAGCCGTTCCGCGTTCCTCGGCGAAACGGGCCATTTTGTTCCCCATTTCACCAGCGTCTTCCTGGATCTTGTCGCCCGCCGCTGCGTGCACGACGCTCGCGGCCTTCTGCATGAACGTGAGATGCTCGATCGCGTGGTGAAGCGACCCGAAGGCGGCGGTCGTCTCATTCACGACCTTGAGGTTTTCCTCGTACGAGGCGGTCGGAACGGCGGCGGTGGTCGCCTTGCTGGCGGCGTGGATCTCTTCAAGCTCGTGCGGTGTGCGGCCGGCGTTCCGGAGCGCAACCACCTCGTGCTGATAGTTGGCGCCGGCCTTCACGGCATGCTCGACGCTCGTGATGACGCCGTGGGCGCTCGCATATCCCGCCGCGCCTGCCGCTACGGTGCCGACCACGCCATGATGCTTGATGTAGTGGTCGCGGGCGTCGTCGCCCCCGTGCCCGCCGCGACGGCGTGAGCTGTGCGCGACGGCGGCGGCCTCGGCGCCGGCCCGCGCGGCGGCTCCCATGCCTCCAGCACTGCCCATCCCCGCCTTCAGCCGGGCATTGGCTGCCGCAACTGCCTGTCGCCGGCTGTCCGCCGTGGCCATCTTCTCGGCCAGAGCATGCGTCTTGGTGGCCGTAGCCGCCTTGTGCTCCGCGCTCGCCACGCGGCCCAACAGCGCGATCTGTTCCCGGAGATGCGTATTGGCCGCCTCGGTCTCGGCCGCCAGCGCCTTCTCCGCAGCTCCCAGGGCGAGCCCGCGACCGGCCCGGCCGACGCCGCTGGCCAGCAGTTCGTTGCGGGCCGCGCGCACGGCGCGACCGCGGTCCATGAAGGCCTCCTGCATCGCGGCCTGCCGCTTCATGGCAGATGCGTGAGCCTTCTCCGCGGACCGGATCGCCTTGGCTTCGCCCGTGGCCTGAACTCGCGCGAGGGTGGCTGCTTCCTTCGCGGCGGTTGCCCGGGCCTGCCGAAGAGCTGCGCCCTGTTCCTTCAGGGCCTTGCTGTTGGCCTTGAACGCGTCGATCCGTGCGCCCTTGCCGGCGAGGGCATCCAGCTGCTTCAAAGCCGCCGCGCCGGCGGTCCCAAGCTTTTTGAGGTCTTCGCCGCTGGCGCCGAGGCGCCTCAACGCCTCGGCATCAGCCTTGGCCTTGGCCTGCAGCCCGTCATCTTTAAGCTGGAGGGTGAGCGTACTGGTAATGTTGCTCATGTCACCGTGCGCCCATGTTCCTCAAGATGATCCGTTCTGCCTCCAGCCATTCAGCGCAGAACTCGTCCCAGGGCATCGCGGCGAGTTCGGCGCGCGTGCCACCCAGGACGTTCAGGATGTCGGCTCGGTAGCTCCGCCAGCCGGCGGGGGCGAAAGCTCGGGCTGCGGCGCCTGGAGGCGGCGCAACCGGACGGGCAAAAAATCCGACACCACCTCCATCACCTTGTCGGTGTCATCCGGATCCAGGGCGTCCATTAGGGCGTCAGGTATGGGGGCCCCGGTCTCGTCGAAGAACACCGGGAAGCGTAGCGCCGCGCTGGCTTCTCCCTGAGCCATCAGCCTGTCGAAGTACTCGGCCAACTGCCCGGTGGTCGGCCTGCCAACCACGATCGCCTCGTAGGCCTTGCCGCCGTAGGACAGTGGCCATTCGAGCGTGACGGTCCGCGAGCGCACGCGCGATCCGATGAAGCTCGGGGCATCGATCGCCGTTTGCACGGGCTTGGCCGGGATGGGCGCCGCCGCGCCGGCCTGGGGGCTGGGCGCGGGCTGATCGGATGCTGGCTTATTGGCCTCGATGCCGGCAGCGACGGCCGCCTTGAAACCCGCCGCCGGGTCATAGACCGGGGCGGGCTCGATCGCTGGTCCGGTCTCGGGCTCGAAGCTGACGGCCGGCATCGGCGCGACACCGGGCGGGGGCGATACGGACGGCGCGACCACGGCCGCGTTCACCGGCCCGGTGGTATTGGACCGAAGCATGGTGAGGATGTCGGCCGGGGCGGCGGGGTTTGCCATTGGAGAACTCTGCGGGAGGGATGGGCGGCGGGGCCGCGGATTAGGGGCGCAGGGCGACGCTGATCCGACCGATGAGGAGCGTGTGGGTGAATGGGATGTCGCGCGGCCCGCAGGCGTCAGCGGTCCAAATGCTCCACATCTGCGGGGTCGGCGGTGGCACCTCCTCGATGACGTTCCCCTGATCGTCCTTGATGAACGTCACGCCGACGCGCGTAGCGGGATCGAGGTGCACACCAGTCGCGACCTGAATGGCCTCCGGGGCAGCCACGCGCACCATGAAAAGCTTCGAACTTTTCAGATCTTCGTGCTTCGGCATTTTGAGGGTTACTGCGGCGGTGTCGCCCGACAGATCAACCGTCTGAGTGTACAGCACGTTGAATTGGTCGACCTCTGTCGCGCGGCCTAGAAGAGAGAGCTGAATTTCCATCTGATCCTCTGAATAGTTGCGGCCGTGTCTGCCTTGTCCATTCTCCTGTGCTGCGGGGGCATGGAGGCAAACTTCCCGATGTCCGGCGGGCCGCGGCACCGTCACGATGCGCCCCCGTAGCGATGTGCGGCCTCGGTCTGAGCCGGGGCCGTGAAAGGAAACTCAGGCTCGCCCGGCGATGATGTCGAGCGCAGTCGGCGACCTGAACTTCTTGAACTCCGCTTCGGCATCCACCTCGTCGAGCAACACGAGCTCGACCTTGACCTGCGGCGGTACGGTCACCGGTTGCTCAGCCGCGCGCGTCAGGATCTCGGCAACCTCGTGCGGGAGCGTCAGTGCGGTGATGTCGAGGATGTCGGGCGCGTTGAGCAGCAGCCCGGGGAGCTTCACCGCAGTCGCGAGATCCAGCAGTGGGACGGTCGGAAGCGGTACCTCGTACCGTTCCTCCCGATACCGGCGGGGGACAAGCCGCTCGATGGATCCGAATTCCGGCTGGATACTCGCACCACCATCGCGATTCACGACGACGCGGCTCTGATCGACCTTCGGCAGGGGCTCGCCCGGCCGGCAGTACCGCACGACATCCTCGGCCGAGATGAGGCGACGGCCAGCGCGAGCCGGATTGCGCACCGTCCGCTCGACAGGCTCGAGCGGTTCGGCCCCCTCGGGCAGGTCGCGGTTGACCGACATGACCGCGACCTCGGCCTCAGCCACAGCCCGGAGGACGGCCACGATGTCACCGGCCAGCTGCGGATAGTGGACGGACAGCAGCTCGCGGGCCTCCTCAGCCTGGCGCGCCGCATCCTGGTACCGTTGGACCCGATCGGCCTTCTCGGCGCGTGCCCGCTCGTCCGCGGCGATCTCTTCGGCCTCGCGGTGACGCTCTGCCAGGGCCTCGGTCAGCGCCGTTGCACGGTCGAGCCGGATCTGAGCTTCCCGGCGCGCCGCGTCGAGTTGCCGAGTGCGGGCCTCATCTCCGGAAAGCAAACTACCGCGATACTGCCGCTCGGCCGCCTCTGCTGCATCGCGGGCCGCCGTCAGCTCGGCTTCCGCTTGTGGCAGTCCGCGCTCGATGTCCTCCAACGGCACGTTGGCCGCGGTCGCCATAGTGATCAGGGCGCGCAATGCCTTCAACATCACTTGTCTCCCTTCGGGGCGCGACGCGCCGCATAGACGCTCGTGGCGTCGGGGAGGCGCGGGCGCCCCTGTCGGGCGGTTGGACCGGACGCCTCGGTGTCGGCTGCCTCACGGCCAGTGCTCGCCGCAACGGCCTGCTGGCGGCGGCTGGCAAAGATGGCCTTGGGATCGACGCCAACCGGAATGCGGCCCAGGGAGGCTTGGGACCGCGAAGCGCTGTCTCCCGAGCCTGAGACCGCACGCGCTGCCGCGACGGCGGCGCGCGCGCGGGCTGGATCGATGGTGGCGTGCGAGCCAGACACGACGGCCGCTGGCCGGGCCGGTACAGCGGGAAGGGATGCCGCCGACCGGGGAGAAGCCGCTACTGGCGGCCACTGTCCGTAGACGGCTTCCCGGACGGTCGCGAGCAGGCTGGGATCGGCGATCTTGCCGAAGATGTCGCGCACCGGATTAACCGCGTCGGCCGCGTCCAGTTGAGCTTGAATGTGTGCCGGGATGGCCATTACCGGAGCCCCCGACTATGGGCCGAGAGATCCTGGGGGCGGTCGCTGTGCCCGATGGCATCGGCGACCGCCTCCCTCACCACGCTCGCTACCGACTTGCCCTCGCGCCGGGCAACGTCGGTCAGGGCGCGCTTCAGGTCGAGGGGAACCCCGACATGGAGATTTTCGGTGCAAAGGTCTCGCGAAGGCGAGTAGGGCGGGTGATCAACCATACCGCCAAGCTACTGAGCTTCGGTCGTGCTTGCCAGTTGTCGTTTTTGCTTGATTTTATACGAAGTTTTCGCCCATCGGCATTGTATCACATTTTCAGAATCGTCAATCACTTACTAAGATATGTCTCGCCCCATGTGTATCCAAATACAGTAATCCTGTCTGCTCTAACATTCCCGTCAACATAGTCAGCATCAACGTTGGAGTTCTCGCCCTTCTTGTAGAAATGCCCACTAATATGAATGGAAACTCCTTTTTGAGCCGCGGCAGAAATCATTGCCAGCATTTCGAGTTCTTGCTGGCTACGTTCATATCCCGCTGCGCCGTTTGCGGAGACCGGCAGCATCTTTCCGTTGGTCTCAATGGAGAAAGCGATAATACGTCTACCTGTATTGCCAAAATCGTA
This sequence comes from Methylobacterium sp. E-065, assembly GCF_022829605.1. GTDB lineage: Bacteria > Pseudomonadota > Alphaproteobacteria > Rhizobiales > Beijerinckiaceae > Methylobacterium. The sequence goes on along the minus strand of NZ_JAKSYD010000114.1, from coordinate 61,997 downwards.
GAATAATACTTGTCCCTTTGGGACGCCATCGATTTCAGCTTCAGCCGATGATGCGGCACTAATTGCAAAAAATGGGAGCCAAGTAAACAATAACTGAAAACAAAACTGTCTTCATTGGTGCCATCCATATATATCCGAACGGGAATACCTACCGCTCAGCAATCTGGGTGAACGGCCGGCCCGCCCAGGATCTGACATGAGAGCGATCAAGCCGGTTAAATTGAGATGTTAATACGGTTCGCCGCTCTCAACAACTGCTCGCACACGGTCAATGAATATAGTCCAAGGCGACGACTTCAGGCCTGCCGGTTGAACAGCTAACTTGGGGCGGTCAGGATGCGCCGCGTGGTATCGAACCACGAGGCGCATGAGCCGAGCCGTGGACATTCCAAGCTCGCCAGCGGCTTGTTTCTTTGTCTGCCGACGCTCGCCGCTAACCCGGAGAGGATCGCCAGCGCGTTCGGCCCACAGGGCCCGCATCACGGCATCGTGACGCGCCAGTTCGGTTCGCACATCAGCCTCGATCGCCTCCGGCGGCCGAGACGGTCGAGGTCGCTGGTGCAGCTGCCGGATCTCGGCCAGCCCGCGCGCTGGAGGCGCGGGCTCTTGGTCACCGGTCGCCATGAGATACGACCGCTCGGGCCAGCGAGATCAATGAGTTAATTCGCATCGGCATCCAATCCAACCTCAATTTTCGAACCTCGGAAAACGCGCAGGTATCGGACTGCGGCGCGGTGCGGGACCTGTCTGGCATCGTACGGTCCCTTGGCCCTTCCGGGGGTGGGTGCCGCCTCTCCGTCTGGGATCCTCGTGGCGTGGCTAGGAAAGGCCGTGAGCTGCCGTCGCCATGGTGGAGGCGGCGGACCGGCATGCCGGGGTCACGGCGGTCCTGCGCCTGCTGAGCGCGGCTGGCCTTGGTTAGCCTCTCCTGCAGAGCGCGGCGAACGTCTTGCCTGCGCTGACCAATGGTCTGAGGGCAGCAGACTACCGAGCCAGGTGCATGGCCGAAAGCTTGTGCAACCGCGGGAGAGCTTGAGCGTTTGAAGCTCAACCGTTCCACATCGAAGGCTCTTCCATGCTGACCCTCGCCGCCGTTGCGGCGGGCACCATCGTGCTCGCCACCTCGTTTTCCCTTGTGGCTGCCCTGGCCGACTGAGCGGCCGCCCGCATGCTCAAGGGACGCGAGGAATACGAAGGGACATTGGCGTGACGTCCCGCCGTGTCCCTGTGACAGACCCCGTGACAGGTACAGCCTCGTGCTGTGACATCTCCGACCGTCGGCGTGACATCTTCCAGCCGCGAGGGTGACAGGGCATCGTGACCGCGTCCCGCTCAAGCGGGCGCGAGCGGTCACGCGGCCACCCGCCGGAGCAGTGTACGAATGGAGGACGGTCCGGAGGGTGTGTCTACTCAGCAGGGTTCTGGGTCTGCCTGGACCGACACATGACAACCTAGAGGCGCGCCGGTCGGATCGGTCGCCTGGAGGCGCCGACCGCCGGACGCTCAGGGCGTGCCAGAATCTCGGATGGGTCTCGCTTATAATATCCTGGATAGGTCCTGGTATAATCCTGGATAGTGCGCACAAGCTTCTTCGCATTTGATGCGCACAAGCTACTGCGCACCCCCTGCGAAGAAGCTGCTTCGCCTTTATGAGTGCGATAAATGCGCAAAAGACGTTCGCATTTATGGGCCTGTAAATGCGAAGCCCAGCGTGCGCATTTATAGGACGAACAAGCCGAGGAAGGGCAGGCTGTCTCATGCCACCTTCCGGACCGGTCGGAGAAGCCGTAGTCGGTAGCGGTTCGCGTGCCCGGCCCCCCGGCTGACGGTCACGTCGAGGTGCCCACGGTCTTGCAGCGACTTCAGCGCCATCTGGACGCCGCGCCGGCTCACATCGAGTTCATTGGCGAGCCAGCCATGCGAAGGGTGCGCATAGCCCTTTCGGCGGTCAACACATTGGCTGATCTCGATCGCGAGGCGGTAGCCGAGCGGTGGAAGCTCCGGATCACGAGCAATCTGACGGAGCCACAGGAAGACGTTGCGGGCTGCGCTTTTGCCGCTCGATGGATCTGCAGAACTCGCGACACGCTCATGTCCGCTTAAGGGATCGAGGTCCGGCGGCTCGATGGCGTCGCGGGCAGCCGACCGCGGTGGTCTGCTGGCATACATGTTCAAGCCGCTGACCCTCCGCCCGAACTGTAGGACGGCCGCCCGTCAGCGTTCCAAACTACCCGCGCAACAGCCTTCTCAAGCTGGACAAGCTCATCATGGATCGCGTCGGCCGACATGCCCATCTTGCGGAGGCGAACGCCGATCGGCCGGAATCGCTTGTCGAGCAGCATGGCCCGGCACCGGCGACCGTGCCTCTCGCGAAGGCCGATGAACGCCTCCGCGAGCTCGGCGATGAGGCGAACATCCCGGCTGACGGGGAACGGCAGAAGGACTGCAGTGCCCTCAGGAGTAGGTTCCGGCGCGACGTGGGTTGGGACCAACTCTGCCACGAGACTACGCTGCCGGGGACGCCGCCGCTTTTGCGGTGGCGGTTCAGCGGCTGGCGTGCCGCTGAACAACGGCAAGTCGGGGAGGTCGTTCATGCGGCGCCTCCTCAAAATGGAATATCGGCATCGTCATCGTTCAAGCCGAACGAAGCATCGATGGCCATGTTGAAGGCGCCAGCGCGAATGTCACATCCCTGCCGGTACTGCTCATTGCACAGAGAAAAGCGCTGAAGAACACACGCCTGCCGGAGCAATGAGCCGAGCTTTTCGTCGACGAGCATGCGCTCCTCGTTAGTCATCTTGGAGAGTGCCTTTTGCGCCTCGGCTAGAGCTTTGACGGTGCGGTCGATGTCTTTGTTCATCGTCGCCCTCTCACACTGCAGAAGCGGAGCGGAGCGGCTGGCGCTCACGTGTAGCCAACCAGGTGTCGATCTCGTTCTCGGGCCAAGCGATACGGCGCTCGCCGATCTTGATCGGATCAGGAAATCGTCCCTTTCGGCGAAGACGATGAAGTGTCGCGCCGCTGAGGCCTGTTTTGGTCTCTACTTCGCGTTGGGTGATGTACCGGGGCGTCACGGCTACCTCCTGAAACTTCGGGTAGCCGTCTGAGTAGACACAGCCCGTCGCGCCGTGACGGGGGTAGATCGTTTTTATTTTTGAGTGCGATCTACCCCTACCCGGCGAAGCCCATCGCGGCGGAAAGCATCCGGTATTCAGCCATCTCGTCCCGAAGGTCGGCGCTTTCCGGGCTGCGGTACCAATCTACGAATTGATCGACCATGTCGGTAGTGATGCGTTCGGCTGGGCTGATGTACTCAGTGACAGCAGTCACCATTCGAACGAAATCACCTTGGATGTTGCCATCTTTATTCTTCGATGTTGCAGCCCTGCGTTCCGTCGCATCTTCATAGATCATCGCTAAGCGGATCCAGAGGCGCCTACGGAAGTGAACAGCCTCTTTGCCAGTCTGAACCGGCGCTTCTTCTAATGCCGTTTTCAGGCTGTCCCGCATAGCTCGAAGCGGAGAGAAGTCGTCCTGGATGATCGCTTCGAAATCTACACCATCCGCGGTCACGGGATCCATGTTAGCATCCAGCCAATCACGGCTATCCTCAAGCTGGACTATTAGCTCGTCGCAGAGATCTACGATTAGGTTGAGCTTTTTAAAGCGAGCTTTATTATTAACGCCAACCCTTCTCTCACGCCGATACTTCCTTATGGCCTGAACAATCTCGTCACCATACCGGTCAATCGCGGACTTGCCTCCGAGAGCAAGACACAGCGTCAACCACAACGAAGCTGCACGCTCGGGGCGTGATGGCGGGACAGCCTCTTCGGTCATGGCTGCCTCTCCACGACTGACGCGACATGCCGATCCCAAGCCTCCAGAGCTGCGCGCTTCTCGGCAAGCCGCTCGTAGAGGTCGTAGTGCCGGCCGTGTACGTCGTCCTCGACGTGAGCGAGGACGGCTTTGCGATCCTCTCTCACGACCTTCAGCCGGGCGAGCCCTGTGCCCACGGTCCGGCGGAAATCGTGCGGGGTAGGGGGCTTCTCTTGCAGGGACGCCACCGCATCGCCATCCCGCCCCTCAGGCTCAAGGTTGGCGATCAGGCGGCGCATCGCCTGGCTGAGCGAGTGACGCGCCAAGGTATCCCGGGCGACGAAGCGGCTTGAGAACACCCGCAGTCCGTCCCCATCCATCCGTCGCCGCTCGATGGCTTTCTGGAGGATCTGAAGGGCACCCGGTGCCAGGGGTACGACGTGCAGTCGCCGAGCCTTCATTCGTTCTGCAGGGATTTCCCAGCGCGCCTCACCGGGGCTTTCCAAGTCGCAGAGCTCGGACTGCAGGATGCCGGCGACCTCGCCAGGCCGCTGCCCCGTCAGCAGCAGGAAGCGGAGAGCATCGGCTACATCACGAGACATGCCCTCGCTCTGGGCGAGGGCGGTCCAGAGGACCCGAAGTTCCCAGTCCGATAGAACCCGGTCCTTCGCCGTCTCGACCGAGCGCTTGCGGAGGCCCGCGATCGGATTGACCTCAAGATGGCCTTCCTCGACGCTCCAGTTGAAGAACGTTACCAGCACCGTTTGTGTGCGGTTGGCGCTGACCGGCGCAGCTTTCTTGATCCCGTCGAGGAAGGTGATCGCGTCCCGGCGGGTGATGCTGACGGCCGCACGCTTGCCCCAAGCGCAGCAGGCTCTCCTCAGGTACCCCTCATCGTTCTTCCACGATGATTTTCGCGGCTTCGCATATTCCTCGATGTAGCGGTTCGCCAACGCCTCGAAAGTCAGGATGCTGTCGGCTGCGGACTTGCGTGCCTTCAGTTCCCTTTGCGGATCTCCACCGTCAGCGACCGTCACACGGTGGCGAGCTGCTCGCTCGCGCGCATCGGCAAGGGTGAGATCGGCGAGACGGCCCAGGGTCACCCTCTGGTACCCACCGCCGATCTTCGGCCGGTACCGGAAGGACCAAGTGCCCGATCCGTTCGTCCCGATCCGCAGACAGAGGCCAGGGGTTTTCTGGTCCCAGACCTCCATGCGAGCTTCGGGTGGCTTCGCCGCGAGGCTGGTCACGTAGTTATGGGTAAGGTTCACCACCGGCATCTCGTGCACTAGTCTCCGCGGAGCTCTGGGGTGCGGCTGGGGTTCAACGTTCCGAAACGTCGTGAACCCCAGCGCGAACGCCTGACGCGGAAAGATACGCTACGACAATGAGATGTGAAGCCCCATGAGACTTGTTGGCTCCCCCTGAATGGCCGGTTTGGGAGGCTGGGGGACAGGGGGTCGTCGGTTCGAGTCCGGCCACTCCGACCATTTCTTGCTGCGGGTTCGAAGGCAGCTCGTCACTCCGCTGACAACCTGTCTCGATCACCGCGGAACCGGGCTTCGCTCGGCGGATCGGATGCATCAGCCGAGCGCCACGTCTCGACCAGTCAATTTTAGAATCCTGCGCTCGAGCGGCCTCTACGGGTAAAAATCCGTGAGTCCGAGCCATCGCGGCGGCGCTGTACGGCGGCGCGGCGCGCGCCTGGACGTCAGCGTGGACGCTGGCGGACCGCGTCGGCGGCCGGCTACTCGTTAGCGAGAGTGGCAGTGTCCGCGCCGATTGCGGCAGCGGTCAGTGTGACTGCACCGGCCGCCTGCCGCAGTTCATATCGCGCGATGTCATCCGCAAGTTTGACGAGGCAAACGAGCAGGAGCCCGAGCAACAGGCAGCGGCGGAGGGTGAACGCGGGGATCAGCATGATGGGCGCCTCGAGGAGACGCCAGCACCGTATCTGAGCGGATGCGCGAGGGCTGCCACGGCGAAAGCACAACCGCCGGCAATGAGAACGGCCAAGCTGTGGCAAACGTTCGTCACGCTTAAGGCTGCGTGAGCGCAACCGAGCGAATACGACCCAATCGGGGCACTACGGCCCGGTATGAGCCCCCGCGGCGAACCGCGCGATGTCTTCCGCAGTCGTGGCCTGCACGCTGAACGGAAAACTCAACGACCGCACGATCTGGCCGTGGCCGAGACCCGGATAGATGTGCGTCTGCGGAGGCTCCTCGCTTGCTTGCAGCCGATCCGCGAGCGCGATGGTCCCGGTGGGTCGCACGTCCTGGTCCTCCGCGCCGCTCAGCAGCAGAAGCGCCGGGTGCCGGCCGGCGGCGGCGTGGTTGATCGGCTGCATCGCGGGGTCGGCCCCGGTGAAGACCTGCTTGTCCAGGGGATCGGTCAGTGCCGAGGTCGCGTAGGGTCCAGCCAGTCCGACGATCCCAGCGAGGTCTTCGGGACTGGACCCGGCCCGCTCCAGCCACGTCGCGTCAAGACCCAGCATGGCCGCCGCCCACGCGCCGGAGGAATGGCCCGCCACCACGACACGGTGCGGATCGCCGCCGAATTCGGAGGCGTGGCCGATCGCCCACGCGACCGCGGCGGCGTTGTCGGCCAAGATGTCCGACAGGCTCGCGGTCGGGAAATGGCGGTATTCCGGGATGACCACGACGAAGCCGCGCCGCGCGAAAGCCGCGCCGACATAGGCGACGTCCTCCTTCGAGCCGCTGCGCCATCCGCCGCCGTAGAGGAAGACCAGCACCGGGCTCGGCCCCGAGCCGTTCGGCCGGTAGATGTCCGCCTGATGCTCATTGCCGGGCGCATAGGCGCGGTCCGTGTCGACGTGGACCTCGACCGGAGCGAGCAGATTCAGGACCACCAGGGTTGCGCCGACGAGCTTGTCGAAGAGCGTGGCGAGCATCGGTCGATCCGTTGCGAGGGTGGTCACGACCAGCGCGGGACCGCGGGGGCAGCAAGTATCCGGGCTCGCATCCGTCGGCGGCCTGCGCCTTCCGCCCCGGACACCGTCAGTGATCCCGCTTCCCGATCCGTGTCATGTAGGACGGCGGTGCGGATAAATCTGTCCGTAGGGAGAGCCTACGTGATTTCCAGCACGCCGAGCCGGTCGGTCACCTGGACCGTCATGCGCCGCTCGGCGGAGAGCATGCTCACGCCGACCGATCCGTCATCCGCGAAGCGGTGCAGGCGCACGCTCCGAGGTTGCTGCGCGAGGAGGAGATCCACCGCTCTCGGCGGCGCATCGGGGCGGGCGGCGAGGCTGCGCCGGTCCCAGCCGTCGATTCCTTGCCAGAGTGGCACGAGCAGGGCCCCGTCCCGCCGGACGAATCGCGCCGAGACCAGATCTGACGTCGTGCCGGCTTGGGTGATTGCGACGTCGCCCAGAAAGCGCGCGCCCCCAGTGCCGCCGCCGCTGAACAATCGGATGAGGTTGCGCACGGCCGTAAAAGCAGGCGTCGGCTGGCCGTCATAGGCCAGGAGGCCGAAGCGACTCTCGGGATCGCCATCGCCGTGGTCGAAGCTGGCGATCAGTTCGTACAGATAGGTCCGCCGCACGCCCTGCAGGTAGCTCCACAGGAGCAGGCGGGGGAGATAGCGCGCCCGCATGCCCTCGGATACCGGTAGGTGGGCGCTGCTGGTTGCGAGCGCCGTGTGATAGCCGTTCTCGGTGGCGATCACCGGCGCCGATCCGAACACCGGCCGGGCCGCCGCGACGAAGCGGGCGAGGCTGCCGCCGCCGCCGGTCTCCGGGTGCTCGGCGCCCGGATAGGCGTGGATGTTGCCGAGATCGACCAGCGTGGCGAGGTTCTGGGCCGCTGCGACGTTGCTCTGGATGTAGCTCGGTCCGGCGACCTGGACGGCGGGGTCGCGCGCGTCCGCCCGGACCGCCCGGAACAAGGCCGCCTGATGGTCGGCCGACAGACGCGGAAGGTCGCGCTGCCCGGCGATCGGCGGCTCGTTGCCGCCCTCCGCGATGATGAGTCCGCCGCCGGCCCAGCGGGCGATGGCGGCGAATTTTTCCGGGGGCACGCGGGGCCCTGGCGTCAGACCGTCGTAGAAGACGAGGCTGAAGCGGTAGCCGCGGCCGGCGAGGGCGGCGATGCGCGCGAACTGACCGGCTGGCTCGCCGCCGGTGAGGACGATATCGTCGCGCAGGTGCCGAACGCCGAGGGTGTCGAGGGCGGCAGCGCAGGCCTCGAAGCGCTCGACGTAAGGTGTGCCACCATGGCCGAGATGGACGTTCACGCCGATCGAATCGATCAGATCTTCGCAACGATGCGGCGGCGCGGCGGCCTCTGCACGGTTGGCCACGAGGGCGCCCGCGGCGAGCGCCAGGGCGGACCGGCGGGTGAGGGCGCTCATGCGCGGCCGGTTACGGTCTGGAGCCATTCGGAAACTGTCGGCGCCGGCCGGTTCGCCGTCGCCGCGGGACTGCGCCGGGCCGCGCGCAGGAGGTCGCGCAGAACCTGTTCGAGGGCGGCCTGGGCCTCGGCGGAGCCGAGGTTGTGGTCCGCCCCGGGCACGATCGACACCGGCGCCCCGAGGCGCCGCGCGACCCGGTCGGGGTTGCGGCCGATGTGACGGTGCAAGGCGGCCAAGCCAGGATCGCCCGCGCTGTAGAGCAGGCGGATCTCGGCACCGCGGCGCCGGATCGCGGCAAGGCGGCGCGCGACCGATCCGCCGGGGACCCGCGGACCGAACGCCCGGCGGATCCGCCGCAGCGCCGCGTCGACACCGCGGCGGGCCAGGACGCCGCCAATCGCCCGGACCCGGATCTGACCGCGGATCAGCCGGCGCCAGGTATCGCCCTGCTTCAGGAGCGTCGCGTAGGTCGAGGCGCTGCCGTAGGTCTGGCGGATGACGCTGTCGATGCTCTGCTCCGGATCCCAGTCGAAGCAGTAGGGATTGATCAGGAGCGCCCCGTCGATCCGCGGATCCCGGTACAGCGCGTGGAAGGCCGAAAGGGCGCCGCTGCACCCGCCGGCGAGCACGATCGGGCCACGTCCGGCAACCTGATCGACCGCCCGCAGGACATCCGCGAATCCATCCGGCGCAAAGAGGGGTCGGTTTCCGTCCGGCCGTTCGACACTGTCGCCGATGCCGGCGACGTCGAACCGGAACGAGGCGATGCCCTCGCCGGCGAGCCTTCGGGCGAGCCGGGTGGTCTGTCGTCCCCAGCCGGACCGCACGGTCATGCCGGTGGACACGAACAGGATAGTCGGCGCACCGGGGTCCGGCCGGTCCGACGCGCAGGCGATGCCGAACAGGCCCTGCGCGAACCGAACCGGCTCCTCGGTCCAGCCCGGGCCGGCGAGACATGCCGAAGGCGGGGCTGTCGCGCCTACCGCCGCTGACGCAGCCCCCTCGGTTGCGAATGCGGTGATGCGGGCGAAATCCGCCTCCGGAACCTTCGCGAAGATTGGATCGCCCACGAGATGCGCGAGGCCCGCGAAGGGTCCCGTCTCCACGGCGCAGCCGATGGCGCCGAAGCGCGCAGCCAGCGCCCCCGGATCGGTACCGAGAATCAGAACGTGGGGCGCGGGCGGCGACGCGATCCGGGTGAGGTTCAGCCCGGAAAGCGCGGCCTGAAACGGCGCCTCCATGCGGAAGCCACCGACGGTCAGGTTGTCCGGCTCCGCGGGTGGTACCGATCCATCGGGCAGCCGGCCGATCGTCTGCGCCCGGAGCCGCATCTCGCGCAGGTAGGCGCGACCCGTCGTGACCGGCGCCAGGAGGACGAGGCGGTCCACGGGCTCAGCCTCCGCGGCGAGCGCCGCGAAGGTTGCGCCCAGGCGGAGGCCGACAAGCACGATTTCGGTGACACCGGCCGTCTCGCGCAGGTACCGGATGGCGTGGCGGATGGCGGCCACGCAGGCGTCCAAACCGGTCGCGTCGGGATCCGCGGAATCGCCCTCGCCCGGATAGTCGAAACGCAGGGTCGGGCAGCCCGCCTCGGCCAGTTGCTCGGCCAGCACCCGCCAGGGGCGATGGGCCGCCATCTGCTCGAATCCATACGCGCCGCAGAGGACCACGCCGCGCCGACCGGCCGCCGGATGGAACCAGCCGAACAGACCTTCGAAGGTCACCGGCGCCGGATCGTATCGAACCGGGGCGGGGACCGACATGGGCTGGGCCTCAGGCGTCATGGCCGAACTCCACGCTCTCGGTGCCGTTGATGGCCCGTACGGTTCCGCGGGGAAGCTGGGCACAATCCGGAAAGGCGATGATCCGCGACGTCCCGGGCGCCAGATGGAAACCGCTGTCGGTCGGTCGTGCGCCGGGGGCGCGGACTTGCACGCCGAAGGCGAGCCGCTCCGTGGCGATTCGCAGGGCCGGTCCCGCCTCCGTCATCACCGGCTCGGCGGTGAGGCCGATGGCGTCCTGCGTGACCGGGCGTGGCCCCGGAAAGTGAAACGCTTCGGCGATGGTGCACCCGTCCGCATCGGTCAGGCGCGCATGGGCGACATCGTGGACCCGGGGGCCGAACCGATAGCTGTCGGTGGCGTCGAAGAAGCGACCCAGCAACTCGGCCGAACTGAGCGTCAGCGTCTCGCGGGCGCCGGCAGTCACAACCCGCTCGGCGCGGGCCGCAACGCGGCCGTTACGATCGGCAAACGTCAGCGTCACCGTCAGGCTACGGGGCTGCGCGGTCTCGTTGAGGACGTGGAGGTGCAGGCCGTCCAGCCCTTCGTCGGTGATGACGATCTGCACGGGGCGGAAGGCGCGCTTCAGGGCGTACCACGCGGATTTGGGACGCCGCGTCCAGTCGATCACGCCCCAGCCGGCACCAGGCTGGAGGTCGCGCAGCATCAGGACGAGACCGCCGGTAGTCGGCGAATGCGGGCGACGCCACTCGGCGAAGGTCGCCTCCATCACCTCGGCCACGGCCACCCGGCCGAGATCGAGGTAGCGCTCCGGATTGTCGGTGCGCAGGGCGGCGGGATCGACGCCGAACAAGTGGCCGACATAATGGTCGCGCACGGTCTCGAAGTCCCAGTCCGCACCCCGATCTCGGGGAATACCGGCGGCCCAGCCCGGATCCGACGGACCCGCAGGCCCCGGCGTGCCGGGCTCCGGCGGGTTGGAGAAGGCGAGGCATTCGCTAGCGAAGCCGACCTCGGACCGGCGGGCATCGTCGAGCGGCCGGCAATAGGCGCCGACACCGAAATAATGGGTGCAGCCGCCGCGCGGCGCGAAGGGGAGGGCCCCACCGGAGGGCGAGTTCGGTACGACCACGATGTCGGGGCGCTGGGCTGCAGCGAGCGCGGGGAGTGTCGTCTCGCAGAAGGCGTCGGCCCAGATCGCGCGCGGCGCGCCCAGCATGGCGGCCTGCTGCCAGACCTCGCTGCCACCGCACAGCACGCAGAGCGACGGTGCCGTCTGGGTCCTGTCGAGGAACGCGGTGACCTCCCGGTGCAGCGCGGCGGAGAAGCCCGGATCGTCATGCGGGTAATCGAAATTGGCGAGCATCAGGTCCTGCCAGACCAGGATCCCGAGTTCGTCGCAGAGGTCGAAGAAATCGGTCGCCGGATAGAGCGTCGTGCCCGGCACGCGCAGCATGTTCATGCCAGCCTCGCGGGCCAGCGTAAGCAGCGTCCGGGTGCCGTCCGGGCCGAGCCCGATGAGATCCGGCGGCATCCAGAGGGCACCCCGGCAGAAGACCGGCACCCCGTTGACCGCGAGCGAAAGCCCCTCCGCGAAGGGCCGTGTCAGCGCCAGCGACCGGAAGCCCACCCGGCCGAGATCGACGGTCTCTCCATCGATGCAGGCGGAGACTGCGTGAAGGTTCGGCGTGCCGTGCGTGTGCGGCCCCCAGGGCGCGATCCCCGGCAGCACAAGCTCGCCGGCGAACAGGCCGGTCTCCCTCTCGGTCAGCGTCGTCTCACGCCCGTCGCACCGGAGCGTGACCGCCTCGGCCCGCCCGTCGGTGGTCAGCAGCACCGTCAGGCAACCAATCTCGCCGTCGAGGGTAGCCCGGAGATCGGCCGAAACGGCGCCGGGGCGCAGCGCCTCGATGGTGATCGGCCGATAGGGCCCGACATGGTCGATCTCCGGGGCCCAACCCGGCATGAAGCCGAGCGCGCTGGTGCGCACATGGCGCAGCGATCCCGGCGTGATCATCCGCGGCCGCCAGCGCCCGTGCTTGGCCGGACGGTCGAGTTCCGCACGCAGCGACCGGAAACAGAGCGCGAGGTCGGATCGGGCGGCGAGATCGACCTCGACCGCGTAAGGCTCGAACATCGAGCGGGTGGTGAGGACCGGCACGCCGTCGAGCCAGATCTCGGCGAGCGTCGCCAAACCCTCGAACCGCAGGCGGTACCGGCCAGGGCCGAAGACTTCCGTGCGGTACCAGACGTCCTGGTCATGGATCGGCGTCGGCGCCATCTCAGACCAGCGCCCGGCCGCGCGCAGGGCAGAGGCGGCAGTCCCGGGAACCTCGCCAGGGATCCAGTCGGTCACGCTATCGAGATCACCGGGCCCGGCGCAGGCGCCGGGCGGAGTCACGGCGAGTCGCCAGGAGCCGGGCAGCGCCTCGGGCGCCCGACCATCGACGTTGCGGATGAGGGCCATCGCCTGCCCCTAGCGGCCGAGCGCGTCGTCCAGGGACGCAAAGACCCGCGCGTAAGTCGCCGCCGCCTTGTCGAGGCGCTGGGCCAACCCATCCGCCTTGCGGCGGTGGAAGGCGCGGGCAAGCTGGAACTGGAACGCCTTCGCCTCGCGGCTCAGCTCGGTGGCGGCCTCGGCGGCGGGCGCGAAGCCACCGGAGCCGTTGGCGTCGAGCCAGATGAGGTGGCTCGCCAGCATCTCGAAATTGGCACCGAGCTGACGGGTCGTGTTGAACGCGTAGGCGTGGAACACGCTGAGTGGCTGAACCACCAGCCCCTCGGCCGTGGCAGCCAGCGCGTCGCGAAACGCAAGAACCGGGTTCCGCTGCGGGGCTCGTGCCCGGTGCTTGGCAAGCAGCTCCCGCGCGACGCCCGGAAGTTCGGATGTTGGCAGGGGCGGGGCGACCGTCTTCACGAACTCCGCGTAGGGCGGCAGCGTAGCGGGGCCGAAGATGCCGGCGTAATCCGCGCCCGAGAGGCGGAAGCGGCCGGCATTGTGCAGGTAGTCGAGTTCCCCGGCCGCCGGGTCGAGCGCCAGGATGCCGATCGTCGTTTTGCCGTGGTCGCGCCCGTAGGTGGTGCCGTGCGTGTCGGGCAGGTAGATCGCGTCGACCTCGACCAGTACCGGCCGGGCCGCCGCCATCTGCATCAGCGCGTGCGCTTCGAGGCCCGCATAGACCGCGAGTTCCAGCACTTCCAGGCCGTAGAGCCGCTCGATATCCGCGGGCGGCGGCTTGAAGAAGGTGAACTGGTCGCCCTCGAAATCCTGCCGGAGCGTGAAGCCCAACATCGCCTCCGGGACGAGGCCGCGGCCATGAAGCAGCTCGATCCAGAGATCGACGTAGCAATTCGTCTCCGGCCAGTCCCGCTCCCCGTCGTGAAGCGGGTGCGGGCTATAAGGGGCCGTGATTCCGAGCCCCGACGGCAGGCGCAAAGCGGCGGTCACGGCTCAGCCCCAGAGCGACGTGCGCACGGCCTCGGGCCATGCGGCGAGGTCGAGCCCGTGGTGCCGCAGCAGCGCCAGGGTGATCCGCTCTAGGCCGAAGCCGACGCAGGCCGTGTGGGCGACGCTGCCATCCGCCTGCTGCAGTTCCCAGGTGCTGCCGAAATGGTCCTGGTGGTAGTTGAAGCTCAGGCAGGCGGTCGGCTTCTCGACGCTGTTGACCGGCACGTTCAACTCGAACTTGAGCCCCTGCGACCGTTGATTGTTGGCGAGCATCCGGCCGGCGCGCCCGAAGAACGGATCGTTGGCGACGTCGATCTCCAGCGGCAGACCGAGGTCCCGCATCATGGCGGTGCCGCGCTCCAGCCAGGATTCGCGGAAGGCTAGCACCTGCTCGGGGCTGCCCATGCGCACGTATTCGCGCATCCGGAACAGCTGCATCCGGGTCGGCTCCAGCGAAGGCTCGCGCCGGAAGCAGTAGGATTGCAGGTCGAACAGGCGCCCCTCGGCGGGCAGCGCCCCGCGGGCAGCGGCCACCGGGTAGAGCGGGTAGCAGGCGGCGGGCGTCAGGACGACGTCGGTGGCCTCCTGCTGGCCGGTCCAGTCGCGGCCCTCCTCGACACAGGCCAGGATCTCGGCATGGCCCGCGCCGTCACCGCAGAAGCTGTGAATCGTGCCGGCGAGGTTCGGGAAGCCCTTGAGATAGCCGCTCCGCTCGAAGGCCGGCCGGCTCATGCCGGGCGGGAAGCGCATCACCTCGGCGCCGTCCGCAGCGCCGAGGCGGGAAATCAGCCGGTCGAGCGCCTCGACGACGCTTTCGAAGGCGCCGCTGCGGCCGTAGAGGCCGTCGACGCCGGTGCGGATCAGCAGGCCGTGATCGAACAGGCGGTCGAGGAAGGTCGGGCCGCCCTCCGGCTCGTCGTCGAGGATGAGGTCGCCCTGGGGAGAAGAGATCGAGTCCATCACGCGCTCATGAGCTGGCCGCTGCCCTTCTGCACGAGCAGAAGCTTGGCGGTGTTGGCGAGGATGCGGTCATTGCCGATCATCAGCGGCGCCGAGAGGACGTCGCGCAGCGGTCGGCCGAGGCTGTAGGGCGTGTCGTTCTTGTAGCCGGAGAGCCCGACGATCGAGAGGGCCCGGCGCACGATGTCGACCGCCATGTCGGAGACGGTGACTTTCAGGTTGTTGAGCATCACGCTGAAGCCCAGCGACCCGATCGTATCGGCGTCGCCGTGCGCATCCTCGAACCGGCGCAGGGCCGCCACGACGGTGCCGCGCATGGCCTGGTGCGCATTGACCACCTCGGCGAGCCGCAGGGCCGTGGGCGGCACCTTGCCGGGAGAGCGGCGCGCCTCGGCCTGAACGAACACCCGGGCACGATCGACCGCGTAGGTGGTGATACCGTACCAGACGCTGCTCCAGAGCAGGTGCGACGCGGCCAGCATCGAAACGGCGGCGATCTCGGCGAAGGGTTTGGGCAGGATCTGCTCGACCGGCACGTCGCGAGCTTCCAGGCGGAAGCCATCGCTGCAGGTGCCGCGCATGCCCAGCGTGTCCCACTGGCTGGTGCGGGCGAGCGTGATCTGATCGGCCATCAGCGCGACCAGAACCTGGTCGGAGGTCAGGGCCTCCGGGTGGCGCCGGGCGGTGGCGAGGATCAGGTCGGCCTGCGCCCCGTAGGAGATCACCGAGGCGTCCTTGCCGAGCGAGAAGGTCTCGCCGGTGGTCTCGACCGCGCACAGGGAGTTGCGCAGGTCTCCGCCGATACCCGCCTCGGTGGTCGAGGAGGCGACCAGCAATTGCTCGCGGGCGATCCGCTCCATCAACCGGCAATGCCACGCGCTGTCGAGCGCGTGGGTCACGAGGCTCGACACCTTGATGTGGTGCATCGCGAAGACCATCGCGGCCGCGCTGCAGGCATGGCCGAGCGTGCTGCAGACCTCCGCGATCTGCACAAGCCCGGCGCCTTCACCGCCGAACTGCCCCGGAATCTGGAGGCCCAGAAGGCGCTCGGCCTTCAGGGCGGCGACCGCCTCTGCGGGGAAGCGGCCCTCGCGGTCGACGTCATCGGCGTGGCGAGCCGCCACCGCCGCCGCCCGCTCTGCACGCGTGGCGAGCGTGCTCATGCGGCTTCCTGCTTGACCAGGGTGGAGACGGCTTCGCTGATCGCGCGGATCGACGAGAAGGATTTGCGGTTCAGCAGCTCGTCAGGAAACTCGACGTTGAAGCGCTCCTCAAGCGCCAGCATCAGCTGAACCGAACCGAACGAGTCGAGGCCCATGTCGAACAGGCTGTCGTCGTCCGAGAGCTGATCGACCTTCCCGGCGAAGGCTTCGTTCGAGCCCAGGATTTCGCGAATATCTTGAGCGATGGTCAAGGCGGAACTCCTTAATGAAGTGAACGACATACTATTGATCCGCCCCATGAGGCGTCAAATATTCTACTGATTAATAGTAAATTTCCACCGGCCGTGTGGCTGGCAGAAGCGTGGCCTTAAGAAGAGGTTCCCGGTGGAACCGCTCAAGTCATACTGACCGCACCAGCCTTTCCAACCAATTTCCAAGCCGAATCCACCAGTGTCTCAGCTTGGACATGTGGACAAGACTGATTTGGGGTACGTATTCCGGCTTGCGAAGGCGGCTTGTTCAGCAAGAATCCGAACACTCCGTGACTCGGCGGCTCCGGATCCGGCATGGTGGCGCGTCGTTGCGCCCGCACGGGCAGACGATGTTCCGCGAGCAGCCAGCGAGCCATGCTCTACAATTTACAGATCCTGCGCGCCCTCGCGGCCTACCTCGTCTTCATGACCCATTTCGGCCTGTACGCCGGCCCAGTCCTGCCGAGGCCGGACCTGCTGGCGTTCGGTGCCGCCGGCGTCGACGTGTTTTTCGTCCTGTCCGGTTTCATCATGTTCGTGAGCACCAGCGAGGGTGAGGCGAGCGTCGGCACGTTCCTGACGCGGCGGATTGCGCGGGTCGTCCCGGTCTACTGGCTCGTCACCCTGGCTCTCGCCCTGATGGCGCTGGTTGGCCTCAGACCGATCGGCATCATGGACTTGCAGCCGGAATACCTGATCCAGTCGATGCTCTTCTTGCCGTTCTCCCGGGGTGGCTACATCGAGCCATTGAACTCCGTCGGCTGGACGCTCAACTACGAGATGTTCTTTTACATGGTGTTCGCCGGGCTGCTGCTGGTCCCGACCCGCGGATGGCGCGCCCTAGCGGCCGTCGGGCTGTTCCTGAGCCTGACGCTCCTCGGGCTCCTGCCGGTGCCCGGCCTGTACTGGGCCTATTACACGAAGCCGATCGTGCTCGAATTCGCCGCCGGCATCGGCCTCGGCTACGCGTATCTGCGCCTCGGCAGCCTGCCCCCGGGCTTCCCGGTCCGGCGCGTGGCAGGCGCTGCCTTCGGGGCGGCTGGGCTGCTCATACTCGGAGGGCAGGCCGTGGCCTACAATCTCGGGGTGTCGCCGGAGATGACGGGGTTCCTCCGGCCCCTGATTTGGGGAACGGCTGCCAGCCTCGTCGTCGGCGCGATGCTGCTGCTGGAGCAGGGCGGCATCACCCTGCGCTCACGCTGGCTGCTCTCGCAGGGTAACGCCAGTTACTCGTTCTATCTCATCCATAACCTGATGCTCCACACGGCCTCGAAAGTCGTCGCGCTCCTTGCCGTCGGCGGATTCTTGCGCGCCGGACTGATCTTCGTGCTCGCCTTCGCGGCCTCGGCCGCCCTCGGGTCGGTCCTGTTCCGCCACGTCGAGGCCCCGATGAACACCGCCCTCCGGCGTCGCTTCGACCGGCGACCGGTGCCGGCGCCTCTGCAGAGCGCTCTGACGCGCTGACAGCACCGCCGCCCCGTCGCGCCGCCCGCCGCACATCCTCCGGGACGCATCAGCGGTGCGGCCGGACGCGGAAGTACAGACGACACGGCGTATCGACCGCACCCGGCGGCTTTCAGCGCGGGTAATGTCTCATCGGGACTTCGCTTTGCCACGACACGGATCACAATCTGCAGATTCCGAGTAGAGGCGAGTTTTTACCAATAACTTAACCATACCAGAACGTTAAAATTAAGTTTGTTGTCGATCCGTTATGTCGAGATAAGCAATAATCGACCTAGCGCAAGCCGTATTCATTCCTTCTTTAAAGCCGGCGCCTCATCTAAGGTTTCATACGTGAGGCAGCTCACGGGCTCACGTGACGTCGGCAGGCGAACTGTCGTCCGGTGCGCGTCACGGTGCGTCGACAAGGAATCTCGGATGCGGGTCGCAATCGTTCACGACTGGCTCTACGTCGTCGGCGGGGCAGAGCGCGTTCTCGAGCAACTGCTCAGGATCTACCCGGACGCCGACGTCTTCACGCTGTTCGACTTCCTGCCGGCGGCGGACCGGGCACGGATCGGCTACGATCACGCGCAGACGAGCTTCCTGCAGCGCCTGCCGCTCGCACGCACACGGCACCGGGCCTACCTGCCGCTGATGCCGATCGCGATCGAGCAGTTCGATCTGTCGGACTACGATCTGATCATCTCATCGAGCTACGCCGTGGCGAAGGGTGTCCTGACCGGGCCCGATCAGCTCCATGTCTCGTACATCCACTCGCCCATGCGCTACGCCTGGGATCTGCAGCACACCTATCTGCGCGAGAGCGGCTGCGACACCGGCCTCAAGGGCGCGCTCGCCCGCATGGTCCTGCACCGGATGCGCCTGTGGGACGTCCGCACGGCCGCCGGGCCCAACGCGATCGTGGCCAATTCGGCCTTCGTGGCCCGGCGCATCCAGAAGGTCTACGGCCGCCAGGCCGAGGTGATCCATCCGCCGATCACCCTGTCGAGCGACCGCTTCGATGGGCCGCGCGGCAACCACTTCCTCGTGGCGAGCCGCCTCGTTCCCTACAAGAACGTGGAGGCGGTGATCCGCGCCTTTGCGGATCTTCCGGACCTCCACCTCGTGGTGGCCGGCAGCGGCCCGGACGCCGCGCGGCTGCAGGCGATCGCCGGCCCCAACGTCTCCTTCACGGGCTTCGTGTCCGACCAGGGCCTGCGCCGGCTCATGGCCACCGCCCGCGCCTTCATCTTCGCGGCCGAAGAGGATTTCGGGATCATCGTGCTGGAAGCCTCCTCGGAGGGCACGCCGGTGCTGGCCCTCGGGCGCGGCGGCGCGCGCGAGACCGTGCAGGCGCGCGGTCCCCAGCGGTCCGGGATGTTCTTCGACAGGTCGGACCCGGACGCGATCGCGGACTGCGTGCGCGGATTCATCCAGCAGGAAAATAACTTCACCCGCGAGGCCTGCCGGGCGCAGGCCGATCAGTTCTCGGCCGAGCTGTTCCGGGTGCGGTTCTCCCGCTTCGTGGATGAGCAGATGGCCCTCCACCGGGCGGCCTGCGAGCCGCCGATGCGCATCCTTCCGCGCCTGGAAGCTGTGAGCTGACGCCGATGTCCATGTCGCTCGTCACCGTCGATCTGAATGAACGCCCCCCGATGCGCGCCGCCGCGCAGGAGCAGACGCGGGGTGGCCCGCTCGCCGCGCCGCTCCTTCGGATCTGGCGCCGCCGCTACCTCTTCGCGACCGTCATCGTCGTGATCCTCGGCCTCGCCGTGACCGCGCTGAAGATGATCGCGCCGCAATACGTGGCGACCGGCTCGGTGATCGTCGCCGAGGCGGAGCCCGGCGCCCACAACGCCTCCATGGCCTGGATCCAGAAGATCGGCGATCCGGCCGATATCGAGAGCCAGATCCTGGTGATCCGCTCGCCGCGGCTGCTGCGGCTCGCCATCGACGGGGGCCTCACCGCCTCCGTCCTGGCCGAATGCCGCCATGCCGCCAGCGGCGGAAAGCCGGGGCCGATCTCCGAGAAGAAGGAGGCGGCCTGCACGAAGCTCACCGCCGACCGCAACGCCTTGGTCGAGTATCTGCAGAAGCGCTACACCGTGATCAGTTCCGGCCGCTCCCGGATCATCACGATCGGCTATCGCTCGCCGCTGCCCGAGGTGGCGCAGGCGATGACCAATGGGCTGATCGACGCCTTCCTCGACGACCAGCGCGAAGCCCAGGCTTCCAGCCGCAAGGCGGCCTCCGACTGGCTGCACACGGAGATCAGCCAGCTCGACGCCTCGATCCGCGCCGACGAGACCCGGATCCAGACGTTCCGCCGCCGCAAGGGTCTCCTGAAGGGCACCAACGCGCCGATCAGCGCCGAGCGCCTGACCAGCATCAGCCAGCAGCTCTCGACCGCCGAGGCCGCCAAGGCCGATGCCGCCGCGCGCCTGGGCGAGATCGAGAACCGGAATTTACGCGGCGCCGAGACCGCCCCGGCGGTGCTGTCGAGCCCGACCATCGTGTCCCTGAAGCAGCAGCTGAGCGGCGTCTCCGCACAGCTTGCCAACCAGAGCACGCTGCTGGGCGCCAACCACCCGGCCATCCGGGCCCTGACGACCGAACGCGCGAACCTGCGTGAGCGGATCGATCAGGAGATCAAGAACGTCGCCCAGGGGCTGCGCAAGTCCTACGAGGCCTCGAACGCCCTGGCACAGTCGCTGCGCGCCCAGCTCGAGACCGCCAAGACCGAGGCCGCCGCGGCCATGGACGACGAGGCCTCGATCGAAGGAATGGTGCGCAACGCGGAGATCCAGCGCAACCGGTACGCCGACCTCGTGAAGCGCGCCGGTGAGCTGGAGACCGAGCGCCGCATCCTGACCGGCAGCACCCGGCTCGTGAGCCTCGCCGAGCTGCCGCAGGAGCCGTTCTCGCCGAAGCCCGTGCCGTTCCTCGCCGGCGGCCTCGTGCTCGCGGGCGTGCTCGCAGCGGCGGCGGCCCTCCTGCGCGACTACACCGACCAGCGGGTCCGCAATCCCGGGCAGCTCATGGCGGGCACCGGTGCCCCGGTCTTCGCCCAGCTGCCGACCCTCGACGCCCCCGGTCTCGTCGGCCGCCTGTCCGACCGGCGCCGGGAACTCGCTCTGCCCGAAGCGCTGGAGCGGGCCCGCTCCAATCCGGTGATGCAGACGGTGCTGCGCAATCTGCACGCGCATCTCGTCCTGGCGGGCGGCAGCGCATCCCGACTCGTCCTGGTCACCTCGGCAAAGCCGCGCGAAGGAAAATCCTTCACGGCCTTCGCGCTCGCCGCAATCGGTGCCGCGAGCGGACGGCGGGTGCTCGTGATCGAGTGCGACCTGCGCCGGCCGAACTTCGATGCCTCGCTCGGGCTCGGGCGTGGGCCAGGTCTCGTCGGGGTGCTGCGGGGCGAGGTCACGGCCGCCGAGGCCGTGGTCGCGACGGGCCGGTACGACGTGATCCCGGCGGGGATGCCGACCTCGGACTCGACCGACCTGCTGATGAGCGAGCGTATGGTCGACTTCCTGCGCTGGACGCGCCGCTACGACCTCGTGCTGCTCGATAGCCCGCCGACCAGCCTGCTGATGGACGCCTCGATGCTCGCCCGCCACGTGGACGGCGTGCTGTGCTGCGCCCGCTACGGCCGCTCGCAGATCTCGGACATCGTCGAGACCGTCACGAATCTCCGGCAGGCCGGCGGCAACGTGCTCGGGATCGCGATGACCATGGTCAAGTCGGGCCGTCAGCCGACCTATGACGTGTTGCGTCTGCCCCAGCCGCGCACCGCCGAGGCCGCGTGATGGCCGGTGCACTGTCGATCGACGGACTGTCCGTCCAGGGCGCAGAGGCCGGGCAGCAGGCCCGGCCCCGGGTCCTGTTCGTGTCCCACACGGGAACGATGTCCGGGGCCGAACTCGTCCTGCGCGATGTCGTGCGCCCCTGGGCCGGCTCCACGGCGTTCCTGTTCGAGGACGGCGCGCTGGCCGAGGCCCTGCGCGGCGCGGGGATCGAGATCCGCCTCGCCCGGCGGGGGACAGGCCTGTCGGGCCTGCGCCGGGACGCCTCGGTCCTGCGGGCGTTGCCGAAGCTCGGGCGTCTCGCCGGCCTCGCCCTGGAGCTTGCCCGCACGGCCCGCGCCTGCGACGTCGTCTACGCCAACTCGCAGAAGGCGTTCCTGCTCTCGGCGATCCCGGCGCGTCTCGTCGGGCGGCCGATCATCTGGCACCTGCACGACATCCTCGACGGCACCCATTTCGGCCGAACCCAGCGGATCGTGCAGGCGCGGCTCGCCAACCTGTGCGCCGCCCGCGTCGTCGTGCCCTCGCGCGCCGCCGCGGAGGCGTTCATCGCAGCCGGCGGACGCGCGTCCCGCGTGACCGTCGTGCCGAACGGGCTCGATCTCGAGCTCGTTGCCCGATCTCCGGTAGCCCTGCGGGCGGAACTTGGCCTGCCGACTGGCCCCCTGATCGGGGTGTTCAGCCGTCTGGCGCCCTGGAAGGGGCAGGACGTGGTGATCGAGGCGCTGGCGCGCCTTCCGGACCTGCGCTGCATCGTGGTCGGCACGGCCCTGTTCGGCGAGGATGAATACGCGGCCGGATTGCGCGCGCAGGCGGGGAAGCTTGGCGTGGCCGACCGGGTGCTGTTCCTCGGCCAGCGCGCCGACGTCCCCCGGCTGATGCAGGCGGTCGACGCGGTGGTGCACCCGTCGGTCGATCCCGAGCCGTTCGGCCGGACGCTCGTGGAGGCGATGCTGGCCGGCGTGCCGGTGATCGCCACCGACGCGGGTGCCTCGGCGGAGATCCTCGACGGGGGCGCGGCCGGCACCCTCGTGCCGCCGCGCCGGCCCGACCGTCTGGCGACGGCGCTCACCGAGCTCTTCGCCGATCCGGACGCTTTCGCCCCGCGCACCCGCCTCGCCCGGGACCGCGCGCTCACCCGCTACGGCGCGGCCGGCATGCAGCAGGCCCTGTCCAACCTCATCTTCGACGTCACCGCCCGCGCCTGACGGGCCAATCTCATCCACGAACGGAGTTGCCGGAACCGCCATGCCGCGCGTCCTCGTGAACATGCCGACCCAGTTCGGCGGACGTCCCTCGGGCGTCGCCCTCGTGGCCTTCCGGGTGATCGCCGGGTTGCTCGACCGGGGCGCCTTCGCGGTCGTGCTGCGCTCGCCCTGGACCCGGGACCAGCTCCCAAACGAAATCCGCGACCGGATCGAGGTCGTGACCGTGCCGCGGCCCCGCGTCATGCTGTTCGACGTCATGCGGCAGGCCCTGGCCGTGCCGAAGCTGTGCCGCGCCCTGAACATCGACCTCGTGCTGAATGCCGATCCCTACGGCGCGGCGTTCGGCGGTCGCGCCCGGGTCAGCGTCGTCCACGATCTCTACTTCCGGACGATGCCGGGCCGGAGCCGTTCGCGGGAAGCCCTGACCACCGATCCGATCTTCCGCTTCGTCCTGGCCAACAGCGCGCGGGTGATCACGGTCTCGGATTCTACAAAGACCGACCTCTGCCGCTTCTACCCGTTCGTCCGGGACCGGACCCAGACCGTCCATTCGGCCGCGATGATCGACCCCGACGCGGCGGATCCGTCCCCCGAACTGCCGGCGGGGCCGTACGTGCTGGCGGTCGGCAACGCCATGTACAACAAGAACTTTTCCACGCTCGCACGTGCGGTCGCCGCCCTCGGCCGTCCGGAGATCGGCATCGTCCACGTCGGCGAGGATCCGGACGAGGCGATCGCCACGGCGCTCGACGGCGCCCCGGTCCAGCTGACCCGGCTCTCGCGGATCGGCGAAGGGCGGCTGGCATCGCTCTATCGGAACGCTCTGTGCCTGTGCGTGCCGTCCTTCTCGGAGGGGTTCTGCCTGCCGGTCCTCGAAGCGCAGGCGCTGGGCTGCCCGGTCGTCTGCTCGGACCGGTCCGCGACGCCGGAGATCGCGGGCGCGGGCGCGCTGACCTTCGACCCCGACGACGCCGGCGCGCTCGCCGCCTGCCTGCGCCGCCTCCTCGACGAGCCGGGCCTGCGCGGCGCGCTGATCGCCCGCGGGCACGACAACGCGCGCCGTTACGATTGGGCCGAGACGGCCCGTCGCTACGAGGCCCTGATGCTGGACGCGCTCCGCGACACCGCGCGCGACAGAGCCACGCAGGAGGTGCCCCATGCGCATCCTGCACCTTAGCTCGCTCTACCCGCCCGAGCAGGTCGGCGGCGCCGAGCTGATGGTGGAGACCCTGGCCCGGACACAGGCGGACCTCGGCCACGCCGTCGCGGTCGCCTGCACGGCCCGGCAGGAAGAAGCGCCGGTCGTTCAGGACGGCGTCACGGTCTACCGGACCGGGTACGGCACGCCGTTCCACATCCTCGACTGGCCGGATCACGCGCGCCTCGACCGCCTGCGCTACAAGCTGGCAACCCAGTGGAACCCGACGACCCTGGCCCGGATGGCCGCGGCGGTCCGCGCGTTCGAACCGGACGTCGTGAACACGCACTCGATCTCCGAGCTGCCGCCGACGCTTTGGCCGATGCTGGCCAAGCTCGGCGTTCCGGTGGTGCACACGCTGCACGACTTCACCAGCCTCTGCACCAACGGCGCAATGGCGCGCCACGGAAAGGCCTGCGCCGGCCAGCACCTGAAATGCCGGCTCTACGCGGAGCCGCATCGACGCTGCCAGCGCGCGATATCGGCCGTGGCCGCCGTCGGAACCGACCTCCTGGCGCGGCATCTCGCGGCCGGCTTCTTCGGTGCGGTGCCGGACGACCTGCGCCGGGTGATCTGGAATCCGATTCCGTCGAGCCCCCCCGCGGTGCGGCGGACGCGGCCCCCTGGCGAGCCGGTGCGGTTCGGCTATCTCGGCCGGATCGAGGCCTCCAAGGGCGTCGACGTGTTGCTCGCGGCCTGCCGGAGGCTGCCGCCGCAGGGCTGGAGCCTGACGGTCGCCGGCCGCGCTGCGGACGGCCTCGACCGCTACCGAGCGCTGATCGGGGGGCTGCCCGTCTCGTTCGCGGGCTTCGCCGAGCGCGACGCCTTCCTCGACGGCATCGACTGCCTGGTGGTCCCGCCGATCTGGCCCGAGCCGTTCGGCCGCACCGTGGCGGAAGCCTACGGGCGCGGCGTCCCGGTGATCGGCACCGCCATCGGCGGCATCGGCGAGCAGATCGGACCCGGTCCCTGGCTGGTCCCGCCCGGGGATGAGGCCGCGCTCGCAGCCGCCATGGCGCGGATCGTCGCCGAACCGCGCCGCCTCGCGGAGGGCCTGGCCCGGGCCGATGCGATCCGCGCCGGGACCGACCCCGCCGCGGTGGCATCCGCCTACGTCGATCTGTACGCGGCGACCCGGGAAACGCTTTCCTCCCCGACCCGCGACGTACTCACCTCCCCCCTGCGGGGAGGAGTGGGAGTTGGGGGTGGTGCTGGATCGAGCGCAGCGTTGCCTTCTGAATCACCCCCACCCCTGACCCCTCCCCACAAGGGGGAGGGGAAACGCGAATCCGGTAGCCCCGCTCGCGCGGAGCGCCCGCAGCTCAGCGAGTGCCGCCCATGATCACCCCGACCCTCTCCCAAGCCTATGCCCGGGCGCTGCCCGAGGCCCCGGCCCCGACCGCCCGGGAACAGGCGCCGGACGCCGCTTCCCTGCGCGCCGCGACCGGCCCGCTGCGGATCCTGCACCTCAGCGCCCTCTACCCGCCCTACATCGTGGGCGGCGCCGAGCGCTCGGTGGAGCACCTCGCCGAGGAGCTGGTCGCGGCCGGCCACACGGTGGCGGCGGCCTGCATCGCCCGGGAGCCGGAGCCGAAAAGCGTTCGCGGCGGCGTCACCGTCTACCGCATGGCGCACCACAACGATTTCTGGCTCGAGGATTGGCCCAAGGCGAGCCGGTTCGGCCGTGCCTGGGCCAAGCTCAAGCAGCAGTGGAATTTTGCCATCGCGGCCGAGTTCGGCCGGGTCCTCGACGATTTCCGCCCCGATATCGTCAACACGCACTCGCTGCTCGACGTCTCGACCCTGGTCTGGCGCGAGGCGGCCAAGCGCGGGATCCCGATCGTCCACACGGTCTGCGAGTACGATCTGATCTGCGGCAACGCCGCCATGTTCAAGAACGGCAAGCCCTGCGATCGCTGGCACCTCGGCTGCAAGGTGGTCAATGCCGGCAAGCAGATCACCAACCGGTCGGTGGACGCGGTCGTCAGCGTCGGGACCGAGATCCTGAAGACCCACATCAATCACGGCCTGTTCACGCATCTGGCGCCGGAACGCCGCCGGGTCATTTTCTACTCCTGCACCGTCCCGGAGGGTGATCCGGAGGCGCGCCGCACGATCGACCGGGCCGGCAAGCCGATGACCTTCGGCTATCTCGGCCGCATCAACACCGAGAAGGGCGTCGGCACGCTGATCGACGCCTTCAAGCGGATCGGTCCCGGCAACTGGCGCTGTCTCGTGGCCGGGCACGCGATGGACGACTCGATCGAGCGCTTCAAGGCACAGGCCGAGGGCCTGCCGGTGGAGTTCGTCGGCTGGGCCAAGCCCGCCGACTTCCTCAGCGAGATCGACGTGCTCGTCGTGCCCTCGTTCTGGGCGGAGCCGTCGCCGCGGACGATCTACGAGGCCTACACGATGGGCGTGCCGGTGATCGGCGCGGCCTCGGGCGGGATCCCCGAGCTGATCGGCGAGGACAATGCCGATTGGCTGTTCACGCCCGGCGACGAGGCCGACCTCGCCGCGCGCCTGTCGGCCGTGATCGCCCGCGGCCGGGGTGACCTGCCGGACGAGCGCAGCTTCCAGCACGTGATCCAGGAATCCACCTCGGAGCGCGTCGCCGAGAAGTACATCGACCTCTACGCCGAGCTCGTGGCCGAGCGGCGGGCGACCCGCTCGTGACCGCCGGCACGCCGACGCTCACCGAGGCCGCCGCAGCGGCCGATGCCTCCGATTTCATGCCGGGCCCGACGGGCGCGGAGGTGACCGGACGGTCCTTCGCGGCGGCGCGCTGGGTGGCGCTCGCCTCCGTGGGCAACGTCGTGCTGAGCTTCGGCGTGTTCCTCGTACTCGCGCGGCTGATCGCCCCGGCCGAGTTCGGGATGGTGGCGATCGCAGTCGTGTTCATCGACATCCTGCAGATCGTGGCGCGCTGCGGCCTGCCGGACGCGGTCGTGCAACGGGCCGATCTCGACGAGACCTTCGCCGCCACCGCGTTCTGGGTGATGCTCGGCACCGGGTTCCTTTGCGCGATCGCGCTGGCGGCCTCCGCTGGCCCGATCGCCTGGATCTTCGATATGCCGGAGCTGCGCCCGGTCCTATCCGCGCTCTCGATCTGCTTCGTGATCACCGCCGCGGGGGCGATCCACGAGGCACGCCTGCAGCGCAGCTTCGGCTTCCGCAAGCTCGCCCTGCGGGCGCTCGGCGCCAACCTCGCCGGCGGGGCGGTCGCCCTGGCGATGGCGTATGCCGGCTACGGCGTCTGGAGCCTTGTGGTGCAACGCCTCGTTGCAACCACCGCCACGACGCTGCTGACCTGGGCCGCGTCACGCTGGGTTCCGTCGCGCCACGTCGACCTCGCCGCGGCCCGGAGCCAGATCGCGTTCGGCTCGCGGGTGTTCTGCACCTACCTGCTGCTCGTCCTCTCGATCCGCAGCCAGGAGGTCATCGCGGCCTATTTCCTGTCGGCCGCCGATATCGGTTACCTGCGCCTCGCGTGGCGCTGCATCGACCTCGTGAGCCAAGTGGCGGTGATCCCGCTCACGACCGTCGGCCTGACCACCTATGCCCGGCTGCAGGACCGGCCGGACGAACTGGCGGCCGCCTTCCAGACCTTCACGGTGGCATCGTGCTTCGTGGCGGTGCCGGCCTTCCTCGGCATGGCAGCGGTCGCGCCGACGCTGATCCCGTTCCTGTTCGGCGACCAGTGGCACGACGCGGCCCCGGTGCTGCGGATCCTGGCACTCCTGGCACCCGAATTCGTCGCGACCTCGATGCTGTGGATGATCTTCACGGCGCTCGGGCGCAACGGCACGGCGCTCAGACTGGCCGGCGCGCAGTTCGGCCTCGGTGCGTTGGCCGCCGTGGTGACAGCGCCGCTCGGCCTCGTTGCCCTCGTCGCCGGGCACGTGGCGCGCGCCTATCTGTTCACGCCGGCGATCGTGTCGGTGGTGGGCCGAATCGTGCCGGTGAGCAACCGGCAGCTTGTCCGGGCACTCCTGCCGGTCACCGCCTGCTCCGCCGCGATGGCAGCCCTCGTGCTGCTGATCCAGGATCCGATCCACGCCGCACTGGGCGACCGGCTCGGCCTGTTCGCCGCGGTCGGTATCGGCATCCTGGCCTATGCCGGCCTCGCCCAGGTCTTCATGCGCGACACGGTGAGCTCCGCCCTCGGCTTCTTCCTGCGCCGGACCACCTGATCTCCACCCTCCGCCAACCTTTGTGCGCGAATGTGGCGGCCGGGGATCGGCGCGCTCTGAACGGATCGGCACCATGGCGGGACAGGCGGCACCGATGGCAGCGACGATCCCGGCGGTCACCGCCGGGTCGCAGCGCGCCGCCGTCTTCCTGCTCGGGGCGGCACTGCAGTTCAACGTGCTGACGTCGAGCTTCGGACTGCCGTTCCAGCGGCTGTCCGACCTGTTGCCGTTCCTGCTCATCCCCTGGCTGGGGCTGCGCCGGCCCGTCATCACGGAGGCCCTGCGCAGCATCGCGCCCCTCGGCGCGGTCCTCGCCCTCGTCGGCGTCTCGATGCTCCTCAAGGCGCACAAGCAGGCGGGCGACGTCTATCTGACGCTCATCCTGCTGCTCTACGTCGTGCAGGCCTTCATCCTGCTGGTCCTGTTTCAAGATCATCGCGTCGAGGACGCCTTCTGCGCCGGCCTGCTCGCGGGCCTGCTGGCGTCCCTGGCGATCCTGCTGCTGGCATCCTCGGGGGTGCCGCTGGAACGCTTCGGCCTCGCCGTGCCGACCGACGGCCTCGACGAGGAATTGAAGCTGTTCGTCGAGGACAAGCAGGGCGGCCTCTGGGCCTCAGGCAACGAGACCGGCCACGTCTTCGCGCTGGGCGGCGTCGCGGCGCTGATCCTGAGCCTGCGCTACCGGCTCAAGGCGATCTACGTCCTGTACTTCGTCGCCCTGATGGCGAGCTTCCCGCTGACCAACAACCGGGCCGGCCTGTTCATGCCGCTCATCGTCTTCGCCCTGCTGATGCGGCGCAACCTCAAGGCCTCAATGGTCCTGGGCGTGCTCGGCGTGCTGGCGATCCTCTTGGTCGGATGGTCGC
The DNA here is from genome assembly GCF_022829605.1 of Methylobacterium sp. E-065. Taxonomy (GTDB): domain Bacteria; phylum Pseudomonadota; class Alphaproteobacteria; order Rhizobiales; family Beijerinckiaceae; genus Methylobacterium. The sequence continues at coordinate 33,523 of NZ_JAKSYD010000114.1, read as the reverse complement.
TGACGGGGGAGATCCCGCTGCCCAACGCGTTGGCGCAGGCGATCGAGAAGCGGTTCGCCGACGATCACAACGTGTCGGAAAATTTCGACGAGCGGTTCCTCTCCGGCATCACGGCCCTGCGCCTCGTCGTCGCCTATCCGTTCGGCGTCGGCGAGATCGCCCGCCGGGAGGAGCTGAAGGCCCTGACCGGCCTCGTGACGCCGCATAACGGATTCGTCTCGCTGGCCCTCCAGAACGGTGTCGCCGTCGCCCTGCTGCTGATCGCCGGACTGGTGCGGATCCTGTCGGCGCCGGGGCGGTTCGGACCCTTCCTGTTCTACAGCGCCCTGTTCCTCATCCCGTCGATGATGTTCGAGGAACTCTCGGTCAATCAATACTTCCTGTTCTTCATGGCGTTCATCCTGGCCTCGCTTGCCCGCTCGCCGGAGCCAGCAAACCCTTAGGGCCGGCGCGGATCTGGGCCGGGCCGGGGCGGGTTCCCCGCTCGTGAAGCGTCCAGAGGATCGGATGAGCCATGCTGCTATCTGGTTCTCCGCAAGTTCAGCCCCTCGATTGCCTTGTCGTCGGTGGGGGCCCGGGCGGCTTGACCGGCGCCCTCTACCTCGCGCGCTACGGTCGGTCGGCGCTTCTGGTCGATGCGGGGCGGTCCCGCGCCGGCTGGATCTCGATGAGCCACAACGTGCCGCTGTTCGCCGACGGCATCTCGGGCTCCGATATCCTGCAGCGACAGCGCGCCCATGTCGCCCGCTACGGTGGGCGGATGGTGGCCGGCGACGTCACGCAACTCGTCCGGGTTGAAGGTGGCTTCCGCGCCGAGATCCATCCTCCGGGTGGGAATTACCCCTGCTCGATCGGGGCCCGGCACATCCTTCTTGCCACCGGGGCTGAGGATGTGGAGCCGGACTTCCCCGACCTGCCGGATGCGATCCGGCGCGGGCTGGTGCGCTACTGCCCGATCTGCGACGGCTACGAGGCATGGAACCAGCGCATCGCGGTGATCGGACACGGCGCCAGGGGCCTCGGCGAGGCGGAGTTTCTGGCCCGTACCTACACGCCGGACGTGACGCTGCTCACCCTCGGCCATCCGCTCGACGCACCCGACCGGGCGCGGGCTGAGCGCCACGGCATCGCGATCGTCGAGGAGCCGGTGATGCGGCTCGACGTGGAGGACGGCCGCATCACCGTGCTCTGTACGGCCGACGGCGCGCAGCACCGGTTCGCGGTGGTGTATTCGGCCCTGGGACTTCGGCTGCGCTCCAAGCTCGCGGTCGATCTCGGCGCCGAGCATGACAGGACCGGGGCCCTCGTGGTGGATCCCCACAACTGCACGAGCGTGCCGGGCCTCTATGCGGCGGGCGGGGTGGTGCGCGGCCTCGATCAGATTGTGGTTGCCATGGCGCATGGAGCCGTGGCCGCCACCGATATCCACAATCGCTGCGCGCTGCCGACGGAGGAGGTCGCCGGCCGATCGGCCTGATCGGCACCGGACTGTCGGGTCGAGCGCGATGGAAATGGCAGGCCATCGCGCGATCCCCAGAGCCTCCTTAGAGATCCGTTGACGCGGTGATCAATGGCAATGCCGACCTTCGTTAATTGGCAGGCACGACTTAGTGAGGACTGGATTCACAGCCTTTTAGCACTTTTAGTGCCCTTGTATTGCGTCGGAGATTGGGCGCAAAACATGCCGAGCGAAACGTCGAACGCGTGGGGCCGGGGCGAGCTGTACGAGACACTGTGCCTGCTGATCATCGGCGCGGGCATCTGGTTCGTCGGCGTCAACCTCGGGACCTTCGACTCCCTCAGCAGCCTCATCTCCGACTATCAGCTCAACGATCTCCTGATGCTGGCTGCCTGCATGGGCGTGGCCATGTGTGGCGCGGCCGTTCGCAAGTCGATCCTGCTGCGCCGTTTGATGCTGGAGCGCGACGCGTCGGCCGCGCAGGCCGAGGCGATCGCCCGGCATGACGGGCTTACGGGTCTGGCCAACCGGCGCCGGTTCATCGACGCGGTCGCACGGGCGCATGCCACGGTCAGCGCCGAGCCGTCCGCGGCCGTCCTGCTGATCGATCTCGACCGGTTCAAGCCGGTCAACGACCTCTATAGCCATGCCGCCGGCAACGCCGTCCTGTGCGCCGTGGCCGAGCGTCTGAATCAGCTCCTTCCGGCCGGCGGCGTGGCGGCCCGGCTCGGCGGCGACGAGTTCGCGATGCTGGTCCCCGTCGAGCACGGCAGCGAAGGCCTGACGCGCCTCGCCCAGGCGGTGATCACCGCCATCTCCGAGCCGGTCTCGTGGAATCAGAACGACCTCAAGGTCGGCGCCACGGTCGGGGTCGCCATCGTGGCCCCGGAGCATGCGGATTCCGACGCGGTGCTGCATGCAGCCGATCTCGCCATGTATCAGGGCAAGAAGGACGGACGCGGCAATTACCGCTTCTTCCGCAGCACCATGGACGAGGAACTGCGCGCCCGCGCCCGGACCGAGGCGGAGCTGCGCGTCGCGATCGAGACGGGGGCGATCGAGCCCTTCTACCAGCCCGTCGTCTCGCTGCCCGGTAAGGACATCGTCGGCGTCGAGGTGCTGGCCCGCTGGCGCCATCCAGTCCGCGGCCTGATCGCGCCCTCGGAATTCATCTCGGTCGCCGAGGAGACCGGGATGATCGCCGATCTCAGCTACAACCTGATCCGCCGCGCCTGCCTCGACGCCCGAGCTTGGCCGTCCCACCTTGTCCTGGCGGTCAACATCGCGCCTCACCAGTTCCAGGACGCGTGGCTGGCCCAGCGCATCCTGGCGATCCTGACCGAGACCGGCTTCCCGCCGCAGCGGCTAGAAGTCGAGATCACGGAGAGCGCCCTGATTCAGGATCTGGAGGCGACGCGCGCGACACTCCTGTCGCTGCGGCAGCTCGGCGTGCGCATCGCGCTGGACGATTTCGGCACCGGCTATTCGAGCCTCTACCACCTGCGCGAACTGAAGTTCGACAAGCTGAAGATCGACCGGAGCTACGTCGACGCCATCACGATGAGCGACGAGCGCGCCAAGCTCGTCGACGCCATCATCAAGCTCGGGACCAGCCTCGGCCTCACCACGACGGCGGAGGGCATCGAGACCGATGCGAGCCTGGACTGGCTCTCCGACCAGGGCTGCCATTTCGGCCAGGGCTACCTGTTCGGTCGCGCGATGCCGAAATCCGAGATGGACGACATCCTGTGCCCGGCCAACGAGGCGTCCTACGTGCCGCCCGAAGTCGAGGAACTGGCGCGGGCGTCCTGAGCGCGGGGCCGGGCGACTTACGGGGACGCGCTCACCGCTCGTCCCTGTAGGCCGAGCCGTCCCCGGCGCGCAGGGGCGCCTCGACGAAGCGCCCGTGCTTCGGGACCGCCACGCGGTCGAAATCCGCCGCCAAGGCATTCAGGGCGCGGCGCATCTCCGGTCCCTGAAGAGGGCGGCCGTGGCCGGTGATCACCCGCTCGGGTTCGAGGGCGGCCAGCGTCCGCACGGAGTTGCGCGCCGCGTCCCAGTCGATGGTCAGGTACATCGGCGGGCCGTGCAGCTCCGGCTCCTGAAGCGCCACCGCGTAGGCCGATTCCTGGGCCACCGTCACGAAGGCATCGCCCGCGATCAGCGTGCGATCCGCCGCGCGCCAGAGCGAGATATGCCCCGGTGCATGGCCCGGCGTGTGGAGCCAGCGCCAGCCTGGCAGGGGCGGGACCGAGCCATCCTCCGGCAGGAGTTTCAAGCGTCCGGACACGTCCACCGGCGAGGTCGGGTAGAGCGGCGAGAGGCGGCCGAGCAGCCCGCCGCCGACGCTCGGATCGGGCGTCGGATAGGAGGCGCTGCCGTCGAGATAGGGCTGTTCCAGCGTGTGCGCGTAGACCGGGACGTCCCATTCGGCGGCCAGATCCTCCAACACGCCGACATGATCGAAATGGCCGTGGGTCAGCACGACGGCGGCAGGGCGCGCGCCGGCGCCGAAGCGTGCCTCGGCCGCCGACAGGATGGCGCGCTTGCCACCCATCACGCCGGCGTCGACCAGTACCCAGCCACGATCCCCCGCGCCGGGATCGCCGACGAACACAACGTTCACGAGGACGAGGCGGCGATAGGCGACGTCGCCGGTGATCGCGTGCGTTTCATCGTCCCGCTCGGCGTCGCGCCGCGGATCATCGGCCCTGGCTTCCGGGTCAACGGGGATTTGCTGGGCCATGGCGGCGGCTCCTGCCTCGTAGGGGAAGGGGAGAACTGCAGGCGGCGGCCGGCAGAGCGGCCGCGCCGGCTCTCGACCGGGCAACCGGCCGCCTCTATCGCTGTTCCCCGACGTGTTCCCCCAGTTGCGACCCCGCGCAGCATCGCGCCGATCGACGGCGACCCCATATGACAGGCATCGACGCGCCGTCGTAGGTCACAGCATGGCACCGAGCCCGATCGCCCTCATCGCTTCCGCCACTTTGATCGGCCTCGTCGCCGTCGGAACCGGGGCGATCGTCGCCCAGCAGGGCTCGCGGTTCAGCCATCCGCGCAGGGTCGGCGGCGCCTTCGCCATGGCGGATCTCGACGGCCGTCCGGTGAACCAGGCCGACCTCCTCGGCAAGCCGACCGCCCTGTTCTTCGGCTTCACCCATTGTCCGGAGGTGTGCCCGACCACGCTCGCCACCCTGTCGGGGGCGCTCGGCCGGATGGGCCGGGACGCGGACCGGCTCAACGTGGTGTTCGTCACCCTGGACCCGGAGCGCGACACGCCCGAGTCGCTGCGGGACTATCTGGTCTCGTTCGATTCCCGCATTCGCGGCTTCGTCGGCACGCCGGATCAGGTTGCCCGCATGGCCGATGCCTACCACGTCGCCTACCGGCGCGTGCCGACGAAGGACGGCGATTACACGATGGAGCACTCCGCCACCGTCGCGTTGTTCGACAAGGCCGGCCGCATGGTCGGGGAGATCGGCTACGGCGAGGACGAGAATCGGGCACTGTCCAAGCTGATCACCCTGGCGCTGCCCGGGCAGTGTGCCCCCGGTGGCGGCGCCGAACTCTGGTCGACGGACGGCCCCACGGGCACCTGCGGGCCGCGGAGCTGAGCTGCATCAGGGAAATTGCGCCGCCGCGTCGCGCTGGCTAGAGGGCGGCATCGCCCCCGTGGCCCGGCCGAATCCCAAGGCTCTCGCTTGATCACGCGTCGCGTCCTGACCGCCCTCGGGCTCCTGGCCCTCGCGCCGTTCCCGAAGCCCGCGCTCGCCGCTGCCGGACCGCGGCTGGGCCCGCCCGAGCCGATGGATCTCGAGCGCCTGAAGGCTCTCGCCCGCAGCCTGCGCGACCGGCCCTACACCCCGCCGCCGGAGGCGTCCGCCTCGAAGGCGCTCGACGCCCTCACGTACGGGCCGCTGCAGGAGATCCGTTACCCGCCGGCCCACGCGCTCTACGCCGACAGCGCCTATCCGGTGACCTTCTTCCACCTCGGAAACTTCTTCCGGCACCCGGTGCAGGTCTACGCGCTCGAAGGCGGTCAGGCCCGCCCGGTGCTCTACAGCCACGACCTGTTCAGCTACCCGCCCGGCAACCCCGGCAAGGACGTGCCGGACGGCGCCGGCTTCGCGGGCTTCCGCTACCAGAAGTTCCCGGCCGGTCAGCCCGGCGATGACGGTGACTGGCTGGCTTTCCTGGGCGCGTCTTACTACCGCGCCGCAGGCGACGGGGCGCAGTACGGCGCCTCGGCCCGGGGTATCGCCATCGATACGGCGCCCGCTCCGGGCAAGACCGAGGAGTTCCCGGTCTTCACACGGTTCTACGTCAGCCCGGCCGCCGACGGGGCTGTCACGGTGCTGGCGCTGCTCGAGGGGCAGAGCCTGACCGGCGCCTACCAGTTCGTCGCCCGCAAGGAGCCCCACGTCGTCATCGACGTCGCCTGCACGCTCTACATGCGCCGGAGCGTCGAGCGGTTCGGCGTGGCGCCGCTGACCTCGATGCTCTGGTACTCGGAGGGGATCAGCCGGTTCGTCGCCAGCGACTGGCGGCCGGAGGTGCACGATTCCGACGGGCTGCTGATGCAGACCGGGGCCGGAGAGCTGATCTGGCGCCCGCTCAACAACCCGCCGAAGCTCAGCGTCAGCGCCTTCGCGGACCGGTCGCCCAGGGGCTTCGGCCTGCTCCAGCGCGACCGGGTGTTCGACCACTACATCGACGACGGGTTCGAGGAGAACCGGCCGGACATCTGGGTCGAGCCGCAGGGCGATTGGGGACAGGGCAGCGTCCAGCTCGTTGAGATCCCGACCCACCAAGAGACCGACGACAACATTGGCGCGATGTGGGTCCCGGCCGATCCGCCGAAGGCCGGGGACGAGCGGAGCTACGCCTACCGCCTGCGCTGGACCGTGCAGGAACCGGTCTCGACCGATCTCGCCCGCTGCGTCGCCACGCGGGCGATGAAGGCTTCATGGCTCGCCGAGTCCGACCGCCGCCCGGGCCGGCCCAACCTCGCGCGGCAATTCGTACTCGAATTCGAGGGCGCGGCCCTGGGGGGGCTTGATCCGGAAAAGGCCATGGTCGCGCTGACGCTCTCGCGCGGCAGCGCCGAGGAGGTCGGCGCCACCTGGGCGCCCTACGGCAAGCCGAGCCCCTGGCGGGTCTTCTTCAAGGTCTATGCCGAGGGGCCGGAGCCGGTCGAGATGCGGCTGCGGCTGAAGTCCGGCGAGAGGCTGCTCTCCGAGACCTGGGCCTACCGCTACGATCCGGAGGCCCCGGGGACGGTTCTTTAGCCGACCGGCGGTGCGGGCTGCATTGCCGCGCCGGGGCCGCCCCCTGTAGAAGCCCGGCACAGGCCGCGACCGCGGTCCGCCCATCGCCGCATCCGAGGCCGTCATGAACGGCGAGCGACCGCCCGGCCCGCACCTGCCCGAGACGCTGACGCGCCTGCTCCGGGCGCCCAAGAACGCGATCTGGCCGACGCCCGAGGATCGCAACCGCCTGCACCTCGGGAGGCAGAAGCCGCGGCAGCCGAGCCGTGCGGTCCTGGGTGTCTGGCTGTGGGCGATCCTCTATAACCTCGTCGGCTTCGCGATCCTCGCGACCCTTTGGCGGACGATGCACTGACCCGATGATGCGATACGGCCATCTCCGCGCCTGTGCTGCGCTGCTTCCGCTCGCCCTGACCCTTGGGCCCGCGGCGGCCCAGGCGCCCGGGGACTCCCTCAACGCGGACGCGTCAACCGGCGCCGTGAAAGTCTGCTCGCCGGTGGCCATGCCGCGCTGGCGCTCGATGATTCCGGTTCCCACGACCTGGGCCTTCGTGGACTGCATGGCCTTCTCGGGCGAGATGGGCGCGACCCATTTCCAGCTCGGCTGCCTGTTCACCAACGTCACGCCCCACGCCCAGAAATACGCCTGGGGCGCCATGGTGCAGATCGAGAAATCGGCTTTGGCAAAGGCGCAGCCGCCGGTTCCGAACTGCGGTTGGTGAGCGGCCCAATCAGTCGGCAGTGCCCGGCCGCCACGGAAGCGTAGGCCCCGCCCATGGCCTTCAGGGCGATTGCCCGCAGTGACGGTGGGCGGGCATGTGGATGCCGCGAGCGACATCGACCGAGCCCGGATGCGGGATAAATCGTGCGATCTCGACCAGCACCGAGCTGACGGGACGGTTGATCGTTTCTCCCTGCGATCCGCACGGCGCACAAATAGCCCGAGAGAACTCTCGCCCGACGAGACCTGCCGCCGAGGGCTGACGTCCGCGATCCGCGGCAACAGTCGGTTCACGCGTGCAGCGGATCGCGTGTCGCGCGGTGAATGCATCCGTCCTCAGACAATTTCCGCTGCAATCAAGTGGGGATAACCTGAGCGGAACCGGCCGGTCGACGAGGGATGAACCGCGCAAAACTTCCTTAAACGAGACCCTCTAGGTTGCCGGTGACGCTGGTGGGTGAGTCTGTTCCGCCACGCACCGAGCCCCGCGGCTCCCGGCGGCAGCGCACGGCCCCGCACACGCTTTGACGTTCGGCCGCGATCGGTCTACAGATGGGAAACTAACTCAAGCAAGATTCATGCCGCCACACACTCGGCGGTGGCCGGCTAACCGCGCTGGAAGGGCATCGGGGCCTCGTATGAGTTTGGTGCAACGGCTGGAAGTGCGTCAGGGCCAGGCCCTGGTGATGACGCCGCAGCTCCTGCAAGCGATCAAGCTTCTCCAACTCTCGCAGCTCGACCTCGCCGCCTATGTCGAGGCCGAACTGGAACGAAACCCCCTCCTCGAACGGGCCGAGCCCGAGCCGACCGGAACCAGCGAAGCAGCCGAACCCGCCTACGCGGAAGACGGAGCCGGCGACGGTTTCGAGGGCGCCGAGCCCGACTCGTGGCTGTCGAACGAGCTTAATCCCAGCCGCGGCGAGATCGAGGGCGATTTCGACACGCGCCTCGACAACGTCTTCCCCGACGACGTGCCGGTCCAGGCGCGGGAGATCGGCGGCGGCGACATGCTCTCGCTCACGCCGCCACCCTACGGCAGCAGCGGCGGCAGCTTCGACGCGGAAGCCCCCGATTTCGAGGCCACCCTCACGGCGGAGACCTCCCTGCGGGATCACCTCGCCGGCCAGCTCGATCTCGCCACGCGCAATCCCATGGAGCGGCTGATCGGCGGCTTCCTGATCGATGCGGTGGACGAGGCGGGATACCTGCGCGAAACGGTCGAGGGGGTGGCCGAGCGCCTGGGCGCCGACCCCGAGACCGTGGCGCGCGTCCTGACCCTGGTGCAGGCGTTCGATCCGCCCGGTGTCGCCGCCCGCGACCTCGCCGAATGTCTTACGATCCAGCTGCGCGAGCGCGACCGGTTCGACCCGGCCATGCAGGCGCTGGTCTCGCGCCTCGACCTCGTGGCCAAGCGCGATTTCGCCGGGCTGCGCCGCCTCTGCGGCGTGGACGACGAGGATCTCGTCGACATGCTGGGCGAGATCCGCCGGCTCGATCCGAAGCCCGGCCGGGCCTTCGGCTCGCACGCCGCGGAGGTGCTGATCCCCGACGTGTTCGTGCGCGCGGCGCCGGACGGCTCCTGGTTGGTCGAGCTGAACAGCGAGGCCCTGCCGCGGGTGCTGGTCAACCAGAGCTATTACGCCTGGGTGGTGCGCGGCGCGACCGCCGATGGCGACAAGGCCTTCCTGTCGGAGGCTCTGCAGAACGCCAACTGGCTCACCCGCTCCCTGGAGCAGCGCGCCCGCACGATCCTGAAGGTCGCCACCGAGATCGTGCGCCAGCAGGACGGCTTCTTCATGTACGGCGTGACCCATCTGCGTCCGCTGAACCTGAAGACGGTGGCGGAGGCGATCGGCATGCACGAATCGACCGTCTCGCGGGTCACCTCCAACAAGGCGATCGGCACCAGCCGCGGCACGCTGGAGATGAAATACTTTTTCACCGCGGCGATCCCGGGAGCCGCCGGCGCGGCGGCCCATTCGTCGGAGGCCGTGCGCCACCGGATCAAGCAACTGGTTGATGGCGAGACGCCGAACGACGTGCTGTCCGACGATGCGCTCGTGCAGAAGCTGCGCGGCGAGGGCGTCGACATCGCCCGGCGAACCGTGGCCAAGTATCGGGAATCCCTTCGGATCCCGAGTTCGATCGAACGCCGCCGCGAGCATTTCGCCCACGGCTCGGGCCACCACGCCGCCCTGGCCCTGCGCTGAACAAACGGCTGGGCTTGCGCGGCGCGCCGGTCCGGCCCATCCGTGGCGCGCCCTGACGACGCCTGGACCCGCGATGAATCCGACCGGAACGCCCCCGCGCAGCCTCACCGCCATCGTGCTCGCGGCCGGGAAAGGCACGCGGATGCGTTCGGATCTGCCGAAGGTGCTGCACCGGATCGCCGGGCGGAGCATGCTCGGCCACGTCCTGGCCGCCGTACAGGCGGCGGGCGCCGGGCGGATCGCCGTGGTGGCCGAGCCCGGACGCGACGACGTCGCCGCCGAGATCGCGAAGGCCGCCCCCGGCGCACAGATCTTCCCGCAGGCCGAGCGTCTGGGCACCGCCCACGCCGTGCTGGCCGCCCGCGACGTGCTCGCCGACCCGGACGACGACGTGGTCATCGCGTTCGGCGATACGCCGCTCGTCACCGCCGAGACCTTGTTGAGACTGCGCGCGCCGCTGGCCGAGGGTGCGGCCATCGCGGTGCTCGCCTTCGAGAGCCCGTCGCCCACCGGGTACGGGCGCGTGCTGACCGAGGGCAGCCGTGTCCTGGCGATCCGCGAGGAGAAGGATGCGAGCGCGGCCGAGCGGGCCGTCACCCTGTGCAATGCGGGGCTGATGGCGCTGTCCGGGCTTCATGCCCTGTCGCTGCTCACCCGCATCGGCAACGACAACGCCGCCGGAGAATACTACCTGCCGGACGCCGTGGCGCTCGCGGTGGCGGACGGCCTGTCTGTCACCGTCGTGCCGGTGGACGAGGCGGAAGCGCAGGGCGTCAACGACCGGGTGCAGCTCAGCGTCGCCGAAGCGGCGATCCAGGGCCGGCTCCGGCGCAACGCCATGCTGGGCGGCGCCACCCTGATCGCCCCGGAGACGGTTTTCCTGAGCTACGACACGATGCTCGGGCGCGACGTGATGGTGGAGCCCAACGTGGTGTTCGGGCCAGGCGTGCGGATCGGCGACGGCTGCACCGTGCGGGCCTTCGCCCATCTCACCGAGACCGAGCTGAAGGCGGGTGTCCGGATCGGACCGTTCGTGCGCCTCCGTGGCCATGCGGTGCTGGAGACCGGCGCCGAACTCGGCAACTTCGTCGAGCTGAAGAATGCCCGGATGGGGGCCGGCGCCAAGGCCGCGCACCTGACCTATCTCGGCGACGCCGAGGTCGGCGCGAAGGCCAATATCGGCGCCGGCACGATCACCTGCAATTACGACGGGGTGCTCAAGCACCGCACCACGATCGGCGCCCATGCGTTCATCGGCTCGAACTCCGCGCTGGTGGCGCCGGTGACCGTGGGGGAGGGGGCCTACGTGGCGTCCGGCTCGGTCATCACCGACGACGTGCCGGCAGACGCCATGGCGGTCGCCCGCGGCCGGCAGGTGGTGAAGCCCGGCTGGGCCAAGCTGAAGCGGGCGGCGCTGCTCGCCGAGAAGGCGTTGCGCGGGGGGCGTTGAGTCTTGGGGATCCGGGGCCCGCGCTTAAACAGCTCGATTCTGCGATGACCGAGTGCGACCCATAATTGACGTTGGTCGTGGCTTGCCTAATGCTCCAAAGCAGTCGTGGGTAGCGCTTCGGTTTCAACGGTGGAATGCGCGTGCTTTCACACCCGTCCGCTCGAATCGACGGTTAAGCTGAATAGGCGCGGGATGTCTTCCATGAACGATCAGGAGATCAGACGCGCTCTCGACCGGCACTGGGCAGCCTCGGACGCTTACGATTTCAAGGCAGAGCATCAGATCTATTGTGACGACGCAGTGCTTGAATATCCTCAATTTGGCGAGCGCATCAGCGGGCGGCACAAGATCCAGGCCTCCCGTGCGGCGCAACCAAACAAGAAGCGATTTGATGTGCGACGGATTGTCGGCTCTGGCGATCTATGGGTGACGGAGTACGTACTCACGTATGACGGTAAGCCGTCCTACACCGTGAGCATTATGGAGTTTCGCGACGGGAAAGTCGTTCGGGAAACGCAATATTTCGGCGACCCATTCGCCCCGGGACCGTCGCGTTCGCAATGGGTTGAACGGATTGTCTGACTTCGAGCCCCGGACTGGCAACGCGAACCGCCGAGAAGCGAGAGTCCGCTTTCAGGGTTCAACAGCCGATAGCAGACCAGCAGATATCCACCCCAAGCAGCCATTCAGCATCGGACCTACACCAGCCGCAAGAACGGTCGCCGGCACATACCCAAAGCCACCTCCGGTTAGTTGAAGTGAGATCGCCGCCGCTCCGGTAGGAAGACGCTTGGATCCAACAGCGACGCCCGCGGGGACGCCCAAGCTTGACGCGCAACGGCCCAGCTGGGACACGGCCGCCGCCTTTCCGGATCCGGCCCGCACGATGCTGCTCAACCGCTTGTTTCCCGTCTGCGCCATCCTGGCCGCGGCGACCGCCTACGTCGTGCCGGACGTGTTCCTCCCGGTGCTCCCGCACGTCGCCGCCCTGCTGGCCGTGATCATGTTCGCCCTGGGCGTGACGCTGACGCCCGCGGATTTCGGCCGTATCCTGGCCCGGCCCGCGCCGGTCGCGGCCGGTGTCGTCGTCCACTACCTCGTGATGCCCGCCGCCGCCTGGGCCATCGCCCACGCCCTCGGCATGGGCACGGAGCTGACGACCGGCATGGTACTGGTCGGCAGCGTCGCCAGCGGCACGAGCTCCACCCTGATGGTCTACATCGCCGGCGGGGATGTCGCCCTGTCGGTGACCATCGCCACGGCCTCGACGCTGGTGGGCCTCGTGGCGACGCCGCTCCTGGTGCGCCTCTACCTCGACGCCGCCGTGCCGGTCGATGTGGCGGGGCTGCTGGCCAGCCTCGTGGAGATCGTGGCGGCACCGGTGGCGCTGGGGCTGGCGCTCAACCGGCTCGCGCCGCGCCTCGTCGGGCGCCTCGAGCGCGCTCTGCCCGTCGTGTCGATGGTCGCCATCCTGCTGATCATCGGCGCCGTCGTTGCCGGCAGCCGGGCGAGCATCGCCGCGGTCGGGCCGCTCGTGCTGCTGGCGGTAGTGTTGCACAACGGCGCCGGCTTGCTCTGCGGCTACTGGAGCGGGCGCCTGCTCGGCTTCGATGAGGGCACCTGCCGCACGCTGGCTCTGGAGGTCGGCATGCAGAATTCCGGCCTCGCGGCGGCTTTGGGCAAGCTGTATTTCTCACCGCTGGCCGCCCTGCCGGGGGCGGTCTTCTCCGTGTGGCACAACCTGTCGGGCTCGGTGCTGGCCGGCTACTGGTCGAGCCGGAATCCGACCATCACCAAACGCGGGACGACGCCCCCATAGCGGGACCGCTGCCGCGACAGCATCAATTCGGCCGGGGCTGGCCCTGCCCGGCCATGATCCGGTACAAGCCACGCTCGGCTATGGCCTGAGCGAACGGCCCGGACCTTGCGCGGCGCGTCCGCGCGCGGCCATCCGGACGTCAAAGCGAGAGACATCCCATGTGCGGCATCGTCGGCATCGTCGGACGCGACGCGGTGGCGGGGCAGGTGATCGAGGCCCTGCGGCGGCTCGAATACCGCGGCTACGATTCCGCCGGCATCGCCACCCTGGAGCATGGCCGCCTGGAGCGGCGGCGGGCCTCGGGCAAGCTCGTCAACCTGGAGGCGCGGCTCGTCCAGGAGCCGCTCGCCGGCACGATCGGCATCGGCCACACCCGCTGGGCCACCCACGGCCGGCCGAACGAGACCAATGCCCATCCGCACGCCACCAAGCGGCTGGCGGTCGTGCACAACGGCATCATCGAGAACTTTCGCGAGCTGAAGCAGGAGCTTGAGGCCGACGGCATCGTCTTCGAGACCGAAACCGACACCGAGGTCGTCGCCCAGCTCGTCAGCCGCAACATGGACCGGCGGATGGCACCCGTCGAGGCGGTGGCAGCCGCCCTGCCGCGGCTGCGCGGCGCCTTCGCGCTGGGCTTCATCTTCGCCGGCGAGGAAAATCTGCTGATCGGCGCCCGCCACGGCGCGCCGCTCGCGATCGGCTTCGGCGAGGGCGAGACCTATCTCGGCTCAGATGCGCTGGCGCTCGCCCCGTTCACCGACGCCATCACGTATCTCGACGAAGGCGACTGGGCGATCCTCACCCGGAACGGCGCCGAGATCCGCGACGCGTCGGGCGCCACGGTCGAGCGCCCGCGCCAGAAGATCGCCACCCAGGCCTACCGGATCGACAAGGGCGAGTATCGCCACTTCATGGCCAAGGAGATCCATGAGCAGCCCGAAGTGGTGGGCCGCACGCTCGCGCATTACGTCGATATGGCGAACGGCCGGGTGATGCTGCCCGAGCCGCTGCCCTTCGACTTCGCCAAGCTCAGCCGCGTCTACATCACCGCCTGCGGCACCGCCTATTATGCGGGCCTCGTCGCCCGGTACTGGTTCGAGCAGGTGGCGCGGCTGCCGGTCGAGATCGACGTTGCGTCGGAGGCCCGCTACCGCGAGGCGCCCCTGGAACGGGACGGGCTGACGCTGGTCATCTCGCAATCGGGCGAGACCGCCGACACCCTGGCCTCGTTGCGCTACGCAAAATCCCAGGGCCAGCACACGCTGAGCGTGGTCAACGTGCCGACCTCGACCATCGCGCGGGAATCCTCCGTGGTGATGCCGACGCTGGCCGGACCGGAGATCGGCGTCGCCTCCACCAAGGCGTTCTCGTGCCAGCTCACGGTCCTGCTCTGCCTCGCCATCGCGGCCGGGCGCGCGCGCGGCACCCTCGACGCAGAGGGCGAGCGGCGCTTGGTCGACGCCCTGATCAAGGCGCCGGGCCTGATGGCGGAGGCGCTGACCCAGGAGAGCGCAATCGAAGGTCTCGCCCGCGAGGTCGCGAAGGCGCGGGACGTGCTCTATCTCGGCCGCGGCACCAGCTACCCAATGGCGCTGGAAGGCGCGCTGAAGCTCAAGGAGATCAGCTACATCCACGCCGAGGGCTACGCGGCGGGCGAGCTGAAGCACGGGCCGATCGCCCTGATCGACGAGAGCGTGCCGGTGATCGTGATCGCGCCGCACGATGCGGTGTTCGAGAAGACGATGTCGAACATGCAGGAGGTCGCCGCCCGCGGCGGCCGGATCGTGCTGATCGGCGACGCCAAGGGCGCGGCCGAGCACGGCCTCGAAACGCTGGCGACCTTCACCATGCCGGCGCTCGACGCCACGGTGGCACCGATCGTCTACGCGGTGCCGATCCAGCTGCTCGCCTACCACACGGCCGTGTTCATGGGGAAAGACGTGGATCAGCCGCGCAATCTGGCCAAGTCGGTGACGGTGGAATAGCCGCGCCTCGGCGCATGCCCATTCGGCGCGGCGCAGCCTTTGCGGGCGGTCGCGTCGATCCCGGAATGAGGACCTCCATGACCGATCGCGCGTCCGCCGCCTTCCGCTGGCTCGATGAGCAGGAGGGGGCGATGTTGTCGCTCCTCGAAGACCTCGTGAATCACGATTCCGGATCATACGACAAGCCGGGCGTGGATGCGGTCGGCGCCCGCATCGCGGCGTTCCTGGCCGGCGAGGGCATCCCGGTCACCACGATCCCGGTGGCGGGCTACGGCGACGCGCTCAAAGCCGAGGTCGCGGGTTCCGGTGGCGGCAACCGGCCGGTGGTGCTGATGGGCCATCGCGACACGGTCTTCCCGAAGGGCGAGGTGGCGCGCCGGCCGTTCCACGTCGCCGAAGGCCGCGCCTACGGGCCGGGCGTCGCCGACATGAAGGCCGGCCTCGTGATGAACGCCTTCGTGCTGGCGGCCTATCACCGGGCCGGCGGCGCGCCGGTGCCGCTGGTCGGCCTGTTCACCAGCGACGAGGAGATCGGCTCGCCGGCCTGCCGGCCGATCATCGAGGACACCGCCCGCGGCGCCCGGGCGGTGCTCAATTCCGAGCCGGGGCGGCCGACCGGCAACGTCGTCACCGGCCGCAAGGGCGGCGTGTTCATGCAGCTCGAAGTGCTGGGCAAGGCCGCCCATTCCGGCGGCAACTATGCGGAGGGGCGCAGCGCCATTCTCGAACTGGCCCACAAGACCGTGGCGTTCCACGCCATCACAGATCTCGCGCGCGGCATCACGGTGAATGTCGGGCTCGTCGCCGGAGGCCAGTCGGTCAACACCGTGGCGCCCCGGGCGACCTGCGAGATCGACCTGCGCTATGTCACCCCGCCCGACCGCACCGAGGCCATGGACCGGATCGCCGCGATCGTGGCGGCCTCCACGGTGCCGGACACCACGGCGCAGCTGACCATCAAGGGCGAGTTCCTGCCGCTGGTGCAGGATGCGGCCTCCCGGGCGCTGTTCGAGACCTATGCCAAGGTCAGCGCGGGGCTCGGCCGGCCGATCGAAGGCGAGTTCGCGGGCGGCTGCGCCGATTCCGGCTTCACCGCCAGCGTCGGCTGCCCGACCCTCTGCGCCGTGGGCCCGGTCGGCGGCAAGGCGCATTCGCCCGAGGAGTACCTGGAGGTGGGCAGCCTCGTGCCGAGGGCGCGCGCGATGGCCGAGACCATCGCGGCGCTGAGCGGCTAATCCCGCAGGGCCGCCGCGAGACGCAGCAGGAACCCGTCGACGGCGCTCTTATCGATCCAGCGCAGCACCGCCACGAGGTCGCGGTCCGGATCGCACCAGATCACGTTGTTGCCGGCTCCCAGTGCGCTGAACGCGTTGGCGGACAGCTGCGGCCTGGCGGCGGGGCCGCGGTTGAGCCACCAGAGATAGCCGTAGCTCTCGAGGGTCAGCGACGGGGTCAGCATGGCGCGGATCCAACGCTCCGACAGGAGCCGGCGGCCGTTCCACACGCCGCCGCGGGCGATGAGCAGCCCGAACCGGGCGTGGTCGTCGGCGCCGATGAACAGGCCGCCACCCCAATGGCCGCCGCCGGGGACGGACTGGATCCGATTGCCGTCGACCGTGACCCAGGCCGTGTCGTAGCCGTGCCACGCCCAGTCGGAGGACGCACCGATCGGGTCCATGATCCGCGCGCGCAGCACCTCCGGCAGGGCGCGGCCGAACAACCGCATCAGGCAGTAGGACAGCAGGTTCACCCGCACGTCGTTGTACTCGTAGTGGGTGCCGGGCGGGTTCGGCGCTCGCTTCTCACCCTTGCGGCTGTTGTCCGCCCCCGGGCCGATCTGGCGGAAGTGGTCGACCTGATCGGACTTTTCGAACAGCGTTCCCTGCCACTCGCTCGATTGCTGCAGCAGGTGGCGCCACGTGATCGCGCCGTTATGCGGGCCGTCGAGGAGCGGGTCCGGCACGCTGTCGCGGACCGGGGCATCCACGTCGGGGATCAGCCCGTCATCGTGAGCGAGGCCGGCCAGAACCGCCAGGTAGCTCTTGGCGACCGAAAAGGTCATGTCCGGACGACCGGTGTCGCCCCAGGCCGCCACCCGGCGGCCGCCCTTCAGGATCACGCCCGCCGGGCCGCCCCGCTCCTGCACCGGGCCCACGATCGCGCTCCACGGTCCGGTCTCGTTCCACTCGACGATCCCGACATAGCGCCCATCCGGATAATACAGGCTGTGCGGCCACGCGCTCTCGTGCGCCTCGGCATAGGCCACCGCCTCCGCAAGGCGCACGGGATCGAGACCGGCTGCAGCGGGATCGGCCCGATCCCACGATTGCCCCGGCCATGACGGCACCATGTCCTGCTTCACACACGATCTCCACTCTTCGGGCGCGATGAGCGCAGCGCCGTCGGTCCCCGGCGTCTCACGGCGCAGACCGAGAGGAAAGCATGCCTTGCGCCGCGCGGTACGAATGAGCCTGCCGCACGCAACCTGCCGCCGGAACCGTTGGCCTGATGAGACGCAATCCAGCCCCGCGACAGGACAAAGTGGCATTGAATAAAACTAGAATACCGATCAATACGGACAGTAATTCAATATATTTACCACCGTACAGTCGCGTCATATTTATAAGTTGCGAGTTATATTTCTCGCAGCTGGCCGGTAAAATCGGCAATAAAGAAAATCATCGTACGAACTACGTCGGATACATTCCTTGCAAAATGCATTTAGTGTTCATAATTTTAAATAAATTCAATCATAGACTACTATCGAAGAAACAAAATGGCTCATTTCACGCCCTAAAAACAAAAAATGCAATGTCTGAAGTTCGATTGGAGATGCGAAGGTCCATGTCGGCAGTAGCAAACTCCGAATCCCGGAGAAGACGGGGTTGGATACGATCCCAGACTGTGCTCGGGGCACTCGGAGGCGCCGTCGCCCTGATTACCCCCCTGGTACTCCTGGCCGCCCCCCGGTCCGATACCGTGGTGCTTTTCGGCCGCGCGGGATCCGGCTCCGATGCGGTGGTCCGCATGGTGGCCGAGGCGGGCGGGTCGATCCTGATTGTCGATGGTCAGCGGGATGTCGTGATCGCCCGCGCTGATGACTCCGGTTTCGTCCTTCGCCTCTATGCGGCGGGGGCCCGGCTCGTCCTCGACGGCAGCTCGGCCCGCGGCTGCGGTCGCGCCGACCGGTCCCACGCCGTCACCCGCAATTCGGATCCTGATTTCGGACGCTCAGCACGATGAACCACCTCAATACGCTCCGGCTCAAGTTCGGCCGTTCCCTCATCGCGATCCTGTGGGTGCACGTGCTCGTCGTCGCAGGGGCCGAGGCCGCGCTGAATAGCGGCCTGCCGACGCTGGGCTCGATCGCCGCCGTCATGGTCCTGGCCGGAACGGCGACGATGCTCTGGTGGCGGGATCCGACTGGCCGGGCCACGCGCATCGTCAGCGGACTCGCCCTGATCGGCATGGCGGCGATCTTCCTGATCGTCTTCGCCGGGCATCGCTGGCAGGTCGATCTGCACATGTACTTCTTCGCCTGTCTCGCCGTGCTGGTCGGCTGGTGCGACTGGCGCGTGATCCTGGCGGCGACCGTGGCGACCGCGGTGCATCACCTCGCCCTCGATCTGGCTGTTCCGGCCTTGGTCTTCCCGGATGCCGCGACCGATATCGGCTGCGTCGCGCTGCACGCGGTGATCGTGGTGGTTGAAGCCGCCGTCCTGATCTGGGTCTGCCGCACGACGGTCGACTCGTTCCGGGCGCTCGGCCAATCGGAGATGGAGGCCCAGGCGCAGCTGGCTCGCACCAGCGTCCTGGAGCAGGAAGCCGCGGAGGCCCGGGCCGAGCTGGATGTCACACGGCGGAACGCGACCGAGCACCTGGCTCGGACCTTCGAGACGACCGTGGGCGGTATCCTCGATCATGTGTCCAGCGCCGCAGCGGGCCTGCGCACGGCAGCGGCCGACATGTCGGAGACAGCCTCCGATTCGGCGCGCCGGTCGTCGGACGTGGCCTCCTCGGCCGGGGACGCGGCGCGCACGGCCGAGACGGCGGCCGAGGCGACGGCGCAGCTCGGCGCGTCGCTCGGCGAGATCGAGCGGCAGGTGAGCGGCTCCGCCGATCTCGCCAGCCGGACCGCCGCGCAGGCGGCCGAGGCGGTGCCCCTCGTTCAGGAGCTGAGCGCGGCCGCGGAACGGATCGGCGACGTGGTGGCGCTGATCTCGACGGTGGCCGCCCAGACCAACCTGCTGGCGCTGAACGCCACGATCGAGGCAGCCCGGGCCGGAGAGGCCGGCCGCGGCTTCGCGGTGGTGGCGGCCGAGGTGAAGGAACTCGCCAGCCAGACCGCCAAGGCCACCAAGGACATCGCATCGCAGGTCGGCCGGATCCAGACCTCCACGCAGCGGGCCGTCTCCGCGGTGAACGGAATCACCGTGCACATCCGCGACATGAACACCCTCGCCAGGCAAATCACGGCCTCCGTGCGCGACCAGGGCGCTGCCGCCGAACGCATCGTCCGCACGGTCGCGGAGGCGGCGGCCGGCGCCAGCGCGGTGAGTTCGACCGTCACGGCCGTGGCCGAAGCCGTCGAGACGACGGGAACGACCGCAGGCGGCCTTCTGGCTTCGGCTTCTGAGTTGTCGGTCGAGTTCGACACGCTCGGGCAGGAGGTCGGCCGCTTCCTCGCCTCGGTCCGCGCAGCCTGAGCGAACACGGCACGGCGCGCTTCAGCCCGAACGGACCGTGTCGGTGAACCACGGCGCGCTGACCGAGCACCAAGCAGACGGTGGACAGGCCGGTCGGCCCGCTCAGGCCCCGGTGTGAGGGTGGTCGTCTCAACGCCCGCTTGCGCCCCGGGGCCGCTTCG
The DNA here is from genome assembly GCF_022829605.1 of Methylobacterium sp. E-065. Lineage (GTDB taxonomy): Bacteria > Pseudomonadota > Alphaproteobacteria > Rhizobiales > Beijerinckiaceae > Methylobacterium. The sequence continues at coordinate 13,745 of NZ_JAKSYD010000114.1, read as the reverse complement.
ATCAGTTTTCGACGGATCCCGTGAGGATCTTGGGCGAAGGATCGCGTTGTCCGTGCATCTTCTGATCGTCGACGACCACCCGCTGTTCCGTGACGCCCTGGCGGCCACGATCCGCCTCGCGCATCCGGATGCGGTGCTGCACGAGGCCGACGGGATCGAGCCGGCCTGCACGGTGCTGACGGCCAACCGGAATATCGACCTGACGCTCCTCGACCTGTCGATGCGCGGCACCGCCGGGTTCGACGGGCTGATCACGATCCGCGCACGGTTTCCGCGGATCCCGATCCTGATCGTGTCCGGCCACGAGGATCCGCGCATCGCGCGCGAGGCCCTGCAACACGGAGCTGCCGGCTTCGTCCCGAAGGCGATGGACAAGGCGACGCTGACCCGGGCGATCACCGAGGTCCTGAGCGGCGCGCTGTTCCTGCCGCCGGGCCTCGCCGAGGCGAACGCCCCCGCGTCGCGCTCCAAGAAGGCGCCGCTCCCCGAGCGCCTCGCCCGGCTGACCCCACAGCAAGTGCGCGTTCTGATGATGATCCGGCAGGGCAAGCTCAACAAGCAGATCGCCCACGAGCTTCAGGTCGGCGATTCGACCGTGAAGGCGCATGTCTCCGAGATCCTGCGCAAGCTGGAGGTGATCAGCCGGACGCAGATCGTGATCGACACGGCGTCGCTGGATTTCGACCAGATCCACAACGCGCATCCGGCCTAGACGCCGCCGGTCATGACACGGGGTGCGGATCACCGTCGGAGAACCGGCCCCCTCCGCGGACGAGGGAAGCGGGCGGAGACGCCCGACGCCGGTCTTGGACGGGATGGCCGGACGCTCGCCCGCTGAACATTCTCATGGGCTTGGGGTTGGCCTGGGACCATCTTACGCGGACTCAGGAGACCCCATGTCGAAGACGATCCTCGCGCTGGCCATGTCGCTCGTGCTCGCCACCTCCGGCGCGGCGCTGGCACAGGCACCGCATACCGGCGGCGCCAACCAGGGCAACGTGAACAAATCCGGCGCCGTGGGCGGCACAGGGACCGGAACCGGGGCGATGGAGCAGACCGGCTCCACCGGCGCCGGCATGGCGCCCGGCACCAGCGGCGGCCCCCGCGTGAGCACCCCCGGCGCGCCTGCCGGCAGCAGCATGGGCAACGGCACGACCGGCAGCGGCGCTGCGCCGAGCGGGAAGTAAGACGCGCAGCGACCCTAGACGCAACCTGCTCTCCTCCCCCTTGTGGGGCGGAGTTTGAGGTGGGGTATGGTGCAGGATCGAGTGGTGCGGTGCCTTCTGCACCACCCCCACCCCTGGCCCCTTTCCGCAAGCTTGAGCGATCCCGGGCAGGCCCGGGATCGCCAGGGGAGGGGATATGGGTCTCAATGGACCCCGACCATCATGCCACGAGCCCACCCACGCACAGGTACTTCGTGTTCAGGTAATCCTCGATGCCCTGATACGAGCCCTCGCGGCCGAGACCCGATTCCTTCACGCCGCCGAAGGGCGCCACCTCGGTGGTGATGATCCCCTCGTTGATCCCGACCATGCCGTATTCCAGCGCCTCCGCGACCCGGAAGGTGCGGCCGAGGTCGCGGGTGTAGAAGTAGCAGGCAAGCCCGAACTCAGTGTCGTTGGCCATGCGGATCGCTTCCGCCTCGTCGCGGAAGCGGAACAGCGGCGCCAGCGGCCCGAACGTCTCCTCGCGGGCGACATCCATCCCGGGGGTCGCACCGGAGATCACGGTTGGCTCGAAGAACTGGCCGCCCAGCGCGTGCCGGTGGCCGCCCGCGATCACCCGGCCGCCCTTCTCGACGGCGTCCCGGATATGCGCCTCGGTCTTCTCCACCGCCGCCATGTCGATCAGCGGACCCTGGGCGACGCCGTCCTCGAGGCCGTTGCCGACCTTCAGGCGGTTGGCGGCCTCGGCCATCTTCTCCGCGAAGGCGTCGTAGATCCCGTCCTGCACCAGGAAGCGGTTGGTACAGATGCAGGTCTGGCCGGAATTGCGGAACTTGGCGAGCATCGCGCCGGCCACCGCGCGGTCGATATCGGCATCGTCGAACACGATGAACGGCGCGTTGCCACCCAATTCCATCGAGACCTTCTTCACCGTGTGCGAGGCCTGCTCGAGGAGCACCTTGCCGACCTCGGTGGAGCCGGTGAACGTGATTTTCTTGACCAGTGGGTTGCCGGTCATCTCGGCACCGATGGCCCGGGCCGAGCCGGTGAGGATGCTGACCACGCCGGCTGGGAAGCCCGCACGCTCGCACAGCACGCCCCAGGCCAGCCCCGAGAGCGGGGTCTGCGAGGCCGGCTTGATCACGATCGGGCAGCCGGCGGCCAGCGCCGGGGCGATCTTGCGGGCGATCATCGAGGACGGGAAGTTCCACGGCGTGATCGCCGCCACCACGCCCACCGGCTCCTTGGTGACGAGAATCTTGCGGTCGCCCCAGGGGGAGGGGATCACGTCGCCGTAGACGCGCCGCGCCTCTTCCGCGAACCACAGCACGTAGGCCGCCGACATGGCGACCTCGCCGCGGGACTCGGTCAGCGACTTGCCCTGCTCGGCGGTGAGGATCTGCGCCAGATCCTCCTGATGCTCGGTGACCAGCGCGGCGAGCTTGCGCAGCAGCACGGCGCGCTCGTTGGCGGTCTTGGCGCGCCAGTCCGGATAGGCCGCGTGCGCCGCCTGGATCGCAGCCCGCGTCTCCTCGGCGCCGGCATTCGGCACCCGGGCGATCACCGCGCCGGTGGCGGGGTTGGTGACATCGATGCTGCCGGAGCCGGCCTTGGTCCAGGCGCCGCCGACGAGGCAGGCTTCGACCAGCAGGGCGCGATCCTTCAGGGTGGGGGTTTCGAGTTCAGGCATCCAACGGTTCCTTCGGCGGCCGCGGCATGTCGGGCTGGGACATGCCGGGTCGCGGCTTGAGAGGTACGCTCTGGGCCGTATTCCTCGCCTGCGCCTCGGCTTTTGTCTCGAAGACATGGGGAGCCAGATCGCGGCTCGCCAACGAGGCACCGAGTTTCAATCGCAAGAACGCGCTGGTCGTATAGCGCGATGCGGTCTCGTAATACCGATTCTCCAAATAAGCGATGGCCGAGAAGTAGGCGTCGCTGACGGTCGCGTCGATCTCGAACCCGTCGTAATTGGCGATCAGGTGGACCTTGCGGCCGATCTCCTGGCAGGCACGCTCGTATTCCCGGCGTACCAGCTCGACATCGTCGATGGTCCGCACCTGGAAACCTTCGAGATTCGAGAACAGGATGTTGCGCTCCGGATCGTAACTGATCCGCTCCGCGAGCGAGAGGCCCAGCAGCCAGGGCTCCAGCCCCATCACGGTCTCGCGGAACAGGCGCGGATCCATGGGCTTCGGGTTCTGCACGATCGGCGCAAACCCCATCTGCCCGAGGATATCGCGCGCGATATCGATCCCCGGTGCCACCTCGACGAGTTCCATCCCGGCCCGTGTCCGCCGGAAGACGCAACGCTCGGTCACGTAGAGCACCGGCTGGCCGCGGTCGGCCGCGTAGGCGCCCGAGAAAGTCACCTGCTCGACGGCGGCGATGAATTTCCGGGAGCGGCCCTCGGTGAGGATGCGGATGCCGTCGCCCTCGATCGCGACCTTCAGCCCGTCGGCCGTGAAGGTGCCGGCGAACACGAGGCTCTTCGCGTTCTGCGAGATGTTGATGAAGCCGCCCGCGCCTGCGAGCCGCTTGCCGAAGCGGCTGACGTTGACGTTGCCCTCGGCATCGCATTGCGCAAGCCCCAGGCAGGCGAGGTCGAGGCCGCCGCCGTCGTAGAAATCGAATTGCTGGTTCTGGTGCAGCACAGCGGCCGGGTTCAGGGCGGCGCCGAAATCGAGCCCGCCCTGCGGCAGGCCGCCGATCACGCCGGGCTCGGCGGTGAGGGTCAGGTATTTCAGCACCCGCTCCTCGGCGGCGACGGCCGCGATGCCCTCCGGCATGCCGATGCCAAGATTGACCACGCCCCCAGGGGGCAATTCGAACGCGCAGCGCCGGGCGACGATTTTTCTGGCGTCGAGCGCCATCGGCGGGATCCGGTCGAGCGGCACGCGCTGGCGGCCCGTGAAGGCGTGGTTGTAGGGCGTGCCGTAGGTCTGCCGATGGTTCTCCGGCTGGCTGAGCACCACGCAATCGACCAGGATACCCGGGACCTGCACCTCGCGCGGATTCAGCGAGCCGGCCTCGGCCAGACGCTCCACCTGCGCGATGACGAAGCCGCCCGAGTTCTTCGCCGCCATGGCGGCGGCGAGGTTGTCCAGCGTCAGCGCCTCGCGCTCCATGGTGATGTTGCCGGCGGGATCGGCGGTCGTGCCGCGGATCAGCGCGACGTTCACCGGGAACGCCTTGTAGTGGAGCCAGGATTCGCCGCCGAGTTCGACCACGTCGACGAGGTTTTCTGTCGTGACGGCGTTCAGCTTGCCGCCCTCCAGGCGCGGATCCACGAAGGTGCGCAAGCCCACCTTGGTGATGTGGCCCGGCGTATGGGCCGCGATCTCGCGGTAGAGATGCGAGACGACGCCGAGCGGCAGGTTGTAGGCCTCGATCTGGCCTTCGACCGCCATGGCGCCGAGCTTCGGCACCAGCGCCCAATGGCCGCCGACGACCCGCTTCACGAGGCCCGGGAGTGCCAGCCGGTTGAGGCCGCGCTCCTTGCCGTCGCCCGGGGCGGCGGCGAACATCAGGCCGATCCCGTGCGGGCCGTTGCCGGCTTCGAAACGGCGCGCCAGCGCCAGGATCAGCTCGTCGGGTGTGCCGATACCGACGAAGCCCGAGACCGCGACCATGTCGCCATCCTGCAGGATGGCGGCGGCCTCGTCGGCGCTGACGATCTTGTTCTTCAGGCTGCCCATGGGGTGATCCTCGGTGGCCGGACCGTGCGCCTTTCCCTTCCTCGTCTCCGGGCTACGACATTCACACATCGCTGGCCGAGACGCGCTCTCCTCCCCCCTGCGGGGAGGAGTTGGAGGTGGGGGTGGTGCAGAAGGCACCGGACCGCTCGATCCTGCGCCATCCCCACCCCTGACCCCTCACCGCAAGGGGGAGGAGAAACGCGCTTATTCCTCAAACTCGTGGCGTCCGGCAGTGATACGGGAATCCGGTAGCCCCCCTCTGCGGGGGAGGGGAGGGGCGTTGCGCTGTGTGAGGACCGATCAGCGAGCATCCTACCCCCGCTGACCCAGCCAATCGGCGATGCCCGAGCCCAGCAACTTCTGCGCCTTGCCGCCGACAAAGACCCCGACATGGCCGCCGGGCAGACCCATCTCGGTGTAATCCGCAGTGCCGATCTTGTCCCTCAGCGCCTGCGAGGTGGCCGGCGGGATGATGTGGTCGTCCTGCGCGAACACGTTCAGCACCGGGCAGGTGATGGCCTTGAGATCCACCCTCCGGCCGCCAAGCTCGAAGGCACTCTGGACCAGCTTGTTGTCCTGATAGAGATCCTTCAACCACTGCTTGGCAGCTTCACCCGGATGATCCGGTCGGTCGGCGATCCACTTTTCCATCCGCAAGAAATTCAAGAACTTCTTCTTGTCGTCCAGGGCGTCGAGCAGATCGAGGTTGTACTTGGTCATGGTCCGCATCGGCGTCATCATCGAGAACACCGAGCCCATGAAAGCGCCGGGCAGGGAGCCCTGCGCGTCGATCAGCCGGTCGATGTCCTCGGACGTGAGCGAGCGCGTCCAGACGTTGATGAAGCCGTGACCCGCTCGGGCATCGCGGGCATCGGCGTGGAAGTCGATCGGCGTGATGGTCAGCACCATCGCGTTGACGGTCTCGGGGTAAAGCGCCGCGTAGCAGGTGGTGAAGACACCGCCCTCGCAGATGCCGAGCAGGTTCACCTTCTCCCGCTCGGCCGCCTCCTGGATGCAGGCGACGCATTCCGCGAGGTAGCCATCCACGTAATCGTCGATCGAGACGTAGCGGTCGGCCCGCCCCGGATTGCCCCAATCGACCACGTAGAGGTCGAGGCCGAGGTTGAGCAGGTTGCGGACCAGCGAGCGGTCTTCTTGCAGGTCGGCCATCGTGTAGCGGCCGATCAGCCCGTAGACGATCAGCACCGGCGGCAAGCCCTTGCTCTCGGCGAGCGACCGGTAGCGGTAGAGGCTGACCTTGTCCTGGCTCCAGACCAGATCCTTCGGCGTGGTGGCGATCTCGACATCCGCGTCGCTGACATCGGCGAACAGCTTGGCGCCCTCGCTGAGGCGGCGCCCAAGGGTGCCGACCTCGGCCAGCAACGCAGCGGGGGTGAGATTCAGCGGAGCGGCCGGCCCCTTCGGGCTTTCCTGATCAGCCATGGGCGTTCTCCCCGACCTGTGAACCGCCCGCCTTGGACGCCTTGCCGGCCTGCCGGCGCTCGCGGCGGAGCGCCCGGACCTCCCGGCGCAGCTCGGTCAGGCTCTTATGCACGTCGTCGAGCTCGGCCCGGGTCGGCTGGCCGTAGAACTCCGCCAGGAAGGCTGCCACATCCTGCTGGGCGAGCCGGAGATCGGTGGAGGCGCGCAGCACCGCCCGCTGCGAGGTGAGAAATGTGTCCGAGCGCTGGATCTCCAGCAGGACCGTGTTGGCGGTCTCGATCCACCGGCTCATCATCTCACGGGCGGAGGCGAAACTCTCGCCGCGCTCGGCGCGGGCATTGGCCTCCTGGGCGAAGGTGCCGGCTGCACGGGTCCAGGCGTCGAGCATCACGGCCTGATGCTCGCTCTGCGCCCGCCGAAGCGCCGTCCAGGCGGTGAACAGGGCCGCGTAGCGCCGCTCGGTCTGCCACAGGTCGGCAAGCTGCGGGCCTTCGGACATGCGGGTCAGCGCGGAATCGAATTCGGCCGAGCCGCCGAGCCAGGCCTGCGGATCGAAGATTTTGGCGAGCACCGCGCCGGCGGTTGGATCCGGCGCGCCGGGACCGCCCTGGAGCGAGGCTGCGAGCGTCTGCGACAGCGCGGTCGCGGAGGTCCAGGCCTCGGTCAGCTTGGCCTGCGCCGTGGTGAGCCCGGTCAGATCCGTCGTCGGAAAACCTGGCCAGCCGAAGCCGGGGGTGGCTTGCCCGGTGCCGGGGGTGAAGAAGCCCGCGCCGGCCCGGGTCCAAAGCTCGCCCATGGCCCGGAACGCGTCGAACTGGTCCATGCTGGCGTTCCCCCCGGATTTCCGACTCCGCGATGACGCGGAGCGTGTCGTCAGCTCACAGACCCGTCCGGACACCCATCCAAACCGCCGATCTCCAATCCGATCCCCTCATCCTGAGGTGCCGGAGCGCAGCGGAGGCCTCGAAGGAGGGCTCCAGCGAGCCACGTAGTCCCTGGAACCCTCCTTCGAGGCCCGCTGGCGCGGGCACCTCAGGATGAGGTTGAGCGTCAGATGCGGAATCGGCGTCACGCCGCCGGTCGTGCCTCGCCCAGCGCCTCGGCGTAAATCTTGAAGGCGTCGTCGTAGGTGACCTCGCGCGGGTTGTTCACGAGGAGCCGCGTCTGCTTCATCGCGTCGGTGGCCATCCGCTCCAGATCCTGCCGGGCGACGCCGACCTCGGCGAGGGAGGCCGGCACCTTGCAGTCGCGGCAGATCGCGTCGAGGCTGTCGACGAAGCGCTTGGCGGCCTCGGCCGGCGGCAGGTTCGCGGCGGCGGGATCGAGGATCGGCGCCAGCTCGGCGTAGAGCGCCTCCGCGTGGGAGAGGTTGAAGCGCATCACCCCCATCAGCACCAGCGCGTTCGAGAGCCCGTGCGGCACGTGGAAGATCGCCCCGACCGGATAGGCCAGCGCGTGCACGGCCGCCACCGGCGCGTTGGCGAAGGCCATGCCGGCCAGCATCGAGCCGAGCAGCATGCCGGAGCGTGCCTCCAGATCCTTGCCGTCCGTGCAGGCCGTGCGGATGTTGGCCGACAGCAAGGCCAGAGCCTGCTTGGCGAGCTGGTCCGAGATCGGGTTCTTCTTGTTCTTGCTGGTGAACGCCTCGATGGCGTGGACCATCGCGTCGATGCCGGTGGCCGCCGTGACGTGGGACGGCAGCCCCAGCGTCAGCTCCGGATCGAGCACCGCCCAGTCGGGCAGGAGCTTTGGCGCGACGACGCCCTTTTTCTCGGTGGTGGGTGTCGTCACGATCGAGATCGGCGTCACCTCGGAGCCGGTCCCGGCCGTGGTCGGCACAAGGATCAGCGGCAGCCGGTCGCCCTTGGCGAGACCGACGCCGTAGATCGAATCCAGCGGTTCATCCGACTTCGCGAGATAGGCCACGAGCTTGGCGGTATCGAGCGCCGAGCCGCCGCCGATCGACAGGACCAAGTCGGTCCCGAGCTCCCGGGCGCGCTTGGCTGCCGCCTCGATCACCGTGGAGGGCGGATCGGCCACGACATCCTCGTAGACGTCGAGCGTGATGCCGGCTTCCGCCAGAGCCGCCTCGGCGGCCTTCGTGAGCCCGGCGCTGCGCACGCCCTTGTCGGTGACCAGCAACACGCGCTTGGCCCCGAAGCTGCCAACGATCTCCGGCAGTTTCTTGGAGGCGCCGGCCTCGAACAGCACGTTCGGCGTGGTCTGGAAGGTGAACGGGTTCATCGCACTGCCCTGTCTTGCTGGCCGACCGTTGGTGAGACCGAGGTCACTCGGCCGGCTCGAAATCCTTCACCTTCTCGCGCAGCTCCTCGACCAGCACGCGGGTGTTCTCGGAATAATCGATCGGCACCGCCACGAGGTGGACGCCGCCTTCCGCGAAGGCGCGGTCCAGGGTCGGCACGAGGTCGTTCACCGCTTCGACCCGATGGCCCTTGGCGCCGTAGGCCTGCGCGTAGAGCACGAAATCCGGATTGCCGAAGGTCATGCCGAAATCGGCGAACTTATCGACCGCCTGCTTCCAACGGATCATCCCGTAGGCGGAGTCGTCGAGGATCAGAACCACGAGGTTGAGCTTGAGCCGCACCGCGGTCTCCAGCTCCTGGCTATTCATCATGAAGCCGCCGTCGCCGCACACCGCCATCACCCGGCGGTTCGGATAGAGCATCGCCGCCATCATGGCCGAGGGCAGGCCGGCGCCCATCGTGGCGAGCGCGTTGTCGAGCAGTAGCGTGTTGGCCACGTAGGTGCGGTAGTTCCGGGCGAACCAGATCTTGTACATGCCGTTGTCGAGGCACACGATCCCGTCCTCCGGGATCACCCGGCGGACGTCGCGCACCAGCCGCTGCGGCGTCACCGGGAAGCGGTCCTCGCCGGCGCGGTCGGCGATGTGGTTCAGGATGTGCTCGCGCAGCGGCAGCAGGGCGCCGGCATTCGGCAGCTTGCCCTCCAGCCGGTCGGCCAGGATCTTCAGGGTCGGCCCGAGATCGCCGACCACCTCGGCATCGGGATAATAGACCTGCTCGACGTTGGCCGGCATGTAGCCGATATGCAGCACCTTCTGGTCGGCCTGGCCCATGAAGAAGGGCGGCTTCTCGATCGTGTCGTGGCCGATGGCGATGATCAGGTCGGCCCTGTCGATCGCCTCGTGGACGTAATCGCGCTCGGACAGGGCGGCGGTGCCCATGTACAGGCTGGTGCCGCTGGCGACCGTGCCCTTGCCCATCTGGGTGGTGAAGAATGGGATCTGGGTGCGCCGGACGAAGCCGCCGAGATCGCCCGTGGCGCGCGGCCGGCTCGCGGCGGCGCCGAGCATCACCAGCGGGCGCTTGGCCTTGAGGATCATGGCGGCGGCCCGGTCGATCGCGGTCGGGTGGGCGACCGGGATGTCGATCGGGTGCGGCGGCACCATGTTGGCCTCGGCCTCCTCGGCCGCGATGTCCTCGGGCAGTTCCAGCAGAACCGGCCCGGGCCGCTCCTCGGTGGCGACCCGGAAGGCGTCGCGCACGATCGCGGGGATCGACGAGGCGGAGACGATCTGGCGGGCCATCTTGGTGATCGGCTTCATCGAGCTGATCACGTCGACGATCTGGAACTTGGCCTGCCGCGAGGACAGGATGCCCTTCTGGCCGGTGATGATGATCATCGGCATCGCGCCGAGATGCGCGTAGGCCGCGCCGGTGGAGAAGTTCAGGGCGCCCGGGCCCAACGTCGAGAGGCACACGCCCGGCCGGCCGGTGAGGCGGCCATGGGTGGCCGCCATGAAGCTCGCCGCCTGCTCGTGGCGGGTGAGCACCAGCTCGATCTTGGACGTGCGCAGGGACTCGACGACGTCGAGGTTCTCCTCGCCGGGGATGCCGAAGATGCGGTCGACCCCCTCGTTCTCGAGGGCGGCGACGAGGAGATCTGAACCCTTGGGCATGCGAGGTCTCGCTGGTGCGTCGGCGTATCGGCGTCGCTCGGCGAAGAATGTCTTGGCGGCGCGTGGGGTGGTTAGAGAGCCGCCACCGGAAGTGGTCAAGACCGGTTCAGGCCCGAACAGTCACAGAGGCGGCGCGATGCTATCTCCACCAGACTTGCCGCACCCCGGAACGTCGCTGCACGGTCAAGGTTGTCGAGCGGTCAGGGAATTTTGAATACATGGAACGGACGGCCATCGAGCAGGACACAGCGGCGGACATGGCCGCCGGGGCGACCGAGCCGGACACGGGTCCGGTTCTGGCGCCGATCGCGGATTTCCCGCGCATCGACCTGCGCGTCGGCGTCGAATCGTGGGACAAGCGCCGTCAGGTCGGGAAGGCGCTCCGGGATGCGGTGCCCCACGCGGCCCTGGGCGAATGCGCGGACGATCCGGACCGGCCCGACCCGATCGCCCTGATCGAGGCAGCCCATGAGGGGCGCCAACCGCATCTGATCCCGTTGCGGGTCGCCCGGATGGCGACTTCGCCCTTCGCGTTCCTGCGCGGGGCCGCGCATGTCATGGCCTGGGACCTGTCGCGCGGGCACCGCAGCGGTATCGACGTGGTGATGAACGGCGATGCCCACACCGACAATTTCGGTCTGTTCGGCACGCCCCAGCAGGACATCGTCCTCGATCTCAACGATTTCGACGAGGTGACGATCGGCCCGTGGGAATGGGACCTGAAGCGCCTTGCCGCCGGTCTCGCGATCGCGACCGCGGAGGCCGGCGCCTCGGCGCGCGATTCCCGCGCGGCGGTCATCGAGGCGGTCTACGGCTACCAGCATACGATGCGGCGGCTGGCGCCCCAGGGCTCCCTCGATATCTGGTATCAGACGACGCGGGTCGACACGCCCCACATCTCCGGGCTGCGGCTTGATGCCGAGGGCCGGGCCGTTGTGCGGCACGCGGTGGACAAGGCCCGGCGGCGGAACAACCGGAGCCTGCTGTCGCAGGTGGCGGAACGACGGACCGACGGGAGCTGGCGTCTCAAGACGGACGCGCCGATCCTGACCCCGGTGGACGACGCCACGCGGGAGAGCGTCGTCACCGGTTTGGAGCGCTACGCCGAGACCCTGCCGCGCGAACGGCGCTTCATGCTCGATCGCTACCATGTGGTCGACGTGGCCCACCGGGTCGTCGGTGTCGGCAGCGTCGGAACCCGGGCCTATCTGGCCCTGCTGTTCGGCAATTCCGACGCGGACGCGCTGTTCCTCCAGGTGAAGGAGGCGGTCCGCCCGGCCCACGCGCCGTACCTGCCGGGGATGCCCGATCCTTACGCCGGTCACGAGGGCGAGCGGGTGATCTACGGCCAGCGCCTGCTCCAGGCGGTGGGCGATCCGCTGCTCGGCTGGACCAGCATCGCCGACCGCCCGTTCTACGTGCGCCAGATGAAGAACCTGAAGGGTGCGATTCCGCTGGCGCGGATGTCGGGGGCCTCGCTTCAGACCTTCTCGTATGCCTACGGGACCCTGCTGGCCCGTGCCCATGCCCGCACCGGGGATGCGGCGGCGATCACCGGCTATTGCGGCAGCGGCAAGAACGATCATCTCGCCGCCGCGATCGCCGACTGGGCGAGCGCCTATGCGGGGCGCAACGCCGCCGACTTCGCGCTGTTCCGCGACGCGATCGCGAGCGGGCGGCTGGAGGCCGCGGAGGATCCGTGCCTGTAGAGCATCAACCCGAAAGGTGGTCGCTGGCTTTCGGAAAACGCTGATGCGAAGACAAGGATCTCGAGCATCGCGTCAGATGATGCCGGGCGGCGGTGGCTCGTGGGCGAGCCGCACCAGCAGGTCCCGCAGCCAGCGATGGGCCGGATCGCGGTCGTAGGAGGCGTGCCAGAGCATCGAGACGGCGACATCCTCCAGCGCGACCGGCACCGGGCTCACGCTGAGTTCCAGCGCACTGGCGAAGGAGATGGCAAGCCGCGCATGCATGGTGGCGATCACCGGCGCGGCGCGCACGAGGAACGGCACGACCAGGAATCGCGGCGTGGTCACGGCGAGGGTCCGCGACCGGCCGATCTGGGCGAGCGCGTCATCCACCACCCCGTGGGCCGTCTCCCGCAGGGAGGTCAGCACGTGGGGAAACCGCAGGTAATCGTCGAGGCCGATCGGCGGCTCGAGGCCGATCAACGCGGCGTTGAACAGCACCACGTAGCTGTCCCGGTAGAGCAGCCGCTGCTTGTGGTGGATCTGCCCCTCCGAGAACAACCCGATGGCGATATCGACCCGGTCGGCATCGAGCTCGTCGAGGATTCGCGACCGCTCGACGGAGCGCAGCAGCAGCCGGATACCCGGCGCCTCCCGGCGGAGCTGCGCGATCAGGCGCGGCCCGAGCAGCACCTCGACGCTGTCGGGCAGGCTGATCGTGAAGGATCGATCCACGGTGGCCGGCTCGAAGCGTTCCTCACGATGGACCAGCGCCTGAACCTGCCGAAGAGTGGCGCGCAGGGGTTCGGCGATCTTGAGCGCCCGAGGCGTCGGCCGCATCCCGTCCGGTGCGCGGGTCAGAAGCTCGTCGTCGAACAGGCGGCGCAGGCGGGCGAGGCTCGAACTCATCGCCGATTGGCCGACCCCGATCCGGGCCGCCGCCCGGGTGACGCTGCGCTCATCGAGGAGCGCGTCGAGGGCGACAAGGAGATTCAGGTCGATCCGGCTGAGGTCGATATGGTCGATGGCCACGGGCGATTCGGTCTGTCGGCGTTGGGCTGAGCTATAGCAATATCAGGGCGGGTTGGACTTTTGCGGTCCTTCTCTTCCGCGCGCGTTGCGTTGCATGCGCATTCTTATCAAGGAGAGAGCTGACACCGCGCGTCTCCCTCCCCGCTCTGCGGGCTAACGGATTCACTTTTCTCTGCCGAACAGCGAGCCCTTGAAAAACGAGCGCGTTTCCCCTCCCCCTTGTGGGGAGGGGTCAGGGGTGGGGGTGGTTCAGGATCACGCGTGACGGTGCCTTCTGCGCCACCCCCACCTCCAGCTCCTCCCCACAAGGGGGAGGAGAGCGCGTCTCCCCCAGCCGATGTGTGAATATCGTAGTCTCTGCCAGGGAGGGTGGCCCCTGCCTCAGCAGGGGTCGGGAGAGGGGAGCCCGGCGTCAGGATTAGGCGCGACCCACACGCAGCACTGAGCTTTGTCTCGCACCGTCGCTCCCCTCTCCCAACCCCCTTTGGGGCCACCCTCCCCCGCAGAGGGGGGAGGGCAGCGCGTTGGCCTTCGACCCGGATTGTTCTGCAGCTGTCGAACGCGTCGAACCGCGATATGCAAACATTGTAGCCCCTCTGCAGGGTAGGGGGGGCCGGCGGCCGGTCCCGCGCCATCCTTGACAATGTTCCTATTTTGTGCTCATTAGCCGCCACCTGTCCGCGGCGGCCTGGGAGCGATCCCGGGGCGTCCTTCGGGGGCCCGCCCGGTGGCTGACTGGGCGGGTCCGGGGACGGGGCGGTGCCCGCGTCGGTGGCTC
>NZ_JAKSYD010000006.1 GCF_022829605.1 Methylobacterium sp. E-065 | reverse complement strand
TGGTAGGAGGCACCCGCCACCACCGCAGCCACGACACGCTCGCGCAGGTCCACAGACAGGGGTGAAGGCATGAGCAAGCTCCTTCACCCACCAACGCGCCACCCGCAAACCCGTCGCAACCGGCCCGGGACCGGCTCTAGGTGCCCAACTTCGCGCTAGGGAGTGAGGCCATACGGCCGGCTGTCCGAGCGACCAAGCTATCGTGCGAAAATGCACCTGAACGGCTCTGGTCGGCTGGATTGTGCGGCGGTTGTAGCTCTGCGCAGTTGCATGCTGCAGTGCAATGGCTACAGTGGGCACTGCGGGACAGCGATGGCGTCGCCGTCCTGCAGCCCTCCCAAGGGCGTTTCCTCCCTAGACTTCAGGCCGCCCCTTGAGGGCGGCTTTTTCTTGTCTAGGGACGCGGCTATTATCTGGGTCCGCTCTGACCAACAAGCAAAATCGTTCGAATTTTGCAGAGTGATGAAACTTAATGCATGGCGCGTGAGAGGTCGCTCGACATCCGCTCTGCCGCTCCGCCATCTTGACCCCATGCCCGTGCTGCACGGCCACGCCTACGATCCGCAGGAGGAACCGGCGTTCCGAGGCAGGTAGTACAGGTGTTCACACGACCGCAATCCGACGGTGTCTCATGCATCAGCGTACCTGCCTCGACGCGGCCGACGTGCGCATCCTCATGGCTGCGGGACGCGAGGAAGCCGAACGGCGCAGCCTTCCGGTAGCGTTCGCGGTGGTCGACGAGGCGGGCGTGCTGCTTGCCCTAGAACGCCTCGACGGCGCGCGGCTCCACACGCCGGAGGCGGCTTGGTTGAAAGCTCGGACGGCCGCGATCACGCGCACGTCGACACAGGATCTTCAGGGGGCGATCCAAGCGAACGCGGCGCTGCTCGCCTTCCCGGGACGCCTGCCTCTGACCGGTGGGTTGCCGCTGCTGGTCGGAGAGGAGATCGTGGGCGGCGTCGGCTCATCGGGTGGCGAGCCCGAGGACGATCTAGCTGTGTGTCACGTCGTGTGCGCAGCACTCCAACGGTTGCCCCTCGCTGGCTGAGCACCCCCCCAAGCGACCCCCTTTGCGCATTTCGAGCGGCCCTCAAGCGGCCTGAACCTACTGGGCGCTGCAACCGATACAGATGCCGCGGCCGAGTTTATCACCGACTGCATCGTTCCTCGCCCTGCCGGTAGCCGATCCTCGGAAATTTAACTCGTTCGGGCGGCAGGGCGGTTTGATCTGGCCGAGCGCAGTCGGATCCCTGACGAGCGTCACCCAAGTGCCAGTCGGTTCGGCTCCGGCAGCTGTCGGTGTGATGATCACGGCGGCAAGCGCCAGGGTGCGCAAAAGGGTCATAGTATTCCTCGTTTCTAAGGGTAACCGTCGCCAACACACATCGTGGGTGCGGCGTCTTCCCCGATCCGAGACATCGTTCGGGCGCTGACGGAGCTTCCGCAGAGATTTCTTTTTAGAGCCGATCCGGACCCTTACATTAAAACCCGATCAATCGGCCTGCTCTCTAATCGACGTTAGAGGCTTGGCCAGATATGGACCCAGATCAAACCTAGATCGAATGACAGCTTTTCTGCCGGTGTCGGTCGCACCGGCGGATGGCGAGCATCCTCACGTGCGCTAGGCTCCGATCGTTCAACCGGAGGCCGACCATGAACCCTTCCGAACTAAATCGCTTGATCTACGCCAGCCCGAACGGCGACCACTGGCACCTGTTGTTCGACCCCACGACCGGACGCAGCTTCTTCCGGCATACCGGCAACGTCGCCTAGGGCGGGCACGTGACGGATATCAGTCTTGCGGCATTCCTCGCGTTAGGCCGTAACGGACCTGAGCATCAGGAACTCTGGCGGTTGATCGGCACGCTCAGCGACGAGGAGCAAGCGTCGTAATCCGTCGCCACGTGGTAGGCTACCTGATCTCGTTGAGAGACGCCTGTAGATCGGCCCGACAAGCCGTCCCGAATGCCGTGAGGAAGTTGAGCTTACCCTCGCGTGCAAGCTCGCGGATTTCGTGCAAGCTCTGATTGGGTCCGAGATAGGTATCGATTACGCGGTCTATGACAGAACCTGCGGCATCTAATGTTGCTTGTGATGCGGTGAGCTGCATCTTTGCTAGCAGTGCATAGAGAAGTACCAAATCGCCAACGTCATCCCGCTCATGGCTGAGCGCATCGCCGTAGAGGCGAACGGCCTCGGTGATGAACTCGTTGAACAGTTCAATGCGCCTCGACCGTTCGGCCTCGCGAATTTTATCTTGGAACTGGCTTCGGTGCGTCATCCATGTCGTCATGAACGACGCCAGAGCGCCTATGGTGGCCCCACCCAGGCCGAACATCGCCGAGATGTAAGCCGCGTCCAAATCTGCCTCCTAAGCAAGGGCGAGAACGCGAAGCCTGTACCGCAGCATCGCTAAGATCCACGATCGCCGTGCTTTACCCCTTCCGCTCTCGGAACCGGATCCCGGCGCCGTCGCCGTTCTCGGGGATGAACTCCAGGCCGGCGGCCTCCAGACCCGTGCGCATCTTATCGACGCTGCTGACACGCGCACCCCCGACGACCAGTGAGACCGACGAGGCCCCCGCTACCCTTGAGGATGCCGCCCAGCTCGATTTCGCGGCCTACAACCTTCCCGACCCCATCAAGACACCGCAGCAGTAGGCCGCTCGGTTCGCCCTCGACGCGGCGGACCGCATCATTGCCGTGCTCGACCGCATGGACGGTGACGCGGACCACGAGGACGGCTGGGATGATGAGCCCTCGCTGGCCGCTCCTGAAAACACCACCGGCTCGCAGGTGACGTGGTTGCGCGGGAACGATCAGGACCGGGAGGCCGAGGCCTCTGAGGCCGTGCTCCCCGTAGTGCCGGCTGAACCGGAGCCCGCGTCGATCGTCTTACCCTGGCGAGGCCGTGGCAACGTCTTCGCGGCCGCTGGCTCGCTGATCGTCGACCTGCTGGAACGGGCTTGATCCGAAGCCCATGGTCCTTCCAGGCTCCGCTCTGAGTCCAACGGATGCGGTCGTAACAGTGGCAGTCACTTACCGGCTACTGGACGTCAATATCCGTCCTATGACGAAGTTTTGTGCCCCGCACCGATTATAGGATGGCAGACTACTCTTCGCCGCTGTGACCCGATGCAAGATGCGCTGATCCGCAAGCTCGAAGCCTTGGGGGAATTAGCGGCCGCCGACGCCCCGCGCCTCCGGCCGTTTGTCCACCGGTTCCGGAAGGGCCAACCGCGAACGGCCTCAACGCCTGAAGCCGCGTCCCTGGGGACCGTCCTCCCATCCTTGACGGGCTCGCCTGCCGCCAACAGATTGCTCCGGACCGTCAGCCCCCGGTCATTGGCCTCCTTGTGGCCGGGGACCTCTTCGGCCTCAACGTGTTCATCCCCCACCAGTTCGAAAAGCACCCCGCTTG